>NZ_JBQFTX010000003.1:0-429549 GCF_056538905.1 Ruegeria sp. BE10
ACTGGAGATGCCAATTTTCGCACCGATTTCCTGAATCGGCTTCTTGTTCGCCTCACGGGCGATTTCGATGTCGGATTTGTAGCTCATTGGGCAGGGTCCCTGATTGAATGCCGTGCGTGCCGACGCAATAGGTCGGTGCTGATCAATCCATACCGTCGTGTACAATCGCAATGGATATGAATTCCGACATAATCATGGCGTGAAACGGCGTTGACCCAGTTCTGGCGCTGTAAGCGCAACATTCCGAGGCTTATAAGGGTTCCCACGCGCGCTGATCCGGCACAAAAAGCGAGACGGAGTCGTTCCGCTTCAACGTTCCCGGACGTTCGATCCAGGCCGTGACGCCACGACGGCCCCTGGCAGCGGTTTTGAACGTCTTGCCATAGCCTGGAATGTCAGATTCGATTTCTTTCCCTGGATAAATGCAAGGGCGGTTCTCCATATCAACGGTCATCGTAAGCCCATCGGGGGCCTGCAGCCGCGATGAGGGCGGAATATGGGTAAAATCCGGTATTCCCTTTAGCACGATCGACGCCCCCAAATAGGTGGGGTCGAGCGTTTCCAGCCCCATTTCACTTGCGATATCGTCCAGTTCTTCGGACGACAGAATCGTCAACTGACGCACATTTCGAATTTCAGTATCTTCGGGGTACAGGTTCTTCATACGCATACATGAGGCGCGATTGACCCCTGCGTGACGTGCGCCTGTTTCCCCGGTAAAATCAAGATCCAACCGATCGACCGGACGGGCGCGCAGCGAGCCACCTGACGGGACATGCCCCAACCAGACAACCTGCGCCGAATACTCGGTTTTTCGCATCACCGGCATGTGGGGCCTCGCTCCAAATTCCTGACAACGGCTCTTCGCACCGTACGTATCCCGACTGTGAAGTGAAGCAAAAAAACCCGGGACAATGCCCGGGTCTGATGTACTTAAGCTGAAGGTTCCGGCTCCATCCCACCATCGGGCGGAGACTTCTTGACCTTTGTCTTGGGAATCGCCGTCACGCTGGGCGCGCTGCCCTCGTCGGGATTGTCACCATCATCATCACCCTCGCTGGGCGATTCACCGTTCATGACGCGCTTGATCTCGTCCCCGGTCAGCGTCTCATATTCCAGAAGACCCTGTGCCAGACGCTCCCATTCCTCGTTCTGTTCGGTCAGAATCTGGTGGGCGCGCTCGTAACCCTGCTGGATCAGACGCTTCACCTCTTCCTCGATCAGCTCTTTGGTATGGGCCGAAACCGAGAACCCGGCGGTATTGCCAGAGTATCCATCATGCGCCTCGGCATAGTCGATATTGCCGACCTTATCCGACATTCCCCAGCGCATCACCATGGCGCGCGCCAGTTGGCTGGCCTGCATGATGTCACCGGCAGGACCGTTCGAAACGTGGTCTTCGCCGTACTTGATCACCTCGGCGGCCTTACCCGCCATGGTCATGGCCAGCTTCTGCTCACATTCGTCACGGTGATAGTTCAGGCGATCCATTTCCGGCAGCGAAACAACCATGCCCAGCGCACCACCGCGCGGAATGATCGTCGCCTTATAGACCGGATCACACAGCGGCAGAGTCAGGCCGACAACGGCGTGACCGGCCTCGTGATAGGCGGTCTTTTCTTTCTGATCCTGGGTCAGCACCATAGAGCGACGCTCAGCCCCCATCATCACCTTGTCCTTGGCATTCTCAAAATCTTCCATGGTGACAAAGCGACGGCCCACGCGCGCGGCCATCAGCGCGGCCTCGTTCACGAGGTTCGCCAAATCCGCACCCGAGAAGCCCGGCGTACCACGCGCGATGATGCGCAGATCGACATCGGGGCCCAGAGGCGTCTTGCGTGCGTGAACGCCCAGAATCTTTTCGCGGCCTTTGATGTCGGGGTTGCCGACAGTCACGTTACGGTCGAACCGGCCCGGACGCAGCAGCGCAGGGTCCAGAACGTCCTTACGGTTGGTGGCTGCCAGAATGATCACGCCTTCGTTGGCCTCAAACCCGTCCATCTCGACCAGCAACTGGTTGAGGGTCTGTTCGCGTTCGTCATTACCACCGCCATAACCGGCACCACGATGGCGACCCACGGCGTCGATCTCGTCGATGAAGACAATACAGGGCGCGTTCTTCTTGGCCTGTTCGAACATGTCGCGGACACGGGATGCACCGACACCAACGAACATCTCGACAAAGTCGGACCCCGAGATGGTGAAGAACGGCACACCTGCCTCACCCGCAATGGCACGGGCCAGCAGCGTTTTACCGGTACCCGGAGGGCCAACCAGCAGCGCGCCCTTCGGAATCTTACCGCCCAGACGGCTGAATTTCTGCGGGTTGCGCAGGAATTCCACGATCTCCTCCAACTCCTCCTTGGCCTCATCAATGCCCGCAACATCGTCAAAGGTCACGCGACCATGCTTTTCGGTCAGCATCTTGGCCTTGGACTTGCCAAAGCCCATCGCGCCGCCTTTGCCACCGCCCTGCATCCGGTTCATGAAGTAAATCCAGACACCGATCAGCAGCAGGAAAGGCAGCAGCGTGATCAGGAAGGACTGAAACCCGGATTGCTGCTGTTTCACGGCCTGAACGGGAATGTTCTCATCGATCAGCAGCTTGGTGACTTCGGCATCGGCGGGTTTGATGGTGACATAGGTCGCGCCGCTTTGCGTGGAATAGCGAATCTGTTCACCGTCCAGCGTCACATTTTTGACTTCGCCGCTTTCAACTGCGCTGACAAAATCGGAATAGGTTCTTTCATTGCTCTGAAGCGTTCCGCCCTGACCACTGAAGAAATTGAACAGTGCAAGGATCAGCAGAAACAGAACGACCCAGAAGGCGATGTTACGAGCGTTGCCCAAGGAATATCTCCCAAAAGATTTCGGCAGGTGGGGGTCTGCCGGTTTGACCTATAAAATAGAGATGATTCAAGCATGTTCAATGCGATAAAAGCGAAGAGTAAAACTCGGGCCTTTGTGGGGCGATTTCGGCTGTCCAACCGTTGGAATAATCAACTAGGGGTGCAGCAAGCAGGTTTTCACCGCTCCACACGGCAGGCGAGGCCAAAAGCGCCATACGTGGTTTGCCCAATGCGCGCCATTCCGGCACCTGCGGCAAACCAGTCTCACCCAGCGCACGCACCTCGGCGCCCACGGCCCGAGGGCCGGACAGAACCCAGCGGTCATCCCAAAGCTTTTCCGGGGCGGTGATTTCTGTCGCCACGGCGTTTAGCTCTCTGCAAAACCACATTTTATCGCCGTGTGGGATCAACAAACAGCCCGCCAGAGTCAGGGTCTTTGCATCCCGAACGGCTGCCACGGCCTGATCCACCGCAGCCCCGCGCGGCGGATAGCCCGGTCCTGCGATCCACACGGTGATTCCAATGACCAGCCGCCGTTGAATCTCTGCCGGAAGCAGTTCAAAGCCGTTGCGGTCCACGCAAATGTCCCCGCTATCCACATCAGTAACTCGTCGTGCGGATTCCTGCGTATAATGCGCCAGTGCTTCACGCGCTTGTGCAAGATTTTCGGCCACGCGCGACAGCGATTGTGCAGAAATCCCCAGCGGTTCCAGCCCTGTCAGGGCTTCACGCGCTTTGATCCGGTCGAATTTAAAGTCCTGATTCGACGGGTCCTCGATCCAACTTGCGCCGATCCGCGACAGGTAGCCGCGCAGGGTTTGCCGAGTGATTCCCAACATCGGGCGCAGTAGCGACACGCCGTTTTGGTCCCGCACCCAAGGCATCCCTGACAATCCTGTCACACCGGCCGCCCGGCCCAACCGCATCAGAACAGTCTCGGCCTGATCATCGGCTGTATGTCCCAAAGCAATCGCCGATATGTCATTCCGGTTCGCCCAGTCGGTCAACAATCGATACCGCGCCTGACGGGCCTGATCCTGCAGATTGCCTGTACCATCCCACCCCTGCCACCGCAGCGTTTCGTGCGGGATATTCAATCCAGCGGCCTGTTCGGCCACGCAAATAGCCTCAGATGCCGATTCGGGGCGCAATCCATGATCCACGGTGGCAGCGAACAAATCGACCTGCTCGGCCTGAGCGATTTCATGCAACAGATGCATCAGCGCCACCGAATCCCCGCCACCAGACACGGCGATACCCAAACGTGGCGGCAGTCGGTCAGGCAGCCGCGTGCGGAGTTCAGATCGAAGTGTTTCGGCCTCGCCCGTCAAGAACAGCCCAGCGAAGCCATTTCCTGAGTGGCGGCGGACACTGTGGCCGAGGCCGGGAACCGCACGCCAACCTCTGTCAGGGTGATACAAGCCTGTTCGGTTTGTCCCAGACGCCCCAACGCGGCACCCAGTTCAAACAGGGCCTCGGGGGCAAACGCACCCTCGGAATCGCCGGTAAAGCTGGCCAGGAACGCCCGTGCGGCCTCTCGCGTGTCGCCCAATCCGTCCAGCGCCTGCCCGCGCTTCAAATGTGCTTCGGGCGCAAGCGGGCTGCCTGGATACGACGAATCGAACTGCGCGAACTGGTCGGCTGCGGCCTGAAAATCCCCTTCGGACAGGGCCAGCGCAGCAGCTTCGAAGTCTGATTGTTCGCCGATCGCCAGTTCCCCCTGCTCACTTACCGAAGAGGGCGTTGGTGAAATGGGTACCGCAGAACCGGCCGTAGCTCCTGAATCACCACCCAAGGTCGAGGTTTCGCCAAGCGTACTTAGATCTCCGCCTTCCAGTTCGACCAGACGGAACTCCAGGTCGCCGATCCGGTTGGTGCCATCGGTCACGACGTTCTGAACCCGCTGATTTAGCTGCTCGGTCTGGCTCGTGAGGCGTTGCAACTCGGCCTCGATCGCGTCGACCCGTTCCAGAATGGAACTGCCAGACAGGTTCGGCGCCGGAGATCCGGTCGTCGAAAACTCACGCTTTAGGCGTTGAATCTCCACGTGCAGCACTGTCAATTCCTGACGGATATCCGCCAGCGTCTGCTGATCCTGTGCTTGTGCCACACCGGCTGTCGCAATAACTGCGGCCAGAACCCATCCTGCAAGTCTCATCGTTTTACCCCAAGGTTGAACCGGTCAGCACCGTAACCGCGCGGCGGTTCTTGGAATAGCATTCCTCGGTGCTGCAAATCTCAATCGGGCGTTCCTTGCCGTAGCTGACTGTTGTCAGGCGGCTCCCTGCCACCCCGCGCGAGATCAAATAGTCGCGGGCCGCATTCGCCCGTTTCGCGCCCAGACCAAGGTTATACTCGCGTGTGCCTTGTTCATCTGCATGACCCTCGATAGTAGCCACGAAATCCGGGTTGGCCAAAAGCCAGTCTGCCTGCCCCTGCAAGACCGTTTGCGCCTGTGGCGTCAGTGTGGACTGATCCACTGCAAACAATACCCGGTCGCCAACAGTTTGCTGGAAATAGGCGGGCGAGCGCGGATCGCTGGGCGAGCCCGGCGCAATGGCACCATTTGCGCCATTTCCAAAACCGCCACCCAGTGCCGATGGATCGTTGTTGGTACAGGCGGCGATTACACTCAGCGCGCCTATAGCCAGAACTTTGCCCAATACGTTCATTTCAAGTGCCTCGTTGTTTTATCGGTTTATTGCCGTCTCTGTATCACAGTGCAGGATTTTTGTGAACTTTTCCAACCGCCTGCCCCGATCAATTCTGCAATGGCCCCCAAGACGGATCGCTGCCGCCATCCGGAGTGCGCACCGGATGCAAGTTCCTCCCAGAAATATCCACCGAATACAGCGTTGCCCGCCCACTGGCCCCCTGCGTTTCGCGGGTAAACATGATGACGCGGCCATTGGGGGACCAGGTCGGCCCCTCATCAAGGAAGGATGAGGTCAGCAGTCGTTCTTCACTGCCATCCGTACGCATGACACCGATGTGAAAACGGCCCTTGTTCTGCTTGGTAAACGCAATCAAATCGCCACGCGGCGACCAGACCGGGGTGCCGTAGCGGCCTTGACCAAAGCTGATCCGTGTTGCCTCACCCCCATTGGCGGGCATGATATACAGCTGCGGTGTGCCCGAGCGGTCGCTTTCAAACACGATCTGCGAACCGTCCGGGGAATAGCTGGGCGCGGTTTCAATAGCCGTCGTATTCGTCAGTCGAACGCTTTGGCCCGAGGCCAGGTCCATCTTCCACAGGTCGGTATTGCCGCCCTGAATCAGCGAATAAACAATCGAGCGGCCATCGGGCGAAAAGCGTGGGGAAAAGCTCATCGTGCCTTCTTGCGTCTGCAATTCGGTTCTTTTCACTCGGTCGACGTCCAGAACATAGATGCGTGGCTGACCGGTTTCATAACTGGTATAGAGCAACCGATCGCCCGACGGCGAAAAGCGCGGGGCCAGGACGATGGCGGCACTGTCAGTCAGGTACTGCACGTTGGCTCCGTCATAATCCATGATCGCCAAACGTTTCAGGCGCTGATCCTTGGGCCCGCTTTCCGAAACAAAGGCCACGCGGCTGTCGAAATATCCGCCTTCTCCCGTGATGCGGCTGTAAACCTGATCGGCCACTTTATGCGCCATGCGCCGCCACCCTTCGGTAGTGCCTGCAAATTGCAGACCGTTGCCCAGTTCCTGACCCGAAAACACATCCCACACCCGGAATCGCACAGTCAGCCGGTTGCCCGAGACGTTCACAGCACCCGTCACCAGCGCATCGGCATTGATGGCTTTCCAGTCGGCAAACTGGACCGGCGCATCAAAACTACTGACCCGGCTGATGAATGCGTCCGATGAGATTTCGCGGAACAGCCCCGTACCGGTCAGGTCGGCGGCAACGACTCGAGAGATGTCGTTGGCATATTGCGCCGCGGCTGGCCCGTCAGGCACAAAATTCGGAACCGCAAAAGGCAAGGGTTCAATGATCCCCTGATCCAGTTCCAGACGCAGCGGTCCGCTCTGTGCGTATACCGGCGCTGTCATAATCGTCAGGCCAAGCAATAGGCTGGTCAGAAATCTCATCATTTGATCCGCATCCTCTCGGGATTGAATGTAATCTCAATATCTTGCCACTGAGCATATTTGTCAGCAGGCAGGTCGTAACCTTTGGCACCACAGCGCAATATTGCCCGTCTGGCGGCTTCGTAAGCTTGTTTGGCAGACGCCGTTGTTCCGCCCGAGCTATCGATCATACGCAGGCTACCGCCTTCCACCTTCCCTTCACGGGTCAATGAAAATCCAACGACTACAACCGTTTGCAAGGCATCCGTGGACAATGACCCAACGTTCCAACACTGTGACACAGCCAGACGCATTGCATCTTTCTCACCGCTTGTCAGTGGAGGACCAGAAGGCTCACTACTCTCCTGCAAAGCCTCGGCCAAAGCATCTTCAACGGCGCTTTCGTCAACTTGTGTTGGTGGCGTCGACTCCTGCTCCTCAGGTTCTGCCACTACCGGATCTGCCGGTGGCGCGGGTCGGTTTGGCCGCACCTGCGGTCGCGGGGACGTACGCGGAGCGTTCTCTTTGGTTTCCTCGGCTTCGGTCACGATCTGATCCGTGGCCTCTTCCGGAGCGGTTTGATCCTGCTGTTCCTGCTGGGTATCCGCACCCTCATCCAGCGACACAGCGGGCGTTTCCACTTCGTCCGGTTCCGCCTCGGGCGGTGGTGGCGCAATGGGTTCCGGTGCAACCTTGTCAGCGGGGCGCGGCTGCGCCTCGGGGCCCGGAGCCACGGGCAGCACTTCGGTCACTGGCTCGGGCTGATCCAGTGTCGGCGCTTCGTCGACCACTTCGGGTTCTGGCGGGGCCTCGACCGGTTCGGGTACGGGATCGGGCTCGGGTTCAGCTGGGGTCACAACCTCGGGTGGGGTTTGTTCTTCTTCAACCGGTGCGGGCGGTGTCACATCTTCGGTGGGCACTTCGGGCGGTTGCAGGGCAACGGGTGTCGACACCTCAGGCGCGGTGCGCTGTGCGGTCAAAGCATCGAACTGATCAACCGAGACCACCGACACCTCCTGCACAGCCATAGGCAGGGGTTCGGACCGGAACGTACCGCCGAAAAAAGCCCATCCAATCAAGACGACATGGGCAACAGCCGAGATCTTGGTGCCGGTATCCACCGCGCGGCCTCACTCTCCACCTTCGTCCAGGGCCGGCCCGCCGCTATCGGTCACAAGACCCACATTGGAAAACCCACCCGCATTCAACGCACCCATTACCTGCATCACCTGCGCGTAAGGAATCGCCCCGTCGGCCCGCAGGAACACACGGTCACTGCTGCGTTCTGCCGCAATGGCGCGCAGTTTGCCAATCAACTCTTCGCGCACCACGTCCGTCGTCTGGATCTGCACTCGTCCATCCGCGGTCAGTGTTACGGTCAGTGGTTCTTCGTTATCGCCGGGCAAGGCACTGGCCGCCGTTTTCGGCAGGTCTACAGGCACCCCCACGGTCAACAATGGGGCCGCGACCATGAAGATGATCAGCAACACCAGCATAACGTCCACAAACGGCGTCACGTTGATTTCGGCCATTGGCTGCGCCCGGCCGCGACGCCGCCCGCGTCTGCGCCCGTTCCCACCACCGTTTTGCTGAACTGCCGCGCCCATCGTTAGCTGTCCAATTGTCGCGACAGGATGGTGGCGAACTCGTCAGCAAAGGCTTCATACCCGCCAACGATCCGGTCACTATCCGCACTGAGCTTGTTGTAGAAAATGACCGCCGGGATCGCCGCCAGCAGGCCGAGACCCGTGGCCAGCAACGCCTCGGCAATACCCGGCGCCACAACGGCGAGGTTTGTGTTCTGTTGCTCGGCAATCTCGATAAAGGCGTTCATGATGCCCCAAACGGTTCCAAACAGACCAATAAACGGCGCGGTCGAGCCGACGGTCGCCAGAATAGGAAGGCCCTTTTGCAGCGTCTCAGCCTCTTTCGCGATGGCAACGTCCATGGATCGGTCGATCCGCGCCGTGGCCCCGGCGATCAGCCCGCCATCAGTGCGATGAGACCGCCGCCATTCGATCATACCGGCGGCAAAAATCTTTTCCGAACTGCCATCAGGCTGCGTTCCAATCTGTTCGAACAGCTCATCAAGGGGGTTCCCTGACCAGAAGCTTTCATCAAACACCTGGGCCTCACGTCGTGCCGCGCGGTAGTTGATCAGCTTTTGAATGATGATGCCCCAAGACCAGATAGATGCGCCGATCAGCATCAGCATCACCAGTTTGACGATAAAGGTCGCGCGGGCATACAGCCCCCACATGGAGAAATCGATCTCCTGCGCCAGCGCCAGCGTTTCAGCTTCCATGAACCTGCTCTTTGTTTTGCCTGTTGGCCGTTCGTTTGGCCTTGTTTTGCCAAACGCTAACCCAGATGGTGCTGAAAAGCCAACAGAACCACACCAACGCCGCAATTTGTTACAGCAATGCGCGAATCTCTGCCGGAAGCCGCACCGGTTTGCCCTGTGCATTCATGCAAACGGCGGTGACAGTGGCACGAAAAATCTCGGTTTCGCCCCTTTTTACCAACTGCCCCATCGTAAGCCGAACGCCCGAGCGTGAAATGAAATGAGTTTCGATGGTCAACTCATCGTCGAACTTGGCCGGGGCCAGGTAATCCGCCTCAATCCGCCGGATGACCCAAACGATCCCATCATCGCGCATCGCATTTTGGTCATTGCCCAACCGGCGCACATAGTCCGACCGGGCGCGCTCGATGTATTTCAGGTAATTCGCGTGATAGACCACGCCGCCCATGTCGGTGTCTTCATAATAAACCCGAACCGAATAGATGTGCTTTTGCGGGTCGGTCATACTGGCATTCCATCCTGTTGAAATCATTGGAACGGGGCAGGACATGCCTCACACAGATGCAGGCCAACGCGCAATCCCTATAAGGTTACAAAAAATCAGGTCACCCAACACTTGGTATCGAAATTTATCCCCTAGCTGGCTAGGCTGACCAAATAGAGGTTTGAATTTAAAGGGGATCCCATGGCCACCCCCCACCGAGAAGAGGGCAAATTCCCACTGCCCATCCTGCAGGGTATCGTGCCGATCAAACGGTCGTCCCTGCCGACTGAGGTTCTTGCCGGACTGACCTTTGCCTGTCTCGCGATCCCCGAGGTGATGGGCTACACCAAAATCGCAGGCACCCCTGTGGTGACGGGACTGTACACGATCCTGATACCGATGGCGCTGTTCGCCCTGTTCGGATCATCGCGGCATCTTGTCGTGGGGGCGGATTCCGCCACGGCGGCCATAACTGCGTCTGCGCTGGCGGGTATGGCGGTGTCAGGATCTTCGGAATATCTGGCGCTGGCCTCTCTGCTGGCGCTGATGGCAGCAGTGCTGTTGATTGCCGCGCGCCTGATCGGACTTGGCTTTCTAGCCGATTTCTTATCTCGGACAGTACTGGTTGGCTTTCTGACTGGCGTAGGCATTCAGGTGGCCACGGGAGAGGTGCCCGGAATGCTGGGGATCGAGGCGTCGGGCCACGGAACGCTGGCCAAACTTCAGGGCTTAATACAGCACTATGACCAGACAAGCTGGCCAACGATCGCGGTATCCTTGTCCGTTCTGGTCGTCGTCATTGGGTGCAAAAGTTTATCGCCCAAAATACCGGGCCCGCTGATCGCAATTTTGGGCATCATCCTTTGCAGTTGGACTTTCCAGTTCAGCGCGGCGGGCGTCACCGTGCTGGGCGCGGTTCCAGGCGGCCTGCCCGCCCTTTCAATCCCGGATGTGGATTGGAACTGGCCTCTTTTCAAGCAACTGACCCCTACCGCCCTGTCGATCTTTGTGGTGATCCTTGCCCAGAGCGCCGCAACCTCGCGCGCTTATGCGGCCCGGTACGAGGACAAGTTCAGCGAAAACACCGATCTTGTCGGGTTGGGTTTTGCCAATCTCGGCGCGGCCTTTACTGGCACTTTCGTCGTCAACGGCAGCCCCACCAAAACCGAGATGGTGGCCAGCGCCGGAGGCCGCAATCAAATCGCACAACTGACGACGGTGGCGATTGTTCTGGTGGTAATCCTGTTTCTGACCGGGCCGCTTGCGTTCCTGCCAAATGCCGCGCTGTCCGCGGTAGTCTTCCTGATCGGTGTAAAGCTAATCGATTTGAAGGGCCTTGCTGCCATTTATCGGCAGGCACGGTCAGAATTCTGGATCGCGGTGGCCACAGCAGGTGTTGTGGTTCTGATCGGGGTCGAGCAAGGGATCATCTTTGCCATGGTTCTGTCGCTGATCGACCACACGCGCCGGGGATACCACCCTAAGAACGCGATCATCGCCCAAAGCCCTGATGGCGGCTGGCATGTAAGTCCCGTCACCACGTCAAATCAGTTCAAACCCGGCCTGGTGATCTATCGCTTTTCCCACAGCATTTATTACGCCAACACGCAACGGCTGTCGGACGAGGTCGCTTCAATCGTCAATAGGGCCGACCCCAAGTTGCGGTGGTTCTGCATCGAAGCTTCTGCCATTGATGATGTGGATTTCACCGCAGGTTACTCATTGCGAAATATCCACGGCTTGCTGCAGTCCAAGAACATTCGACTGGTTTTTCTGCTGGTCGAACCGGATGTCCGCAAAGAACTGGACCGCTACGGTGTCACCGATCTGGTCGGGCCTGACGCATACTTTGACACCGGCAGCGATCTAATTCAGGCGTTTCAGCACCAGAGCAAATCACCTGCCTAGGCTTTATTGCGGCGCTTGTAGCCGCGCAAACAGCCTCAGCGCGTGTGACGCATCCTGCGCAGCCCCGGGCAGGATCGGGTCATAGGCCGCGCGGATCACCTCGGCGATTTCGGGTCGCAGAACGGTTGTTTCCCCGGCAACAGCCAATGGGGATTGGGTCCGAAATGCGGTGTCCGACCACAGCAAGATGGTCTGCACCACCTGGCTAAGCGCCAGTGTTTCCGCCGGAACCTTGGACAGTTCCTTGTCCATTCTCAGAAATACAAAAGCCGCGCGGATCGCTCCGTCCTCTTCAAAGCGGAAAATCCGGTACTGGTTGGCATCCGCAGCCATCAGACGATCCACCAGGGGTGCCAGATCGGGGATCAGCCGATCCAGATCGGGAACCTCCAGCAGCTCTTGCCAGTCTCGGAAAAAGAACACCATGCAATTGGCGCCAAGTTCCGGATCCGTATCGGCCATCTTGTGCCCAGCCAATGCCACCACGGCCTCGACCGCGCCTTTGACGGTTGCCAGTGTTTCATCCTCAACACCAAAGACAATCGGCACGATGGGGCGCCCCCAACGGGCAAACAGAAACTCACCACTTTCGCGCGTAAACAGCGCCTCGATCTGATCGGGTGTCACGCCTTGCCCCTTTTCTGAATCAAATACGGCCGCCGGTGGCATAAAATCTAATGGTGCGTACTTCAACCAAACAGATCGCTCTGTCCCTTCGGTGCGGCCATGCCCAGATGCGTCCATGCCTTTTGCGCCAACATCCGGCCGCGCGGGGTGCGTTGGATTAGACCCTGTTGCAACAAGAAGGGCTCGATCACCTCTTCCAGCGAGTCGCGGCTTTCCGACAGCGCCGCCGACAGGGTCTCAATCCCCACTGGACCACCTGCGTAATTCTCGGCAATCAGCTTCAGATAGCGCCGGTCTGCGCCATCCAGCCCCAGATGATCCACGCCCAGCCGCGTCAAGGCCCCGTCTGCCAGTTCGCGCGTGATCCGGCCGTCGCCTTCGACAATGGCGAAATCGACAACTCGCCGCAGCAGCCGCCCAGCAATCCGCGGTGTTCCGCGCGAACGTCGCGCAATCTCGCGCGCGCCGTCATCATCCGCAGGTGCCCCCAGTTTTCGGGCGTTGCGGGTGACAATCTCATGTAACTCGTCGACCGTATAAAACTGCAGCCGGGTCGGTATCCCGAAGCGGTCGCGCAGCGGCGTGGTCAGCAGACCCATCCGCGTGGTCGCTCCGACCAGCGTAAAGGGCTGCAATTCAATCCGAACGGTCCGGGCGGCAGGGCCTTCGCCGATCACCAGATCCAGTTCGAAATCCTCCATCGCCGGATACAGCACTTCTTCGACCGCAGGGTTCAGACGGTGAATTTCGTCGATAAACAGCACGTCCCGCGATTCAAGATTGGTCAGGATCGCCGCCAGATCCCCCGCCTTGGCCAGAACCGGCCCCGAGGTCATGCGGAAATTCACCCCCAACTCACGCGCCATAATCTGCGCCAGAGTGGTTTTCCCCAGCCCCGGAGGGCCGTGAAACAACGTGTGATCCATTGCCTCGCCCCGCTGACGGGCGGATTGGATGAAGATACGCAGATTGGCGCGTGCCTCGGCCTGACCGATGAATTCGTCCAGACCCTGCGGACGCAGGGCGCGGTCATTATCCTCGGGCATCGGCTCGGGCCGCAGGGTGGGGTCTGCATCTACCATTCAATCACCCCTTCGGAGCAAGCAGTTTCAGCGCTGCTCGGATCAGATCAGCCTCACCCGCGTCAGGCAGGTTGGCTGCCGCTTCGGCCACGGCGGATGCCGCGTCAGACGGCCCATACCCCAGATTTGACAGCGCCGACAACGCCCCTGCCGAGGCCGCCGCAGCCCCCGAAGCCTGCTTAACCGCTCGCTTTGGCGCGGGTGCCGGTTCCGCCAGTTCGACAACCTCTAGCTCTGGGCCGTCCATTGCCTCGGTCACGGTTCCGCCCATGGCCATCACACCCGGCGCCTTGTCCTTGAGGTCCAGCACAATGCGCTGCGCGGTCTTTGGTCCGACACCCTTGGCCGCCTTAACCGCGCCCCAGTCGCCCAGAGCAATTGCACGGCTGACCCCATCGGGGCCCAATGCCGAAAGGATAGCCAAAGAAACCTTGGCCCCAACCCCCTGCACCGAGCACAGCAGCCGGTGCCATTCCTTTTCGACCAATGACAGAAAACCATAAAGCTGCATCAGGTCTTCGCGCACCACCATGTCGGTGTAGATCGAGACAGCCTCACCCACCCCCGGCAGCGCCGCCATCGTCCGATCCGAGCAATAGACGAGGTAACCCACGCCGCGCACGTCGATCAGCACGTGATCCGCCGCGCGATAATCTAGCCGCCCCGTCAGTTTCCCAATCATGCCCGCACCTCTTTCATGCGCGCCTGTGGCGCTGTGCCGTAATACGAATGACAGATGGCAATCGCCAGCGCATCCGCCGCATCCGCCCCTTTGGGCTGACACCCAGGCAGCTGTAGTTTGACCATGTGAAGTACCTGCTCTTTTTCGGCATGACCGACACCCACAACCGTTTTCTTGACCCGGTTGGGTGCATATTCCCCCACCGGCAATCCGGCCTGCGCCAGTGTCAGCAAGGCCACTCCGCGCGCCTGACCCAGCTTTAGCGTTCCGGCCCCGTCTTTGTTGACGAAGGTCTGTTCGATAGCTGCCTGATCAGGTTGATGCTCGGCGATGACCTCGACGATCTGATTGTGCAGTGACAACAACCGCTCACCCAGATCATCCCCGTCCGACTTGCACAAACCGTTGGCAACATGGGTCAGACGGCTGCCATGTGATTCGATGACGCCCCATCCCAGGGTCCTTAGCCCCGGATCAATGCCCAGAATTCGCATGTCGTGCCTCGGCCTGCTCGGGTTTTTTGTGATCTTTGTTTCCGATTAGCACGAAGCATGAACATTTTCCAAGCGAATTGACACGAAGTCTGAAAACGACACACCTAACCCACCCGCGACAGCGCGGCCTGTTTGCGACAGCGAAATGCCTGAATTCGACACGTTTCATGACCGTTAAATGGCTAATAAATTAAGGCTTTTTTAGAAAGAACCACCCTTGCAAAAATTGCATAGGACACATGCAATTTCTGCTCTTGCGCGGCCAAATCCACGTCACTAGATGCCCGCTTAGTATCAAAACTGTAACACCAACCAGAAGGAAACAGGATATGGCCGCATTGGACACCACCCGCGCCACCACTGGCTCATTCGGCCTCGTCGGCCGTATCGGCGCAACTTTCGCATCGGTCGTAAACGCCGTCGCAGAATGGAATGACGCCCGTGTAACCCGCAACACGCTGAGCGGTCTGACTGATCGCGAGCTGGAAGATATCGGCCTGTGCCGCGGCGATATTGACGTCGTGGTGGAAGGTCGTCGGTAAGACGCAACCATCACTCATTCGCCCCTTTCCTCCCTTAGGGGCACAAAAGAACGCCGCGCATTTCACGATGCGCGGCGTTTCTTTTCAAAGCTGACCGAATTCAGCGAATGAGGCTATTGATATTCGTCGCCAAAAACTCTGACACGGGGTCAATCTGCATGACCCAGGCGCCGGCCTGTTCAACCGACGTACCCTGCGCCAGACTATCAACGCGATATTGATAGGCCGAAGCGCCAAGGCTGGTTAGCAAAAAGGTCTTGAATGCAAACAGCCCAGCAAGACAGATCAAAAGCAGCTTAGCCGGAACCGCAGATTTGACTCGCTGCGGTTTCATCACCACCAGGCCATCTTTGCGCATCGTGGCGCGATAGCCCCGGCTGAGCTTGGCGTGTTTCTTGTTCAGGCGATGAACGCGCTGACCAAATTCCAGTTGTTTTCCCGTCATGGCAGCCTCCAATAAACCGCCCCCGTAACCACGTCCTGACGGTAGTTACAGATTGCGACAAAAAAGAGGCAAGAATCCATGAAACTCCTGAAAATGGTCTAAATTACGCCCTGTTTGCTTAAGATTAGCGTTGTCCATTCACCAATCTCATCTCTTTTAGTCAAATTGAACCCGTTTTGTAGATAAACCGAGATCACATCATCGGCCTGCTCATTGAGGATTCCCGAAAGAACTGCATATCCTCCGGCCCGCAGATTCGCTCCGATTTCGGGGGACAAGGCAACCAATGGACCTTTGAGAATATTGGCAAAAATCAGGTCGTAAGGGGCGTGCGACTGCAGATCCGGGTGATCGAATCCAGCGGCTTCAATGCATTGAACCCTACCGGCCATATCGTTGGCTTTCAGATTGGCTTCGGCCACATCTACCGCAACCTGATCTATGTCGCTGGCGATGATATCACCGTCCCAAACCCGCGCGGCGGCCATGGCCAAAACGGCAGTCCCGCAGCCGATATCGGCAACTTTGGATGCCGTGAATTCATCGTCCAGCAGGAAATCCAGCGCCTTGAGGCAACCCAAGGTCGTGCCATGGTGACCGGTGCCAAAGGCCATCGCGGCCTCAATCAATAGCGGGATGCGCCCTTCGGGCAGCTTATCGGCATCGTGGCTGCCATAGACGAAGAACCGCCCTGCCTCGACCGGGGCGAGTTCGCGGCGCACATGGGCAACCCAATCGGTTTCGGGCAGTTCCGAAACCACAAACGGCTTGGCCTCGAAGGCCGCGGCCAGAACGGCCAATGCGGTGTCATCGGGGGCTTCGGTGAAATAACCGCCAACTTCCCACAGGCCCGAGCCGTCCTCGACCTCGAACACGCCAACGCCCGTGGGTTCCGGGTCTAGCCGCTCCATCGCTTCGCCCAAACCTTCGGCGGCTTTCCTGCCGGTCAGAGTGGTAAGCGCAGTGAATGTGGGCATGGGGGCCTCCTGTCTCAGTTGAAACAGCGCCTAGGGCGTGGGCCCGCCAAGGTCAAGCAGTTGCACTTATTCTGCTGGGGCCGGGACGTATTTCGACAGGATGGTTTCGTTGCCAGCCTCAGGATGGCGCGGGATCAGCAGCGATAAGCCCAGCGACACCATCGCCATCGCGGCGGCCAGTGCAAAGACCGCTCCAGGCGAGGCCACCCAAAGTAGGCCCAGCAACGCAGGCAGGAACACTGCCGCGATGTGGTTGATGGTAAAGGCCACAGCCGCCGTGGGCGCGATATCGGCCGGATCGGCGATCTTCTGGAAATAGGTCTTCAGCGCCAAAGCCAACGCAAACAAAACGTGGTCGATCACATAGAGGGTTGCGGCCAGTATGACGCCCCAGCCAAACCAGTAGATGCCGCCATATGCAGCGAACACGATGGCCAGACCGGCATATTCAAAGATCAGCGTACGCCGTTCACCGAACCGTGCCACCGCCTTGCCCAGCAACGGGGCGGCCATCATGTTGATCATCAGATTGATCAGATAGAGGCTGGTCAGTTCATGCACTTCAAATCCGAACTTCTCGACCATCATAAAGCCTGCGAAGACGACGAAAATCTGCCGCCGAGCGCCAGCCATGAACTGCAAGGCATAATACAGCCAGTACCGGCGACGCAGGACCAGTTTCTTGGTCTGCGGCGTAGGCGCATCAAACTGTGGGAAAGCGAACAAGCAAAACAGCGCCAGCAGGGCCGTTGCTCCACCTGCCGCCATAAACACGAAGTTATAGGACAGATCGAACCGTTCCCAGGTCAGCACGATCAAACCATACACAACCGCCGTAGCTGCCGAGCCCATTGCAACCAGCCAACCCAGTACCTGCGGTGCGCGGTCCTTAGGCAACCATTGCAGTTGCAGCGATTGGTTGACGGTTTCGTAGTAGTGAAAGCCTATCGAGCTGAACAGGGTAACGAACAGCAGCCCGCCCAAACTTGGGAACCAAGCCGTCACCGCCGTTGCCACACCCAGCATCATCAGCGAGATCATCGCCAGCACTTGTTCGCGGATAAAGATGATCACCGCGATCACGCCGATGGCAAGAAAGCCAGGAATCTCACGAACCGTGTGCAACAGGCCGATATCTGCACCGTCGAAATTGGCAACCTCGATCACGAAGTTGTTCAACAGCGCGCTCCACGCGTTGAAGGCAATGGGCATGGTCAACGCCATTACGAACAAGAGCGTCACCGGGCGGCGCCAGAACGGAAGGCTCTGTGCCTCAGCAAGGGGCATGGGTTTCAGCATGAGACCCCTCTACGCCCATTTTTGGGATTTGACGAGGGGGAAGTTACCTATGCACAGCAGCCCTGCGCCAACGCAGAGTCAGTAGAAACTTTGCGGGTCGATATCAACAGTCAGTCGGATGTCGCCTTTCAGGCGCAATGGGGCGATCCAACGGGCGATAGCGTCTTGAATAGGCGCACCTTTCGGGGCTTTGACCAGCAGGCGTACACGGTGTCTGCCCCGGATACGCGCGATGGGCGCGGGGGCCGGGCCGAACACCTGCGCCCCGATCTCGCGCAGCGGTGCATCGTTTCGGGCCATGGTATTGCCGATGTCAAAGACAGGGCCGACCTCGGGCCCGGACAAAACGATCCCGGCCATGCGCCCGTAAGGCGGCACGCCAGCCGCCTGCCGCCCTGCGGCCTCGGCCTTCCAGAAACCTTCCTCGTCACCCGAAAGAATGGCGCGGATCACCGGATGTTCTGGCTGAAACGTCTGTAACAACGCCTGCCCCGGCTTGTCCGCGCGCCCAGCCCGACCTGCGACTTGTCGCATCAACTGGAACGTGCGTTCGGCGGCGCGCAGGTCGGCGCCATGCAGGCTGAGATCGGCATCAATAACTCCCACCAAGGTCAGTTTGGGAAAGTTATGTCCCTTGGCCACCAGCTGCGTGCCGATAATGAGGTCGGCATCCCCCTCGGCGATCTCCTCGATCTTGGCCTTCAACGCCCGCGCCGATCCGAACAGATCAGAGCTGAGCATCGCGATCTTAGCTTCGGGGAATGTCGCCTCGGCCTCTTCTGCCAACCGTTCGATCCCAGGCCCGACAGGGGCCAGCTTGCCTTCGACACCGCACGAGGGGCAGGCGTCAGGCATCGGTTTGGTCTCACCACATTGATGGCACATCAGACGCTTGAGAAACCGGTGTTCAACCATCCGCGCATCACAGTGATCGCAGGCAATCTGTTCGCCGCATGCCCGACACAACGTCACCGGCGCATAACCGCGGCGGTTGATGAACAAAAGCGACTGCTCGCCCCTTTCGATCCGCTGCCGCACGGCCTGCCGCAAGCTTAAAGAAATCCACGTGCCCGGCTGCATCTGCTCGGCCCGCATGTCGATCGGCTTCATCTCGGGCAGTACTGCCGCCCCAAACCGCGATGTCAGGTCGAGCCGCTCATACTTGCCCGCCTCCGCATTGGCCCAGCTTTCCAGCGACGGCGTGGCGCTGGCCAGAATTACCCGCGCACCGCAAATGGCCGACCGCAGAACCGCCATGTCACGGGCGCTGTAATGCACGCCGTCTTCCTGTTTGTACGAGGTGTCGTGTTCTTCATCGACCACAACCAAACCCAAATCCCGAAACGGCAGGAACAACGCCGAACGCGCGCCCACGACCAGTTGCGCGTCACCCTGCCCGACCATCCGCCAAACCCGGCGGCGTTCGGTCATTGTCGCACCCGAGTGCCACTCGGCCGGGCGCGCGCCAAACCGCGCCTCAACCCGCGTCAGGAATTCGGCGGTAAGGGCAATCTCAGGCAGCAACACCAGCGCCTGCCGACCCATCCGCAACGCCTCGGCCACAGCTTCCAGATAGACCTCGGTCTTGCCTGAGCCGGTCACCCCCTTCAGCAGTGTTGTGCCATAGTCGCCGGTTCGCTGACCGGTCTGCAACTTAGCAACCGCTGCCGCCTGATCCTCGGTCAGGGTCTTGCCCGGCAGATTCGGATCCAAATTTGGATAGGGCAAATCGCGCGGGCTGTCCTCCTCGCGCACGGCACCCTGTTTCACCAAGCCTTTGACAACTGACGATGTCACACCAGCCTGTTCCGCCAATTCCTTCAGCGTAAATGCCAACCCGCCATAGTCCCGCAGAACCTCCAGAACGCGGGTCCGTGCGTCGGTAATTCGATCTGGCTCACCTTGTCCAAGGCGGTAAATCTTGCGCATTGACGGTGGATCACCCAGTCCCGGCGCGCGCGTCGCCAACCGCAGCATTGATGGCATCGGCGTCAGCGTGTAGTCAGCCACGCGCCCCAGAAACACGCGCATCTCTTCGCGCATCGGCGCAACCTCAAGCACGCGGATCACCGATCGGGCCTTGCTTAGATCAAAGCCGCCCTGCCCTGGCCCCCACACCACGCCTAGAACCTTGCGCGGGCCCAGCGGCACCTCGACAAACGCGCCCAGAAAACACCCGCCCTCGGGCGCCTTGTAATCCAGCGTCCGGTCCAGCGGCTGTGCCGTCAGCACCGCCACCAGCTCACCTTGGTCGAAATACTCCTGAGTGCTCAATGCATATCCTTGGGCCAGGGGGTTTCAGCATGGGTCTCTTTGAGGTAAAGGCATCCGCGACCAAGGCCAACCCATCAAAGGACTGCCCTCATGAAATTCTTCGTAGACACCGCCGAGATCGACGCCATCGCCGAACTGAACGATCTGGGCATGGTGGACGGCGTAACCACCAACCCCTCGCTGATCCTGAAATCGGGCCGCGACATTCTGGAAGTGACCAAAGAGATCTGCGATCTGGTCGACGGCCCCGTGTCCGCCGAAGTGGTTGCGACCGAAGCCGACGATATGATCGCCGAAGGGCGCAAGCTGGCCAAGATCGCGCCGAATATCGCTGTCAAAGTACCGCTGACATGGGCCGGCCTGAAGGCCTGTAAAACGCTGACCGACGAAGGCCAGATGGTTAACGTGACCCTGTGCTTCTCAACCAATCAGGCGATTCTGGCTGCCAAGGCGGGTGCAACATTCATCTCGCCCTTTATTGGCCGTCTGGATGACATCAACCTCGACGGCATGGACCTGATTGCCGATATCCGTCAGGTCTATGACAATTATGGGTACGAGACCGAGATTCTGGCGGCTTCGATCCGTACCGTGAACCACGTGACAGATAGCGCCCGCATCGGTGCAGACGTGATCACCGCACCACCCGCCGTGATCAAAAAGCTGGCGGATCACCCGCTGACGGACAAGGGTCTTGAAACCTTTCTGGCTGATTGGGCCAAGACCGGTCAGAAAATCCTCTGATCCTGTAACGCACCCGCGCGGCGCCGTCAGGCGTCGCGCCCGGCCCAACTGCAGAATCTGATCTTTTGATCAGGGCATTGCAGGCGGGCGCTTTTCCGACACAGCCCAAGTTTAATTCTACTTTTGCCTGTATTTTTTCCAAGGCAAATGCACCAACCCGTGTTATAAGCCGCTCAACAAAAAAAGACCGGACGGGACATGAGCAGCAACACCAAACTCAAGGATAATCTCCGCGCCGCGATTCTGGCTGAACCGGACGCTGTGCTGGACGACAAAGATCTGATGCAGGCGCTGGTCGCCGCCAACGAACAGGCGCGCGGTGACAATGTCATCGACCTGCGCGGCATCGCCATGCAACGGCTTGAGGCGCGGCTGGACCGGCTTGAGGACACGCACCGTTCGGTCATCGCAGCGGCCTATGAGAATCTCGCTGGCACCAATCAGGTACACCGCGCCATCCTGCGCCTGCTGGAACCGGTCGAGTTCGAAGATTTTCTGCGCGCGTTAGGCAGCGACGTGGCCGAGATTCTGCGCGTCGATCACATTACGTTGGTTCTGGAAACAACAGTGATGCAGGAAGATCAGGCAATCGAAAAACTGGGCGGCGTGCTGACCGTGGTCGAACCAGGCGCGATCAACGCCTATCTCAGCCAAGACCGCGGCGGCCCCGCACGCGAGGTTGTTCTGCGTCAGGTTCCAAACCCAAATCCCCGGATTTTTGGGGCTACGGCCAATCAGTTCAGGTCCGAGGCCTGTCTGAAATTGAATTTAGGCGATGGGCGCTTGCCCGGCATGATTGTCATGGGATCCAAAGACGCCAACCATTTCACCCCGCAACTGGGCACCGATCTGCTGTCGTTTTTTGCCAGTGTGTTCGAACGATCAATGCGCCACTGGTTGTCATGAGCCTGATCTCTCCGGCTTGTCGCGATGCGTTACAGCATTGGCTGGACAGTCTGGGGGCGTTGGCCGGACGGTCTGAGAATACGCAGACCGCTTATCGCGGCGATATTACAGATTTCCTGTCCTTCATGACCCTGCACCACAGCGAGCGGCAGGGTCTGGCGGCGTTGGCGCGGATCACGGTATCCGACATGCGCGCCTGGATGGCCGATCAACGCGCGTCTGGCGTGGGCGCACGCTCGCTGGCCCGCAAACTTTCGGCCGTCAAAAGCTTTTATCGCTGGCTGTCCGAACGTGAGGGGTTTGAACCCACGGCCGTGCTGTCGACCCGCGCGCCAAAGTTTACCAAGAAACTGCCCCGGCCACTGGCTGAAGACGCCGCCCGCGCCATGATCGAAACGGTCGAGCTGCAATCGACAAGCGATTGGGTCTCGGCCCGTGACGTGGCGGTGGTCACGCTGCTCTATGGCTGCGGCCTGCGCATTTCCGAGGCGCTCTCACTGACCAGCGCAGATGCCCCCCTGCCGGAGACCCTGCGCATCATCGGTAAAGGCGACAAAGAGAGAATCGTCCCGGTTCTGCCCGCGGCCCGCGCAGCGGTGGACCACTACCTGCGACTTTGTCCGCACCTGCAGGCCAAGGACAAAGCACTGTTTCGTGGCGTGCGCGGCGGCCCACTGAATCCACGCGCGATACAGGGGGTAATGGCCAAGGCGCGAATGCAACTCGGCCTGCCGGCAACCGCCACGCCGCATGCCCTGCGGCACAGCTTTGCCACACACTTGCTGTCCGCCGGAGGAGACCTGCGCGCCATTCAGGAATTGCTTGGACACGCATCGCTGTCAACCACACAGACATACACTGCTGTGGATACAGCGCGGTTGATGGAGGTCTACAACCGCGCCCATCCCAAAGCGTGATGTCTCTACATCGTAACGTTGGGTACTCACTCTAAACTTGCTTTTGGTTTGCATCTGCCGAATGCATCGTACATGAACCCTCCATGACTCTTAGATTCAAAGCCCTTTCCGTCCATCTGTTCACTGCCACAGGTGCTGTTTTCGCAATGCTGGCCATGTTGGCGGCCGTCGAAGAAAAATGGAGCCTGATGTATCTATGGCTGGTGGTCTCGTTCATCGTGGACGGCATCGACGGCCCACTGGCACGGCACTACCACGTCAAAAAGAACGCACCCGAATTTGACGGGGTGCTGTTGGATCTGATCATCGACTATCTGACCTATGTGTTCATCCCGGCCTTCGCGCTGTTCAAATCCGGTTTGATGGACGGCTGGACGGGTTGGTTCGCCATTATCGTTATCACCTTTGCCAGCGCGATGTATTTTGCCGACACACGGATGAAAACAAAGGACAACTCCTTTTCCGGCTTCCCGGGTTGCTGGAACATGTTCGTGATTGTCATCTTCGCGCTAGAGCCCAATTTCTGGGTCATCCTGCTGCTTGTGTCGCTGCTGTCGCTGGCGATGTTCCTGCCGCTGAAATTCATCCACCCAGTCCGGACCGAGCGCTGGCGCACAGTGTCGCTGCCGATGGCGTTTGCCTGGACATTCTTTGCAGGTTGGGCGGCCTGGGTCGATTTTCACCCCGAAAGCTGGGCGCATTGGGGTTTGGTGATTACTAGCCTGTACCTGGTGTTCGCAGGAATTGCGCAGCAGATCATTCCACAGCGCAAGAGCGCAAACTACAAGACTTCCTGAACCTCAAACTCGGTCCCATTGTGGGTGAACACGTCACCCTCTTGCAGGCCAACCATGGCCAGATAAATCGGGCTTTGTGTTGAGATGCCCATATAGGTTTTGCCGTCCACATCGAACCGCGTGGTCGAAACGCAGACCACGAAGCGGCGATTGTTGAACTTGACGACGGCCCCGGGCTGCACCCTATCGGTGATACTGAAATCGGTGTTTTCAATCACATCAATCTTGGCGTGATGGGCATGCACTGGGGCATCAAAAGCCGCCGCCAGATCCGCGTTCTCGCGCGAGGCCGCGATGTCGTCCTTGTCATGCCCTTCCCGGTCATCCAGCTGAGAATCCTTCAGGAAAGCGTCGTAATGGGCCTGTGCCGTCGCCAATTCCTGTGCTTCCAATGACATCAGTTTATCAATGATGGCCTTTTTTCGGACGGCCGGGTCTGTTGAGGCAGTCATGCAATGCGATCCCTTGAATTCTCTATCTGATACAAGTTGAGCCTCAACCAGCCGGATTGCAACAGATTTCCGTGATCAGATCAGCAGGCCCGCTGCCCGTTCATGGCGCAGCAGGGCAACCTTGGTCTCTACCCCACCCTTGGCCGAGAACCCACCCAGACCGCTGGCCGACAGAACCCTGTGGCAGGGGATGATCACAGGGATGGGGTTACCGCCACAGGCCTGCCCAACAGGTTGTGGGGGCTGTCCAACTTCTTTGGCAATGTCACCATACGTTCGAGTTTCGCCGAACGGGATGGCATACATCACGTCGCAAATCTGCTTTTGAAAGGCTGATCCGGCGACGAAATATGGAAGATCAAACTGCTCTAACTGCCCAGCATCATAGGCTTCCATCTGTGCGGCTGCTTCTTGCAACAAAGCGGAGTCTGGTTGGTCGTCTTCACCGTCCCAAACAACGCGTGTGATCGCACCATCTGTCTCTTCAATTCCAAGGCGACCAAACTGGGTATCTACAGCAATCATAGGCATGACCGCAGCGTTTCAGATCGCCAGGCTGGGCGCAAGAAGAGAAAACCCCCGGCGTGTGGGCCGGGGGTTCAAAGATTAGCTCAGCGCCTCGTCGCAGCGTCCGCAGACGCCTTCATGGGCGTGGCGGCCCACATCGGGCAGGATTTTCCAGCAACGCTGACATTTGTCGCCCTCGGCCTTTTCGAACAGCACCGCGACGCCTTCGATTTCCGGCACGCGGAACGCCTCGGCCGGGGCCGGGTCGCCAGTGACGGTCAATCCGGACGTGATGCACATGTCATCCACGTCGAAGGTCGCCAGCAGGTCACGGGTGTCGCCATCCTCGACATGTACGATCGGGGCGGCTTCGAGACTGGATCCGATCACCTTGTCCTGACGTTGGATTTCCAGCGCGGCGGTTACAGCTCGGCGCACACGGCGAACCTTGGCCATGTTGGTTTCCAGCTCCGTATCGCGCCACTCGGTGGGAGTATCCGGGAAATCCACCAGATGAATCGAACTGTCGTCGCCGGGGAACCGCTCCAGCCAAACCTCTTCCATGGTGAAGACCAGAACCGGGGCCAGCCATGTGGTCAGGCGGTGGAACAGGATATCCAACACGGTGCGCGCAGCGCGGCGGCGCAGGGTGTCGCCGTCGCAGTACAGCGCATCCTTACGGACGTCGAAATAGAACGATGACAGGTCAACGGTGGCAAAAGTGAAGACCGCGCTGAACACGCCCTGGAAATCGAAGGACGCATAGCCCTTGCGAACCTGCTCATCCAGATCGGCCAGGCGGCTGAGAACCCAGCGTTCCAAACGTGGCATATCCGCCGGATCAACCCGATCCGCTTCGGTGAAGTCAGCCAGCGAGCCCAGCATGAACCGCATGGTGTTGCGCAGGCGGCGATAGCTGTCGGCGGTACCTTTCAGGATTTCCGGCCCGATCCGCTGGTCAGCGGTATAGTCGGTCTGAGCCACCCACAAGCGCAGGATATCGGCGCCGTATTGTTTGACGACCTCTTCCGGCACGATGGTGTTGCCCAGCGACTTGGACATTTTGTTGCCCTTGGCGTCCAGCGTGAAGCCATGGGTTACCACATTGCGATAGGGCGCACGGCCCTTGGTGCCGCAGGCCTGCAGCATTGACGAATGGAACCACCCACGGTGTTGGTCAGTGCCTTCCATATAGACATCGGCGATACCGTCCTCGGTCCCATCTTCACGGTCTCGCAGAACGAAAGCGTGGGTTGAGCCGGAGTCAAACCACACGTCCAGCACATCGAACACCTGATCGTAGTCGTCGGGGTTGGCGATGCCGTCGAGGATTTTCTCTTTGAACCCGTCGGTGTACCAGATATCCGCGCCGTCTTTCTCGAACGCTCCCTTAATGCGGGCGTTCAGGTCATCGTTACGCAGCAGATAGTCCGCGTCAGTCGGCAGCGCGCCCTTCTTGGTGAAACATGTCAGCGGTACGCCCCAAGCACGCTGGCGAGACAGAACCCAATCCGGGCGCGCTTCGATCATGGAATACAGGCGGTTGCGACCGGTCTGCGGCGTCCATTTCACCAGTTCGTCGATGGACCGCAAGGCACGTTCGCGGATGGTGTCGCCCATCTCGCCCATGCCGTCATCCAGCTTGCGGTCGACCGAGGCAAACCACTGCGGCGTGTTGCGATAGATGATCGGAGCTTTCGAGCGCCACGAATGCGGATAGCTGTGCTTGATCTTGCCGCGTGCCAGCAGACCACCGACTTCGACCAGCTTGTCGATCACGGCCTTATTGGCGTCACCTTCGCCACCCTTGCGGGACAGGATGTATTTTCCACCAAAGAACGGTAGATCGGCGCGGAACGAGCCGTCATCCATCACGTTGTAAGTGATGACCTGCTCAAGCATGCCCAGATCGCGGTAAAGTTCGAATTCCTCCATCCCGTGCGACGGCGCGCAGTGGACGAAGCCAGTGCCTTCGGTATCGGTCACGAATTCAGCGGCACGGAAGTCGCGGATGTCATCCCATTCGCCGTCGCCACCTTCGGCACCGGCCAGCGGGTGGGTCAGTTGAACATTGGCCAACTCATCCGTCGTCACGTCGCGGACGCGGGTCCACTGATCGTCGTTTAGACGGGCGCGGCCCAACACGTCAGCGGCAAGGTTGTCTGCCAGCAAGAACTTGTCGCCGACACTGGCCCAGCATTCCTCAGGTGCGTCGGTGACTTCGTACAGGCCGTAGGAGATGTCCTTACCGTACACGACCGCCTTGTTCGACGGCATGGTCCATGGAGTCGTCGTCCAGATCACGACAAAAGCATCATCCAAGTCGCCTGCATTCACGACTTTGAACTTCACCCAGATGGTGAAGCTTTCCTTGTCGTGATACTCGACCTCAGCTTCGGCCAGCGCGGTCTTTTCGATGGGCGACCACATCACGGGTTTCGAGCCCTGATAGAGCGTGCCGTTCATCAGGAACTTCATGAACTCGTCCGCGATCACGGCTTCGGCATGGTAATCCATGGTGATGTAGGGATCGGGCCAGTTGCCGGTGATGCCCAGACGCTTGAACTCTTCGCGCTGGATGTCGATCCAGCCTTCGGCGAACTTCCGGCACTCCTGGCGGAAATCGACGATGTTCACCTCATCCTTGTTCTTGCCCTTCTTGCGGTATTGTTCCTCGATCTTCCATTCGATTGGCAGGCCGTGGCAATCCCAGCCGGGCACATAGCGCGCATCATGACCCATCATCTGATGGGACCGGACGATCATATCCTTGATCGTCTTGTTCAGCGCGTGGCCGATATGCAGGTGGCCGTTGGCGTAGGGGGGGCCGTCATGCAGGGTAAAGGGCGTGCGGTTTTCTTTTTCACGCAAGCGGTCATAGACGCCGATGGTCTCCCACCGCTCCAGCCATGCGGGCTCGCGTTTGGGCAGGCCGGCGCGCATGGGGAAGTCGGTTTTGGGCAGGTTCAGCGTGTCTTTGTAATCAGGTGTCTGGATCGTGTCGGCGCACATTGGGGGCGTCCTTTGGATGATCTGGTCGTCTTATGGCTCGAAGCGGTCGGTGCGAAGTCTCAAACACCTTTGCCCGGCGTCTCAATGGGTCAGAGCGCCGGGGATATAATTCGAATAATGATGGCCATCCGGTCATACATGGCCGCGCTTATAGGACGCCCGCCCTCAATGGTCCAGAGGTTCCGGGTCCTGCGGCGAATGGCGCAGCTTGGCCCATCGGTTCAGCCATGCCAGCCCTGCCAATGCCAGGCCCAGCGCCAGCAGCGAGAACACCCGGATCAGCCCACCCAGGCCAGCGATATCGATCAGGAACACCTTGGCCACGGCCAGTCCGATCACCACCAGACCCGCCTTGCGCATCAGGTCGGATCGGCGCGCCAGCGATTGGTAGAACAGCACCGCACCAATCGCCAGCAGAGCCATGGTGTAGGTGTAAAGTTCGGGCTGTGTCACGCCGTTGCCTTCATACATCCCAGCGGCGCCCTGCCAAACATGGCGGATCATCAACCCCAGCCAAAGGGCGGCAAGTACACTGGTCAATCCCCAACTGGCACGCTTTAGCCAAAGCGGGGTTGCGTAAATGCGCCAGACCGAGAAACCGATAATCAGCGCAGGCAGCAGATAGGCCACCGCCAGCGTATTCAGAACCGGCGGTCCCAGAACCGGTGGCACGGCTGTGCCGAGCAGTGGGTTCGCCTCGACCACCGCCTGCGCCAGACGCAACAAGCCGTGGCTGGCAAAGAACGCGGCCAGCAGATAGCGGACGTAGTTCAGCTTACCCCCCAGCTCCAACCGCTGGACTTGCGCGAAGGCCAGAAGCAGCCAGATGATCGCCAGCAAGCCCAACCCCCAGTGGCTGTTGGTGGCGTTGCCTTCGCCAAAGCTTTGCAGCCAGCGCTCCAAAAGCAAGGACAGCAGAATGCCCCCGGTTGCCCAAGCCGCGCTTTCCAACAACAGGCTCGCCACCGGGCGATGCATCGGCCGCAGTAGCAACCACCCGATCACAAATCCCAAAGTGGCCCCGCCATACACCAGCGCCATCTCGGGCACCGGTGCATAGCTGGCCCAGGCAAGGCCCGGTGTCAGAACCAACCGAACGGTAACTGTGAATACGCCTGCCCAGATGAACCAAGTCATCGGTGGCAGATTGAATTGGCGGTCCAGCGCCGCTGCCATCACGACCATCACAACCAGCGCAATGGTTAACGCGGCCGAGCTAAGAACAATGATGCAGGCAAAACTCAGGCAGGACAGGGCTGATATCGTAGCCAGCGCCGGACGCATCCGGTCCTCGCCATCCGCGCGTGCAAAGCGTTCCGCCAGAACGACCATCAGCACGCCCAGCGCAATTGCGTGCAAGGCCCAAGGGTATGCCCCGACGACGTGGGCCGGATGCCAGCCGACCTCAATCGCGATGGCCAACGCGGGGGCAAACACCGCCGCTGCTCCGGCCCAGATTGCCGCGTATCTTTGCGCATTCATCGACCGCCATGCCGCAGTGATCGAAATCACCACGCCAAGGGCGATGAGAATGGTTGCCACCCAAGGAAAGTCAGCCTCGGGCGTTTCTGCAAAGGTCTCGGCAAACTGGCGCAAAACGATCCCGTTGTCCAAGCCATGCATCAGGACAAACCAGACGAGACCAAGCGCAGGCAGTGCCGTAGCATCCTGCAACGCTTCGGCCCGCTGTGCCCAGAACATCAATCCAAGGGTCATCCCGGATAGCAGAACAACGCCCAACCAGAACTCATCAACACTGTCCGCCCAGTGCAGCGACACAATCGCCGAGCTGACAGCGACCGCGCCAAAGCCCAGTCGGGTCGGGAATTCCGGCCACGCATCGCCCTTTTTCCGGCTAACGATTTCGCAGATCATCGACCCGCCATGATTGGGCCAAACGCGCCGGACCGGAATTGCGATGGCGATCACAGCCAATGCCGTCACGCAAATCAAGTATGCGGCCTCGGTCAGGGGCGAAGACAACACCAGCAGCAGGCAAGTTGTGTAGGCCCCAAACAAGGTCAGGACCGAAATCCATGCCCAACGCCGCACCGTGTCGATGCCCAGACCCAGAACAGCGATGACAACGAAATAGGCATACAGCCAGCTTGGGTTCTCTGACGTGCCACCAACCACGAAGGGGGCAGAAAACGCACCAATTAATCCGACAGCGGCCAGCAAAGGGCCGTGAAACCAGCCCAAAACCAATCCCACCAGCGCAACCGCGACCATTGCGGTCAAAGCGACCTCGGGGCCGATCAGGTCATAAAGCTGCCGCGCGGCCAGAACGCCTCCGAACAGCGTGACCAGCCCAGCACCGGAAAAGACCGACGGCAGATAGGCAGTCGCTGTGCTTTCGTCATCACCATATCTGCGCCGGATGACCTCGCCAGCAACAATCAGCACTGCACCGAAAAGCAACGCCGCGATCACACGAGCGAATGGCGGCAACAGCCCGCTTTCAACGCCGTACTGAACCAGAAATATCCCCGCCAGCGCCAGCGACAGGGCCGAGACCGCATAGAACCAGTTCTCGCGCAGCCAGATTGTCAGCGCGGCCAGACGATCCTCGCGGAAGACAACGGCTGCGGGTGGCGTTTGCTCGGCCACAGGTTTGACCGATTGCGCCTTGGCTGCAGACCATGGGGCGGGTTTTGATGCCCTGTCCGGCTTTTCGGTCGGTTTGTGCGGCTCAACCTGCTGCGGTTCCGGCGCATCGCAGCCAAGGGACAGTATTTGGCGCTCCAGATGCTCAACCCGTCGACGTAGGCGTGTATGGTTGACTAACAGCACAACGATGGTGACCGGAATGGCCAGCACGATCAATCCGACAAGGACAAGAAGGGATTCCAATGGGTTCTCCGGGCGGTTTCGATGTCAGGCTACCCGAGGCGCACAGTCAGCAACAGCCAGAATTCCCGATAAATTGCTTGTCGGTCTTTAGGGCTACACCCAACCAATCGACGGGCGGGCGATCATCAGCCAGATGATAATCAAAACCGACGCAAAGGCAGGAAATCCGCAGGCGAACCAGATGCGGAACAGACGGTGATAAGCCCAAGGCAGCGACGCGTCCGCATCTGCAGAGGCCTGCGCCAACCTGCGCATTCGAACCTGTATCCACACCACCGGCAACCAAAACGCCCCCGCAACCGCATAGAGCACCAGCGAGGCCAAAACCCAACCTTCGGTCAAAGGCCAGCCCAACCGCCACGCCAGCAATCCGCCTGTCACCGGTTGCAGTAAAACCGCCGTTGCCGTGAACAGCAGATCGGCCAGCACCACGGTTCCTGCGGTCTGCGCGATGAACCTGGCGTCACCAGAACGATGCGCGATCAGCATGAAAAACGCGATGCCTGCCCCCGTGCCCAACAGGACGCAGGCGCCGATAACGTGTAACCAACGCAGGATCAGTTCAGGGTCCATCAGCGGCTCTGCAACAGGGGCCAGGCGATAAGCGACAAGGTCATCGCCGGCAGGATTTTGATCAACGGGCCAAGCGGGTCCAGCCACAGGCCGGGTACGGTGAAACTGGCCGCCAGCAAATAGAACAAGGCCACCGCGACCTGCGCCAGACAGGCGCGCGCAGCCCACGGTCGCCACAGGATCGCAAGCCCCAGAAAATTGTCGACCAATGACCAGAACAAAACGCTGGCAACGGCCATTCCGGTGCTCCACCCGGCCACGGTCAGAACCGATGTAGCCTTAGGCAGACCAATCAGCCCGAAAAGGCCGGACAGCAGCCAGAACAGGCTGAGCGCGGCGACGACCAGTGGCATCAGCAAGGACATTCGCGCAACCAGCCGATGTTCACGGGCGCAAGTCAGGCCCGCATAAACCTGGGGCAAGGGTGCCAGTGACCGGCCTGTTGCGGCGCGATATGGTTCCGGATCACCAACCACACCCTCGCCCATCACGGTCATCGCATTGCTGCGCAGAGGCGAGCGCCAACCCAAATGGCCCAACGCATCAGCGCCGCGTGCGATTATGGCTGTAACAACCGCCGGCATTCTCACAGTGAATCGCGCTGCGGGAAAACCCATCCAGCGCCGTGTCTCGGCCAGGACCTCAGACAGTGGGGCGGGCGTGTCTTCGACCAGATCGTAAGTGCCCTGTGGGACCTCATCGGCCACGGCTGCGGTCACGGCACGGCACAGGTCCGACATGCCGACGCATTGAACCAAAACATGCGGATACGCGATGGGTTGTACCATAGGAACCGCTGCCAGCATGCGCAGCAGCGCTGTTCCGCCATAATCGGATTGCCCGATCACCAGACCGGGTTTGATAATCCAAAGCGGCACATCACAGGCCCGCAGCGCAGCGTCCCCAGCCGCCTTGGTGCGCATGAAATCCGTTTCTGCATCGAGGTCGGCACCAATAGCCGAGATTTGAACCACCGCAATGCCCCTTTGCGCGCAGGCTTGCCCCAAGGCCGCAATGGCGGTGTGATGCACAGCCTCGAGATCATCGGCGGGACCATCCTGCAATGCTCCTGCACAGTTCACAACACAGTCAACGTGCTCCAGATGCGCGACCCAGTCCTTGGGCTGCCGACAAGCCCGCAAATCGCCTTGCACCTGCGTGACATCCGGTAGAACCTGCGCCCCGGTTTTCAAGTTACGCACAAAGGCCGCTACATGCGCGCCCTCGGCTTGCAGAGACCGCGTCACCGCAGCACCGATAAAGCCATAAGCCCCTAAAACCAGGACATTTTTATTCTCAATCCGCAATGGTTGCTCAACCCGATGAACCTGTCTGCGGCAGCGTAACCGTTGGCCAACAATTGACCAGCCCTATGGGACTCACTGCGACAATCTTGGCCGTCAGGGGTGAAACAGCGAGCCGACAAGATAAGCGATCAAGGCCGCTGCACCGCCGATCAAAAAGGTTTCGAGCCCGGACCGCCACCACGGGGACAGCGACCAATGGGCTTTGAAGGCCCCAATGGCAAAGAAAACCCCCATCGTCATGCAGGCCGAGATGGCAAAGGCATGATCGACCGATAAAAGGAATGGCAGCAATGGCACCATGCCCGCGACAAGAAAGGCGATGAAGGTCGCCATGGCAGCTTTAAACGGATGGGGGTCGACGCTGCCCAACCCGTATTCGCCTTCGACCATCAGGTTGATCCAATTGTCGTGGTTGGCGGTGATTGCATCGGTGGCGTCATCCAGAACGTCGCCCGACAGGCCCTTTTGGGCTAGTATCTCGCGCACCTCGCGGCGCTCGCCCTCTGGGTAAAGGCTGATGTGGCGTTCCTCGATGGCGCGGATGCGGCGGATGTTGTCCAACTCGGCCTTGGTGCCCGAGTAATTCCCGGCAGCCATGGAAAACCCGTCGGCCAGAACATTGGCAAGCCCCAGCGCCACGATGATGAACGGCGAAAGCCCCGCTCCGGCAACCCCGGCCACGATGGCAAAGGTGGTGACCGATCCGTCGATACCGCCATACACCACGTCCCGCAGCACCCCTCGCCCCGGAGGCGCATTGATCCGCGCGGCGATTTCCTGCTGGCTGTGTCCGTGATCGGTCATGGCTGGCTCCGGCTTTGTTATGCACACCAGCGGGCCACAGGACTTTGCGTCAGGTCAAGTTTTGGAAAACAACCCGCTGAGCGCGCGTTTGATCATCCCACGCGTAGATGGCTTGTGCCGGTCGGAAAACGGCAGTGGTCGGCAGACCTCCATCGCAGCCACACCAACCCGCGCGCTGAGCGCGCCGTTCACCAGCCCCTCGCCAAACCGGCGCGACAGTTTGCTAAGGACCGATCCGCCCAGAATAGGTTCCAGCAGATCATCACCCACGGCCACGGCCCCGGTCGCCACCAGATGCACGAACACTGCACGGGTCAGGCGCCAGCTGCCCAGAAATCCAGCGCGTCCGCCATAAATCTCAGCAACCCGACGGATCATCCGTAATGAGGCCGCAAGCGCCGTCACAACATCGGCCAACGCTAAGGGCACCAGTGCGGTCACCGTGGCAACCTGACGGGCGGCGGCCTCAACCTCACGGCTGGCGGCAGCGTCCAGAGGGGCCAGCAATTCGTCCTCGGCCAAGGTCAGCAGGGTTGAGGCGTCGAATTGCTCTTCCATCCGTTCAGCCAGACGGTCACGGCCCCACCGGGTTTCTTCGCGCCCTTTGTAAAACGCGATCAGGCGGTTGGTGACCGCACGGGCCTGTGCCAAATCCGCCTCAGCCAACGCGGCATCTGCGGCGCGGCGCATCCCATCCACGCGGGACAAGCGCCCGATGGCTGCCAGCTCCCGTAGGGTGATGATCAGGGCGACCAGAACCAACGCACCGATCAGACCAGTTACAACCCAGCCCAATATCGGTGACCGCAACAACAGCGAGGTGGCGAAATCCCATGCGGCAACAGAAACCACCGCGCCAATCACGGCCAGCGCCAGACCCCAAAACCATCGTGATAGAACCGAGGGTTTCCGCGCAGCCAAGCGGGCGGCCACTTGCATCGCCTGACCTTGAGGTGGCTCAATATCGGGGACCGGCGGAGCCTGTGCGACGTCGGCAGCAGGTTCTTCCGTATCGAGATCAATCAGTACCGGACCTTTAGCCATCCGCCACCCCTTTCCGCCGCCAGACATATTTGATGTCTGGCAGATTTTCATCGTTATCGGCCCCGTCGCTGCGGGCAACTTCGGCAAAACCGTTGCGCTCATAGAACCGGCACGCCCCGTGGTTGGCCTGAAACGCAAAAAGGGACAGTTCGATCTGATCGGACTTGGCGTGGTCCAACAAGCGCTGTCCAATGCCTTGTCCACATTCTGGCGGTGTCAAATACAGGGAATGAACTTCTGTTTCATTGAGCGCAAGAAATCCCACAACGCCAGTATCGGTTTCGGCCACCGTGACCCACCCTAGATCGATCATCCAACCGCAAAAGGCGATGGTTTCAGCGCAGGTATGTAGCTCGGGCATCCAATCGTTTTCGCGCGAAAAGCCGTGCAGGATCTCTCCGATCTTTCCGGCATCCGTGGTACGAGCGGGGCGGAGAGTCACGGTCACAGGCGGTCTCCGATCAGGAACTGCGTGGCACGGTCCAACCGGATATGGGGCGGGCCATCGCCCGGACGCAAGGTCAGATGCGCAGGCGCAAAGGCCATAAACCCAAAATCCTTATCCAACCAGCTTTCAGCCCCGTTACGGGCCGGACCCAGTAAATGCGCCGGGTCATCAGGCAGATCACCGGGATAAAAGGCCGCCTGTTTGCCGTTCAGCAACGTTCCACGCACACAAGGCAGATCCGCCCCGTTATGCGTCCGGATTTCCTCGGTCGTGGCACGCAGGGCGGCCAGCGACAGCGCCGCCGTCTCGGCCCCGGCAAAGCTGGCCCGGTCGCGGGCATCGCGGGTCAGAGCCTCCATGATATGGGTTAGGCGAGGATGCTGCGTGTGGTGCAGGTGATCGGCCTTGGTGGCTGCGAACAGGATACGTTCAACCCGCTTGCCCAACAGCAACTGGCTGAGCCACGCATTGCGCCCCGGTCGAAAGGCCGAAAGGATATCGGCCATCGCGCGTCGCATATCCTCAACCGCTTGCGGCCCCTTGTGGATTGCACCCAGCGCATCGACCAGAACCACCTGACGGTCGATCCGCGAGAAATGATCGCGAAAGAAGGGTTTCACCACTTGCGATTTATACGCCTCATACCGCCGCGCCATTTCGCGGTGCAGGCTGCGGCGCGGTGCGTGGCCCTCCACTGGCAATGGCGCAAAGGTCAGCACCGGAGAACCCGCCAGATCGCCGGGCAGTAGAAACCGCCCCGGCGTACAGTCGTAAAAGCCTGCATCCCGTGCGGCGTTCAAATACGCAGCAAAGGCTTTGGCCAACGCCTGAGCCGTGGGTTCGTCATGAACATCCGCAGGGTTTGCCACCCGGGCCTGCGTCAAATACGCGGCCGCTTCGGTCCGCGTTTCGATACGGTTTAAGGTTTCGGCTGACCAGGCCTCGTATGATTTATCCAGCAGGGCCAGATCCAGCAGCCACTCACCCGGATAGTCCACAATATCCAGATGAACCGTGCGCGGCCCCTGCAGACCCGCAAGCAACCCAGCCGGACGGGCCTTGAAGGAAAGGCGCAGCTCGGACACGGCGCGCGTGCTATCTGGCCAATGAGGCTGCGGCCCGGTCAGCGCCGCCAGGTGGTTTTCATAATCAAAGCGCGGCACCGTATCGTCCGGCTGGGGTTGTAAGTAGACCGAATTGATGCGGCCCTCCTGCTGCGCGACCAATCCTGGCATACGCCCCCGGTCCAGCAGATTCGCAACTAGGGAAGTGATGAACACCGTCTTTCCCGACCGCGCCAACCCGGTAACGCCCAGACGGATGACCGGTTCAAACAGAGTTTCAGACACACGGTCGCCCACGGATTCGACACCGCGCACAAGACTGTCTGCCAGGGATGAGATGACCAAACTGTCGCCCCGCTTTTATCGTTTCGCTCAAGATAGGTAGAGGGCGCCGTACATACCAGCGCTTTCCCACTCTTGCCCGTTCCCGCGCGGCGCGCTACGAGCAGCCCATGCCTAGATACGCGCTGAAAGTCGAATACCAAGGGGAACCGTTTGCCGGGTGGCAGCGGCAAAAGGAATTGCCGTCTGTGCAGGGAGCAATCGAACAGGCCTTGTCGCGAATTCAACCCGGTGATCACACCATTGCTGCAGCGGGCCGCACCGATGCGGGCGTTCATGCGCTGGGTCAAGTCGCCCATTGCGATCTGGTCAAGGATTGGGACCCGTTCCGCCTGTCTGAGGCGCTGAACTATCACCTCAAGCCGCAACCGGTGGCCATCGTCAAAGCCGCACAGGTTGACGATGACTGGCACGCCCGGTTTTCCGCGTTAGAGAGGCAATACCTGTTCCGCATCCTGATGCGTCGCGCGCCCGCGACCCATGACGCCGGGCAGGTCTGGCAGATCAATCACCAGCTGGATGTCGATGCCATGCAAGCCGGGGCGGATATGTTGATTGGGAGGCATGATTTCACCACCTTCCGCTCATCCATCTGTCAGGCCGCCAGCCCGGTCAAAACACTCGATGAGCTGCGGGTTGAACAGGTTGAGGGCTTTTCCGGACCCGAGATACATTTCCACGTGCGCGCCCGGTCGTTCCTGCACAATCAGGTGCGCAGCTTCGTCGGGACGCTGGAGCGTGTCGGCGCGGGCGCGTGGACGCCCGAAGATGTGTGCCACGCGCTGCAGGCCGCTGATCGCGCCGCCTGTGGGCCGGTATGCCCGCCGCAGGGCTTGTACCTAGCGCGGGTCGGGTATCCGGAACCGGTCTTCGGTTAAATCGTGCGCAGAAGCAGACCGCTGGCAATCACCGCTATCGTCAGCCCCGCCACCAATTCAATGGTCGGGGCCAGCACAGATGCAAACCTTGTGGCTGAGGCAGAGGCCAGCAATCCCCCGCGCAACCCGAACGACGTCCACCCGACCAGAGTCGTGACTAGTGCCGTGCCCAGCGCCATGGCAAACGCCCCGGCGATGCCAACCATCGCGATTCCCATCTGCCAAGTCAGGATCAACACAAACAGCGCCCCGGTACAGGGTCGGGCCGCGATACCGGCAATCAGCAGCAACGCCTCGCGCAGACTATCGACCTGCGCTACTTCTTCCGCTGAGGGGCCGTGACGATGGCCGCAATCTGAACAGACATCGTGGTCGTGATGATGGTCGTGACCATGGTGATGACCGTGGTCGTGATGCGCTTGCGCTGTGTTACTGCGGTGTCTGCGGGCAAAGCTGCGAATGGCGCGAAACACCAGCCACAGACCTATCGCGGCGATGGCAGCATAGCTGATCGGGGCCATGACCTGTTCGGTCGTTCCCACAAGGCTTTCGCGTGACATCTGAAACACCAGAACGCCTGCGTAAACCAGCACAACCGCTGTCACCGCCTGCCCCAAACTGGACAGAACGCTGATCGCGGATAACCGCCAAAAGGCGACCCGACGACCTAGCCCGTAACCGCCGATCAGCACCTTGCCATGGCCCGGACCGATGGCATGAAAGAACCCATAGGCAAAACAAACCGTTAGCAGGGTGGCGACGGCCTCGGGCTGTTCCGCCCGTGCGGCGCGTAAGGATCGGGCGATCTGGTTCTGAAACTCGCGCTGCTCACCCGCCGCCCACGCGGCCAGACTGTCAAACCCACCGCTGCCCCAAAACCACAGAAGCAACGCAATGGCGATGGCAACCGGAACAATCAGGTATTTGGACATGAAACGAAAATCTCGGTCGCAAAGTTTTCCCCGACCAGCGGGATATCGTTTTCCTCAAGGTCGTAATCGGCGTCCAGTGTCAACAAAAAGGCCTGCATCTGCGCCAGCTGACCATCGATATCGGGGTCGATCCGATCCATCTGACAGGACGCAGGGCCACTCACCGTCACCGGGCGGGTCAGTTCATAGGCAATGTAGAACGTCTCATCAAAAGCCTTCGCCGTCAGCGAAGATGCAGACACCGCGTCGCCGTCAACCGCGCGCAAATGGGTTGTCACGATACGACCATCTTCGGTGGTTGCTGTCGGCTCCAATGGGCCGGACAGCGACACGGGCACGCCATCTGCAAAGACAACCAGATCGCCATTGTACCCTTCGATCCACTGTGCGTCGAAACCGGCCAGGAATTTCTCTTCATTTTCAGTGAGAACTCCGTCGAAATCCTGATCCAATTTCATGTCTTCAAGTTGATACAACGAGTAAAGTTCATCATAAGCCCAGGTCACCCGCACATGGGTCAGTTGGCCGGCGTCATCCACAATGAATTCCAGCCCGGTGTCGATAAAGACATGCGGGTGCGCCATGGCCGGGATCGGCAGGCAGCAAGTCAATAGGGTTACAATCCAACGCATGCATGAAAGATAGGGCCTGTGATCACGCGCAGCAATGCGATTCAACCGGCATCCGCAAAAACCGGCCAAAGGGTCATTTTGGTGGGAACAGAACTAGTGTTTGCAAGGCCGTACCGACAGGGCCTTGCGTGTCATACAATACAGACTGGGACATTCCGATCCCCGACGGTTGCCAATGGCACAGCGATTCTGAGGCCAGCCAATCCGACCCCGGCTCGCGATGGATTTGCACGGTCAGATCGGTGTTCATGAACCCCATCTCGGTCGTCGGTGCGTTCCACGAGATGCCGTTGCCACAATCGGCCAGCGGGCACAGTGCCTGAATCGGCGAAGGGTCCTCGCCCTCAAGCAAAGCCGGGGTGCGCATCCAGACCGTCTTGGGACCGGCGCCCTGATTGCCGTCTTTCGGGTACAGCACTTCTGAGTGGTTGGCGAAGCCCGGCAGACCGTGGCGTATCTCACCGATCGGAAATGGCCCCGTCACCGCATCTTCCAGCCGGGGTGGAGCAACCGTGACATTCGGGACCGGTCCCAGGTTACGGCGGGCCAAGTGCATCGTGGTCGCGGTGGCGCAGAGCGTGTCGTCCAGATCGTGAACCGTTACCCGCGTGGTCGCCAGCGTCTTGGTGTGGCGCGTAGTCTCGGCAGCCACGCGCAGCCCTGCCAAGGGTTGTGGGCGCAGCAGATCGACCGTCAGGCGGGTCAGCATCTTTTCCGGTCCCACCTCGGTTTCCGCGGCACGCACGATCAGACCGCTGACAGGCCCGGCGTGGCAGTGATCGGCCGACCACGGCCCCCGGGCGGGGTCATTGCCCACAAAAGCGCCATCAGGGCGCAGATGAAAATAGGCCTGTTGGTTCAGGTCTTGTGTCCCGTTCATACGCTGCCTCAAAAGTTTTCTGTGCGTGTCCGGTCATCCGATCCGATGACCGGGCTTTACCTTGGGCCAAAGAATGACTTAGCTGCGGCAACGATGTCCAGTTCAGTGACGGCACGTTATCACTGGCAAATTGAAGCAGAGGGGGGCGCGACATGGCGTTGCTGATCGAAACCGGGTTGTCCGACTGGATAAGCGACAACGACATCGCCCAAGACATTCGGCGGCTGCACCCGGACATGGATGTACGCACGCCTGAAACCCTTGGTGATCCGACCGACATCACGATGGTCGCCGTCGTCGTGCTTTGCAACGATCACCCCAAGCGGCTGCCCAACCTGAAACTGGTGCAAAAACTGGGCGCCGGGGTCGAAACCATCGTCAGCAATCCGCACCTGCCCACGCATGTGCGTATAACACGGCTGAAACCGGACGCCCCCGCGCAGGGTATTGCCGAATGGTTCGTCGCTTATGTTCTGCGCCATCAACGACACATGACCTTTCATGAAAAGGCGCAAAACCGCGCGGAATGGACCCCCAGAGCACCACTCTATTCGCCAGACACCGTGGTAGGTGTGCTGGGTCTGGGCCATATCGGTGCCCGCAGCGCCAAAATGCTACGCGCCGTCGGGTTTCAGGTGATGGGTTGGAGCCGCTCAGCCAAGCAGATCGATGGGGTTACCTGCCTGCATGGCGACGCGGCTCTGCCAGAACTGCTGGGTCAGTGCGACCATGTCTGCGCGATCCTGCCTTCGACCCCGCAGACAATCGGTTTGTTCGATGCAGGGATGCTGGCTGCAATGAAGCCAGGTAGCCAGTTACTGAACGCGGGTCGCGGGGATCTGATTGAAGAAACCGCCCTGATCGTCGCGCTGGATCATGGTACACCCGGTCATGCGGTGCTGGACGTGACTTCGACCGAACCACTTCCGTCCGACAGCCCGCTCTGGACACATCCCAGTGTCACCATCACGCCGCACGTGTCGGGCTGGCATCTGGGAGAAGCGCTGGCTGATGTGGGCGAGAATTTCCGCCGCCTGAGCGCCGGAGGCCTTTTGCTGCACGAAGTCGACAGGACCCGCGGTTACTAGACCCAGATCAGGGTGTCAGGATCCAGTTTCCGCCTGCGTCGCGACACCGGCGGGTTCTGACCTCGCGAGTCTGATCCGATCCTTCGGGTCGAATGAAATGCTGCAGGTGTACGCAGTTGTCACGTACGTCGCGGACGCGAATCGTGCCTTTCGAACCGGTGGCTTCGTTCACCCAGGAACTTTCCTCACCCACCCGGGGTGTCGCGCCTGACAGCATCGCGTCAGCGGCTGTGTTCACAACCTCGAAATCTGCAGGTGTCAGCCCCATTTCTGCGATGATTCGGGAAAGCGGCTTGGCCTGCACGGTCGGGATTGCCGCCAGAACAACAACAGCTACAAATGTAGAAGAAATCCAGGCTTTCATGATCGCCTCACCTTGCTGAAATAGATTTGCATTCAAGACTATACCGGCAGCGAACGGGGGCCAAGCCCTGTTGGGCAAACGCTAAAACTATCCAGAACAATTCTTTTGACAGTCTAAGGCCGCTACTCGCATGGCATTCCATTCGTGGCGTTCGCCCGGCACAACTGAGTTACCCCGCACGAGTGCCCCTTATGGTGCGTGGGCGGACCGAAACAACCACGATCAACTGTGCAAAGACGCGAACCAGCAACCACCCCGCAACTGGCTAACCACTTACGCCGATTCAGTTTTTCCCGCGCAGGGGTTCACAGAAGCGCTTGAATCTGGTGAAATAGCACCGTTTTTAGCACTGGAGATTGTTCAATGGTACTGCGCGGATCCCTGCTGGCACTGGCAGCTGTAATTGGCCTGACGGCCTTAGAGGCGACCCCTGTAGTCGCCAAAGAGGAAACCAAATCGGTCTTCGTCATGAGCCGCACATGGGCCGTTACGCAGGTTTCGGATGCTCCGGTCGTGTACCGCGCCACGCGTGACAACAACAATCTGAACCCGTTCGGTCCGCCACCGCGCCTGCGCACCATTCAAGCTATGGCCGCCATTCAGGCAGCCACCGGATGCAAGCCTATCCGGGCCAGCATGTATCAAAACATCTCAGGCCAGTTCTTTTCGCAGGTCAGCTGCAATTGATCTTGCCGCGAAACGGGCATTGAGGTCAGCGCGGCCCACTGCCATAGCTTGCGCATGAAACTCGCAATCAATGGATTCGGTCGTATTGGCCGCACGATCCTGCGGCAGCTGCTGGCTTTGCCGTGGGGCAAGGATATTGAGCTGGTGCTGATCAACGATATCGCACCGCTGGAAACCTGTGCCTACCTGTTCAAATACGACAGCACGTTCGGCCCCTACTCTGGGCCTGTCGATACCGGCGACGGAACCGTTGTCATCGACGGTCACACAATCCCGGTGACCCACAGCCCCGACCTGTCCCGAGTCGACCTGAGCGGCGTGGATGTCCTGATGGATTGCACCGGCGTCGCCCGTACCTCGGATGTTGCCAGCCAGGGGCTGACCGCCGGGGCGGGCAAAGTGCTGATCTCGGGCCCCTCGCCCGCAACCGAAGTCACGATCGTTCTGGGTGCCAATGAAGCGCAGTTGGGCAACGCCCGGATCGTTTCGAACGCGTCCTGCACCACCAATGGGCTGGCCCCACTGATCAAGGTGCTGGATGGAATCGGCGGCATCGCCTCGGCCCATATGACAACCATCCATTGTTATACCAACAGCCAACCCATGATTGACGCCCCGCGCGGCGATCTGGCCCGGTCACGCGCCGGCGCGTTGTCCATGGTGCCCACCACCACAAGCGCCACGCACTTGATTGATGAGGTCATGCCGCATCTCGCGGGTCGCATCTCGGGCGCGGCGGTGCGTGTCCCCACAGCCAGCGTGTCTGCGGTGGATCTGGTGGCGACGCTTGAACGCGGTATGTCCGCCACTGACTTTGAAGCCGAGCTGCGCAAGACGGTCGCGCAGTCTCCCATTCTGGGATGGACCGATCACCCGCTGGTGTCGTCAGATTTGCGTACACGACCGGAATCTTTGGTCATTGCAGGCCCCGAGACGCGGATGGTCGGCGGCCGGCAGGTTCGCATTTTCGGCTGGTATGACAATGAATGGGGCTTTTCAGCACGTATGCTCGACGTCGCCCGCCTGATGGCACAGCCTTGAATTCGCGGAACCGCAGCGCGCGGGCGCTGCCCGGCCTAACGGATCACAAGAATCTTTGATGCGATGGGATCGGGCGGGAGGAGCCCGTCAATGCGTTCATGGGTTGGCGCCACATTACCGCCCCGCAAACGGGGCTGACGGGGCACACAAACCGGTAATTTGGCACCTCATTCGATAAGTTCTTTCCCTGTGTGGAAACTGATGCTCTAACATGAACGGTATCAGCCGTTGTTTTTTATAAGACGGTGAAATTGATTTCGACTTGGGGCAGTTGGAGCCATTCGATGCGGGGAAGCAGGCCACAGGCCTTTGTGAAATATTGTCTGCTTGGCGTTATTGCCGCCGCTCTGCCCTCATCTCTGGCCGCGCTGGAAACATCCCTGTCCGCGCCCGGTGCGCCCCCGGGCGTGGTTGAACGTATCGAAGAAACCTCATCTGTCCTGACGGCAGATGAACGTGGTTTGGATACCCCGCTCGAGGTTCTGTCTGCCGCCCTGTCAGATTACCGCACACTCGTTCAGATTCTGTATGACGAGGGCTATTTCAGCCCCGTCGTCAGCATTAAACTGGATGGCCGGGAAGCGGCTGACATCAGCTCGCTAACCGTACCCAACACGATCAACCGAGCGGTTATCACGGTAAATACCGGACCGACCTTCACTTTTGGAACGGCTATCGTCGCCCCCGTTACGCCGGAGACAATCCTGCCAGAGGAGTTCGCTCCCGGAAAACTGGCCACGACCGGTGCCATCCAACAGGCAGCCTCGGCCGGGGTACAGGGCTGGCGGGACGCCGGTCACGCCAAAGCCCAACTTGAAGACCAAACCGTTATCGCTCGCCATGCGCAGAGAAAGCTGGATGCTGAAATCGACCTTGAACCCGGTCCGCGCCTGACCTTCGGCAAGATGTTCATCAAAGGCGATACAGATGTACGCCACCACTCGATCAACAAGATCGCCGGCTTTCCCTCGGGCGAGGTTTATTCGCCAGCGGAAATCCAGAAGGTCGGCACTCGCTTGCGTCGGACAGGTACGTTCAGCATCGTTTCGATCGAAGAACATGAAACGCCCAATCCCGATGGCACGTTGGATTTCGATGCAACTTTTGAGGACATGCCCAAACGCCGCCTGACCTTCGGGGTCGAGCTGGCCTCGAATGCCGGGCTGGACGTCACCGCGACCTGGACCCATCGCAACGTCTTCCGCCGCGCGGAACGGCTGCGGTTCGAAGCCGCTCTGCGCAATATCGGCGGAACCGAGGATTTGGACGGCCGCATTGGTTTGCGCCTTGATCAACCCGACCGGCTGGGCCCGGACGACAACACCTTTTGGAGCGCCCTGCTGGAGCGGCGGAATACCGAGAATTACAACGTATCCGTGGCCTCGCTGGCCTATGGTGCGCGTCGCACCTTTTCCGACCGGCTTTATGCCGAAGCCTCGGCTGGATTTCAGTGGTCGGATGCAGATGACGCCTATGGCAGCGGCCGCAAGTTCCGCTATTTCATTATCCCAACCCGGTCTGAATGGGACGAGCGTGACAGCAAGGTCAGCGCGACTCGCGGATTCTATCTGGATGCGCAAATCATGCCCTTTGTAGGTTTTTCCGGCACAGACACGGGCATCAGGCTGTTCGCCGACACACGCGCCTATACCAGCCTGGGCACGGGCGGGCGGCTCGTTTTGGCTGGTCGGGCTCAGATAGGATCGATAATCGGTCCTTCCCCAAGCAATGTGACGCCGGATTTCCTGTTCTTCTCGGGTGGTGCCGGCACAGTGCGTGGGCAGCCGTTCGAAAGCCTCGGCATTCCTGTCAACGGTGGTGAAGCAGGCGGCAAGTCCTTCCTCGGTCTGTCGGGAGAAGTCCGTGGCAAGATCACCGACACGATATCGCTTGTCGGGTTCTATGATTTCGGTACTGTGGACACTTCTTCTTTCATCGGCAGCGGTGCAGAATACCATTCCGGTGCCGGGCTTGGGGTGCGGTATGATCTTGGGGGGTTCGGCCCTCTACGCGTTGACTTAGCCCTGCCGGTTCAGGGCGACACTGGCGATGGTCTGCAATTCTATATCGGGATCGGACAAGCGTTTTGATACGGCAGTTTTCATATCCGGTTGTGACAACTGTGCTGATCCTGACAGCGCCGCCCGTACTCGCGCAAGAGGATGACGGCGGTGGCAGCATGTTGGAGCGTTTCCTGCAGGATACCTTGTCAGGGGAAGACCAGAACGTCACCGTCAAGGGTCTGCAAGGTGCGCTGAGCGCCCGCGCCACGATTGAAGAGATTACCGTGTCGGACGACGAAGGCGTCTGGTTGACCATCAAGGACGCCGAGCTGGACTGGAACCGGCTGGCTCTGATACGGGGTCGGTTTTCCGTCAATGCCCTGACCGCGCAGGAAATCGATATCGCCCGCGCGCCGGGCACAACCACCAAGGACACGCCTGCGCCGACAGCCGAGACCAAACCTTTCGAACTACCGGAACTGCCCGTTTCCATCGAGATCGGTGAAATCAGGATTGATGAGCTGTCACTGGGTAAACCTCTGATCGGGGTTGCCGCCGATCTGGCGGTGACGGGGAACCTGTCACTGGCCGATGGTACATTGGACACCAACCTGGATGTCACCCGCCTGGACCGCGGAGGGGATGAGGTGACACTGACCGCCGGGTTCCAGAACACCTCGCGCGAGATCAATCTGGACCTGCAGGTGAAAGAGGCCGCAGGCGGCGTGATATCAACTGCGCTGAATATTCCCGACAGCCCACCTATCGGCCTGTCGGTCACAGGCTCGGGCCCAGTGACCGATTTCACTGCTGATATCGCCCTGAGCAGCGACAATCAGCAACAGGTCACAGGGCAGATACAGCTGCGCGCCGCTGAAACCGGTGCGGCAGACGGGATCGCCTTTACCGCCGATCTGGGTGGCGACCTGACCCCCTTTATGGCCGAGGATCTGGACCCGTTCTTTGGCCCGAAAACACGCTTGTTCGTGGACGGCCAAACCAAACCGCAAGGCGCGCTGGACATCCCCGATCTGGAATTGACCACCCAAGCCCTGGACCTAAAGGGTGAGTTGCAATTGGCTGAAGGCGGCACGTTGCAATTGGCGGCCTTGCAAGGCCGGATCACCCCGCCGGACGGAACAACGGTGGTTTTGCCGGTCAAAGGCGGCGAAACCTCGATTGAAGCGGCGCAGATTTCGGCATTGTTCGATCAGAAAAACGGCAATTTGTGGGATCTGAGCCTGACGGCGAATGCGTTTCAATCTCCGCAAGCGAAACTGGACACGGCCCGCATCACCGCGCAGGGCACGTTAGAACAGGGCACTTCATTCAGTGTAATGGGAGACCTTCAGGCCATCGTCGACGGGATCGATCTGAATGATCAGGCCCTGAACACGGCCTTGGGAGAGAGCATCACGTTGGATGGGCAGTTCGATTACGGCAGCGATCAGTCTCTGAACCTGTCGGGGTTCGAACTGGTGGGAACCGACTATACCCTTGGGCTGGATGCGTTGATCGACGGATTGAATAGTGGCCTGACGGTTGACGGTTCGGCCACGCTTGAGGCATCGGACCTGTCGCGTTTTTCGGACCTGGCGCAGCTTGATCTGGGCGGTAGTGCCTCGGCCCGCGTTGACGGCACAGGCTCACCATTAGAGCGTAGCTTTGACGGCAAACTGGTGCTTGAGGGCAGCAATCTGGTCACCGGGCGCGACGATATCGATCCCGTCATCAAAGGCGAAACCACCATCACATTGGATGCCAGCCGAGGCAGCGATGGCATCACCATTCGCGAGTTTGACCTGAATAGCGAAGCTGCGCAGGCAAAGGCCAGCGGCGAGGTCACGACACCTGACGGCAACCTGACCATTGACGGCAAGGCCCGCGTGAATGCGTCTGACCTGTCGGTCTTTTCCGGTCTGGCCAAGCGTGAACTGGGTGGCGCCCTGCGGGCGGAAATGGACGGCAAAGGCACCGTGCAGACTTTGGAATTCGACGGCACGGCCAGCGTGATCGGACAGGATATACAAACCGGCATGTCCGACATCGATCCGCTGCTGACCGGCAAGACCACGATCACCTGGGACGGGGCACGCACGACCGATCGGATTGAAATCCGCGAAGCGACGGTCAACGGTACCGCCTTAACTGCAAAAGTCGCCGCAACGGTGGATGACCCTACCGGAGAGCTTTCGGTTGACGGCAACGCTCGTGTGAACGCCCCGGATCTGTCGCTGTTCTCGGAGTTGGCCAAGCGGGATCTGGGCGGCTCGGTCGCCGCGAATGTGCAGGGCAACGGAAATCTCGCCAATCGTGTCTTTGACATTCAGGGCAATGTGGACGCTGACGACCTTCAGACCGGGATTGATTTGGTCGATAAATTGATCCAGGGCCGCACGACCCTGAACATTGATGCCGACAAAGACGACGACGGCATGGAAGTCCGTACATTTAGCCTGAGGGGCACTGCCCTATCGGCCAATGCCTCGGGCAAACTGGACCGAGAGGCGGGTGGCCTGACCTTCTCGGCCCAGCTTGACGACCTGTCCCGTGTCATGACGTCGATGTCCGGCCCGCTGACGTTGGACGGGAATGTTGCCCCAACGGGATCGGGACTGGAAGGGGACATGCGCCTGAGCGGTCCGGACAGTTCCTATGCAGCCCTGACCGGAACAGTAGACACCGATGGTTCGGCCGATTTGGATTTCGACGCCAAGTTGAACAGGATCGAACGGTTCGCGCCCGAGTTCCCTGGCACCGTTGCGGCAACCGGCACGGCCAAGCGCGACAACGGCGTCTGGACCATTGACGGGTCAGCCAATGGTCCGGCCGAGATCAACAGCACTATCGCTGGAACCTTCGATGAAAACAGCGGCGAGGCCGATCTGCGGGCGCAGGGTGGCATCAATCTGGGCGTCGCCAACATCTTTATCTCACCCAACAAGATCGAAGGATCTGCCCGGCACAATCTGCGCCTCAAGGGAAAGCCCGAGCTAAGTTCGCTCAGCGGTTCTATCACCACTTCAGGCACGTCAATTGCGATCCCTGAGATCGGACAGACAATAACCGGCATCAGCGGCTCGGTCGAATTGGCGCAGAGTCGCGCCAATATCTCGTTGAATGGTGGCATGCGCGCGGGCGGCACTTTTACCATCTCGGGGCCATTGGACCTGACACCGCCGCTGAACGCGAACATTGTTACGCGGCTCAATCAGTTGGTGCTAACAGACAAGCTTCTGTATGAGACCACTTTGAACGGTGAGATCGCCATGACCGGAGCGCTGGCGGGCAACAGCGCCATTTCCGGTCAGATCACGTTCGAGGAAACCAATATCAACCTCGCTGCCGCGGCTGGTGCCGTGGGCGCTGCACCGATCCCCGAGATCAGGCATGTCAATGAAAGCGCAGCTGGTTACCTGACACGGGAACGCGCGGGCCTTGTTGTCGAGGAAGGCGCGGAAAAAAGCGATTCACGTATCGCGCTGGATGTCAGCCTGCTGGCGCCCAAGGCGGTTTTCGTGCGCGGCCGGGGTGTGAACGCCGAACTGGGGGGGCGGCTGAATATCGGCGGCACGACCACCGCAGTTATCCCATCCGGCCAAATCGAACTGATCCGGGGAAATTTCGACATTCTGGGCCGCAGGCTGGCCCTGACAAAAGGCATCGTGACACTGCAAGGCGACCTGACGCCGTATATCGAGTTCGCCTCATCCACCAGCACGTCCGATGGCACCGCCACAATCGAAATCGCGGGCCCGTTGGATGCGCCGGAGGTTGACGTTTATTCCGACCCTGAACGCCCAGCCGAAGAGGCGCTGGCCATGCTCTTGTTCGGCAACCGGTTTTCCGAAATTTCACCCTTTGTCATCGCCCAGATGGCGGCGTCTCTGGCGCAGCTCAGCGGTGCCGGGGGAGATGCAACCAAAGGGCTTCGCGATTCGACCGGCGTTGACACGGTGGATATTGGCGCGTCTGAAGGCGGTGCGGGCCGACTGGGGGCCGGCGCGTATCTGAGCGACAATCTCTACACCGATTTCACCGTCAATACCGAAGGTGACACCGAGGTGAACCTGAACCTTGACGTGTCGGACAGTTTTACTGTCCGCGGTTCAGTCGACGGGCGCGGAGAAACCGGGGTTGGCGTGTTTTTCGAACGGGATTATTAATCGCTGCGGCGGATGCCAATGGTGTGCCCAACCTGCGGCGCGGGGTCCAATGGTGCATGATCTTGAACCATCCGGGCCAACCGCGTGACCGCCCAATCTGGGTAGGGTGCCGAACGCCCAGTCGTGTGGCTGACATTCATGAACAGCGCCTCTTGCGTAGCGCAGAGCGTGTTCTCACCAGATAGCATCTGTGCAAAGTAATGCCCCCGTTTCTGATCGGAATCCAACATCCGAAAGCGAAACCAGAACGGTTCGTCCTGCCTAATCTCGCGCAAAAAATTCATATGCGTCTGCAGGATGTAAGGCCCCTGCCCCAATGCGTTGACCTGCGCTTCGCCCAGACCCAGATGATCATCCATCAAGTGATCCAACGCGCGGTCGAAGGCCACGCCATAGAACCCCACATTCATGTGGCCGTTATAGTCGATCCACTCAGGCAAAACTCTAAACCCTCGTATTTCAATCGGAGCGTCATAGGGTCCATCGTGACCGCTGAGGGGGTTAGTCATCTGTATCTTCCTCGAATATTGCGACGGCGCGCACAAAACCCGCCGAGGCGCCCTTGATCTTGAACGGAAAACACGAAATTTCGAAACCCGTTGGTGGTAGGTCTTCCAGGTTGGTCAATTTCTCAATGTGGCAATAACCGATATCCATCGACGCCCGATGGCCCTCCCAGATAATCGACGGGTCACGCGTTTCGGCATATTCCTGGGCCGTCAGCGCAAAGGGTGCGTCCCAGCTCCAGGCGTCTGTGCCAGTGACCCGCACCCCGCGTTGGGTCAGGTACAACGTCGCCTCGCGCCCCATACCGCAGCCTTTCATCAGGTAATCGGCCTGTCCGTATTGCGTACCGGCTGAGGTGTTCACGACCACGATATCCAACGGCTGCAAGGTATGCCCGATCCGCTTCAACTCGGCCTCAACATCGGCGGCAGACACCACATAGCCGTCGTCGAAATGGCGAAAATCCAGTTTTACGCCGGGGTTCATGCACCATTCCAGTGGCACCTCATCGATGGTGATCGCCCTCTCGCCATTATTCATGGTCGAGTGGTGGTGATACGGCGCGTCCAGATGGGTGCCGTTATGCGTGGCAATTTGCAGCCGCTCAATGGCCCAGCCTTCGCCGCCCGGTAGGTCCTGTTTTTGCAAGCCGGGAAAGAAGGACATGACCTGTTCTGCGGTCTGATCATGGGTCATGTATTCGATTTCGGGCAGCATGATTGGCGGGTCCGAAACGATCCCGGTTTCCAACGGAACGGACAGATCGACGAAACGGCGGGTCATGTAAAACTCCTGCACCAGTGACGGCGACAGGGTTGGCTGCAAGTAACTTACTGTCAAGGAAAGAAAAAAGGCGGCCCAATCGGCCGCCTTTCATGCTGCGTACGCAACAAGGTTATTCTGCCGCGACCGCGTCTTCGATTTTTTCAACCCGGATAGCCGAGAACTTGAACTCGGGGATTTTGCCAAACGGATCGATGGCCGAGTTGGTCAGGATGTTCGCAGCCGCCTCAACATAGGCGAAGGGGATGAACACCATATCCTCGGCAATGGCGCGGTCTGCGCGTGCCATGATCTCGATCGAACCACGTCGTGTGGTCAGACGGATCATTTCGCCCGGTTCGATCCCCATCAGCTTGAGCGTTCGGGGGTTCAATGAACAGTTCGCTTCCGGTTCTACGGCATCCAGAACCTTGGCGCGGCGGGTCATGGACCCGGTGTGCCAATGTTCCAACTGACGGCCGGTCGTGGCAATCATCGGATATTCGTCATCCGGCGCTTCGTCCGGTGGGATGACGCTGGCAGGGGTAAACCGCGCACGGCCATCGGCACGCGGGAAACCATCGCCAAACACAATCGCCTGACCCGGATCGGTTTCGCTGAGCGACGGGTAGGTGATCGTTTCTGTTTCCAGACGCTCCCACGTAATGTTGTCCAGCGACGCCATGGTCAGCTTCATCTCGGCAAAGACCTGAGACACATCCGTGTAATCCCAGTTCAGACCGATGCGCTGCGCCAGTTCTACCGTGATCTTCCAATCCTCGCGTGCCTCACCCGGAGGCGTCACAGCGGGGCGCACCCGCTGCACCTGACGGTTGGTGTTCGACACGGTGCCGTTTTTCTCATACAGCGCCGAGGCGGGCAGGATGATGTCAGCATAGTTCGCCGTTTCGGTCAGGAAGATATCCTGTACGATCATCAGATCCAGCTTGGCCAATGCCTCGCGCGCGTGACCCACATCCGGGTCGGACATGGCCGGGTTTTCACCCTGAATGTACATCCCCTTGATGTTGCCCGCGTAAGCCTGATCAATGATCTCGGTAACCGTCAGGCCCTTCTCGTTCGAGAAATCCTCAGAGTTCCATACGTTGTTGAACTTGGCGCGGATGTTGTCGTCAGTAACCGACTGATAATCCGGCAAGAACATCGGGATCAGACCCGCATCAGAGGCGCCTTGCACGTTGTTCTGACCGCGCAGCGGGTGCAAACCCGCGCCCGGCTTACCAACATTTCCGGTCATCAGTGCCAGCGAGATCAGGCAGCGCGAGTTATCCGTGCCGTGGATGTGTTGGCTGACCCCCATGCCCCAGAAGATCAGACCGGCTTTGGCCTGCGCAAAGGTGCGGGCGACGCGGCGCAGCTGGTCCGGTTCAATACCGCAGATCGGCGACATCGCTTCGGGTGTGAACTGGCGCAGATGTTCTTTCTCGGCCTCCCAGTTCTCGGTCCAGCGGTGGATGTATTGGCTGTCATACAGCTCTTCCTCGACGATCACATTCATGATCGCATTCAGCATCGAGACATCGGCACCCGGGCGGAATTGCAGCATCTCATCCGCGAACTTGCGCATTCCAACGCCGCGCGGATCCATCACGATCAGCTTGCCACCGCGCTTGGTGAACTGCTTGAAATAGGTCGCTGCAACGGGGTGGTTTTCGATCGGGTTAGCCCCGATGATGATCGCCACATCCGCGTTTTCGATCTCGTTGAAGGTCGCGGTCACTGCGCCCGAACCCACGTTTTCGATCAGCGCCGCAACCGACGACGCGTGGCACAGACGGGTGCAGTGGTCGACGTTGTTGTGGCGGAAGCCCTGACGGATGAACTTCTGGAACAGATAGGCCTCTTCGTTGGTGCATTTGGCCGAGCCAAAGCCCGCAACGCTGCGCGGGTCCTCGTCGCGCATCGCCTTCAGCTTGGTGGCCGCCAGATCCATCGCCTCTTCCCAGGTCGCTTCGCGGAAATGGGTCGATAGTTTTCCGGGATCGACGTTCAGGCCCTTGGCAGGCGCATCCTCGCGCCGGATCAGCGGTTTGGTCAGGCGGTGCGGGTGGTGGATATAGTCGAAGCCAAAGCGGCCTTTGACGCACAGACGGCCTTCGTTTGCGGGGCCGTTGATGCCTTCGACATACTTGACCTTGCCATCCTTGACCTTCAGCGAGACTTTGCAGCCAACACCACAGAACGGGCAGACGCTTTCGGTTTCAGAGTCGTAATCCTTGCTGTCCCCCTGTTGCTGATCGTCCAGCACGGTGGCCGGCATCAAGGCACCCGTCGGGCAGGCCTGAACACATTCGCCACAAGCTACGCAGGTCGAAGTCCCCATCGGGTCGTTCTGATCGAACACCACTTGCGAGGTATGGCCGCGACCGGCCATTCCGATCACGTCGTTGACCTGCACGTCACGGCAGGCGCGGACACAGAGGTTACAGTTGATGCAGGCGTCCAGATTGACGCGCATCGCAACGTGGCTGTCATCCAGCAGCGGGATCTTTTCGGCCTCTTTGGTCGGGAAGCGGCTGTCGCTGACATCGTTCAGCTTGGCCATGTCCCAGAAATGGCTGGACACATCATGCGGCTGTTCGGGCTGGTCAGCGACCAGCAGTTCCATGACCATCGCACGCGATTTTTCGGCGCGGTCGGTGTCTGTCTTGACAACCATACCTTCCGAGGCAGGGCGGATGCACGAGGCGACCAGAGTGCGCTCGCCTTCCACCTCGACCATACAGGCGCGGCAGTTACCGTCGGGTTTGTAGCCCGGTGCCGGTTTGTGGCACAGATGCGGGATTACCAGTCCACGGCCGTTGGCCGCGTCCCAGATCGTGGTGCCTTCGGGTACGGTGACGTCGTCGCCGTTAAGGTTGAAGGTGACGGTCTTGGTTGGGCTTGCATCAAGCATGGCTCTGTCTCCCTCAGATTTCGTCAGCGAAGTGTTTCATGACCAGGCGGATCGGGTTCGGGGCCGCCTGCCCCAGACCGCAGATGGACGCGTCGCCCATGACTTGACACAGATCCTCCAGCAGGTCCTGATCCCACTTGTCGGCCTGCATCAGCTTGACCGCCTTTTCACAGCCCGCCCGGCAAGGCGTACATTGGCCACAGCTTTCATCCTCGAAGAAGCGCAGCATGTTCAGCGCCGCGTCGCGGGCGGTGTCCTGGTCGGACAGAACCACCACGGCCGCCGAGCCGATGAAGGTGCCGTGAGGCTGCAACGTGTCAAAATCCAGCGGGATATCGTCCATCGACGCTGGCAACAGGCCCGAAGACGGTCCACCCGGCTGATACGCCTTGAAGGTCTGGCCCTCAGCCATGCCGCCGGCAGCCTCGATCACATCCAGAATGGTCGAGCCTGCGGGCAGAAGGTAAACGCCAGGCTTCGCCACCCGGCCCGAGACCGAATAGCTGCGCAGGCCCGTGCGACCATTCTTCTCGGTGCTGTTGAGGCATTCCGGCCCTTCACGGCACACTTTGGTGACCCAATACAGCGTCTCAACATTGTGCACCAAGGTCGGGCGGTTAAAGACCCCAACCTGTGCCACGAACGGAGGACGATGACGCGGCAAGCCCTTTTTGCCTTCGATCGACTCGATCATCGCGGATTCTTCACCGCAGATGTAGGCGCCAGCCCCCCGGCGCAGGTCGATATAGCCGGGCTCAACGATCCCGGCCTCTTCCAGCGCTACAATCTCACGGCGCAGGATTTCCAGCACTGCCGGATATTCGTCGCGCATGTAGACAAAGCAGGTCTGGGCCTCGACCGCCCATGCGGCGATCAGCATGCCCTCAAGGAAAACATGCGGCGTGCGTTCCAGATAGTAACGGTCCTTGAACGTGCCGGGCTCACCCTCATCGCCGTTCACAGCCAGATAGCGCGGACCTTCGTTCATGCGAACGAAGCCCCATTTTTTGCCAGACGGGAAACCAGCGCCACCGAGACCACGCAGGCCCGAGGACAGGACGTCTTCCTGCACCTTCTCCCAATCACCATTGTCGCGCAGCTCTTTTAGCTTGGCGTAACCGCCGTTTGCCTCATAGGCAGCAAAGGTCTCGTAGTCGGGCAGATGGGCGTGAGTGTCACCGGCGGCAATCGCTGCCTGCACCTTTTCCGGCGTCGCATGGTCGATATGGTTGTGGCCGATCTCAAGCACCGGGGCCGTATCGCAGCGACCCATGCAGGGGGCACGGACTACGCGAACCTCGGACGCGTCCAGACCATCCTCAAGCGCCTTCTGCAATTGCTGAGCCCCGGCCATTTCGCAGGACAAAGAATCACAGACACGAATGGTCAGCGCGGGCGGAGGGGTCTCTTCTTCTTTCACTACATCGAAGTGGGCATAGAAGGTTGCCGTTTCATAGATCTCTGCCTGCCCCACCCGCATTTCGACCGCCAAAGCGGCAATGTGGTCGGCGCTGATATGGCCGTGTGCGTCCTGAATCAAATGCAGGAATTCAATCAGCAGATCGCGACGGCGTGGGCGGTCGCCCAGCAGACGTGTAATTTCCGCCTGTGCCTCATCCGTGAATTGACGGCCTTTGGGCGTGTGCCGCCCCTTGCCTTTACCTGACTTCCAGACGCCCTTGGTTGCGCCTGATGGCTTGGTGTCTAATGGTGCCATGATGCCCTCCGATTGAGCTCCGTGTCTCATCAGAATAGCATATCGTCAAATCGCATATTTCAATCGCACGATAACGAAAGTTTATCACCGCAAAGACGTCACCACGGCACGCAGCGCTTCGACTGTTGGCAATTCGGGATCCCGTGTAAGGGTCGCAAGACAAATCGGCTTGCTGACAACGGGATCGACAAGCGGCAGCACCTTTGTTCCCTTAAGATCACCCAGCGCTCGCACCAGCACCCGAGGGACCACGGTGGCCGCCAACCCCTCGCGCGCCATGACCATCGAAGCGGTAAATCCGCTGGTTTCGGCGACGACATCCGGGTGCAGGCCCTGTTCAGCGAAAATCCGGTCGAGGATGCGCCGGTTCTGCATCTGTGGCTCTAGCAGGCTGAGTGGGAATTCGGCCACACGTGCCCATGGTATGGGGCCGGTTTCATCCGTCATATGCGACGGCACCAGCAAGACATAGGTCTCTTCGTACAAGGGTTGCACCTGCCGCAGATCGGTTCCGATGCTATCCCCATAGGTGATGCCCGCGTCCAGACTGCCCTCGTCCAGACGGTGCTGGATCGCTGTGGCAGACATTGTCTCGATGCGCGTAATGATGCGGGGATGCGCATCCCTCAATCGTTTGGTCAGCCGCCCGGTAAAGGCAATCGCAGTCGGGATCACACCCAGTATCAGGGTGCCGGTGATCTCACCCTTGGCGGCCAGCACCTGCTGTTCCAGCGCCTTGGTATCATCGAGGATACGCCGTGCACGCTGGACGATCATCTCGCCCTCTTCGGTCAGGCCCTGAAACCGGTTGGCGCGGCGGACGATCGACACGCCCAAGCGATCTTCGAGGTTGCGGATACGCATTGAAAAGGCGGGTTGCGATATCCCGCATTCCTCGGCCGCTTTGGCAAAATGACGGTGCCGCGCCAAAGCGCTAAGCAGTTGCAGGTCACGGATTTCGATCATGCCGTTCTTCTTCTTAAGATCAGAAGCGCAGAGTAGCGTGTTTGCGGCCCGGTGAAAGCACAAGTTGCGATCCAGCGACCCGCAGACGGCACTTTCCGCGATGGCCCGGCGCGCGCTATCGTAAACTGGTGTCGACATGACTGACGGAGGAAGCCAATGACCAGACAGCTCACCGGCTTGGCAGGGCGTATTTTGACGTTAACAATACTACTGACAATTGCGGCAAGAGGAAACGTGATGGCTCAACAGAATGATAACTCCGCAGCAAAAAATCTGTCACGACAGGCTGTTGAAATGTGGGCTGCGGATTCCACTATTGACCGTTCAATTTTCGCTGACGAGTATCAAAACCATCAGGCGCCATTAGCAACCGGTGGAATCGGAAGCGTCGATTTGGCCACCTGGACCGAAATTGTCGAAGCAAACCACAAAGCCTTTCCTGATTTAAAGGTCGAGATTTTTGGGCAGATCGCCGAAGGCGACCGGGTATCCACCCATTGGCGCTTTTTCGGGACCCAGAAAGGCGCATACCTTGGTGTGCCCGCGACTAACCGGCCAGTAAACTGGACCGGCGTTCAGATCGACCGGATCGCCGATGGAAAGATCGCGGAAAGCTGGGTTGTCTGGGACTATTTCACCCAACGGCAGGAACTGGAATCCGGAAACTAACCCCGGCGTCTAAAATGCGCCCAGTCCCTGATGGACCGGACACACAGAGACCTCTTAGGTGTTGAACAAGAAGTGCATTACATCGCCGTCCTTGACGATGTAGCCCTTGCCCTCAGCCCGCATCTTGCCGGCCTCTTTCGCGCCCTGTTCGCCTTTTGCCGAGATAAAGTCGTCATAAGCGATGGTCTCGGCGCGGATAAAGCCTTTTTCGAAGTCGCCATGGATCACGCCAGCAGCCTGTGGTGCGGCGGTGCCCGTGCGGATGGTCCAGGCGCGGGCCTCTTTCGGGCCGACGGTGAAATAAGTCTCAAGCTTCAACAGGTCGTAACCAGCTTTGATCAGACGGTCGAGGCCAGGTTCCTCCAAACCCATCTCTTCCAGGAACATCTGCGCTTCGTCTTCTTCCAACAGGCTGATCTCTTCTTCGATCTTGGCGCTGATGATGACATGGGCATTGCCCTGCGCCGCGGCCATCTCGGCGACTTTCGCAGAGTATTCATTGCCGTCAGCTGCTTCTTCTTCGGACACGTTGCAAACGTATAGCACTGGTTTGGTGGTCAGCAGTTGCAACATCTTCCACGCTTTGGCGTCTTCGTCCGAGACCTCAACCAGACGCGCCGGTTTGCCATTTTCCAGCATCGCCTGCGCCTCGGCCAGCAAGCGTTCCTGCTGCTGTGCTTCCTTGTCGTTGCCTTTCAGCTTGCGCACCAGATTGGCGCGGCGCTTTTCGATGCTTTCCAGATCGGCCAGCATCAGTTCCGTCTCGATCGTGTCGGCATCGGCCACGGGGTCGACGCGGCCGTCCACATGGGTCACGTCACCATCTTCGAAACAGCGTAGCACATGGGCGATGGCGTCGGTCTCTCGGATATTGGCCAGAAACTGGTTGCCCAGCCCTTCACCCTTGGACGCGCCTTTAACCAGACCAGCGATGTCCACAAAGGTCATCCGTGTTGGGATGATCTGCTTAGAGCTGGCAATCGCCGCCAGCTTGTCCAACCGGTCATCAGGCACGGCCACGTCCCCCACATTGGGCTCAATGGTGCAGAACGGGAAATTTGCCGCCTGAGCGGCTGCGGTTTTGGTCAGCGCGTTAAAGAGGGTCGACTTGCCCACATTCGGCAGACCCACGATTCCCATTTTAAAACCCATAGCGGCCTCCTGATGCCATTCGAGGGGTGCTTCTATGCAGGTCCGGATCAATGCGCAAGCCAGACTGCGGAAACGAGGAAAAGACCAATTTACAACATCACGAAATCGTTCGTCATTCGTGAACTTGCCCGGATTGAAATTGGCACACTAAGATCACCACGTAAGGTGTTGCAAACAAACATATAGTGAATGTGTAATATGAAGTTTACCTCTGCAATTTTCGCGCTGCTTTTGGCCGCACCAGCAGCGCAAGCTCAATCCCTTGTCTTTGGCGCAGGATTTTCAGATTTCTCAGATAGCCAATCCGAGGACGAGGCTGTGTTCGCGCTCGAGTATCAGCATCGCCCCTTTCATGAGGCCTCCCGTTTTGCCGCTTCATGGGGTAGTGCCCTGACTGTGGATACCGCAGGTGATATTCATATCGGTATCGGCCTGATCGGAACCTACGGGTTTGCCGAGCGTTGGTTCGTCGAAGGCAGTGTCATGCCGGGGTATTTCTCAGAGGGCGAAGGCCGCAACGATCTTGGGGGAGAGTTCCAGATTCGCACCCTGTTGGGTCTCGGATACACCTTAGAAAGTGGTAACAAAGTGTCCTTGGCAATCACCCACAAATCCAATGCCAGCACACAGGATGACAACCCGGGTGTTAATTCGGCGCTGGTGCGATATCATTTCGCATTCTGACGGTATCCCGCGGGACCGGGATTGATTTTCGCGCAAAGTTTCTGCACATCAGGTCCAAACCTGACTGCAAGGACATCCGATGACCCGTATCGACGCCAAGTTCGCCGCCCTGAAGGCCGAAGGGAAAAAGGCTTTTGTCGCCTATATAATGGCGGGGGACCCCGACTATGAAACTTCGCTTGAGGTGGTCAAGGGCCTGCCTGGCGCTGGCGTGGATGTGATTGAGCTGGGCTTGCCGTTCACCGATCCCATGGCGGATGGCCCGACCATTCAGGCCGCAGGGCAACGGGCATTAGACGGTGGCATGACTTTGCAGCGGACACTGGACCTGGCCCGCGCCTTCCGTGAAACCGACGACACCACCCCGATTGTTCTGATGGGCTATTTCAATCCGATCTACAGCCGCGGCGTGGACACCTTTCTGGCCGATGCGCAAGCTGCCGGTATCGACGGTCTGATTGTCGTCGACCTGCCGCCGGAAGAAGATGAGGAACTGTGCCTGCCGGCCCAGGCCGCCGGTCTGAATTTTATCCGCCTGGCGACACCGACCACCGATGACAAACGCCTGCCCCGCGTTCTGCAGAACACTTCGGGCTTTGTCTATTACGTCTCGATCACCGGCATCACCGGCGCAGCCGAAGCGCAAGCCACGAATGTCGGCCCGGAAGTGGCCCGGATCAAATCCGCGACCGACCTGCCCGTGATCGTGGGCTTTGGCATCAACACACCCGAGAAATCCAAGGCCATCGCCAGCGTTGCCGACGGCGCGGTTGTCGGCTCGGCCATTGTCAGCCAGATCGGAGCGGGAAAGCCAGTGGCCGAGGTTCTGGACTTTGTGAAAACACTATCCGACGGCGCCCATTCGGCCTGATCGACCAATCACAAGATCCAATAAACAAAACCGCAGCAAGCCACCGGCCTGCTGCGGTTTTTTTCGCGCCTCAGCCAATTGCGCCCTTGATGTTGCGCCAGTAGAACTACCTGACCGACCAATCAAAGGCGCAGCCCCATGCCCGTAATCACCACCATCGAAGACCTTCGACGTATCTATGAACGACGGGTGCCTCGGATGTTCTACGACTATGCCGAAAGCGGTAGTTGGACCGAACAAACGTTTCGCGACAACAGTTCGGATTTCTCGGATATCCGCCTGCGTCAACGGGTGGCCGTGGATATGGCGGGACGATCCACCGCTTCGCAGATGATCGGTGAAGATGTGGCGATGCCGGTCGCGCTGGCGCCGGTTGGATTGACGGGCATGCAGCACGCGGACGGCGAAATGAAGGCCGCCAAAGCCGCCGAGGAATTCGGTGTGCCTTTTACCCTGTCTACCATGTCGATTAATTCAATCGAGGATGTGGCCGAGCACACGTCAAAACCGTTCTGGTTTCAGCTTTATACTATGAAGGATCAGGAATATGTCAGCCGCCTGATCCAACGGGCCAAAGATGCGAAATGCTCGGCCCTGGTCATCACGCTGGATTTGCAGATTCTGGGCCAACGGCACAAGGATTTGAAAAACGGCCTGTCTGCACCGCCAAAACTGACCGCGAAAACGATTGCGAACCTGATGACCAAGTGGTCCTGGGGCATCGAAATGCTGGGGGCGAAACGGCGCGAGTTTGGCAACATCGTCGGCCATGTCGAGGGTATCTCGGATGCGTCGTCCCTAGGTGCGTGGACGGCTGAACAGTTCGACCCCAGCCTCGACTGGGCCAAGGTCGAAAAGCTGATGAAGCAATGGGGCGGCAAGGTCATCCTCAAGGGTATTCTGGATGCCGAAGACGCCAAAATGGCCGCGAAACTTGGGGCCGATGCCATTATCGTCTCAAATCACGGCGGGCGTCAGTTGGACGGTGCGCTCAGCTCTATTCGCATGCTGCCGCAGATCATGGATGCCGTCGGCGGTGACATCGAGGTTCATTTGGACAGTGGAATCCGCTCGGGTCAGGACGTGCTGAAGGCGCTGGCTCTGGGGGCCAAGGGCACCTATGTCGGTCGCGCCTTTGTCTATGGGCTGGGTGCGATGGGTCAGAAAGGTGTCACCACTGCGCTGGACGTCATTCAAAAGGAACTGGACACAACCATGGCGCTATGTGGCGAACGCAATGTTGGCGATTTGGGACGTCACAATCTGCTGATCCCCGAGGATTTCGGCGGCCTCTGGCAAAATACACCGCCTGCGAGCTGACCCGCGGCTGGGCTGCGGACTTTACAGCCGCCTCCACTGTGTCATTCAGGCCAGATGAACCTGGAACCCTTTGTTCATCTGGCCCAAAATACCTCGGAGCGCGAGGCAGAGCCTCGCTAAAAAATTATTCGGGTGAACCCCTTTCCAAACCCAATGAATCGAGATAAGGACGCGGCTTCACGCGGGCATACAGCCTTGGAGGATGCCCGCCCTAACATTGGAGAATTTATCATGGCTGGAGAGATTCCTGATCTCGTAGCTCTGGAACGGACGGGGACAGGCAAGGGCGCCGCTCGTCAAGCACGCCGCGACGGCATGGTTCCGGGCATTGTTTTTGGTGGCGATAAAGAGCCGCTGCCGATTCAGATCCCGTTCAACGTCCTGTTCAAGCGCCTGAAAGCAGGCCGGTTCAAGTCGACCCTGTGGAACCTGAAGGTTGAAGGCCACGAAGACGTTCGTGTCATCTGCCGCGACGTTCAGCGTGACGTTGTCAAAGACCTGCCGACCCACCTGGACCTGATGCGCCTGCGTCGGACCACTAAGATCGCGCTGTTCATCCCAGTTGAGTTCATCAACGAAGAAGAAGCACCCGGCATCAAAAAGGGCGGCGTTCTGACCGTTGTCCGTCCGGAAGTCGAACTGATGTGTACCGCAGGTGACATTCCTGAGAAGATCATCGTCGATGTAACCGGCATGGAGATCAACGACGTTGTCACCATCTCGGCCGTGGACCTGCCCGCAGGCACTAAGCCGACCATCGATCGTGACTTCGTGATTGCGAACGTTTCGGCACCGACCGGTCTGGCGACCGACGACGATGAGGAAGAAGGCGAAGAAGTGGCCGTTGACGAAGTTGAAGTCGTCGGCCAGGAAGAAGCAGAAGAATAAGTCCGGACCCAACAATTCGGATTTGGAAACGGGGCCTTGATCGGGCCCCGTTTTCTTTTGGCGTACATGGGCTGGAAAACCGGTGGCATTCCGTGCCATCAACCACCTGCTCATGTCGCAATGCACAAGGACGAGACTATGAAATTGTTTGTCGGATTGGGGAACCCGGGGTCGAAATACGCCCGCAACCGGCACAATATCGGCTTTTTGGCTGTTGACCGCATTGCCGAGGATCACGGCTTTGGGCCGTGGAAATCCAAGTTTCAGGCCGAGATCTCCGAAGGTCGGTTAGGCCGCGAAAAGGTACTGCTGATCAAACCGCAGACCTTCATGAACCGTTCTGGTCAGTCCGTGGGTGAGGCAATGCGGTTTTACAAGCTCGACTCAACCGATGTGACGATCTTTCATGATGAGCTGGACCTCGCCCCCGGCAAGGTGCGCGTCAAGGCGGGCGGCGGGCATGCCGGGCACAACGGGCTACGTTCAATCCACGAACATATCAGCCCCGCCTATGATCGAGTACGGCTGGGGATCGGGCATCCGGGCCGGAAGGAATTGGTCTCTCCTTACGTCCTGGGCGACTTTGCCAAGGCCGACGCGGACTGGCTTGACGACGTGTTGCGCGGCGTGTCGGACGGTGCAGGCTATCTGGCCGACGGGGATGGCGGCAAGTTCATGAACGCCGTCGCCCTACGCACAGCCCCGCCCCGGTCGTCAAAGTCACCGGCCGAGGCGCCCAAAGCAACCGCCAAACGTGCTGCAGAACCAGAGGTCGATACGCGCTCGGCCATGCAGAAGCTACTGGACAAGTTCAAGTAAGACGGGAGACCTTGCCGCAACGTCCCAATTGCACAACGGCTTTTGGCGCGTTCCAATGCAGCATGGATCGGGGAGGCCACATATGAGATCTATGTTGAAATGGGTGCTGCGCATCGTGTTGATGCTGGTGCTGGCAGCGGTCGTTGTCGGGTTCTGGAAACGCGAAGAACTGCAACGCCTTATGGCCGTGAACTCGTTGTTTTCCGAGGAAAAGATCGTTCACAACTTCTCTCATATGAACGACGCTTTCCTGACGGTCGACTTGCCCCGTGGCGTCGGGCCGACCTGGGAATTGCCTTACGGACCCGGCTTTGATCTGCCCGAGGATACCGATGCGTGGATCGAAGATCGCGCTGTCACCTCTCTTCTGGTGATGCAGGACGGGCAAATCCGGTTCGAAGAATACTATCTGGGCACCACGCCCGAGGATCGCCGGATTTCGTGGTCGGTGGCTAAAAGCTATCTGTCCGCGCTTTTCGGCATCCTGTTGGCCGAGGGTGCAATCGACTCGCTGGACGATCCCGTGGTGAAATATGCGCCGCAGTTGGAGGGCACCGCTTATGACGGCGCGTCGATCCGCAATGTGTTGAACATGGCCAGCGGAGTTACTTTCGATGAGGATTATTTCGACCCCAATTCGGACATCAACCGAATGGGTCGTGTCATCGCCTTGGGCGGAGAGTTGGACGATTTCGCGGCCTCACTGCAGGATACGTTCGCCACGCCCGGCGAGACCTGGCAATACGTGTCGATTGACACCCATGTGATTGGAATGGTCATCCGCGGGGCCACGGGGCGCAGTGTGACAGATTTGCTGGTCGAAAAGATCATTCAGCCCTTGGGCCTGGAACACGACGGCTATTACGTGACTGACGGTGCCGGAGTTGCTTTTGTGTTAGGTGGATTGAACTTCACCACGCGCGATTTCGCACGCTTTGGTCAGATGATCCTGCAAAATGGCGTCCATGACGGCCAGCAACTGGTCCCGGTCGACTGGATCACCGAATCCGTCCTGCCCAGCGCACCGACTGCGCCCGGCGAGATCGGCTATGGTTATCAGTGGTGGATTCCCCTTGGCGCGCATGAAGGTGAATTTCTGGCCCGTGGTGTGTACGGCCAGTACATCTATTTCGACCAGCCGCGCGGCGTGCTGATCGTCACAACCGGCGCAGATCGCCAGTTCCGCGATCCCGGCATCAACGAAGCAAACATAGAAATGTTCCGCAAGATCGCCCAAAGCCTGTAAGGTGGTCCTATGCAAAAACAAGACAGTATCAATGTATTGGGCGGCGTTCTCAGCCCCTGTTCCCGTGATCCGCTGACTGGTTTCTTTCGGGACGGGGCCTGCAATACCTGCCCCGAAGATCAGGGCAGCCACACGGTTTGCGCGGTGATGACGGCCGAGTTTCTGGCCTTTTCGAAATACGTTGGAAACGACCTGAGCACCCCGCGCCCGGAGTTCAACTTTCCGGGTCTGAACCCCGGTGACAGTTGGTGCCTGTGCGCCGCGCGCTTCCTGCAGGCCCATGACGAAGGTTGCGCGCCCAAGGTGCATCTGGAAGCCACACATCAACGCGCGCTGGAGATCGTTCCGCTAAAGCTGTTGCGCCAGCAAGCGGCGGAAGGCTGAGAGCCTCCCGATCAGAAGGCCATCTGCCAGGTCAGGCTGACCGAATAACTTTCAAAGCCGCTTTCGCCGATACCGTCGTAGAACAGATCAGCCGCCAGCGAGCTGGTGTTTTCCAACCGATAGTCAAAGCCCAGATCGACGCGCCCGCGTGCTGTGTCGCCGATTGGGGTGACGCCCGGCGCGGTTCCCGTGCCTGACGTGCTGCTCCAGATCCCCGACAGGCCGCCGGTAAGCATCATCTGCCCGCGCTTCACGGCAATCGGATGGCTGAAATCCATACCAAGCCGTGCGGTGGTCAGGCTGAAATCCTGCTGCGGGATCCGGTTCCCGAGGCTGTCTGTGTACGCCTCCTGATCGTCGCTGGCATAGCTGACATCGAGCAACGGCATCAGCGTCAGATCGCCCCGCTGCAACTCGCCGGTCACGCGGGACTGCACAAGCCAGCGGTCGCTGTCGAAGCTGTCCTGATACGTGCCAAAAGGCGAAATGTCATTGTCGGCTTGTCCATAGAGCACTCTGCCTTCGAAAAACACGGGCTGGCTGGGAAGTTTTGCGACCACGTAAGGCCCGACCAGCCAGCCGGTTCCATCCACGCTGGAGGCGTCGTTATCTGTCTCGGCATAGTCAATCTGTAACATCGCACCGATCAGCAGGTTCTGATTGATACGCCGATGCGTGCCCAATACCGCAAGCGCATAAGAGGTATCGAAATCGTCCTGCGAACTCCAGTTGCCTGTCAGGTTGAACCAAACAGGAAATGACGGATCACTGGCAAAGTTCAGATAACCGGCCCCTCGCGTCACTGTGGATTCAAACGCACCGGAGCCCGGGCTCTGCAAGAACCGGGTCAGTTCGGGCTGGTTGTTCACAAGGCTGTTGGCCCGAGCGTTCTTAAACGCCTGGATCAGTTGCTGCGTGTTCACCACCGCCTGCACCGTGCTGACCGTGTTGGACGCCAGGTTCGTGTTGCCAGCAGCATCGGTGAAAACGCCCGCCGGGACAAAAAGTTCGATGGTTCCGTTGTTCTGGGGCGGCAGCGTCGCCACATAATTCGAGCCCGATCCGGTCAGGATGGCGGTCGCATTTGTGACGGAAAGATCGCTTGCGGTGAAATCCGTGCTGGGTTCGTTTAGGGTAATCGTGGCCTCAAACGTCCCGCTTCCGGTCGGGGTTAGTGGTCCGATCGTCGCCGTTGGCTGCGTCGTGTCCACGACGACCCGGGTGTTGATGAACTGTGTGCTCGTGACCCCGGACAGCGCGAATTCATATTGGAACAGCGGGCCTCCGATCGTCTCGCGTGCAGTGAAAACGATCCCGATGTAATCGTCCGCTGCATAGGTCGAATCCGCGCCGTTCTGGCTGATAATCGTGGGGTCCAGGTAGCCAAGACTCGTCAAAACCCCCGGAGTTACCGCAGCGCCCGGCGTGCTTGCATTGTTGAAATAGAACGACCCGCCCGGAAACGCGCCGGGGGCACCCAGTGAGATGAACGCGGTCGAGATGCCCGAGTTGTTGCTGACCGCCGCAGGGCCGCCGCCTGGCGTTAGAATAGGGGTGAACGGGATAAAGCCATCAAGGGCCGAAGCCTGCTTGCCGCTGCCCATTACGCCAGCAGCAATCACACAGAACAGGTACAGAAACCTGCGCATAACGGACCAGAACATTCATACCTCCTACTGCACCGATCAGATGCCACACACCGGGGCGCTCGGGTTACGCGGTCCCCGAACAGCAACAGTTTGCGCTCCATCAAAATGGAAACTCCCCTGATCCGGCTGGTGAGAACAGCCGGTTAACGGAACGTTAATTAAATTCAAAAGCGCTGTATAGAAGGGTGCGTGATTCAACCAGTGGGTGCAGATAAAACGCCGCAGTACCGGCCATGATCGTGCAAGCGCGGGCCTGCGCGATACCGCCAAGTTTTTATAGGTCAAACCGTCTGAACCGGCGCGAACCTGCCCTTGCGGGAGGGCTGTCTATGTAATTCGAAACACCATGTTTCGACCGTGATTGCGTACATTATCGCAACAGTCCGCAGAAAAGTCCGCAACTGAACGCTGAAGGGAAAATCAACCCCGGCGCAAGAACAAGGCGGCAACCGATTCCTCGGGTTGCCGCCTGCAGCTTACATAGCACCGGGAACCGGTGCCGCCGGATCAGTCGATTTCACGACCCTCAGTATCGGACATGTCAAAGTTCAGATATCTGGCCACTGTCTGCACGTCCTTGTCGCCCCGCCCGCACATGTTCATGCAGATTAGATGATCCCTTGGCAGGTCGGGTGCAATTTTCATGACATGCGCCAACGCGTGGCAGGGTTCCAACGCCGGGATGATACCCTCGGTCGCGCAGCACAGCTGGAACGCTTCCAGTGCCTCTGTGTCAGTGATCGAGACATAGTTCGCCCGGCCAATGTCGTGCAGCCACGAATGCTCGGGTCCGATACCGGGGTAATCTAAACCGGCCGAGATTGAATAGCCTTCCAGAATCTGCCCGTCATCATCCTGCAGCAAATAGGTGCGATTGCCGTGCAAAACGCCCGGACGCCCGCCGGTCAGCGAGGCGCAGTGCTCCATCTTCTCGTTCACGCCTTTGCCGCCGGCCTCAACGCCAATGATGTTGACGTCTTTGTCGTCGAGGAACGGGTAAAACAGGCCCATTGCGTTCGATCCACCACCAATGGCGGCAATGATCGTGTCGGGCAGACGACCTTCGGCCTTCATCATTTGTTCCTTGGCTTCCTTGCCAATGATCGACTGGAAATCCCGGACCATCGCCGGGTACGGGTGCGGACCAGCGACGGTGCCGATGCAATAGAACGTGTCGCGGACATTGGTTACCCAGTCGCGCAGCGCGTCGTTCATCGCGTCTTTCAGTGTGCCACGGCCGGAGGTCACCGGAATCACCTCAGCCCCAAGCAGGCGCATGCGGAACACATTCGGAGCCTGACGCTGCACGTCATGCGCGCCCATGTAGACCACACATTTCAGGCCGAATTTGGCGCAGACAGTCGCGGTGGCTACGCCGTGCTGCCCTGCCCCGGTTTCCGCGATTATCCGGGTCTTGCCCATGCGCCGCGCCAGAATGATCTGGCCCAGAACGTTGTTGATCTTATGCGCGCCGGTGTGGTTCAGCTCATCGCGTTTCAGGTAGATTTTCGCACCGCCCAGATGCTCGGTCAGGCGTTCCGCGAAATACAGCGGTGACGGGCGGCCCACATAATTCGCCCACAGGTCGTCCATCTCAGCCCAGAAGGTGGGATCGTCCTTGGCCTTTTCATATTCCTCTTCCAGCGACAGGATCAGAGGCATCAGCGTTTCGCTGACGAACCGCCCGCCGAATATACCGAAACGGCCCTTTTCGTCGGGACCGGACATGAAGGAATTGAAAAGATCGTTGGCCATGGGTGTCTCCCTCGTCGTACCCGTTGTTCATAGGAGGTGACGACAGGATTTGCCATGGCAAAACGCATCATTCCGCCGCTTGAACATGCTGTGCCCAAACCTGTAACGCCTGCTGGTTGCTGGGCACGGCAATACAGGGAAAGTGATAGAACTGATTCACATCTGCCAGTCGATTGGCCGCTAGAACGACCTGGCGGTGGGGACCCGACTGGGCAAAGGTTAACATGGCTTCGAGGTCGTGCCAGACGCTTAGCGAGAAATACAGCCCCTGGTGTGGAAACACGCCAGCATGCAGGCACAAGGGGTCACCGCGCGCTTGTAGCAATGCCTGACGGGCGCGCCAGAAGAACTCTGGCCCATAGTACCATCGTTTCAATGAAACTCCGCCGATCGCCGCCAGCATGATTACGTCCTCCCCTATCGGGGATACGCAGGTGTTTGCCGATCAGATCACCGGGTCGCGTCGATAAAAGCCCGGACCAATGCCGAATCCTTGACGCCGGGTGCGCCTTCGACTCCTGACGAGACATCCACCTGTCGCGCGCCGGTCATGCGGATCGCCTCGGCGACGTTCTCGGGCGTCAGCCCCCCGGCCAGCATCCACGGACGTTGCCAGTATTTGCGTCCCGCCAACAAACGCCAGTCAAACGCCAGACCATTGCCACCCGGCAGTTCCGCGTTACGTGGCGGCTTTGCGTCGATCAGCAGCTGGTCGGCGACTTCGGAATAGAGATCAATCGCAGCAAGGTCTTCTGCTTCGGCCACGCCGATAGCCTTCATCACCGGCAAACCAAATCGGTCGCGAACCTCGGCCACCCGATCCGGGCTTTCCTTGCCGTGCAGTTGCAACATGTCCAGCGGTACATTGGCGACGATCCGGTCTAATTCCTCATCCGTCGCATTCACCGTCAGCGCGACCTTGGCAACCCCGGCGGGCGCCAAATGGGCCAGTTCTGCGGCGGCCAGGACCTCAAGATGGCGGGGCGATTTGGGAAAGAAGACAAACCCGATATAGCGTGCGCCAGCATCCACCGCTGCGCGCACGTGATCAGGGGCGGTCAGACCGCAGATTTTGACGGATACATCAGACATAAAAGGGCCTCAGCTGGCCTCGTCCAAAAGCGCCAGAACTTCGTCTTGCCCTTCGTTCTGCTTTTTCTTGAGCTTCTTGACTTCACGCTCAAGCTTGCGCACTTCGCTTTTCTTTGTGGACGCATCGCGGCGATGCTTATGCTCGCGCAGCCATTCCCACAGGAAGCCGATGATCAGGCCCGCAACCACACCGCCCAGCACCACGACAAACAGCGGCAGGGACGTGCTGAGGTTAAAGCCCAAAAGCTCGGCAAAAGCTTCGGGCATCAGGGTCAGTTCAACCGTTTCGCGATTGGCCAGCGAGACGGAGATGAGAACGATCCCGAGGATCGCCAGAAAAGCATATCGAAGGTAGCGTATCATGCCCTAGGCTTTACCGTTCAATCGGTCCCTAAGCAACTTGCCAGTTTTGAAAAATGGAACACATTTTTCTTCGACCTGAACAGTTTCCCCGGTGCGCGGATTGCGGCCAACGCGCGCGTCGCGCTGTTTTACCGAAAAGGCACCAAAGCCACGTAGCTCTACGCGGTCACCGCGTGCCATGGCATCCGTCACTTCCTCGAACACGGTATTCACGATCCGCTCGACGTCGCGTTGATACAGATGCGGGTTTTCGTCGGCGATTTTCTGAATCAGTTCTGAACGGATCATAAGCGTTACCCTCCCAGGCGACCGGTTAGCCATCTCTATTTATTTGGACAGTATAGGAAAAAACCGTGATCGGGGGAACGTAAACTCTGTGTGCAAAGCCTTCATTTTCGCGCCAAGTCACGCGTTTTTTTGCTTGCGAGCGTGAAATTCACCGCAAAAGCGTGAACGACAGCTGGAATAAGCCCAAATTTTGGAACATATTGATTCGCAACAAAAACGGCCCCGCGCGGATACGCGGGGCCGTAAATTCGGCTAAGTCTGAGGCCCGGGCTTAGTCGCCCGATTTCAGCGCTGCACCCAGGATATCGCCCAGCGATGCGCCCGAGTCGGAGGAACCGTACTGTTCCACGGCCTCTTTCTCTTCGGCGATCTCGCGTGCTTTGATCGACAGGCCCAGACGGCGGGTCTTGCTGTCGACGTTGGTGACGCGGACGTCGACCTTGTCACCAACCGAGAAACGCTCGGGGCGCTGTTCGGCACGGTCACGGCTCAGGTCCGAACGGCGGATGAAGGACTTCATGCCTTCGTATTCCACCTCGATGCCGCCATCTTCGATTGCGGTCACTTCGACGGTCACGATCGAGCCACGCTTCACGCCGCCCACGGCTTCGGCAAACTTGTCACCGCCCAGGGCTTTGATCGACAGCGAGATACGCTCTTTTTCCACGTCAACTTCCGAGACAACGGCCGAAACCATGTCGCCTTTGCGGTAGTTTTGGATCGCATCCTCGCCACGCTCGTCCCAAGACAGGTCCGACAGGTGAACCATGCCGTCGATGTCGCCTTCGAGGCCAATGAACAGACCGAATTCGGTGATGTTCTTGACTTCGCCTTCGACCTCGGTGCCCTCGGGGTGTGTTTCTGCAAACACTTCCCATGGGTTGCGCTGAGTCTGCTTCAGGCCCAGAGACACGCGACGCTTGGCGCCGTCGATTTCCAGAACCATGACGTCGACTTCCTGGCTGGTCGAAACGATCTTGCCGGGGTGGACGTTTTTCTTGGTCCAGGACATCTCGGACACGTGCACCAGACCTTCGACACCAGCTTCCAGCTCGACGAACGCGCCGTAGTCGGTGATGTTGGTGACGCGACCCTGATGGACCGAGCCCAGCGGGTATTTCGCAGCAACCAGATCCCACGGATCTTCCTGCAGCTGCTTCATGCCCAGGCTGATGCGGTGGGTCTCTTTGTTGATCTTGATGACCTGAACCTTGATGGTTTCGCCGATCGTCAGGATCTCGGACGGGTGGTTCACACGGCGCCATGCCATGTCGGTGACGTGCAGCAGGCCGTCAACGCCGCCCAGGTCAACAAATGCACCGTATTCGGTGATGTTCTTGACGACACCCTCGACGGTCTGACCTTCGGACAGGTTGCCGATGACTTCGGCACGCTGCTCGGCACGCGATTCTTCCAGGATTGCGCGGCGCGAAACAACGATGTTGCCACGGCGGCGGTCCATTTTCAGAATCTGGAACGGCTGTTTCAGACCCATCAGCGGGCCAGCGTCGCGCACGGGGCGAACGTCAACCTGCGAGCCGGGCAGGAACGCAACTGCACCACCCAGATCGACGGTGAAGCCACCTTTGACGCGACCAAAGATTGCACCTTCGACGCGCTGGTCGTCGGCATATGCTTTTTCCAGACGGTCCCATGCCTCTTCACGGCGGGCCATCTCGCGCGAGATGACAGCTTCGCCACGGGCGTTTTCTGCGGCGCGCAGGTAAACTTCGACCTCGTCGCCTACAGCGATTTCAGGGGCTTCGCCGGGATTTGCGAATTCTTTCAGATCAACGCGGCCTTCCATTTTGTAGCCTACGTCGATGATGGCTTGGCCGGCTTCGATCGCCAGAACCTTGCCTTTGACAACAGAACCCTCTTCGGGTGTGTCCATTTCGAAGCTTTCGTTCAGGAGGGCTTCGAATTCCTCCATGGATGCGTTAGCCATGTGGCGTTGTTTTCCTTTACATAACGTTTTTACTGGCCGAGCGGTTGTTTCCGCCGGTCTTGTTTCATGATGCCTTCGGGCGTGATCCGGGGCGCATCTGACTACACAAACACAAAGGGCCGAGGTAACCCGGCCCTGCTCAGATACGTCATCCGGACGTTGACCGCCCTTGTTCAGACGCGTGCTCTATAGCGAGTCTGCTGAAGCACTGCAAGTCAAAGCCGGAAAGCGACCCAGTTGTCGCAAGTTGAAGTCCTCCGTCGGCGAAACGGTGCTAGGTTCAATCCAGCGATCAAGGAGCAGACGATTTGAATTTTCTGGTCATAATTTCAGACGAACACCGTAAGGACGCGATGGGATGCGCTGGCCACCCGATCGTCAAAACCCCCAATTTGGATGCCTTGGCGGCGCGGGGTACGATGTTCACCTCGGCCTATACGCCGTCGCCGATGTGCGTCCCCACCCGCGCTGCGTTGTCTACCGGAGACTGGGTACACACCACTGGTCACTGGGACAGCGCGACACCCTATGCCGGGCATCCGCGCAGTTGGATGCGTCAACTGCGAGACGCAGGGCGCGAGGTCGTCTCGATCGGCAAGCTGCATTTTCGCTCGGCCGAGGATGACAACGGGTTCTCGAAGGAAATACTCCCTATGCATGTCGTTGGAGGAATCGGTTGGGCCGTGGGCCTGCTGCGCGAGAACCCGCCCGCGTATGATTCAGCCGCCGAACTGGCGGGTGATGTCGGCACCGGGTCCAGCACCTATACCGACTATGATCTAGATATCACCGCCGCATCTGAGGCATGGCTGACCGATCCGAAACGTCACGATGCACCATGGGCCGCCTTTGTGTCCCTGGTCAGCCCGCATTATCCGCTGACTTGTCCCGAGGAATGGTACGACCTTTATGATCCCGCGGATATGGACCTGCCGGTGGGCTATGGCCAAGGCCTCCCTGATCACGCAGAGCTGCAAAACATTGCGTCGTTCTTCAACTATGATGACTATTTTGATGAACAAAAGATGCACGAAGCCAAGGCCGCATACTACGGGCTAACATCCTTCATGGACGATTGCGTGGGGCGCATCCTGACAGCTCTGGCCCAAAGTGGTCAGGCCGAAAATACGGTCATTGTCTATGTTTCAGACCATGGCGACATGATGGGCGATCAGGGGTTCTGGACCAAACAGGTGATGTATGAGGCCAGCGCAGGGGTTCCGATGATCCTCGCCGGGCCCGGTATTCCCAACGGCAAGCAAGTCTCAACCTGTACAAACCTGACAGACATTGCAGCAACCGCGCGGGACGTCTGCGGTGTTCCTGATGATGCAGGCAATGCCGATCAACCGGGCGTTTCGCTTATCGATCTGGCCACGGCACCGGATGATCCCAACCGAACCGGGTTCAGTGAATATCATGACGGGGGGTCAAAAACCGGCAGCTTTATGGTGCGCTGGGACAAGTGGAAATATGTCTATTACGTTGGGCATGACCCCCAACTATTTGATCTTGCATCGGACCCGAATGAACAGACCAATCGCGCCACGGACAGAGTTAACGACCCCGAAGTTCAAGCGGCGTTGGTCGAAGGCGAACGCCGTCTGCGCGAAATATGTGATCCCGAAGAGGTCAACGCGCGTGCCTTTGAGGATCAGCGTAAGAAGATTGCCGAGCTGGGCGGAGAAGAAGCCTGTCGAACGGCATTCGTCTTCAACCACACTCCAACCCCGTCCGAGCAAGAAAAGCAGCGCGAAGGATCCGCGCTCTAGTTCAGAATTCCTCACATTTTTTTGAGAAGCTCGTATCAGCTCACATTGAAGGTCACTGCGCCCGAACTGATCCGTGTCGCCGCAATCGCGCGCCTAGAGCGTCAAAGAGCCATTCTGAGGGTAGAGATATAACACTCCACCCTCAGTTTCACCTCAAGCGCCCTCAGTAGCGAACGCAAAGAAGGTCTAGAACAGTTGCAAATCCTTCGCGCCGCTTTGGATTTCGGCAAAGTTCGGCATGTTTTGGATCGGTACGGATGATGGCGCCGCGCCCGGCATCGCAACTGTCGGCTTCGTCGCCATTGTCTTGCCGAATGCTGGTCGCTGCAACTCCCCTCGGATATCATGCAACAGCATTTTGTGATCCGGCATTTTTGTGAGGATCTGCGCAAGATGCGCTTTCGCAGTCTTCATACCCTGGAACCAAATCTGTCGCTTTAGTGGCCGCAGACGATCACGGATGCCGGTCCCGTAACCGGTATCATAAACCTGTTTACCCAATAGAACCGTTTGGTAAACGCGAAAGTTGAACAACGTCGCAAATTCGATGTCATGTTCCATTGGCAGACGATGCTGCCATAGCTCCAGGTTTTCGGCTAACCGGTCAGGTATTTTCATCTCTGTCCGCGCATCGATCCAATACTGATCGTCAGTGCGGTTACCCAATCGATAGTGAAGACAGATGAACTCCAGAACCTCATCATAAAGCTTGTTCATCTGCCGGTTATACCGCGTCCGCAAGGATGGCTCGATGTCTCGCGTGGGCAAGTGTTCCGCAAACCACCGCACCGCATGATCGACCATATGTATCGCCGTACTCTCTAGCGGTTCAATAAACCCGCCGGACAGGCCGATCGCCAAACAGTTCTTAACCCAGGCATTGCGCACACGCCCAATGCGCATGGGGATCACGCGCGGCGTCGCGCCCTTGCCGCTGTCACCCAGCCATTTGAGGTATTCATCCGCCGCCTGATCATCCGTGCGATGCGCGGATGAGAACACATAACCCGTTCCCACACGGTTATAGAGAGGCACCCGCCAGGTCCAACCTGCGCCAAGAGCGGTCGAGCGCGTGACGCTTTCAATCTTCTTTGGGTTGGGATGCTCGATCTGCAACGCCATGGCACGATCATTTGGCAAATAGTCCGAGTAATCCATAAACGGTTCGCCAAGCGCTTGGTTGATGATCAAGCCGCGGAACCCTGTGCAGTCTATGACCATCTCGATGTCATGGCGGCCCTGGCGTTCCAACATCAGATGGCTGACATTGCCCTGTTCATCCAGTTCGACCGATTTCACCTCATCTTGAATATGCTCCACACCGCGCTTGGTGCAGACTTTGGTGAGCATGCCTGCAAATTTCACAGCATCCAGATGATACGCATAGCCAAACCGCTGTTCGTATTCAGGCTGTCCCAATTGCCGTGCGCCTTTGCACAGACGAGCCAGATCATCATGTGGTGAGATGGACCGCGTAAAATCCCGATCCCCATTGCCAAAGCGCAAGAAATACTCGGCTGTTTCCAACCCTTCCAACAATTGGCCATGCGCAAAGGGGTTCACATAATCGATGCGATTGCCTTTGCGGTCCTTGTTCCAGTTGCAAAACTTCACACCCAGTTTGAACGACGCGTTGGTTTCGCGAAAAAAGTCCCGCTCGGAAATACCCGCCTGACGGAGCGTGACCGGCATGCGCGGCACTGTCGCCTCGCCCACACCCACTGTCGCGATATTGGGGCTCTCGATCAGACATATGCGAGGGCGATCCTTTTCCGCTGACGTGCGTGAAAGCACCATTTCCAGTATCAGCGCGGTCATCCACCCTGCTGTGCCGCCACCGACGATGGTGATCTTGCGCAAACGATTATTCATGTTTTTTTGTCCCTGTTGGCTCAAGGGATATTATAGCTACGTGCCCATTTTTTGTGTTTTGGACTTAGATCGCAGCTTTCCCTTATGGCGTATCGAAGACTATAACAGCTTTATTGCGTCCAGCTAGGGCCTATAACACTGGGAAACTCAGACCTATCCTACAGGATTGAGACCTGAGGGGTGGGCAGGTATCATCACAGGCTCGAATCCTGAACGCTCGTCAAATCTCCTCACCTTTCTTCAGAAGATCTTCGATCAATTGTCGCTGCAATTCGTTGCTGTCACCGCCACCAAATTGAATCGCCCCTCCGGTGTAGGACGTGCCGTAAGTTGCAGCGATATTCACTGTCTGCGCCAAGCCAGAGATCAGTTGGTCCTTCTTCAAAGACGAAAGCGGATGAATGAATGTTGCCCAAACGATTCCGTTGGCAATCGCATAGCGCGCATCCAAAGCCGTGTCGAAATTGGCCTGCATCATTCGGTGCAATTCCTCTTTTGACAGCTCATCAGCACTGCGAACCGCCACCATCGCACGCATGCGATCAGTGCTGATATCCGTGACGACCAGAACAGGCACATCCGACAGCGTCAAAGCAAAGCCCGGCCCCTGCGGCTGTGCCTCGGGATCAAGCGCAAAGAGGATCTTGCCCAGACGTTCATAGTCCATCGGTGGCTCGGTCTCAGGCGCATCTTGGGCCGCCAGACCTCCGGCCAGAAAAATCAACACTAGGGCTAGTCGGATCATGGCAACTCTCCTGCAGGCTACTCCTTTACAATAGGTACCTGCCTGCACCCTGACCAAACAAAGCTTAGTGAAGAGTATGTCGTGCGCCGCCACAAGTTTGAACGATCTGCAAGGTTTGCCGATCTTACTGCGATAGCCCGTTCAAAACACTGCCCCTAACTTTGTTTCAGCGGTTGGCTCCCCCGCCGACCCGAACCTGAACAGGAAAGGAAAACACAATGAAATCTCTGGTTCTGACAACCCTGATCGCCACCTTGCCCCTGATCGCCGCACCGGCCTTTGCAGCGGATGAGATCAATGTCTCGAACGGCATCTCGGCCGCGGGCGCGCCCTTGGCAGCACATGGCGTCGATCTGGTGGCCCTGGTCAACGAAGGTAACCCGGTCGAAGGGTTTGCCACCCATTCCTCGACCTACGACGGGGCATCGTACTACTTCACCAGCGCCGCCAATCTCGAGGCGTTCGAGGCCAACCCCACCGCCTATCTGCCACAGCACGGCGGGTTCTGTTCCTTCGGCGTGTCTGTCGGCAAGAAATTTGATGGCGACCCGGACCAGTATCTGGTCACAGACGGCAAGCTGTATCTGTTCCTGAACGCTGAAACCCGGGCTGCGTTTCTGAAAGACGTGCCTGCCACAGCAAAAACCGCTGATGATCAGTGGGCGCAGATCAAGTCCGTCGCCGTAGGCGAGCTGTAATTACCTCTCCCCGCGGCGTTAGGACGTTGCGGGGCGTTTGCTTTCGACAAGAGCTACGGCCTGGGCCAAAGCAGCTTCGATACTCAGATCAGACGTATCCAACAGCACTGCATCTGCGGCAGGCTTCATCGGCGCAGCACTGCGTTCGGCATCCCGCACGTCGCGTTCGCGCACATCTGCAAGCACAAACTCTCGGGTCACATCAGCGCCCTTTGCACGCAGTTCCAAAAAGCGGCGCTCTGCCCGCACTTCGGCACTGGCGGTAACAAACAGTTTCACTTCGGCCTCGGGGCAAATCACCGTTCCGATATCGCGCCCATCCAGCACAGCCCCCCCTGCCCGACGGGCAAAGGCGCGCTGGAAATCCACCAACGCCGCGCGCACCTCGGGGATCACTGCCGCTTTCGAGGCCGCCTGCGCAATCTCGGCCGTACGCAAATCGCCTTGTTTCAGTTCTTCCGCAGTCAACGCCTGCGCCGCCTCGATGGGGTCAGTCCCGTCCAGCGTTCGGCGCCCGACCGCGCGATACAGCAGCCCCGTATCCAGATGCGCAAAACCGAACAGCGCCGCCACCCCTTTCGAGATCGTCCCCTTGCCCGCCGCCGCAGGGCCGTCGATGGCGACTGTGAAACTCATGTGCGTTCGACCTTGGCACCCAGGGCGGCCATCAGCGGCTCGAAAATCGGGAACGAGGTCGCGATTGGCCCACCGTCATCCACGGAAACCGGAGACTTCGCACCCATCCCCATGACCATGAACGACATGGCAATGCGGTGATCAAGATAGCTTTCGCAGGTGCCGCCACCGGGGACGTTACCGATGCCCAACCCTTCGACCGACCACCATTCTTCGCCCTCGTCCACGGTCACACCATTGGCCCGCAACCCGCGCGCCATGGCGTCAATCCGGTCGCTTTCCTTGACGCGCAGCTCTTTCACGCCGCCCATCATCGTGGTGCCGTTGGCATTGGCCGCAACCACAGACAACACAGGATATTCGTCGATCATCGAGGCCGCGCGTTCGGGCGGCACATTGATCCCTTCCATATTCGGAGAGTATTTCGCGCGCAGATCAGCGACGGGTTCGCCGCCCTCTTCCCGCTCATTTTCGTACGTCAGATCCGCGCCCATTTCGCGCAATGTGGTGAACAGCCCCGCGCGGGTCGGGTTCAGGCCGATGCCCGGCACCAACACGTCAGAGCCCGGCGTGATTAGTGCCGCACATACCGGAAAGGCCGCGCTGGACGGGTCGCGCGGCACAGCGATGACCTGCGGTTTCAACTCAGGGCGGCCGGTCAGCGTGATCACCCGGCCTTCATCCGTATCCTCGACGTTGATTTCGGCCCCGAAACCGGCCAGCATCCGTTCCGAGTGGTCACGGGTGGCCTCTTTCTCAATCACAACGGTCTTGCCCGGCGCGTTCAGACCGGCCAGCAGCACCGCGGATTTCACCTGCGCCGACGGCACCGGCACCTCATACCGCACCGGTACAGGCTCTGCCGCACCCACGATGGTCATCGGCAGCCGCCCGCCCGAGCGCCCAACCGATTGCGTTCCGAACAGTGCCAGTGGATCGGTGACGCGGGCCATCGGTCGCTTGTTCAGGCTTGCATCACCCGTGAAGGTCGCGGAAATCGGGCAGGTCGCCATCGCGCCCATGATCAGCCGCACACCGGTACCCGAGTTGCCGCAGTCAATCACCTGATCAGGCTCGGCAAATCCACCAACGCCCACGCCATGCACACTCCATTCACCGTCACCGTGATCCGTGACCTCAGCCCCGAAGGCACGCATGGCCTTGGCGGTGTCCAGAACATCCTCACCTTCCAGCAGGCCCGAGATTCTGGTCTCACCCACTGCCATTGCGCCGAGGATCAGCGACCGGTGCGAGATCGACTTGTCGCCAGGCACCTCTGCCGTGCCGGTCAACGGGCCGCAGGGATGCGAGGTCATCGGGATGGGCGTGCCGTGTCCGGACATAGGGGCTCCTGTTTTCGCTATCAGTTTAAGGCGGATTAGCGAATTGGGGCCGGTTGGTCCAGCGGCAATCAGTCTTTGCGCCGGAAGGTCAGGTAATGTGGCGTCCGGCCTTCACGCAAAGCCTTTTGTTCATAGCGGGTGGAAATCCAGTCATCCCAGGGCTCGCGCCAATCAGCGGGGCGTTCGGCCAGCCATTCAAACCCGGCACGTGGAACCTCCTCCAACGTCTGGCGGACGTAGTCGGGAATGTCGGTGGCAACGCGAAAAATCGAACCGGGCTTTAGCGTGCGGGCAAGTGGCTCCAGATGTTCCTGCGTCACAAAACGCCGACGGTGATGACGCGTTTTGGGCCATGGGTCAGGATACAAAAGAAACGCCCGTGAAATGCTGGCCTCGGGCAGCACATCGAACAAATCCCGCGCATCGCCGGGATGAACGGCCAGGTTTTCGACCCCGGCCTTGCGGATCTTGCCCAGCAACATGGCGACGCCGTTGATATACGGCTCGGCCCCAATGATACCGATATCGGGGTTGCTGGCGGCCTGATGGACCAGGTGCTCACCACCGCCAAAGCCGACCTCAAGCCAGACATCTTTACCGCCGAACAGTGCCTTTAGGTCCAGCGGATGACGTTCAGGATTCGCGTCCCAGTCCACTGCACCAGGCGACAAAGCATCGAGGTCTTCGTTCAGATACGTCTTTTGACTCTGCTTCAGGGCCTTGCCCTTAAAGCGGCCATAGAAGTTTCTGCGGGGGCGTTGGGGTGTCTGGGTGCTCATGGCGGTGCCCATACTGCGCAGGCGGGGTCAAAGCAAGGGGCGGTCGCGTCAGTTCTGCCGACACGCCGCCCCAATTTGCATTTCCTACAATAGAGCGCGCCCGCAAGGGCGCACTGTTTCATTGTGGAACGGTCAGACTGCCGACTTCAGAGCGTCGGTCAGATCCGTACGCTCCCAGCTGAAACCGCCATCCGCATCAGGCTGACGACCAAAGTGGCCATAGGCCGCCGTACGCTGGTAGATCGGCTTGTTCAGTTGCAGATGCTCACGAATACCGCGCGGTGTCAGATCCATCACCTTATCAACGGCTTTCTCGATATCCGCATTCTCCACCTGACCCGTTCCATGCGTATCCGCGTAGATCGACAGCGGCTTGGACACACCAATCGCATAGCTCAGCTGAATGGTGCAGCGCTCTGCCATGCCCGCAGCAACCACGTTCTTGGCCAGATAGCGCGCAGCGTAGGCCGCCGAGCGATCCACCTTGGTCGGGTCTTTGCCCGAAAACGCGCCGCCCCCATGCGGTGCGGCACCGCCATAGGTGTCCACGATGATCTTGCGCCCGGTCAGACCGGCGTCACCATCAGGTCCGCCAATCACAAACTTGCCGGTGGGGTTTACGTGCCATTCGGTATCAGCGTTCAGCCAGCCGTCGGGCAGGGTTTCAGTGATATAAGGTTCGACAATGGCGCGGATGTCGTCCGAGCTCAGCGCCTCATCCAGATGCTGAGTCGACAGCACGATCGAGCTGACGCCGACCGGCTTGCCATCCCGATAGATCACGGACAGCTGCGATTTTGCATCCGGGCCCAGCGCGGGCTCAGACCCGTTCTTGCGCACCTCCGCCAAGCGCCGCAGGATCGCATGGGAATACTGGATCGGCGCGGGCATCAACGCGGGGGTCTCGGTGGTGGCATAGCCGAACATGATGCCTTGGTCACCGGCGCCCTCGTCCTTGTTGTCCGAGGCATCCACACCCTGTGCGATATGGGCGGATTGTTCATGCAGCAGGTTCGTCACCTCGACGGTTTCATGGTGAAATTTGTCCTGCTCGTAACCGATATCCTTGATACAGGCGCGCGCGATCTCGTCGATGCGGCCCATATAGTCGTGCAATTTTTCCTGATCAGACAGACCTACTTCGCCGCCAATGACGACACGGTCGGTGGTCGCAAAGGTTTCGCACGCCACGCGGGCTTCGGGTTCTTCGTTCAGAAATGCGTCAAGTACAGCATCCGAGATTCGGTCACAAACCTTATCCGGATGCCCTTCGGATACGGATTCCGAAGTAAAAGTGTAGTTCTGTCGGGACATGAAAGTGCTCCATTAAGATTTCCCCATCACGCCAGGAAGCCGTTGTGACGAGCATGCGAGGGGATACGCCCACACAAACACAGGGTCAATCGGTAATTATGCATGCGCGCGCTGGGCGTTGCGCCAAAACAGCGCGAAGAGAGCCGCCAGTAGGACAAAGACCGGAACATCCCCATTCCTAGAATACACCGTTGAGACAAACGGAGCAGGCAGTTTTGCATCGAAATATCCAGCCTGACCCAAGGGAAGCGCCTGCGTGATGCGCCCCAAAGGGTCAATCATCGCCGACACGCCGGTATTGGCTGACCGCATCATCGGCAGGCCTTGCTCAATCGCGCGCATCTGAGCCTGGGCCAGATGCTGATAGGGTCCAGACCGTGTGCCGAACCACGCATCGTTGGTGATCTGCAACAGAAAATCCGCGCGCCCCGGCGCGGACAAAACATCCTGCGTGAACACAGCCTCATAACAGATCAACGGCAGCGCCTTGCCCAGCTTGCCCGCATCCATCAAAGCTGCCCCGGGCCCAGCGCTGAACCCATTGCCGTTGGTCGCCGCCATGCCATAGATACCAAATTTTGCCATCACCTCGCCGAACGGTACATATTCCCCAAACGGGGCCAGGTGGTGCTTGTCGTACAGACCCTGCTGCTGGCCCTTCTCATCCAGATAGATCATCGAGTTATAGATACGCGGTCCGTCACCACGCTGAATGCCCAAAAAAACCGGCGTGCCCTGCGCCGCATCGGCAATGGCATCCAGATAGGGCTGCGCGCTGCTCAGCCAGGCAGGTACCGAGGTTTCGGGCCAGACAATCAGATCGGGCCGAGGCTGCGCCGCAGTAAACTCTATCTGGCGTGCAAAGAACAAAGGCGCGTATTCGGGGTCCCATTTTTGATGTTGCGGCGCGTTCGGTTGGATCAGGCGCACGACATGATCGGTTTCCGTAACCGCCGGGCGCGCGGAGGCATAGCCCAGCGCCAAACAGGCCGCGCCTACTGTCAGTCCAAGCGGTAATGCAAATCCACCACGTTGCGCCAGTGCCGCCCCCAAGGGCAAAGTCGCCAACAGGGTCAATGCGCCCAAACCATAGGGTCCGACCAATGACAACAGCTGGGCCACCGGAGAGCCGACCCAAACCTGCGCCAGCCCCGCCCATGGAAATCCTGTCAGCACATAGCCGCGGGCCATTTCCGCCAGCGACACGGTCACAACCAGAAAAACAGCTTGTGTGATTGCGCCACCCGCAGGCCGCCGCGCGACCCAGAAGGCCAGCGCCCAGAACAATGCCAACCCTCCGGCCATGAAGATCAGGGCAAAGGGTGCCATCCAGGCGTGACGTTCCGCGTCCACCAAGAACGGCTCGACAATCCAGCTGAGACCATGTGCGAAATACCCGGTGGCAAAAGCCCAGCCCAGCCAGGCGGCCCTGCCCCGAGTCTCGGTTGACAGAAACAACGGCGCCAGCAGCACCAGAGCAACCAGCGTTGCCGCCCACACACCAAACGGGGCAAGGCCAAACGCCGCCAGCGCACCCAGCAGCGCCGCCAAAGCACATTTCAGCCAAATGGACCAACCCTGTGCAGGGTTCATACAACGAGATCCGGCAACATGACGCGCAGACGCTTGATCCGGCGTGGATCCGCGTCGATCACCTCGAATTCAGGGCCTTCAGGATGCAAGACAACCTCACCCCGCGCGGGCACCCGGCCCGACAGCATGAAGACCAGACCGCCCAGAGTGTCGATCTCTTCCTCATCCACGTCCTCGTGACTGGTCAGCGAGCGCCCGATCTCGGCCTCGAACTCTTCCAACGGGACGCGGGCCTGAACGATGTAACAACCCGGCTTGTCCTGAACCCAAAGCTGATCTTCATCCGCGTCATGTTCATCCGCGATTTCACCCACGACCTGTTCGATCAGATCCTCAATCGTCAGCAGCCCGTCGACACCACCATATTCGTCGATCACCAACGCCATATGGCGACGTTCCGTCTGCATCTTGGTCAGCAGAACCCCAATCGGCATCGAAGGCGGAACGAACAGCAACGTCCGCAGCATCTTGACCAGATCGAATTCACTGGACCCACCGTTGAATCCGTGGGTTAGGGCAAAGTCCTTTAGGTGGACGAACCCTAAAGGCGTGTCCAGCGTGCCCTCATACACCGGAATCCGCGACAGACCGCTTTCGCGGAACACCTGCGCCAGCTCATCCTTGGTGATTGTTGAAGGGACCGAGATGATCTCGGCCGTTGGGATGGCCACGTCCTCAACCCGCATCCGCCGCAGGTTGATCATGCCGCGCGGCTGTGCCTTGTCGACCTCGTGACCGTTGGTCACCTGGCTTTCCTCATCCTCGCCCTGCGGCGAAAACGCATCCACAATTCGAGAAAAGAAACCGGCTTTCTCTTTACTATCTTCACCGCTGTTCCTGGATTGCGCGCCCTGCGCCGCCATAGAACTGCCGTCTGTCTCGCCCATAATCCTATTCCAAATAATCGGCCTTGATGGCCCGTCTACACATTATATGGGTCATCGATACCCATTTTGCCAAGTATAGCGACCTCAACCGTTTCCATCAAAGTGGCGTCGGTGTCACGAATGTGATCATAGCCCAGCAGATGCAAGGTCCCGTGAATGATCAGGTGCATGACGTGATCATTCATTGATTTCCCTGCCTCATCCGCCTCGCGCGCGCAGGTGTCGTAGGCAATCGCAATGTCCCCCAACGGGATTTCACCGGTGAAGTCCGGCTCAGGCGGCGTCGGGCTCTGCCCCGATTCCTCGGCTGCCAAATCCTCGGCGGGCCAGCTGAGCACATTGGTCGGTGTGGGCTTTTCCCGAAACTCCGCATTCAGTTCGGCGATGCGCGCATCATCACAGGCCAAAAGGCTGACTTCACACAGGTCAGAGTCCAGACTGCAATAGTCCAACACCGCCTGAATGGCACGCGTGGCCAAGGGTTCCAGCCCCTGCCAACGTGCGTCTTCAATTGTCAGTTCAAGGTTCATGTCACCACGTCCAAAGCCTGCGGCTGCGGACGATTACCCCGTCTCACGGCCCGAGTCGGCCTCATACGCTTCGATAATGGCGGCGACAAGCGGGTGGCGGACCACATCTTTCGAGGTGAAGTAGTTAAAGCTGATATTCGGGATCGTTTTCAGCAATCGCTCCGCGTCTTGCAGCCCCGACTGAACCCCGCGCGGCAAGTCGACTTGCGATCGGTCGCCGGTGATCACCATGCGGCTGCCCTCACCCAGACGGGTCAGGAACATTTTCATCTGCATGGTCGTAGCATTCTGCGCTTCATCCAACACCACAAACGCATTGGCCAGGGTTCGCCCGCGCATGAAGGCCAGAGGAGCAATTTCGATTCGTTTTTCCTCGATCAGCTTGGCCAGTTGTTTGCCGGGCAAAAAGTCATTCAGCGCGTCATACAACGGCTGCATGTACGGATCGACCTTGTCCTTCATGTCACCGGGCAGATAGCCCAGCTTTTCACCGGCCTCGACCGCGGGGCGGCTGAGGATAATCCGATCCACATGCCCACCGATAAACATCGACACGCCAGCGGCAACAGCCAGGTAGGTCTTACCCGTGCCTGCGGGACCGATCCCAAACGCAAGTTCATTTTGGAACAGCGACTGAACATAGGCCTTTTGCGCGTCTGTGCGCGGCTCGACCAGCTTTTTGCGGGTCTTGATCTCAACCGTGCCGCCCTTGAACATCTCAAGCTGATCACCGTCGCGGCTGCCGGTTTCCTGTTCCGATCCGCCCATCCGCAATTCGCGATCCAAATCGGCGGCCTCAACATCGCGCCCACCTTCCAGACGGGTGTAAAGGGCCTGCAGCACCTCTATAGCCTGCTTCTGAGCGTCTTCGTCACCCATGACAACCAACTGATTGCCACGGCGCACGATCTGGACAGACAGCTTCGTTTCGATTTCGGTCAGGTTGCGGTCATACTCGCCGCACAAATCAATCAACAACCGATTGTCAGGGAATTCAACAAACGCCTCACTTTGGGGCATGTCATCTTGCGGTGGGGTAAGGGCACCGATGGCCAATCCGTTCTCCTGTCTTGGCGTTTATACCCTGAGCGTAGACAACATTTCTCGGTGGGCGCAAGCCACAGTTTCAATTTTTCCCAAACAGATGGTAAAACCGCCGAAATCAGACGCAGCCGAGCACCACCCCAATCGCGGACAGCTTCAGAAGGTGTAATTCAATCCAAAACGCAAACCACGGTAGCGAGGGGTGGATTTTGTTGAGAACCCGTTGTCAAATTCAACCTCGCGCGAGTCGAATTGCACGTATTCAAACTCACCCGTGATCGACCAGTTGTCGTTCAGACTGTGTTCTGCACCGATACTGGCTGAAAACCCATTGCGAGAGTCACTGTCTTCAAAGGATTGAACCGTGCCGCCCGTGGACAGGCTGCTTGACGTTGTGATGTCACCCTGCACGTACCCGACCGAGACAAAATACAGAACGGTGCCGCTCTTGTTGGTCAAACCGTTGCGAAAACGTAGGGAAATAATGTCCGAAACCTCAGATCCGCCAGTAACAGCTACAGTGCCAATATCCATCGACACCTCATCGTCGATCTTTCCGAAGTCATAGCCGAGTTCGAACCCATAAACATAATCCCGGCCGCCGATTGCCGGTAGAACACCACGCCAACCGCCACGGATACCACCGTAGCCGCCACTCAGGTCCAGCTCTCCGATTTCGAAAAGATCCGTCTGGGTACGCAGTCCGAATCGGTCCGTGCCACCAGATGCATAGGCCCCGCTCAGGCCCAGATAGAACGCGCTAACGTCGCTGCCCAAACGCTTGGGACTGACAACCGGGGGATCCGTCACCCCCTGTTCAAGGTTACCCGCCACCGTTGCGCTGGAAAAAAGTGACAGCACCAGCACCGCCGGAAAAACAAACCGGCCGTTTGGCCCAAAGAAACGTGTTAGGAATTTCACTCGTACCCTCCATCGTCCTGGCCCGAAAACAGGGTCAGCACCGACCTGAATTTTAGGAAACAGAAACCCTTTTCCCAAATACGTCCGGCTTTTGTCCGAACATAGTTACCGGCGATAAATCAAGGGTTAATTTATGGAACAATTACCCACTATGGCTTTCAAACAGCACTTTGGGGGGGCATCAGATCAGCTCACCGGCCAGCGAATTTGCCCCTGAGGCGGTGATTTGAACACCTCGCAATTCTCCGACCGCGACATCGGCGTCAGACACGTGAACTGAATGTAAATACTCGGATTTCCCGACCATCTGGCCTGGCAGCCGTCCAGATTTTTCAAACAGAACCTTGACCTTGCGCCCTACCATTGCGTCCTGAATTTCCCGCTGATGCCGCGTGATCAGGGCCTGCAGGCGCTGAAGACGGTCATCCGCCGCATCAGGATCAACCTGAGGCCGCTCGGCTGCAGGCGTTCCCGGACGTGTCGAGTATTTGAAGGAATAGGCATAGCCGTATTTGACCTCTTCCACCAAATCCATGGTGGCCTGGAAATCCTCTTCGGTCTCTTCAGGGAAGCCAACGATGAAGTCCCCAGACATCACGATATCGGGCCGCGCAGCGCGGATACGTTCGATCAGGCGCAGATAGCTTTCGGCGGTGTGGCTGCGGTTCATGCGTTTGAGGATTCGGTCCGAGCCTGACTGCACCGGCAGATGCAGATACGGCATCAGCTTCTCGCAGGTTCCGTGCGCCTCGATCAGGTCGTTGGCCATGTCATTGGGGTGCGAGGTGGTAAAGCGGATGCGCTCCAACCCATCAACCTTGTTCAACTCCCAAATCAGCCCTGCCAGTGTCATGTCTCCGTTTGCACCAGCCCCGTGATAGGCGTTGACGTTCTGACCCAACAGAGTGATCTCACGCACGCCGCGTTCAACCAGGTCTTGCGCCTCGCGGATAATACGATCTGCGGGTCGGCTGACTTCGGCACCGCGGGTATATGGCACCACGCAGAAGGCACAGAACTTGTCACAGCCTTCCTGCACGGTCAGAAACGCCGTCGGGCCACGCTTGGCCTTGGGACGGTTTTTGAGCTTTTCGAACTTGTCCTCTTCGGGGAAATCCGTGTCCAGCGCCTTGGCACCGGTGCGCGTCTTCGCCTCCATCTCGGGCAGGCGATGATAGCTTTGCGGCCCTACGACCAGATCAACCAGCGGCTGACGGCGCATGATCTCTTCGCCTTCGGCCTGTGCCACACACCCCGCCACGCCGATCTTGAGGTCAGGCTTTTCCGCCTTTAGGCCCTTGAACCTGCCAAGTTCAGAATAGACCTTTTCGGCGGCCTTTTCCCTGATATGGCAGGTGTTCAGCAAGATCATGTCGGCATCATCGGGGCTTTGCGTTTCCACATAGCCCTGCCCACCCAGCGTCTCGGACATGCGTTCGCTGTCGTAGACGTTCATCTGGCAACCGTAGGTTTTGATATACAGCTTTTTGGGTTCCGACATGGGTATGGCCTTTGCGCTGACGGGATCGGCGTCATCTATACCCTACGAACGCCGCTTGCAATGCCGGGGCGGATACCCGATTTTGACAGCAGATTCCAGCAAAGTGGAACCGGACAGGCAATGCAATACGACTCTCTCGACGATTTCCTCACCTCAGGCAAATCCGCCCTGGCCAAGGGCCCTGTCGCGCTGATCTTTGTTGAAGACAATGTCGAGGTCGACAGCACGCTCCGGCACCATCTGCATCTGGGCTTTAAGTCCGTGATTGCCTTCATGCCGCAGGATTTCGCACTGGGTTCTGAATTGTCTGACCGCATCCACAGGGTCACCCTGACCTGCGTACCCAGCACAGTTGCATTCGACACAATCAACAGGATCATTCAGGCCGCGCCGGGTATCTGGATGTATTATTGCTATAACGCCGAGTACCTGTTCTTTCCGTTTTGCGAGACCCGCACGGTGGGCGAATTGCTGGCCTTCCACGCCGAGGAACGCCGCGACGCGATGCTCAGCCATGTCGTCGACCTTTATGCTGATGACCTGAACACGTTTCCAAACGGCGTCGCCCCGGATCACGCCATGCTGGACAGCACAGGGTATTACGCCCACACCCGCCATGACGCCGAAGGCCACCCGATCGAGAGGCAGCTCGACATGTCCGGCGGCCTGCGCTGGCGGTTCGAAGATCACATCCCTTATGAACGCCGCCGCATCGACCGGATTGCTCTGTTCAAATCGCGCAAGGGGCTGGAATTGTGGCCCGACCACACCTTTAACGAGCCGGAATACAACACCTATTCCTGCCCTTGGCATCACAATATGACGGCAGCCGTGTGTTCGTTCCGCGCCGCCAAAGCGTTGAAGACCAACGCGGGGTCCACCTTCGACATTCCAAGTTTCTGTTGGCACAACTCGGTGCCATTTCAGTGGAAATCCGGCCAATTGCTCGATCTCGGACTGATCGAATCGGGCCAGTGGTTTTGAGCCCGTTCTAGCGTCGTAGCAGCACCGGGAACCAGTCCTCGCGCAGGCGTTGACCGGGCGTCATGCCATGGCCAGGGTACGGCGGTGAAGTCCGGCCTGGACGCTCCACATACCGTGCATCATCCCCGACCAAACGCAGCGAAAACGCCCGACGGCGGCTGTCTGATTGGTTACCGCGCGCGCCGTGCAGCGTGCGATAGTTGAACGCCACTGCATCACCCGGCTCCATTTCGAATTCCACGACCTTCATGTCCTCGGCATCCGGGTCCGGAACGGGGATGTACTGGCCTTCGTCGGGGAAGAACCCTTCTTCCGATACCCAGCGGGTCGGCAACACCTCTTTCTCCCAACGGTGTGACCCCGCCACGCAGCGCAGCGTCGCTTTTTTAACCGGGTCGAGCGGCGACCAGAAGCTGATGGTCTGCTGCCCCTCGACAAAGTAATATGGACCATCCTGATGCCACGGTGTCGCCATTGAGGTACCGGGCTCTTTGACCAGAACGTGATCGTGAAACATCTGCACGGTTTGGGACTGCATCAGATCCGCTGCAACCTCGGCCACCGGAGAGTTTTCGATTACATCCCGGAACTGATCAATCCGCGACCAGTTGCAGTAATCGTCAAAGAACAGACCGGTCTCGCCCTGTTTCTTGTTTTCTGACGCGTACGGGCCGGGTTCTGCCATATTCGCGGCAACGCCTTCGCGCAGCGCTTCGACGTGACCGGTATAAAGCCCCTTGATCAGGACCACGCCGTCCTGCTGGAAAGTGTCGATCATCTCTTGCGTGACCAGAGGGTGCGTCATGTCAGTCTCCGTGCCATAGGGTTGTGTGATCTGCACATGACAAAGTCCTCTGTTCAAGTAATATCTTTCAAAGGTAGACTTAACTTCATGTTATATATTTCCCTGCGCCAATATGAATATGTCTGCGCCATCGGGCGGCATGGCAGCCTGTCCGCCACCGCACTGCACTTGAATGTCTCGCAACCTGCGCTGTCCAACGCATTGACGCGGGTCGAGGAACAGCTGGGTTATCCCCTGTTCGCCCGCAGGCGCGGAGCAGCCATGGCGCTGACACCACAGGGCCGCAGTTTCATTGATGAGGCCGAGGCGCTGCTGGCCAGTGCCGCCCGGTTGGAAAATGCCACTGATAGAGACGTGGGTAAGACCCGGTTGCGGCTGGGGTGTTTTGTTGATCTGGCGCCCTTCCTGCTTTCACGCGCCTTGCGCCAGTTGCGTGTGCAGATGCCGGACGTTGCAATCACCTACAGGGTGGACAGTTTCGAAGGGCTGATCTCGGGCCTGATTGACGGGCGGATTGACATTGCCCTGACCTATGGGCTCAGCATGGATGCAGGTTTTACCCAGCAGACGCTGTTCACAAGCATGCCGCATGCTCTGCTGGCGCCGGATCATCCCTTGGCCGCACACAGCGACGTTTCCCTTCAGGACCTAGCGGCCCACCCGCTGATCCTGTCAGAGGAAGGGTTGTCGGCACAGCATGTATTGGGGCTGTTTCGCCAGATCGGGGAAAACCCAACGGTCGCACATCGCGCGGCCTCGTTGGAAATTCAGCGCAGCCTTGCGGCACATGGCGAAGGGGTTGCGATCAGCTATGCCAATCCCCCCGGCCATACCAGTTATGATGGGATGCCCTTGCTAAGCCTGCCCGTTTCGGACCCATTTACGGCAGAACCCGTGGTGCTGGCACGACATGGCACTGGCCCCTCGGACACGCAGATTGCGACCGCCGAGCAGGCCCTATCTGATCTAAAACCGTAAGATTACTTTTTGCGCAGGCGGATCACGACGTCGACCGATGCGATTTCAACCCCTTCGGGTGCCTCGGGTAAGCGCTGAATCACCAGTTGATCCGAGGGCGCATCGCTTAGGCGGCTTTCATCCTCCCAGAAAAAGTGGGGGTGATCATGGGTGTTGGTGTCGAAATAGCTTTTTGACCCGTCCACCGTGATTTCCTGCAGCACCCCGGCGTCGCAAAACGCGCGCAGGGTGTTGTACACGGTCGCCAGTGAAACAGCATCGCCGTTTTTCTTGGCCGCATCAAACAGGCTTTCGGCTGTGACATGACGATGTTTACCGTCGCCCACCAGCAATTCGGCCAAGGCAACGCGCTGACGCGTCGGGCGTAATCCTGCGTCAACCAACCAGGAAGTCGCTATGTTTTGGCTCTGAGGTGTCATGAATCCGATACCTGTTCTTTTCTGAACTATATATAAGTGTTCCGGCCAGGCAATTTCAAATGAAATTCATTCGCAAAGAATGCCCTGAACACAACATGATGTGGGCGACCGCTCTTGCAGGACCTTGCATACGGGTGCTAGGTGAGGCCAGATTAGATAAACGGACCCCTGGCAGGAGAGGCGGCAGAATGGCCCAATTCCCGAGCAGCTTTGACAAAGACGATCTGCTGAAATGCGCCCGTGGCGAGTTATTCGGCCCCGGTAACGCGCAGCTACCTGCTCCGCCGATGCTGATGATGGACCGCATCACCGACATTTCGGAAGATGGCGGTGCGCACGGAAAAGGCCATGTGCTGGCCGAATTCGATATTACCCCGGACCTGTGGTTCTTTGACTGCCACTTCCCTGGAAACCCAATCATGCCCGGATGTCTTGGGCTGGACGGTCTGTGGCAGCTTACCGGCTTCAACCTGGGCTGGCGTGGCTGGCAGGGGCGCGGCATGGCGGTGGGCGTGGGCGAGGTCAAACTGACCGGCATGGTGCGCCCGGACCGTAAAATGCTGACCTACAAGATTGATTTCAAGAAAGCGATCCAGACTCGCCGCCTGACGATGGGCGTGGCAGATGGTATCGTCGAAGCGGACGGCGAAATGATTTACGACGTCAAAGATATGAAAGTCGTTCTGTCCGAAGCCTAAGCCGGACTGGCTTGAAATAAGGAGCACGCACATGCGTCGAGTAGTTGTCACCGGTCTGGGGGTTGTCTCTTCCATCGGGAACAATGCCGAAGAGGTTCTGGCCTCACTCAAGGCCGGTAAATCCGGCATCGTGGCCAATGAGCAGATGGTCGAACATGGCTTTCGCAGCCAAATCGCCGGATCGCTGGATATTGATGTATCCGAGCATGTAGACAAGCGCACCCTGCGCTTCATGGGGCCCGGCGCGGCCTATGCCCATATAGCCATGACCCAGGCAATTGCAGATTCAGGCCTGACCGAGGATCAGGTTCAAAACCCACGCACCGGGCTTGTCGCCGGATCGGGCGGCCCGTCGACCAGCGCCATGCTGACCGCGCATCAGACGGTGCTGAAAACCGGCGCAACCAAGCGCATCGGCCCCTTTGCGGTTCCGAAATGTATGTGCTCGACGATTTCCGCGAACTTGGCAACCGCGTTTAAGATTAAGGGCATCAACTATTCGATCACATCGGCCTGTTCGACCTCGCTGCATTGCATCGGCAACGCGGCCGAACAGATCATGCTGGGCAAACAGGACGTTATGTTCGCCGGCGGCGGTGAAGAACTAGACTGGACCCTATCCTGCCTGTTCGACGCGATGGGCGCGATGTCCTCGAAATACAACGACTCGCCCGACAAAGCCTCGCGCGCGTTCGACCAGAATCGCGACGGGTTCGTGATTTCGGGCGGCGGCGGCATCGTCGTGCTTGAGGATCTGGAGCACGCGCTGGCCCGCGGCGCCAAGATTTATGCCGAAGTGACCGGCTATGCCGCGACCTCGGACGGCCACGACATGGTAGCCCCGTCTGGTGAGGGTGGCGAGCGCGCGATGCGTCTCGCCCTGTCGACACTGCCCGAAGGCCGCAAGGTCGGATACATCAACGCCCACGGCACCTCGACCCCGGTCGGCGACGTGGGTGAGGTTGAGGCCGTGCGCCGTATCTTTGGCGAAGGCAACGTGCCCCCGATTTCATCAACCAAGTCGATGACGGGCCACGCACAGGGTGCCGCAGGCGCGCTTGAGGCGGTGTTCTGCCTGCTGATGCTGCACCATGATTTCATTACTCCGTCGATCAACGTCGACACACTTGCCGAAGGCATCCTGCCCGGTGAAATTGCAACTCAAGTAGTTGAAAACGCAGGCTTGGACAGCGTGATGACCAACAGCTTCGGCTTTGGTGGCACCAACGGGTCCATGGTTCTGTCAAAGTATAACGGGTGAATACGATGTCGGATACTCTCAAGGGCAAACGCGGCCTGATCATGGGCGTGGCAAATGACCGCTCGATTGCATGGGGCATTGCCAAGGCCATGCACGAAGCCGGCGCAGAACTGGCGTTCACCTATCAGGGCGAAGCGTTCGGTAAGCGGCTGGAGCCATTGGCGCAAAGCCTAGGCAGCGATTTCATGGTGGATGCGGATGTCACCGACGACGAATCTTTGGACCGTGCTTTCGATGAGCTGGGCGCGCGCTGGCCTAGCATCGACTTCGTAGTTCACGCGATTGCCTACTCGGACAAATCCGAGCTGACGGGCCGGTTCCTCAACACCACGCGGGCGAATTTCAAACACTCCATGGATGTGTCTGCCTATTCGTTTATCGAGGTTGCGCGCCGCGCTTACCCGTTGATGAAGGACAATGGCGGTTCACTGCTGACGCTGACCTATCAGGGTTCGAACCGCGTTGTGCCAAACTACAACGTCATGGGCGTGGCCAAGGCAGCACTGGAATCGGCGACACGCTATCTGGCCAATGATCTGGGCCCCGAAGGCATCCGAGTGAACGCCATCTCGCCCGGCCCGATGAAAACGCTGGCAGGTGCGGCCATCGGCGGCGCGCGCAAGACCTACAAGTTCTGCGATCAGAACGCACCGATGCGCGCGAACGCAACGCTCGAAGCCGTCGGTGGCACTGCAGTTTACCTGACTTCGGACGCGGGGTCTTGCACCTCGGGCGAGATCATTCGGGTGGACGGTGGCTTCCACGTTCTGGGCATGCCACAACCCGATCACATGTGACCTGATCTTTCCCTGTCCGCGCCAAGATTTAACCATCTTTTCCGGGCAGTGATAGCGGCATGAGCAAAGCAGAACAAATCATCGCCACCACCACACGGGCATCCCGGCGCAAATCGGGTTTTCTGGGGCAACGCGGCCGGATCGCATTGCTGGCCCTGACCACGCTGCTGATGCTGTTTGTGTTCTTCACACAGGCAGAAGTCCGCACCACTCTCACATCCTGGACCAGCCTGATTTCAGGCTGATCCAACACGCTGGCCCACAGTTGTCAGTTGATTGAAACAACCTCGATATCAAAAATCAGATCCTGACCGGCCAACGGGTGATTGGCGTCCAGCGTGACGGTTGCGTCATCCACCTCCACCACCGTCACAGGCAGCGCTTGCCCATCCGGTGTCTGCATCTGTAGCTGAGTGCCGGGCTCAAGCGGGATGTCATCCGGTATCCCTTCGCGGGGGATCTGCTGCCGCATCGCCGGATTGATCGGGCCATAGGCATCCACGCAGGCAATCTCGACTCGTTTTTTTTCGCCCGCTGTCAGACCGGGCATGGCCGTATCCAGACCGGGAATGATTTGACCGGACCCAACCACAAATTCCAGCGGGTCGCGCCCTTCGGAACTGTCGAACACGTTTCCGTCCAGCAAAGTACCCTTGTAATGGATGCGAACCGTGTCGCCTTGTTTGATCTCGGTCATAGGTGGCCTCCGGCCGTTAAGAAATTGAGCGGCCAACCCTAGGGGGTAACGCGCTATTGTAAACCCTCCCCCCTTTTGTGCCTGCATCACTTGTGCCAACCTGCGCGCGAATGAGGGAGGGGAATTGATGCCGATCACCACTTGCGTATTCGATGCCTACGGCACGCTGTTCGACGTTGCCGCCGCCGCGCGGCAAGCCGCATCCGAGCCAGGGTTCGAGAAGCTGCAACAGAAATGGCCCGAATTGGCAAATCATTGGCGGCTGAAACAGTTGCAATACACTTGGCTGCGCGCGATCACCGATGCCCATGCCGATTTCTGGGATGTCACGCAAGACGGGCTGGACTGGGCGTTGGACGCCACCGGGCTTGAGGGCGATCCCACCCTGCGCCAACGTCTGCTGGACCTGTATTGGGAATTGCAGGCCTATCCGGAAGTGCCCCAGATGCTGACCGCCCTGAAAGAGGGCGGTCTGAACACCGCGATTCTGTCCAACGGGTCGCCGCCCATGCTGGATGGTGCGGTGCAATCGGCAGGAATCGGCGGCGTGCTGGACGACGTGCTGTCAGTCGAAAGTGTTGGCGTCTTCAAACCTCATTCCAGTGTCTACGATCTGGTGCAGCAGCGTTTCGACTGTGCCCGTAACGAGGTACTTTTTGTCAGCTCGAACGGGTGGGACGCCGCCGGGGCCAGCGGGTACGGGTTCGTAACCGCCTGGGTTAATCGTGCAGATGGGCCAATGGATCGCTTGCCATGGACGCCCGCACATGTTCTGTCCGACCTGACAACGATCCCTCAACTGGCCGGAGTTTAATGGCTTTTTTCACCACGTCTGATGACAGGCGCCTTTTCTTCGATGACATCGGTGCCGGTACTCCGGTGCTGTGCCTTGCTGGGCTGACCCGCAACAGCCAGGATTTCGCGTTCCTGGCGCCACATATCACCGATGTGCGGATGATCACGATGGATTACCGGGGGCGCGGGCAATCGGATCATGACCCGGACTACATGAACTATAACATCGTTCGCGAATCCCTTGATGTGATCGAACTGCTGGATCATCTCAGATTGGACCGTGCGGTTGTCTTAGGCACTTCGCGCGGTGGGTTGATTGCCATGGCGCTGGCCGTCAGTCATCCCGAACGGCTGTCCGGGGTGATTCTGAATGATGTCGGCCCTGTGTTCGACCCTGTAGGTATTGCCAAGATCATGGATTATGTAGGCAAACAGCCGACTTCAAAAACCTATGACGAGGCCGCGAAAATCTTACAGCAGGTGATGGAACAGAAATTCCCCGGGGTTTCGCTGGACCGGTGGCGGCAGCAGGCGGAAATCCAACACGAACTGACCAACGATGGCCTGACGTTGCGCTATGATCCGGCCTTGCGCACTGCATTACTGGAACAAGCCGCTGCGGGCAAAATTCCGGATTTGTGGATGTTCTTCGAAGCCTTGCGCGATATTCCGACAGGTGTCATTCGGGGCGCAAATTCGGATGTTCTCGGCAAGGATACGCTGGTCGAGATGCACAAACGTCACCCCGATCTTATCTCGGCAGAAATACCGGATCGCGGCCATGTGCCGTTTCTGGACGAACCGCAGTCTTTAGCCCTTATGCGCAAGGTATTGGATACCGTATGAGCACTTTGGAGATGATCGAAGCCGCCGCCGATCGGCTGCGTGGTCACATTCGGGAAACACCGCTGCTCACCTCGTCGTTTCTGGATGACCTGGCCGGTCGTCGGGTGCTGGTAAAGCCCGAATGCCTGCAACATACGGGCAGCTTCAAGTTCCGTGGCGCGTGGTCGGCGATCTCGGCGCTGAACGCTCAGGACCGACAGCGCGGCGTGATCGCCTATTCCTCGGGCAATCACGCGCAAGGCGTGGCTTTGGCGGCAACACGGCACGGCATTTCGTCAGTGATCATCATGCCCTCGGACGCGCCCCAGTTGAAGATCGACAACACCCGCGCGCTGGGGGGTGAGGTCGTCCTGTATGATCGCGCAAACGAAAGCCGCGAGGAGATTGGCGAATCCCTGGCTACCGAACGCGGCCTGACCCTGATCCGCCCTTATGATGAACCGCAGGTAATCGCCGGTCAGGGCACCACCGGGCTGGAGCTTGTTCGGCAGGCCGCCGAAATGGGCGTTAAGCAAGGCGATGTTTTGGTCTGCTGCGGTGGCGGCGGGCTGACTTCAGGGATCGCTCTGGCGTTGGAAGGTCACGCACCCGGTTTGCGCGCCCGCCCCTGTGAGCCCGAAGGGTTCGACGACGTCAAACGCTCATTGGCCAGCGGTCAAATTCAGGCCAATGCTGAAACTGCGGGCAATATCTGTGACGCGATCCTGACGCCGCAGCCCGGACAGATTACCTTTCCAATTCTCAGCCGCTTGTGTGGTCCGGGGCTATCGGTCACTGAAGAGGAAGCCATGCGTGCGATGGCTCTGGCCTTTCTGCGTTTGAAAATCGTGCTAGAACCGGGCGGCGCGGTATCGTTGGCTTCTGCCCTTTTCCGCAAGGAAAAAATCGAAGGCGACGCGGTGATCGTCGTGGCCTCGGGGGGCAATGTGGACCCGGAAGTCTTTGGAAAAGCGCTGGAATTCCTGACCTGACATTGATCAATGTTTGGGTCAACCTGATTCCTTAAAGTATGACGACAGGGGATTGTGTCATGCAGATCGCAGATATTGGAGAAGTGCAGCTGCACTATCGCGTCGATGGTGATCCAAACGGCGCGCCCATTGTTTTTGCCAACTCGCTAGGAACCGACCTGCGCCTTTGGGACGCGATGCTGCCGCATCTGCCTGCCGGTTTACGGATCATTCGCTATGACAAGCGCGGGCATGGCCTGTCGTCACAACCGCCTGCCCCGTATTCCATGGGCGCGCTGGTGCGCGATGCCGAGGCATTGCTGGATCTGTTGGACGTTCGCGATTGCGTCTTTGTCGGCCTGTCCATCGGCGGTTTGATCGCGCAGGGATTGGCGGTAAAGCGTATGGATCAAATCCGCGCGCTGGTCCTGTCGAACACCGCCGCCAAGATCGGCATCCCTTCAATCTGGCAGGACCGTATGGATGCGGTGCGCCAAGGCGGTATCGAAGCGCTGGCCGATGCGACGATGGAACGGTGGTTTTCCAAAAATTTCTGCTCAGAGCCGAAACACTTGCTGTGGCGCAACATGATGGTGCGACAGCCCGTTGACGGTTATCTGGGTTGCTGCGCGGCGATTTCGGGCACGGATTTCTACACCCCCACCAGCGGTTTGCGCCTGCCGACGCTGGGCATTGCCGGCAGCGAGGACGGCTCGACCCCTCCGGATCTGGTGCGCGAAACCGTTGAACTTATCCCTGGCTCGAAATTCGAATTGATGCGCCGGGCCGGTCACCTGCCTTGTGTTGAACAACCGGCGGAATACGCCGCCCTGCTGCGTAATTTTCTGATCGATATTGGACATATTTGAAGGAGCACTGTTTTGGCAGATTTTCTGTTGATCCATGGATCGTGTCATGGCGCATGGTGCTGGCGTGATGTCATTCCCGCCCTGACGGCACTGGGTCACACGGCGCGCGCAATTGACTTGCCCAGCCACGGCTCGGACCCGACACCGATTGCCGATGTCACGCTGGACAGTTGCCGAGATGCAGTTCTTTCGGCTTCGACTCAGAAAACGATCCTCGTTGGCCATTCCTGGGGCGGCTATCCCATCAGCGCCGCCGCCGAGGCGGCCCCGAACGCAATGCGGGCCCTGATCTATCTGTGCGCATATGTTCCGCAAGACGGCCTTTCGATGATTGAGATGCGCAAAAGGGCCCCGCGCCAACTGGTCGTTGATGCCGTCGAAAAATCCACCGATTGCCTGTCCTACACGTTCAGGCCAGACATGGTGCAAGATTTGTTTTATCACGATTGCGCACCTGAAACCGTACCCTATGCCCTTGCGCGCATGTGCCCTCAGCCCATCGCACCGCAGGAAACCCCGCTGTCCGTTGCAGATAATTTCGCGCGCGTCCCCAAGGCTTACATCACCGCGACGGACGACCATACGATCCCAAGGGAATACGAAGAACAAATGAGCCACGTCGCGCCCGAAGATTTGCGGACAACAATCAACAGCTCGCATTCTCCGTTCTTCTCTCATCCCCGCCTTCTGTCCGAAATTCTGGACGATCTGGAACAAAAATTACCGGCGGCATGACCTGACGTTACAGGTGCTTCACAGGTGAACGAAGCGTGATAGGGTCCGGGCGAATCTCGCGAGCGGTTTCTATGCGTCTACCTTTTCTCTTCGTACTCGGCACGGTGATGATCGACGCCATGGGCATCGGTCTGGTGTTGCCCATCATGCCAGAGCTGATCATCGAGGTTCAGGGCGGCACTTTGGCCGACGCAGCGATCTGGGGCGGTGTGCTCAGCACCGCCTTTGCCGCGATGCAATTTGTATTTGGGCCAATTCTGGGCAACCTATCCGACGCCTATGGCCGGCGCACTGTGCTGTTGGTGTCCTTGTTCGTCATGTCGCTGGACTATGTGGTGATGGCGATTGCCGGCAGCATCTGGTTGCTGTTGGTCGGGCGCATCGTGGGTGGCATCACCGCGGCCACCCATGCCACGGCGGCGGCGTTCATGGCGGATGTCTCGAAACCGCACGAAAAGGCGGCGAATTTTGGCCTGCTGGGTGCCGCCTTCGGGGTGGGGTTTGTGCTGGGCCCAGTTATCGGTGGGTTACTGAGCGAATACGGAACCCGCGCGCCTTTTTGGGCGGCAGCCGCCTTGTCCGCGTTGACTTTTCTGGCGGGCCTTCTGGTCATGCCGGAAACGGTGACCGACAAAACCCGCCGGGCCTTCAGCCTGCGCCGCGCCAATCCGGTCAATTCTTTGCGTGCCATCGCATCCTTACCCGGCATCCGCCCGATGCTGTGGGTCTATTTCCTCTACTCGGTGTCCATCTACGTTTACCCCGCAATCTGGGCCTATTTCACAACCGAGCGCTTTGGCTGGTCACCTCAAATGATCGGTCTGTCACTGGGCGTGTACGGGATCGGCATGGCCGCTGTACAAGGTGGCCTGATCCGCCCCGCGACCCGGTACCTGGGTGAGAGGGTAACGATCATCTACGGTATGGCTTTCGAAGTGGTCAGCTTTCTGCTGCTGGCTTTCCTGACCAATGGCTTCATCGCTCTGATGCTGATCCCGATTACCGCAGTCGGTGCGGTGGTGACCCCTGCCCTGCAGGCCCTGACATCCCGCGCAACCCCGGATTCGCAACAAGGTGAGTTGCAGGGTGTGCTGACCTCGCTGCACGCGCTGTCGATGGTGATTTCGCCACTGGTGATGACTAGCGTGTTCGCTCATTTTGCCCATCCTGACGCGGCGATCTACCTGCCCGGCGCGCCATTCCTGCTGGCCCTGGTTCTGATGGTCGTCGGATTTGTCTTATTTTTGCGATCGCGCCCTGTCGTGGCGTAACAACGACGCCTGGATGACGGTTTCCGTCTTGCGACATGCAGTTTCCCGCGCCACCGTGATCAAAAGGGAGTGAGGGACCACATGCAAACCATCAAAGCCGCCGTCTGCCGGGCGTTTGACGAACCTCTGGTCATCGAAGACGTCTTGCTGGCACCGCCGGGCGCGGGCGAGGTCGAAGTGACACTTGAGGCCGTGGCGATCTGCCATTCCGATATCACCTTTGCTAGCGGGGCATGGGGTGGGCATTTGCCTGCCGTCTATGGCCACGAAGCCGCCGGAGTGATCACCGCGATTGGCGACGAGGCCGGGGGTTTTAAGGTTGGCGACCCAGTAGTTGTTACCCTAATCCGCGCCTGCGGGTCCTGCCCGTCTTGCGCAGGCGGCCAGCCAACCATCTGCGAAACGCCTTACGACACCGTCAAAGGACCGTTGCAGACAGTGGACGGAGGTCCCTTAGATCAGGCTATGGCTTGCGGTGCCTTTGCCGAAAAGGTTGTCGTCAGCCACCGGCAAATCGTGAAACTCCCGGCCGAGATGCCGAAAGACGTGGCCAGCCTCCTGTCCTGCGGCGTGATCACCGGGGTCGGTGCGGCGGTGAATGCCGCGAAGCTACGCCCAGGTCAGGACGTGGTGGTCATCGGCGCGGGTGGTGTCGGGTTAAACGCCATTCAGGGGGCCCGTATCGCTGGGGCCCGTCGGATTGTGGCCGTCGACATGACCGAGGAAAAGCTGGACATCGCCATGGAATTTGGCGCGACGCATGGCGTGCTGGCCAGTCAGGATCAACCGTGGAAAGCCGCCTTCAAGGCACTGGGTGGGCGCGGCGCGGATGCGGTTCTGATCACCGTCGGTGCAATTCCGGCCTATGATCAGGCCCCGCGTTATTTGGGTCGGGGCGGCCGGGCGATCATGATCGGCATGCCGCATTCGGGCGATATGTCCAGCTATGAACCAGTGGTTCTGGCCGCGCTGGGTCAGGGCATGGTGGGTTCGAAAATGGGCGACGTGGTCATTCAGCGCGATATCCCGTGGATGATCGACCTGTATGAACAGGGGAGGCTGAAACTGGACGAGCTGATCTCGGGCCGGTGGTCCCTGGATCAGATCAACGAGGCAATCGAAGACACCAAAACCGGATCCGCCAAGCGCAACGTGATCCTGTTCGACAGGGGCTGACGCCATCCAAGGGGAGGACACCGGATGAAACTGCAGGACCTCGACATCATCGTTACCGCCCCACCTGCGCCGGGCTGGGGTGGACGGTACTGGATTTTAGTCAAAGTGACGACAGATACCGGGATCACCGGCTGGGGGGAATGTTATGCTTCATCCGTCGGTCCCGACGCGATGCAGCACGTGATCCGGGACGTGTTCGAACGGCATATGCTGGGCGAAAATCCCGAAAACATCGAGTTGATGTTCCGCCGTGCCTATTCCAGCGGCTTTACTCAGCGTCCCGATCTGACTGTCATGGGCGCGTTTTCGGGGCTTGAAATTGCCTGTTGGGACATTCTGGGCAAGGATCGTAACCGCCCGGTCTATGCCTTACTGGGTGGGGTGATGAACCAGCGCATCCGGGCCTACACCTACCTTTACCCCCTGCCGCAACATGATCTGTCCGATTTCTGGACTTCACCCGATCAGGCCGGTGAGTGCGCGGCCGAGATGGTACGGCGGGGATTCACCGCGGTAAAATTCGACCCGGCAGGCCCTTACACGATCCGCGGCGGGCATATGCCTGCGATGTCCGATATCTCAATGTCGGTCGCGTTCTGCAAAGCGATCCGCGAGGCCGTGGGGGACAGGGCCGACCTGTTGTTCGGCACCCATGGTCAGTTCAACACCGCAGGCGCAATCCGGTTGGGTCAAGCGTTGGAGCCCTACTCTCCGCTGTGGTTCGAAGAACCCACCCCCCCCGACATGATCGAGGATATGGCCCGCGTCGCCAGCAACGTCCGCATCCCTGTCGCAACCGGAGAACGTATGACCACCAAGGCCGAATTTGGCGCGGTACTTCGTGCCGGGGCTGCCGAAATCCTGCAACCCGCCCTTGGCCGCGCTGGTGGCATATGGGAGATGAAGAAGGTCGCCGCCATGGCCGAGGTGTTCAATGCCCAAATGGCACCGCATCTATATGCCGGACCAATCGAGTGGGCCGCAAATATCCATCTGGCCGCGTCGATCCCAAATCTGTTGCTGCTGGAAACCATCGAAACGCCTTTCCACGATCAGCTGATCAAAGGCACTTTGCGTGTCGATGATGGTTTCGTGACCGCCCCAACCACACCCGGCCTTGGGATCGAGGTGGACGAGGACCTGGCCCGTGCGCATCCCTACACCGGCGACGGGCTACATTTGCAAATGCAGGAAGAACCTTGCGACTATGTCAACGGCAACGCCTTTCAAGGGGGTGCGCCAGCGACCGAGGGGTGACAACCAAACCGGTTTCAGGGCATATTGGTCCAACCATATTGCGAACAAACAGGCTGCGTGTGACCCCCAAAGCCCAAGACACCGAAGGCGCACATTCTGAAAACCCCGCGGACATGAAAGAAAGCGCCGCGCGGGCTGCGGCGTTTCTGAAAACACTGGCCCATGAAGGCCGGCTCATGATCCTGTGCCATCTGGGCGACGGCGAAAAATCAGTGGGTGAGTTAGAGGACCTGCTGCAAATCCGGCAGGCCGCCGTCAGCCAGATGCTGGCCCGGTTGCGGCAGGAACGGCTGGTGTCCACGCGAAGAGACGGCAAGACCATCTATTACTCGCTGCAGGACGGCAACACCGCGCAGGTCATCGGGCTGCTTTACGAATTGTTCTGTAAGCCCAGGATCTAGTTCGAAACGTACCCAGCGATCACCTGCATTAGCTTGAATGCGGTAGCGGCATCGTTTTCGACCACCGCCAGGAATTCCTCTTCCCCGATCCGCAAGCAGGACAGTTCCGTCTCGGCAATCATACTCAGGGCGCGGGGCTCCTTGCGGATCAGCCCCAGTTCCCCCACCAGTGCCCCCGGCCCCACTTTTGTGATCAGTTGATCCGGGCCTTCCATCTGCGGCAGGTACAGCCCGGCCTCGCCTTCAAGCACCACATAGGCCCCATCGGTGGGTTGGTCATCTTTCAGAAACACAACCTCGCCCGGCTTGGCATCGAACCAGCGCGCACCAAAGGCCAGCAGGCGCAACTGCCTGCGGTCAAGACCGGAAAACAGCGGCGTCTGTTCCAATGCGCGCAGCTTGCGCGCCAGATCGGCTGAGGCGGCGCTATCCTCTTCCACGGCATCATACCCTCCGTCCGAGACCACACGACCTTGCCGGATTTCGACAAACATGTCGAATACATCCGGATTTTCGAACTGGTCGTTCAGATAGATGACTGTCGTGTCGGGCAGCAACTGACGCAGGTTTTTGTAAACAGCAACTTGTGTCGCCATGTCATAGCTGGCGAGCGCGTTTTCCAGGATCAGGATGTCCGGCTTTTTGATCGTCGCGCGGGTAAAGGCCAGTGGTTCGGCAAAAACGGCGGGCAAGTTCTGACCACCGATTGCGACCGGGACGTCATAAATCAGTTCGACCACCAGCGGGCGCGCGCCGTTTTCGTCCAGCACATCGACAATCAGCTTACGCGCCTCGTCCGAACGACCGCCCCCGATCTGACTGACTTTGCCGAACAGGGCGTTTTCCATAACGGTCAGACCCGGCGCAAATGCCGTTTTGTCCAGCGAGACGAAAACGTCATGCAACCGCCCCAGCAATTTCTCGGAATGGCTGTGACGTAGTTCGAGGATTCGGTTCTTTAACTCATCGGTAAAGGCAGGCCCAATCTGTTCCGCCGAAATCACGAATGGCACCGCCAGCAGATTGGCCAGTTGTTCGTCATCCAGACCGGATACGCCCTCATTCCTGGTCCGCTCGACCAGTTCCAGCGCGGCCTCATAGGTTTGCGCTTCAAGTCCCAGCTTGCGGAACAGCGGGTGGTCGGTGCCGTCCAGACCAAAGATCTGACGCAGCATCTCGATCACATCGCGGGTCAGACCAACCAGTGTTTCGTCCAACCCCAACTCGCGCAGTTGTCCCAAAAAGACGGTTTGACGCGCCAGCAATTCCTGCGTGACCGGCACACGCGGCGTGGCAAACAGCAGGTTTTCCACCACCGGCAAGGCCGGGTTGTAGGTGTCGCGATAAAACACCAAAGCTTGTTGTTCCAGCCCAGCCTTTTGCACCGCCTGCTGGACCAAGGGGCGCAGCTCGACCAATTTGCTGGCCAATTCCGGGTGTTCAATCGGATCAAACACTTGCTCTGATCCACGCTGGAACAAAGCCGCCCCCGACCCCATGCCGTCAATCAGGTGCAACCACCAATCGCGCAGCGCGTCGGGGCTGTCCAACCCGGCCTGAGACGGGTCAAGCCACTCGGCATCATACGGATCGGCGCTGTTGCCTGCCCGCTGTGTCTCAGCAAAATCAGGGTCGTCGGACTGCGTTGTCAGCGGCCTCTGACGCATCGGCATCATCACATTGTCGCCCAACGTCCCCTGAAACATGACCGGGCGTGACGAAGCGTAGCCGATGCGCGCGGCCACCACACTCTGGTGCAGGTTCGACAGGTTTTCGCCACCAATCTCGACCCGACCCGCGCTGGGCAGGATTTCCCGCGTCAGCAACTCAGCAACGGCGCGCCGGTCCTCTTCGCTGGGGGCCGCAATCCCAACAGTTTGTCCGCCTTTAAAGGTAAGGTTCAGATCATCCAAAACCTGATTGCCATCCATATCCCGAACCGAGACCCGATCCAGCGCGATATCCCCATTCAGATGTGGTCGCGTTTCGGGCTCGCCTTCGAACAGCTTTTCATCGGGCATTCCCGGCGGGGCAAAACGTTCGATCACCACGTCCCAACGCAGCGACATGTCCTGCGTCTGGTTGTAGTAGGTCAGCAGCTCTTTCCAGGGCGAGCTCAGGTCCTTATACGCCGCCAACGCCGCCACGAGCGCCCCCAATGAGACTGAGCCCTGCAATACCAGAAGGCCGCCAATCAAATAGAACATGAACGGCGTCAGCTGCGAGATGAAGTTGTTGATGAACTTCATAAAGAACTTTTTCTGGTAGATCTCGAACCGGATGCCGAACAGCCGTCCCAACTGTTCCGATATCATCGCCCGGCGATAACGCCAGCCGCCATTGGCCCGCAGGGTCGAAGCCCCGGCGGCATTCTCGCCAATTTGCGCGGCCAAAACGCGGACTTCTTGAATGCGTTTCTTGTTCAGTAAGTTGATCTGACGCTGCAGCTTGGGAATCAGCCACGCCTGCAGCGGTATCAAGGCCACAGCGGCCAGCCCGAACCAGACGCTTTGCAGGAACAGGAACGACAGGATCGTGATCATCTGTCCCGCCTGCAGAACCGGCTGGCTGATCGCATCGCCCATAAGCCCACCCATAGGTTCGCTTTCGGCGGTGATCATCGACACCATTTCGCCCTGGCTGACCCGCTCGAAATACGGTTGGGGGAAACGCAGGGCGCGGTTGATCAGCTGATACCGGAAGCGGCGCAGCATCCGTTCGCTCAGCACACCCTTCATGGTGTTGATACGCATCTTCATCAGGCCATGCGCCAGCACCGCCAGTAGGAACGCGCCGCACAGAATAATCAGGAATGTGGTTTGCGGTACCTGATACCCCAGAACATCCACAATCGGGCTGGCTGCACCAATGGCATCGTTGATAATGCGCTTGGGCAATTCCAGTGTCAGATACAGCAGCGGGAACAGCGTAGACGTCACGGCCAGCAGAATTAGCTGATCGCGTTTTGAGTACTTCCAAATAAACCGGAAAATCGAACGTTCTATGGATCCTGCCCCTGTTTTGAATCACCGATCCGATCTGAAAGAAATTGCGGCGCATCCAACACGCTGAATTTACAGCATTCGTGACCACTGACGCAAATAGTTTCCAGTTTGCACATAAATTCGCCATGTGTGATCTAGTTTATTTGCGCCGCACCAGTTTAGCCCCTAGAGTTCGCTTTAGGACGATATCGGGAGAAACAATTTGACCGCCAGCTTGGGCGCAGTGTTGTTGATGCTCTGCTTGTTGCAGATCAAACATATGTTCGCGGATTTCTACCTTCAGACACCCAAAATGCTATCGGGTCGTGGTGAGTATCTTCACTGGGGTCGCGCGCAACATGCCGGCGTACATGTTATCGGATCCGTTATTGTCTTTGTGCTGTTCGGTGCGCCTTGGGCTTTTATTCTTATAATTGCCGCCCTGGAATGGTTCATACATTTCAACATCGATTTTGCCAAAGCCAGTTATTCTGACAAGAAAAAACTGATGCCAACACAGGCTGCTTTTTGGCGCGCTGCGGGTCTGGACCAGTTGATGCACAACCTGACTTATATCGCGATGGTCTGGGCCTGGGCGAAATTCGCCACCTGATCTGTTGGCCGTTTCAGGCGAAATCTATCAGGGCTGACGCGCGATAGGCTGCCAGCCATTGCTGGTCCAACGCATCAAGCTTGCTAGTGTCGAACCTGTCCGCAACTTCCCAATACCGCCCCGAGGGCACGTGATACCCCAGCTCATTTTCCGATTGGATAATGGTCTGCATCGCGTCGGTTTCGGGTAAGTCGTCTCTTACAAGATCACCGATTTCGACGGACGGAAACAGCAGGCGGCTCTCCCCTTTTGACAGCCTGACGACCTGGCATCCCTGATCTGCACCAAACAGCGCCAGGCGCGCCGATTTAGCCTCGAGCGACCGCAAAGTGATATCCGTACGCAAAGGATCAGCCTGACCGGTTCCGTAGAAATGCGTCTTCCCGGTATCCGGGTAGATCATGTCACAGCCGAAAAAGGCCAGCACCGCAGGCCTTAGCGCCGCCAAGACCCAATAGCCCGCGGTAAACGCCATCGTTCCGCCAGCGTAGACAAACCCACCAAACCCATTTTGCGCCGGTACATAGTCCTGCGCCGTGATGATCCGCTGATGCGGGGCAAGTCCAGTTGGATGGTTTGTTATCGGGAAATCTTCGGGGTGGATCAGAATGTCCCAATCTGGCCGGATGCGCCAGGCGTTATTGATCGCGACAATATGGGTAAAGGGATCGCGCGCCCAGCCTTGCGCGGCCAAGGCGCCGGGCGCGCTGCCCAGTATCAGAACTCGGTTCGATGGTTCAGTCATCCAGGACCCCACAAACGGTTCTTGGAAAGACTAGAGCAGTTTTGCAGGCAGGCTAGCCCAGAACCGAAAAACTGCTTTCTTCGTTGATCGGACGTTTACGCGAGTAGAACCCAACATCGATCATCCGCTTGATATAGGGCAGTTCGAACTGCAGTGGCTGCGCATCGTGATCCGCCCCACCCTCGCAATAGTCGATCAGGGCCGTCATCATCTTTCCTGCGATCGGCGCGTTTTTGTACTGGTTTCCACTGGTGCCGCAGGCCATGTAAAACCCCGGCAGGCTGGATTTGTCATAGATCGGAATCCAATCGGTCGACGCATCATACAGATCAACCACCCCACGGGTTTTGGACGGGATGCCAAGGCTGGGCACCCGCTGGGCATAGCGCATCGCCTGTGTGGTCCACTGGTCGGTGAAGTCGTGATTGTAGTGCACGTCATCCTCGCACCACTGATGCGGATCGCATTCGGGATCTTCTGAACCCACGAGGATATGATTGCCATGTTCAGGGCGGCAGTAACACGCGATATCGCTGTCCGACACAATAGTACCGTCATTTTCGAAATCGAATCCCTCGGGCGCGGGGACGTGAACCACTTCCTGTCGCAGAGGGCGGGTTTCGATGGTCATGTCATCCAATACGCCAGCCATCTTGTTGATAATCGCTGATCCCGGTCCAGCGACATTTACCACGACCTTGGCGCGGATTTCCTCGCCCGAGGCCAGTTTGACCCCGGTCACGCGACCACCTTCCGTCAGAATTTCGACCACCTCGGCCCCGGTGCGCACTTCTGACCCATGCTGTTTGGCGGCATCCATCAGGTTCTGCGCCGACAAGGCCGGATCGGTAACATATCCAGCCTGCGGCCAGAACACGCCGCCCTGCATCTTGCGCCCGTTCGGTTGGCCAAATTCCGGGTTCTCCATGCGTTTAGGCGGGGTGAAGCTGTCCAATGAATAAACCGGCAGACGCTCCGTGATTTTTTCAGGCGACCAATCTTCGAACGGGCAATCCAGATCCGCACTGTTTTTCATGTGCTTTTCCAGCATCCCGTTGGCTTCGGTCTTCATCACCAGACATCCGGTTTCACGAAACTGCGCCAGATTGGCATCTGCTGGCAGGCCCAGATATTCGGCCCAGTCGCGCCAATAGTGATAGCCTTCCCACGCAAAGGCCGTGCCATCAAAGGTCGAATAATGCATCCGAATGATCGCGCAGGACCCGGCGGTCGAGCCGTGACCGACCTGAGCATTGCGGTCCAACGACAGAGTTTTCCACCCGGCCTTGGCCATCTCGAACGCGATGGCCGCGCCGATGACACCCGTGCCAATGATAATTGCGTCTGGTTGACTCATTCTGTTGCTCCCTCCCAATAGCGCTTTGAATAGGCGCTGAATTCTTCGACTTCTTCGGGCCTGGGTTCGACCCCGGTGAAGACGTAAAGGTAATGCGACACCAGCGACAGCCGCGTTTCCATCGGCTCGTTCAACTGCGCCAGATCGTACCCGATTTGCATGTAGTACAACACGCGCGCGCGGGTTTCGGCCTCGATCTCGGGATACCCATACCGCGCAAACATGGCGTGCAACGCCTCAAGCCGCCGCGCGTCCGATTGATCCAGGGCTCGTCGCACCTTGCCCGACTTACGCGCCCAGTCACGTACGGCGAAATCCAACGCAGTGTCGAAAAGACCCGTGTTCACTACGCAGCGATGTACATTGCAGACGGCGGCGGTGATGGTTTCGGCGGGTGCTTCGGCCTGCGCAACCAGCGCCGCTGTATTGGTTGCCTGCCAGCGGGCTAGCAGTGCGTCCAGCAATTCCTGCCGGGACTTGAAATACCAATAGAAAGATGATCGCGACACGGCCATCCGCTCGGCCAGGTTCAGAACCTTGATCTGGTCCACCCCGTCCGAGATCAGCACATCCATCGCCACGTTCAGCCAATCGTCGCGCGTGACCTTGATGTTGCCGACCAGCGGTTCGGCCTTAGGATCGTCCCTATGCAGGATCGGTTTTGTATTCATTCAACTCTCCGGCGGTGCGCCGCCCTCAGCCGTACGGCGTGCGATGAAGTCCTGCAAGGCACCCAACCTGTCGCTGTCCCCGGCAGGGGCTTTGAAATCGTTCAGGATGGTCTTCCAAACGTCCGTTGCACGGTGATTGGCGTCGATTGATCCGCGCTCGGTCCAGGTGCCGAAATTGGCATAGTCATGCACATGGGGCTCGTAGAATTCGGTATTGTAGCGCTCCATCGTCTGGCTGGAGGCAAAGAAATGCCCGCTGGGTTCAACCTCACGCAGGGCGGTGTCATAACCGATCTCGGCCGTGCCCGCTTGTGCGCCAGCACACAGCTCGGCCACCATGTTCAGCACTTCGGCATCACAGATCATCTTTTCGAACGAGACCGTCAATCCACCCTCAAGCCACCCGGCCGAATGGATGATCACCGTGGCCCCGGCCATCAGACACCCCCAAAGGCCAAACTGATTTTCATTCGCGGCCTGAACGTCGTTTACATTCGAAGCCGACCCGGCGGCGGACCGCCACGGAAGGCCCAGGTGCCGCGCCAACTGCCCCGCCGCCAGAGACGCCTGGAAATGCGAAGGCGTCCCAAACGCTGGAGCCCCCGATTTCATGTCCACGTTGCTGGTGAAGGTCCCATAACACACCGGCGCGCCGGGATTGGTTAGTTGGGTCAGGGTAACCGCTGCCAAAGCCTCGGCATGAGACAGCGTAATCGCCCCGGCCACAGTAATGGGTGCCATCGCCCCCATTAGCGTGAACGGCGTGACAATCGACATCTGACCGTGGCGGGCAAAGTCGATTAGACCTTGCGCCATGGGGATATCCAACGTCCGCGGACTGTTGGTATTGATGATCGTATAGCTGTGCGGGGTGGCGCGGAATTCATCGTCCGGCAGGCCACGCGCTGTGGTCAGCATCTCAAAACAATCCATCACCTGCGGCGTTCCGCGAGAGTAGAAGAACGGGAACTTGTCAGTCAGCTCCATCTGCGCCTGCGTGGTGAAATAGTGGCGCAGGTGGGTCGGCACGTCCTGTGGTTCGACCTGCGGCGAAATCATCTGGAACACATCAAAGTGGTGCGTAAGTTTCAAAAAATCCAGATAGTCCTGCCCCGTCGCGGGGCGACGACCCTTTTCCAGATCGGTGGCATTCGGAGCCCCTGCCCCTGGTTGAAACACAAGACTGCCCAGTTCCAGCGTGAAATCACGACGGCGCGCGCCAGCACGGCAATTGATGGACTTGGGGGCTGACGTTATGGCGGCCTCAACGATCTCTCGACCGATGAAGACCATTTCACTGTCTTCCTCTACCCGTGCGCCTGCCTTGTCGAATATTCGGCGCGCCTCAGGCAGCAGAACCTTAATCCCCAGCTCCTGAAGCGTCCGCAGGGCGGTTTCGTGCATATCGGCGATCTGATCCGCCGGGAACACCTCCATCACCGGGAACGGGTTCCGCAGCTGGCGGTAATTTACATCGCGGCTTGGCACAGGCACGGCGTCTGCACCGCGTCCACGACGCCGCCTGCCGCGCTCGGATGTTTGCGAGATCACCATCAGCCCCTCATCGCCTTACCGTTCGGATCGTATGGGGACGTTGCGATCACACACGCGGGGCGTTCAACACCAACCACATGAACCGTCAACTCGGTACCCGGTTCGGCCTTGTTACGTTCGACCAGAGCCATAGCCAGAGATTTTCCGGTACAGTGCCCATAGCCGCCCGAAGTTACGAAACCCACTCGGTCTTCGCCCGACCAGATCGGCTCGTACCCGCTGGCGTCAGCGTCCAGCGCGTCTATTTCCAGCGTTACTTGCACTTGCGCCGGGCCGTTTCCGTCACGCTCGGCCAATGCGGCGTCTTTGCCGACGAAATCCTTATCCCAGTCGATCCAGCGATCCATTCCTGTCATCCCCGGCGTGTAGGCCTGGGTGAACTCCGCCGACCAGATACCAAAGCTTTTTTCCAGCCGCGTCGACAGCATCGCGTTGAAGCCGCATTCGCGAATACCTTCGTCCGCCCCGGCCTCAAGCAGCATCCGGCGCAGCGCAATATGATCGCCATAACGGCAGTTGATCTCATAGCCTTTTTCGCCTGTCACCGACATACGCGCGACGCGGGCGCGAACGAGGCCGATATCAAATTCATCGCAGCCCATGAACCCAAGACCCGAGATATCCTGTTCCGCCAGTTTCTCGACCACTGCCTGCGATTTCGGCCCTACCACAGCGAAACCACAATACTCTTCACCCAGATCACGGATATTGACGCCGTCGATCATGTGATCGTCGAACCAGCGCATGTGCCAGGCGCGCAGATAATAGCTGCCCATAATCCACCAGGTGTCGTCGCCCCAGTTAAGAACGGTCAGATCCCCTTTGAGCCGCCCGTCCTCGCCCAGCATCGGGGCCAATTTGGCACGGCCCGGCGCGGGGAGTTTCGATGCCATAACCTTATCGAGCCAAACCTCAGCATTGGGGCCGCTGACCTCGAACCGCGAAAAGCCTGAGATATCCAACAGGCCGACGCCTTCGCGGATCACCTTGCATTCCTCGGCCACGATGTCGTGAGCGTTTGAGCGTTTGAGCGTCGGTGTTTCCTCAAACCCTTTCGGCGCGAAATACAGCGGCACTTCCAGATCCCAGCTAACACCCCACTTGCAGCCGGCCTCTGTCATTGCGTCATGGGCGGGCGCCATCTTCAGCGGACGGCCCGCGGGCAGTTGCTCATTCGGGTAGGTCATTACGAAACGGCGGGAATAGAACTGCCCGGTGGTTTCGCGGATATAACGTTTGTTCTGCGCGAAATCACCATACCGCGCCACGTCCATCGGCCATGCATCCGCCTCAGGCTCGCCATGGATCATCCACTCGGCCAATGTTTTGCCAACGCCGCCGCCCTGCAAGAACCCAGCCATCACCGCGCAGGCCGACCAATAACCGCGCTTGCCCGGGACTGGACCGACCAGCGGGTTACCATCTGGCGAGAAAGTAAACGCCCCGTTTACCCATGTCTTGATCCCCACGTTCTGAATCGAGGGGTATCGCTCAAAGCCCAGCGTCAGTTCGTTTTCAATCCGATCCAGCTGTTCTTGGAACAGCTCTTCGCCGTAATTCCACGGTGCGCCGTCCATGGCCCAGTGTTCATGATCAACCTCGTAGATACCAACAAGGACGCCCTTCTGATCCTGCCGCATATAGGTGAAGCCTTCGAGGTCGACGGTCATCGGCATCTCGAAATCCGCCTGCGCCACTTCGGGCACCGTGTCGGTAATCAGATAGTGGTGTTTCAGCGGCGAGACCGGCAGTTCGATGCCAGCCATGCGGCCCACCTGTTTGGCCCAAAGCCCAGCCGCATTGACCACATGTTCGCAAGTGATCGTGCCCTTGTCGGTCACCACCTGCCAACCATCCGCGGTTTGGATCAGCTCCTCAACCTTGGTTTCCTCGTAATACTCGGCACCACGTTTTCTGGCCGCCGTTGCATAAGCCTGCACCGTGCCGGTCGTGTCGATATAGCCCTCGCGGTCCGCCCACATAGCACCCAGCACGCCGTCGGTGGACATGATCGGGCAACGGCGCTGCGCCTCTTCCGGAGACAGCAACTCGCAATCCTCAATGCCGATAGACTGAAAAATACGGTAGTTCGCCTGTAGCCACTCCCACCGTTCGGGCGTTCCAGCCAACGTCAGGCCACCGGTCATGTGCATACCGATATTCTGACCCGATTCCTTTTCAATCTCACTAAGCAGATCGATGGTATACGCCTGTAGCGAGGCCATATTTGGGTCAGCGTTCAACGCATGAACCCCTCCGGCAGCGTGCCAGGAAGATCCCGATGCCAACCGCCGCCGTTCCAGCATCACCACATCCGACCAGCCGAACTTGGCCAGGTGATACAGAACCGAGGCGCCCACAACGCCGCCCCCGATAACCACAACACGGTACTGAGATTTCATCCTGCCCTCCCAACATGGCTTGGGCAGAACGCTAGACCCACTGTTCACTTCTGTCTAGACATTTCTGTACAGTCCTAATCGCACCAGATTGTTGGGCGAATTTCTCTGGTTTAAAGCTGCGCGCTGGGCCGTGTGCTGACCTTTTCGAACCAAGTCAGCGTTGCCGAATTTTCCTGCGGTATTCGCGTCTTGATCACTCGGGCAAAGTCAACAAAGACAAATGTTGAGATGTCAGCCAGCGTAAACTCAGACCCGGCGATATAGGGACTTTCCGCCAATCGCCATTCCAACAGATCGAAAAAATATCCAACCCGCGCGGCACCTCGTTGCGCCAGTTCAGGAATCTGAGCGTGATTCACCGGACCGGGAATCGCCCTGTCGGCAAAGGCGGGATGCGTGTTGCGTAAAGTTTCGCCAATGGGCGCCCCGCCTTGCTGTTCAACGATACTGTTCCACATCAAAACCAGCCCTTTTTCATCCGAGGTGCGCCCCATCAAAGGCGGCTCGGGAAATCGGGCCTCGAGATAGGCCGCGATGCCAAGGTTCTCGGTCAGTGCTGTGCCCTCATCCGTGATCAGCACAGGAAGGGTCGCGTTCGGGTTGATCGCTTTGAACGCATCGCTCAGCTGTTCGCCTTTGCCGATCGAGACCTCGCGGGTTTCGACCTCCAACCCTTTTTCCGCGATGAACATACGAGCCCGGCGTGGGTTCGGGGCGGTCTTGCAATCGTAGAACAGCATGGGATGCTCCTGTGTCTCAGCGGCGATAGACGAAGCACCGGCCCTGAACCGCACCGGGCGGCAAAGGCAATTCAGTCAGTTCGTCGAAATACATCCGATCACTGGAGACCATCAAACCACCTTCTGCGAGCAGAGGTTGGATCAACGGTGAAACAAATCTGGCAAAGGCGTCGTTCTTTTCTCGGTTATGCCCGCCAAGGTCCGCGTGGATCAGGCTTGCAGTGGCACCGAAACGCGTCAGCGCGGCGGGCAGCGTTTCGCGCACATCGCCCAGAATCACCCGATCCTCGGGGGGCGTTGAATCGGGGTGGGACGCCACCGCGCGTTCAAACACGTACACGGGGCGGTCTTTCACATATTGCGCCATGTGATGATAGGTCCGCCCATTGCCCAAACCCAATTCAAAGACCGGCCCCGCCATGCCACGCGATTCGGCAATGGCAAAATCCAGACAGGCGCGTTGCGACACCATGCGGTCAATGAACAGATCGAGTCGGCTTTGATCGTCGGGCACGGGGAAATCTCTCCTTGATATCAGTCGATTTGCCAGATGGGGTCGACATGGCCCGTGATCGCAAATCCTCAAGACTTTGTGTAGACAAATTGGTGTCAGTTTCACGTTTCCGCGACATTTCACCCCAAGAACGGGTTTGACTACCCCGCCCCAACCGCGCGAGACTACGTCAAAAAACACGGGGAGTTGATCAAGCCGATGCCGACCTACGGCCCAACGGGTGGAATACCCGCATGACAGCTTTGTTGTCTGTCCGCGATTTGAGCATCGGTTTTGGTGCGGGCAACCCCGTAGTCAAAGGCGTCAATTTTGACGTCGAGGCAGGGCAGACACTTGCGCTGGTCGGCGAATCCGGTTCTGGCAAGACTATCTCGTGCAGGGCAGCGCTGCGGATTTTGCCACGCACCGCGCAAATTCGCAGCGGGACAATCATTCTGAATGATTCCAAAGGCACAGAAGATCTGACCAAGATTAGCGAAAAGCAGATGCGCGGCATTCGCGGCAACCGCGTTTCGATGATCTTTCAGGAACCGATGCGATCCCTGTCGCCGCTGCACAAGATCGGCAATCAGGTCAGCGAGGTTCTCTGGCTGCACCGTGGCGCGTCCGAGGCGCAGGCCCGCAAAGAAGTTTTGACTCAGTTCGAGCGCGTTGGCTTTCCCGATCCCCAACGTGCATATGATTCTTACCCGTTTGAATTGTCGGGTGGCATGCGCCAACGCGCCATGATTGCGATGGCGATGGTGTCCAAGCCGGAATTGTTGATCGCGGACGAGCCGACAACCGCGCTTGACGTGACGACACAGGCGCAGGTTCTGGGCCTGATCAAGGAATTGCAGCGCGAAACCGGCATGGCACTGATCCTTGTCACCCATGATCTGGGCGTGGTCGCCAATATGGCAGAACAGGTCGTCGTCATGCACAAGGGCCGTGTGATGGAATCCGGGGCCGCCGCCCCGATCCTGACCTCACCCGCGCATCCTTACACGCAGCAATTGTTCAACGCCGCACCCGAGATTCCGGACGAAGACTCGGTTGGGATACCGATGCCCGACGAGGATCTGATCCTACAGATCAAGAACGTCTCAAAAACTTACACCTTGCGATCCAGCAAGGGTTGGAAGGGTGAACAACTGATCCATGCCTGCCGTGGCGTTGACATGAAGCTCGCACGCGGCAAGACGCTGGCCGTGGTCGGCGAAAGCGGCTCGGGCAAGACTACGGCCGCGCGCATTGCGTTGGGCGCCGAACTTCCCGATCCCGGCGGCGAGGTTCTGTTCCGCACCTCGCCAACCGAAGACCCGATTACCGTTCACCATATGACCCGTACCCAGCGCACTGCGTTTCAGCGTAAGGCGCAGATGGTGTTTCAAGACCCCTACAGCTCGCTCAGCCCGCGCATGCGCATTCAGGATGCGATGACCGAGCCGTTGGAGATTCACAAGATCGGCACCGCATCTGAACAGCGTGACAAAGCCGCCGAGATGCTGCTGCGGGTTGGGCTGAACGCCGACATGCTGAAACGCTATCCTCATGCCTTTTCTGGTGGTCAGCGACAGCGCCTGTCCATTGCCCGCGCCATGATGCTGGACCCGCAGCTGATCGTGTGCGACGAGCCTACATCGGCTTTGGATGTCTCGGTTCAGGAACAAATCCTGACACTGCTGGAAGATTTGCAGGACAGTCTGAACCTGTCCTACTTCTTTATCTCTCACGACCTTGCCGTTGTGGCGCGCATTGCCGACGAGGTTGCAGTGATGCGCCGCGGGCTGGTCGTTGAACAGGCCCCGCCCGAGACCCTTTTCTACAATCCCCGCCACCCGTACACCAAGGCGCTGATTGCCGCCCAGCCAGAACCTGACATCAACCGCCCAATCGACCTGAAATTGGTTGCTTTGGGCGCAGGTTCGCCGGACAGTTGGGATGACGCCTTCCGATTTACTGACTCCGTGATACCTTCGCTGGTAGAGATGGAACCCGGCCATAAGGTACGATGCCATGTTTAAGACCACTCGCCCCCTGCTTCTGGCTGCCACGCTGACGGCTGCGTGGATGCTGCCCGCCTCGGCGGAAACACCCGCCCCAAAGGAAAGCGGATTTTGGGAAAGTGAGGTGAGCGCGGGCAATCTGCCACCTGTTCAGGATCGCCTGCCCGATGAACCGCTGGTTGTCGATCTGGCGGCAAAGGGGCGTGAATTTGGAACACCAGGCGGCACTTTGCGCACCATGGTCACCCGGTCCAAGGACATCCGCCAGATGGTTGTCTATGGCTATGCCCGGCTGGTGGGTTTCAACGAGAATTACGAACTTGTACCCGACCTGCTCGAGTCCTACGAAAGCGAAGATAACCGCAAGTTTACTCTGAACCTGCGCGAGGGGCATAAATGGTCAGACGGATCGCCGTTTACATCCGAGGATTTCCGGTACTGGTGGGAAGATGTCGCAAATAACGAGCTGCTCAGCCCGTCCGGCCCGCCCGATTTTCTGATCGTCGAAGGCAAAACGCCAACGGTAAGCTACCCCGACGAAACCACGGTTGTTTTCGAATGGGAGGACCCGAACCCGGATTTCCTGCAATCACTGGCACAGGCGCGTCCGCCCTTCATTTACCGACCGGCCGCATTTCTGAAGCCGTATCACGAGAAATATGCAGATCCCGAAGAAATGGCCGCGCTGGTCGAAGACAACCGGGTCAAAAGCTGGGCGGCACTGCACAACAAGCTTGATAACCTTTATAAATTCGACAACCACGAACTACCCACACTTCAGCCATGGCTGAATGCCAGCTCAGGCAAGAAAATCCGGCATAATTTTGTACGTAACCCCTATTACCACCGCATCGACAGCAACGGTGTGCAATTGCCCTATATCGACGTGGTCGAGATGGAGATTGTCGCCCCCGGTCTGGTCGCAGCAAAAACCAACGCTGGTGAAACCGACCTGCAGGGGCGTGGGCTGGCGTTCCGCGATGCGTCGATCCTGAAAAAGGGCGAAGAAGTCGGGAACTACAAGACACGGCTGTGGAAAACCGGTGTCGCGTCGCAGATCGCAATCTATCCGAATCTGAACTTTGCTGATGACGGTTGGCGCGACGTTCTGCGCGATGTCCGCGTGCGCCGTGCCCTGTCACTAGCCATCGACCGCAAGACGATCAATCAGGCGCTGTATTTCAAATTGGCCCAACCCGGCGCGATGTCGGTGCTGCCTGCGTCACCATTCTATGATGAGGAAAATGCTCAGGCCTGGGCGCAATATGACATCGAAATGGCCAATGCCCTGCTGGATGAGGCCGGATTGACCGAGCGGGACAAGAACGGCATCCGCATGCTACCCGATGGCCGCCCGATGGAGCTGATCATCGAAACCGCCGGTGAACGGCAAGAGGTCGAGAACGCGCTGCAGATCGTCACCGACACTTGGCGCGAGATTGGCGTCGCTCTGGTCATGCGACCGCTGGATAGGGACATCTTGCGCAACCGCGTTTTTGCTGGAAACACAATGGCTTCGGTCTGGTTTGGCTGGGATGACGGTATTCCGCAGGCCCACACCTCGCCCGCTTATCTGGCTCCGACTGATCAGGTCTTTCTGGCCTGGCCCAAATGGGGTCAATTTTATCAAACCGGCGGCGACGCAGGCGAAGCCCCCGACATGCCCGAGGCAGAACGCCTGATGCAATTGGCCCATGATTGGGAGGTCGCCACCAACGACGACGATCGCAAGGCAATCTGGACCGAGATGTTGAACATTCATGCCGAACAGCTATTTGCCATCGGCATTCTGAACGGCGCACCGCAGCCTGTGGTGGTGTCGAACCGCCTGCGCAACGTGCCCGAACAGGCCATGTGGGCATGGGAGCCCGGCGCCCATTTCGGCATTCACCGGCCGGACGAATTCTTCTTCGCCGACTGATCAGGAGCAGCTAAATGGTCATGCTGCGCTATGCGGTGTATCGCTTTTTCACGATGCTGCTGACTCTGTTGGTGGTGTCGGTGCTGATCTTCGTGATCATCAACCTTCCGCCTGGAGATTACCTGAGCAATCAGATCGCCGAATTGCAGGCTTCCGGCCAGTCTGCCGGCGTGGCCAAGGCAGAATTTCTGCGTGCGGAATATGCGCTGGACCGGCCCGTCTGGGAACAATATCTGATCTGGATGGGATTCTGGCCCGGCCCGCACGGGTTCGAGGGGCTTCTGCAAGGCAACTATGGTTGGTCCTTCGAATTCGACCGCCCCGTGGCCGAGATTGTAGGCGATACCCTGTGGTTGACCGTAGTGGTCAACCTGGCCGCCATCCTGTTCGTCTACGCCGTCGCGCTGCCGCTTGGTGTCCTTGCTGCTGCCAAGTCCCGGACGTGGATCGACTATACGTCGGCTTTTGTGGGGTATCTGGGTCTTGCCACGCCGAACTTTCTGCTTGCGCTGATCCTGTTCTATTACGGCCACCGTTACTTCAACCTACCCATCGGCGGCTTGATGGACCCATCCTTTGAAGGCCAGCCGATGAGCTGGGACAAGTTGAAGTCCATTCTTGTCCACCTGATCGTCCCGACCTTTGTGATCGGCACCTCGGGGGCTTCGGCCATGATGCAACGCTTGCGTGCCAACATGCTGGACGAGTTGGGGAAACCCTATGTGGAAACCGCAATCGCCAAAGGGATGGCCCCGTCGCGGATGCTGGCGAAATACCCGCTGCGCGTGGCGTTCAACCCCTTCGTGGCGGATATCGGCAACCTGCTACCCTCGATGGTGTCCGGCTCGGTGTTGGTCTCGGTTGTTCTTGGCCTGCAAACCATCGGCCCGACCCTTCTGACGGCACTGAAAACGCAGGATCAGTTCCTGTCCGCCTTTATTCTGATGTTCGTGGCCCTGCTGACCCTCATCGGCACCATGATATCTGACATTCTGCTGGTCATGCTTGACCCGCGCATCCGGTACGAGGGGCGTGAAGCATGACCCAACATCCCGATGGTCGCTATGTCGACGACGCCCCCTATGACCCGGACGCCGCCCTGCAACAGCTTGAGCGTGCCGATCTGGACGCGCCAAACTGGGTGCTGGTTTGGCGCAAGTTCAAAACTCACAAGCTGGGCTTGATCTCGGGCATTTTCCTGCTGCTGTGTTATCTGATGCTGCCTTTCGCAGGGTTCATCGCGCCTTATGGTCCGAATGAACGCAACGGAGAGCATCTTTATGCGCCGCCGCAAAGCGTCAACTGGTTCTATGAGGGCAAATTCATCGGCCCCCATGTCTTTCCCATCGTTGCCGAGGCTGATCTGGAAACCTTCCAATGGAAATTCGTACCCGACCTCGAAGATCCGCGCCCGATCAAGTTTTTCTGTGAAGGTTCGGAATACAAACTGGCTGGCCTGATCAAATCCGACACTCACCTGTTCTGCGCGCCCGAAGGGGCGACGCTGTTCCTGTGGGGGTCGGACCGTCTGGGCCGGGATGTGTTCAGTCGCATTCTCTACGGCGCGCAGCTGTCGCTGACCGTAGGTTTGATCGGCATCTCGGTGTCTTTCACCCTTGGAATTATCTTCGGTTCGATGGCCGGCTATTTCGGCGGCAAGATCGACTGGGTGATCAACCGGGTCATTGAAATCCTGCGCTCTTTGCCTGAACTACCCTTGTGGCTGGCCCTGTCCGCCGCGGTGCCTTCGAATTGGAGCCCGGTGGCGGTGTTTTTTATCATCTCGATCATCCTCGGCATCCTCGATTGGCCCGGTCTGGCCCGATCCGTGCGCGCCAAATTCCTGTCGCTGCGCGAAGAGGAATACGTGCGCGCCGCCGAGATGATGGGCGCAAGCTCGGGCCGCGTGATCCGCAAACACCTGCTGCCCAACTTCATGTCCCACCTGATCGCATCGGCCACCTTGTCGATCCCGGCGATGATCCTTGGAGAAACGGCGCTCAGCTTCCTTGGCCTTGGGCTGCGCGCTCCTGCCGTCAGCTGGGGGGTGATGCTGAATGACGCGCAGAACCTGGCCTCGATCGAGATCTATCCGTGGACGGCAATTCCAATGCTGCCAATCATTGTCGTTGTACTGGCGTTCAACTTCCTGGGCGACGGATTGCGCGACAGTCTGGACCCGTACCAGCAATGAGCCTGATTTCCGCCCTCCCCGCCGCAGACAGCTACAAGTCGACCGGAAAGGGCGCATGGCCCAGCGCTTTCGCGGTTTCCGAACTGGCAACCGCCAGTTTCGCTGCCGTTGGTCAAGAGTTGGCGCGCCTGATCACAGCAATGAACCTTGCCCCCACAACGCCTGAGATATCGGTCAATCATCGTTTGGCTTCGCTGTGGTACGGGTCTTCGTTCAAACCAGGCGGGTGGGAGATGCCCAGCCTCTGGGACCCAATCGCCGGGGATTATCAGGCGTCGGATGGCTGGATCAGGCTGCACACCAATCTGCCCTCCCACCGGGCAGCGGCGCTGAAGGTGCTGGAGGCGCAAGCCAACCGGGACGCAGTTGCACAGGCTGTGAAAGACTGGTCCATCGCCGATTTGGAAACCTCGGTTGTGGCCGAGGGCGGCGCGGCCGCCGCGATGCGCGGTCGGACCGAATGGCTGGAACACCCGCAAGGGCGAGCGGTGTCGCGCGATCCGCTGATCGGATGGCACAGCCCGCGGCATATCACGCCGCGCGACCGTCCCGAGGCAACGGCTCGACGTCCGCTGGCAGGCTTGCGCGTTCTGGACCTGACGCGTGTTCTGGCCGGACCGGTCTCGACTCGCACGCTTGCGGGGTTCGGTGCCGAAGTTCTGCGCATCGACCCGCCTGGATGGGATGAGCCGGGTGTCATTCCGGGTATTTCACTGGGCAAACACTGCGCCTATCTAGATCTGAAATCGCCAACCGGTCTGAAGAAGCTGGAAAACCTGCTGGCTCAAGCAGATGTCTTCATTCATGGCTACCGCCCGGGTGCGCTGGATGCGCTTGGACTGACCAAGATAAAACGTGATGAACTGGCTCCCAACCGAATTGAGGTCACTCTGAACGCTTATGGCTGGCAGGGGCCGTGGTCCAACAGACGTGGTTTTGACAGCCTCGTACAGATGAGCGCTGGCATCGCAGACGCGGGTCGCGCTTGGGCCAAGGCCGAAAAACCCACCCCTCTGCCGGTTCAGGCGCTGGATCACGCGACAGGCTATCTGATGGCTGCAACGGTCCTGTCGGCACTGACCGAAGCCGCGTCCGCAAATTCTATCATGCTGGCGCAGCTGTCCCTGGCCCGCACAGCGGAACTACTGGCTGCGTTGGCGAAATCCGAGCAGGACGAAGAGATTACAACCCCCACAACATCCGATTACGCACAAGAGGTTGAAGCATCCGGCTGGGGCCCCGGGCGTCGCCTGAAACCGGCTTTGTCCGTTGGCCAGGCCCATATGTCATGGCCTCTGCCAGCCGCGAAGCTGGGCACATCCCAACCCATCTGGCCTTCGCTGACCACCTGAGCCAACCGCTGCGCGGTACGCGCGGCCCGGCCCAACACTTTGGGGGGCGTCTCGTCAGAGACGCATCCCAAGGGGGCGGGAGCCTTCCCTAGCGATCATCCCCGCCGGGGCCGATATCGTCCAGATAATCCTCATCAATCGCCGCCTGCACCGCGCCGGTCACGGCTTCACGCTGCTTCGGCGTCAGATCCTCGGGTTCTTTGCCTTCGGCCAGCCGCACGGTGACTTCGCGATGAGCAAACTTGATCCCTTCGCGTGCGAATAGCTCGCGGATATCTTGATAGACTCTCTTGCGCACCAGCCACTGGTCACCGGGCTTGGTCATGAACTTGACCCGGATGATCATCGCGGAATCCTGCATCTCAATCACGCCCTGCGATTTCAAGGGCTGGATAAAGTTGTCGCCGATCACAGGGTCGCTCAGCAATTGCTGACCCAGCTTCTTGATCAGCTTGCGCACCTTTTCAACATCGGTGTCATAGGTCACACGTAACGGCAATTTCATGATCACCCAATCGCGGGAATAGTTGGTCAGCACCTTGATCTCACCAAAGGGAATAGTGTTCAGCGCGCCCAGATGGTGACGCAGCTGGAATGACCGAACCGAGATTTTTTCGACCGTCCCCTTCACATCCCCGATGTCGATGTATTCTCCTTTACGAAAGGCATCATCCATCAGGAAGAACGCCCCCGAAAAGATATCGCGCACCAGCGTTTGCGAGCCGAACCCAACAGCCAGACCCACCACACCAGCACCGGCAAACAGCGGGCTGACATTAATCCCCAACTCCATCAACACAATCAAAACGATGGTGACGACAACAACGGCCAGGATCGCACCACGGAACAAGGGCAGCAACGTCGCTAGGCGGCTTTGCCCGCCTTCGCCGCCTTCATCGCCCAACTCGGCCTCTTCGCCGCCATCATCGGTTTCTTCAGCAATTTTCGAGTCGATCCAGATGCGGAAGAAGTGGAAGAGAATATAGCCTATGAACAGGATGACCATCACATCCAGCGCACGCTCGACCGGCAGGTCCTCGCTCCAGCTGGCTTCGGGGTTCCAGATCACCACCAACGCATAAAGCCCGACCACAAAGGCCAAAATCCCTGCCACGCGACGGGCCAAATCCTCATATGTCAGGATCGAATGTTGGCGCAGTTCCGCCTCGGGTGTCTCGACGGCTTCGTCATCCTCTTCCGTGGCCGCCGCATTCATGTCTTCCATTTGGCGGTTACGGTCAAAGTAACGCTCCAGCAGGTAATTCATTCCGCCGTAGGCCACGACCACAGACATGAAAATCAAATAGCTGCTGGCCACGATCGGCAGAGAATTCTCATTCTCAAGCACCAGATCCACCGCCAGCTTGAACCAGCTGAATACGATATAGACAACCAGCACAGGCGCCCACGCGAATGAGATGAACCGCAAAATCCACGACACTTGGTCCGGTGCGCGTCCGCCGCGAATGGCATTCGAAATGGCGCGCGCATTGAACATGATCATCAACAAATTGCCCAACGCGCCCAACATGGTCAGGCCACCATAGACCAAGGCATAGACATTGTAGTTTAACCCAAAATCCGCCACCCAGGTGGCGAACAACACAACTGAGATGTCGTAGGTCGCCAGCGCCGACGCCCAGAAATACAGCCGCTTTGCGTCCCGATCCGAGAAGGGCGGCAAGCGGTATTGGCTCAGATAAGGGGACAGAACCATCCGCCACAGGTCGGATATCGTGCGCGACAGGAAAAACGCCGTAAAGATCGCCGTGACCGTAAACTGAATCGAGATATCTTCGGCTTCACCAAAGAACAGGTACCCCACGATCAGCGCCATCAGCATCGCAAAGATCGTGCCCCCGATCCCCATGAAAAACCGGAACACCAAAAACGGCATTTTCTCCCGATAGCCCTGCGGGTTTTCCTTGGACCGTGCCACAACCAGATTTTTGGCCATGCGCTTGCCGTAAATCTCGGTGGACAGCCAGCGCCCCAGCAGCAGAAACAGAATGTTCCACGCCAGAACCTCGACATAGGTCTGAATGCGGCCATCCGGGCTGGTCTGCCGCAGGACGTACTGAACTTCGAAAATAGAATAGGGCAAAGCCTCTAGGCGCGATTCCATGGACTCGCGGAACTTTGAGAACCTTTCCTGCGCTTTCATCAACTGCGATCCGTCGCCCATCGGCCCGTGCGCGTCCTCGGCCGAGGCATCAGCACCTGGCTGACCGCCTGAAGACACAATCTGCCCCGCGCTGTCGATGACAATTACGCTGGCGCCGGCCTCGGTTGCCGCCTTGATCGCGGCAGCCAGATCACCATCGGCCCCAGTTTCGGCCTCAGGCCCTGAGGTATATCCGGGGATCAAAGGGACTTGCGCCGATGCCTCTGTGACGAAGGCCGCCGCAAACGCCCACAGGATCAGAGCCATTCCAGCAATTAGTCTGAGTTTCATCAATTTTTCTGTCCAAGTCGTATGTTGCATCGCAGGTTACAGAAGCGCCTGAGCGTATTCAAATATTCAGCGTTTCACGGCTCAAGTTCGTGTCATTTCGTGTTTCGGCTGCAATGCAGGCGACAAGAGTGTTTGCAACCTTGAAAAAACTGAATATGACCGACCCTGTAGTATGAGTGGAATGGCAAGATCAACGCCGGGTGTAACGGGGAAAAACGCCCCAATACCATCTGTACTTTGGCTGTTGCCATTTCGCCATGTTTGACGAATTTGCACAATCTCGGCACCCCCTTTGGCAAGCGGCGTCAAAGAATATACGGTAACGGAGTTAAACGCGCGGATTTGCACCCAGGGACACGACAGGCGAAGGCATGAGCCTAGGAATACAAAACAACATCACCGGCCGTGCGCCGCGCATACTGTTCTACAGCCACGATACATTTGGATTGGGGCATCTGCGCCGGTCGCGCGCCCTTGCCGCAGCTATCACGCAAGCCAACCCGCAAGCGTCAGCCCTGATCCTGACCGGGTCACCCGTGGCAGGTCGGTTCACCTTTCCGCGCCGGGTCGACCACGTGCGCCTGCCAGGTGTGACCAAACGTGCCGATGGCTCTTATGCAGCGCGCACCATTGGCATGGGGATCGAAGAGGTAACCGAACTGCGCGCAGGTCTGATCCAGACTGCCGTCCAGCAATTCGACCCCGATATGCTGATCGTCGACAAGGAACCCACCGGTTTTCGTGGGGAGTTGCTGCCGACACTGGAACATCTGTTGCATTCCCAACGCACCAAGCTGGTTCTTGGCCTGCGCGACGTGCTGGACGAACCCGAAGTTCTGGCCGCCGAGTGGGAGCGGAAAGAGGCCCTTGCCGCGACCGAGCGCTTCTATCACGAAATCTGGGTTTACGGTCTGCGCTCGATCTATGATCCGACCAAAGGGCTGCCGCTTAGCCACGCGGCGCAATCGCGCACGCATTGGACCGGTTACCTGCGGCGGGATCTTGGCCCTGTAGGCGAGCCACCTGAACAACCCTACATCCTGATCACGCCAGGTGGCGGTGGCGACGGTAAGGCGATGGTGAACCAGGTTCTCTCCGCTTACGAAAAAGACCCTACCCTGTCGCCGCGTGCAGTGCTGGTTTACGGCCCCTTTCTTTCCGGTGAGTTGCGTGAAGAATTCGAGACCCGCGTTGCCGCGTTGAATGGCCGGGTGACCGCCGTGGGGTTCGAATCCCAGATCGAAACGCTTTTTGCGGGGGCCGCCGGGGTGGTCTGTATGGGCGGTTACAATACTTTCTGCGAAGTTCTGTCCTTTGACAAACGTGCCGTCATCGTGCCTCGCACGACGCCACGACTAGAACAGTGGATTCGCGCCTCGCGCGCGGAAGGGCTGGGCCTTGTGCGGATGCTGGACGAAAACCGCGACGGGCTGACAGCGGATGCGATGATCGAGGCGATCCGCGAACTGCCGCACCAACCCCTGCCATCGCAGACCATTCAGGACGGGCTGCTGGACGGGTTGGATTATGTCATCGACCGCGTTGACGCGTTGCTAGGCCAGGAACAGGAACGGGCCATCGGATGACCACAGCCCAGCCGAAACTGGCGGTGCTGGTCAAAGGGTGGCCGCGCCTGTCCGAGACGTTCATTGCCCAGGAACTTGTCGCCCTGCAAGAGGCCGGGCACAGCTTTGACATCTGGTCTTTGCGCCATCCGACCGACGTAAAACGGCACCCGCTGCACGACCGTTTTCAGGGTCAGGTGCATTACCTGCCAGAATACCTTTACGAAGAACCACAGCGTGTCTGGGCTGCGCGACAGACTGCGCAAGCCCTGCCGGGCTATTCCGAGGCCTACCGGGTCTGGCGCGCCGATCTGCGCCGTGATCCGACCCACAACCGCATACGGCGCTTTGGTCAGGCCTGCGTTCTGGCCGCCGAATTACCCGACGCGACACAAGTGATGTACGCGCATTTCATGCACACCCCATCCTCGGTCGCGCGCTACGCCGCCATTATGCGCGGCCTGCCGTGGAGTTTTTCGGCCCACGCTAAAGATATCTGGACCTCGCCCGAGTGGGAAAAGGTCGAAAAACTGCGGGCCGACACTCATGGAGCGGCATTTGGTGCGACATGCACGGCCATCGGGGCCGACCATCTACGCAGTTTGGCCGACGATCCCGCGCGGGTTGACCTGATCTATCACGGGCTGGATCTGAACCGTTTTCCTTCTCCGCCAAACCGCACACCGCGCGCGCCGGACGGGCCATTTCACATGCTCTCGGTCGGTCGTCTAGTCGAGAAAAAGGGCTTTGACCGGTTGATCGACGCGTTTGCCATGCTGCCAGAAACGCTGGACTGGCACTGGACGCACATTGGCGGCGGAACACTTGGCAATGCCTTGCGTGATCGGGCCGACGCCGCTGGCCTGTCGCAACGGATAACGTGGCAAGGCGCTTGTGATCAACCCGAAGTGATCGAAGCAATGCGCAGCGCAGACTTGTTTGTGCTTCCCAGCCGGATCGCCAGTGACGGAGACCGCGACGGGCTACCCAATGTTTTGATGGAGGCCGCATCACAGCTTTTGCCGATCCTGTCGACGCCGGTATCGGCCATCCCCGAGTTTATTGAAACCAGCACCCACGGCGTCTTGTCCGACGATGATCCTGCCGCATTGGCCAGCGCCATCATCCATCTGGCCGCCGATCCGCAGCAAACTGCTTTGATGGCAAGTGCCGCCTATGATCGTTTGATCGCCGATTTCCGCATGGACCCCGGCATTGCCCGCCTGTCCAAACGACTGCGCGCATTGGGTTCGGACATAGGCTGATGGCACGAGTGGCCTTTTACTCCCCAATGAAAGCGCCGGACAGCTTGGTGCCGTCAGGGGATCGCGAAATGGCCCGCAACCTGATGCACGCGATCGCCGCGCAAGAGGATACGGTCGAACTGGCCTCGCGGCTGCGCATCTACGACAAAGCCGGGGACGCGCAGGTGCAGGCCGCATTGCGCGCCGAAGCTGACGCCGAGGTGCAACGTCTGCTCGCCGATCTTCCCGCGGACACCGCGCTTTGGGTGACCTATCACAACTATTACAAGGCCCCCGATCTGCTGGGCCCGCGTGTCTGCAAGGCGCGCAACATTCCCTACGTTCAGTTGGAAAGCACCCGCGCAACCAGCCGCCTGACAGGTCCCTGGGCCGGGTTTGCAAAAGCTGCACATGACGCCTGTGATGCGGCGCAGGTGATTTTCTACCACACCTCCAATGACCTGATCACTCTGGAACGGGAACGGTACGGGGATCAAAGCCTTGTGGAACTGCCCCCGTTCCTGCCCCGGTCGGATTTGCCGCCCGCCTCGGGCTGTGAGGGGCCAATGCTGACCGTGGGCATGATGCGGCACGGTGACAAGCTGGCTTCTTACACTCTTCTAGCGCAGGCTCTGGCCTTATTGGACGGCGACTGGTCCTTGGATATTGCGGGTGATGGCCCAGCACGTCCCGAAGTCGAGGTGCTGATGGCGCCGTTCGGATCAAAGATCCGGTTTCTGGGGCAATGTGACCGCGACGCTTTGCAGAAGCTGTACGGTGCGGCCTCGGTACTGTTGTGGCCGGGAGTGAACGAGGCCTATGGCATGATCTATCTTGAGGCGCAGGCCAGCGGTGTGCCTGTTGTAGCGCAGGACCGGCCCGGCGTGCGGGATGTGCTGTCCCCGTCGGACTATCCTTCGGTCGACGCTGGCCCCGAAGGATTGGCTGCACGGCTGCGCACCTTGCTGGATGACCTTTCTTCCCGCCTGTCGCTGGGGGCCAACGCCCGCGCGCGCGTGGCCGAACGTCACCTGATGCCTGCAGCAACCGACCGGTTCTGGCAGGCAACGCGACCTTTGATGGAGGTTCGGTTATGACCCGGCTAGCACTGCTTCGGCACGGTCACACCCATTGGAACCGCGCGGGCCGCATTCAAGGGCGCAGTGATATACCGTTAGACGAAGATGCGCGGGCAGAGCTATCCGCTATGCAACTGCCCGCGCCATGGAAGGACGCGGACCTCTGGTCCAGCCCCCTGCTGCGGGCCAGCGAAACCGCCCGTCTGGTCGCGGGACGCGAGCCGCAGACTTCGGACGCGCTGACCGAGATGAACTGGGGTGATTGGGAAGGGTTACACGGGGTCGACCTGATTGCCGACCCAGACAGCGGATACCGCCATATCGAAGACTGGAGTTGGGATTTTCGTCCGCCAAACGGTGAAAACCCAGCTGAGGTCTGGTCGCGTCTGCAGCCCTGGCTGGACGCTTTGTCAGACGACACGGTTGCCGTCTGCCACATCGGTATTATGCGGGTCATTCTGGCGCGGGCCTGGGGATGGGATTTCAATGGCCCCGCCCCCTTTAAAATCAAACGCAACCGCATGTATATCGTCGATATGCCGACACTACGTCCCCAGCCCGAACCCGTCCGCCTGATCAGACCAGAGGCATCACAATGAAGGTGATGATTGTTGTCACGCACTTGTTGGGCACCGGGCATCTGAGCCGGGCGCTGACTTTGGGCCGGGCTTTCGTACGGGCCGGGCACGAGACCTTTGTTGTCTCGGGTGGAATGCCGGCACCACAGCTAGACAGCGCGGGCATGACCCTGTTGGGGCTTCCACCGCTGCGTTCGGACGGCACGGATTTCACCCGGCTTTTGACCCAAAGCGACGAAGTGGCCGATGCCGCCTATCTGACATCGCGCGAAACCGCATTGGTCGCAGCCGTGCAGAATTTCGCACCTGATGTGCTGATCACCGAGCTTTTTCCCTTTGGTCGCAGGTCACTGGCGGCAGAGTTCAATGCCGCATTGGAGGCCGCCTGGAACTTACCGCGACGGCCGGTCGTTCTGGGCTCGATCCGCGATATTCTAGCCCCGCCATCGAAGGCATCAAAGGCGGAACGCACGGAAGAGATCGTGTGCCGGTATTACGACGGTATCCTCGTCCATTCAGATCAAAGCGTTGTTCCGCTGGAGGTGAGCTGGCCGGTGACCGATCGATTGCGCCCGCGGTTGTTCTATACCGGTTTTGTTGCGCCCGAGGCGCCTGTGCCGCATCCTGACGCGGTGGGCGATGGCGAAATACTGGTCAGCGCCGGTGGCGGATCTGTGGGCCAGCCGATCTTTCGCGCGGCCATCGAGGCCGCCCAAAAGATGCCCAACAGGCGCTGGCGCCTGTTGGTGGGCGGGCAGGACGCAAGGGCACGTATTGATCAACTGTCACAACTCGTGGTCGATGCCCAAGTGACGCTGGAACCGGTGCGCCCGGACTTCCGGCAAATGCTGCCCCACGCGGCGGCTTCGGTCAGTATGTGCGGCTACAACACGGCGCTGGATATTTTGCAATCAGGAACGCCTGCGGTTTTTATCCCGTTCGACGACGGCAAAGAGGTTGAGCAGGGGTTGCGTGGTCAGAGCCTCTCGGACCTGTCGGCCATCGATGTGTTGCCTAGCAAATCCCTTAATGGGGATTCATTAGCGCGGGCCGTTGCGTCGGTCATGGCAGATGGCCCACGCCCGGTTTCAGCGCAGGGCTTTGACGGGGCCGCAAGATCGGTCGAGATTGCCGTGAACTTGCGGGAGCAAACAAGATGATGGACTGGCGCCCTTTGGAGGCGGAGTTGGACATCTGGCAGGCGCAGGGCTTGTCGCTGCCGCTGTGGTGGCGGGATGATGACGCCATATCAAGGACACCGCAGCTTGAAAGGCTGTCAGAGCTGTCACGGTCGCTTGGCCTGTCGGTTCATCTGGCGATCATTCCTCGTGATGCCGATGCCGGGCTGGGCGATTACGTCACGCAGCAGCCGTGGCTGACTCCTGTGGTGCATGGCTGGGCTCATCAAAACCACGCACCGCCTGACGAGAAGAAATCCGAATTCCGGTTGCACCGCCCGCTTGAGGCCATAATCGTCGACGCGCAATCCGGGCTGGAGCGCCTGCGTACTTTGTTCGGAGACAGGCTGTGTCCGATGTTTGTACCGCCCTGGAACCGCATCGCGCCCGAGGTGGTGCAGGAATTACCTGATCTTGGGTATCGCATCGTCTCGACAGCGACACCGCGCAAGACACGGGAACCTGTCCCAAGGCTGGAGCAGATCAACACCCATCTGGACCCGATTGACTGGCGCGGAACGCGCGGGTTGGTGGCAGCGGACAAGTTGATCATTCAGACAACAGACCTTTTACGCGACCGGCGTGAAAGACGCGCCGACATTACCGAACCTTTTGGCGTCTTGACCCACCATCTGGTCCATGATCAGGAGATCTGGACCTTTACCCAAGAGCTGCTGAGCCGACTTCTGGACGGCCCCGGTTTTGCCTGGGCAGGCCCCACAATACCAACCGGAGAACCCGAATGAGCCGACTGGATTCCATGCTACGCCGCCTGACCGCGCAACGCGACGGGTTGAATTGGGCGGTCGCCCAGATCAGCGACATGGACGGAGATGTTCTGGACATGGGGCTGGGCAACGGTCGCACCTATGACCATTTGCGGGAAATTCTGCCGGACCGGCGGATATGGGTCATGGACCGGGTGCTGCAATGCCATCCGTCCAGCACCCCTCCGGCCGAGGACTTTCTGCAGGGCGAAGCGGAGCCCATGCTTGAAAAGCTTGGTATCGACGGGCCAAAGATCGCGCTGGCCCATTATGATTTTGGACGTGGCATCAAAGAAGACGATGTTGCCGAAGCAGCGCGTCTTAGCCCGCTAATTGCGCGGGTAATGCGGCCCGGCGGGTTGCTGATATCGGGGCAACCTCTAACCGGGTTCGAAGAGATCAAAGGTCCGGATACCATCGCGCCGGACCGGTATCTGTTCTACCGCGCCTGATCAAGCCACGCGCCGTCCACGAGACCACACCCCGTTCAGCGCCGGGGCGCCATGGTGAAGACAGAATCGGATGATATCTGCGCGCGCGCCGCTGCGCAGTTCTCCGCGGTCGTCCAAACCAACAACCTGTGCTGGCGTCCGCGTCACCGTTCGCAGGCCACGGGCCATATTGCCCCATATCTCCCCCAGACGTGTAGCCGACAACAGCAACGCGGCGGGAACATAATCTGAGGAGAGAATGTCGAGATGGCCCAGATCGGCGAGTTCCTGAGCGGCCACATTGCCGGAATGCGACCCGCCCCGGATCAGATTAGGCGCCCCCATCATCACCTTTATCCCGTGTTCGCTGCAGGCGCGTGCGGCCTCGACGGTGGTGGGAAACTCGGCCAGCCGGATGCCGTGTCCTGCCGAGACCCGCACCTGTTCCGGTGTGGTGTCATCATGGCTGGCCAGCATGGCCCCAAACCGCTTGGCGGCCTTGACGGTTTCGACCTCGTGCTTGTCTCCGTTGCGCTTTCGCATTGCCTTGAGGTCCGCGACATGGCGCTGAAACCCTTCGCCCTCCAACCCCAGCTTTCCTTTCAGGTAAATCTCAAGTTTCGACATATCTTGAAACTGACGTTGGCCAGGTGTGTGATCCATCAACGAAACCAGCCCAACCCTATCTTCGGGGCCGAACTCGTTTAACTCCTCGACCAGGGTCTCCGAACACACCTCGGCCCGAAGATGCAGAAAATGGCTGATCTTCAACACGTCTTGTTCCCGTAGTTGCCACAGTTCACGAGACAGTTCGCGGGCGTATCGTCGGTAACGCTGGCCGCTGGGGATTGACCCGACGCGTATCGCATCGAAGACAGTGGTGATCCCGGTGCTGGCCAGCTCGGCATCATGGGCCAAGATGGCCGCCGCATGCGGCCAGTCGACCTTGGGGCGCGGTTGGATATGGCGTTCCAGATTGTCGGTGTGCAGCTCGACCAGACCGGGGCTGACATAGTCACCTTCGCAATCAATCGCGCCCTGGGGAACCGTGCGGCCGGTGGCGATCTCGGCAATCGATTCACCTACGATACGGACGCTGCCGGTGATCGTCTCATCGGCAAGAACAAGCGTGGCATTGGCAAGGATCATTTCTTCTGTCATCTGAACTTCACACGGTCTGAACAAGTGGAAAGGCCGCGCACAGGAGGCCAACGTGACATTCACGCGATACGCGATCTATTTTATGCCCCCGGCGCGGGCGGAATGGACGAAATTCGCCACCAGCTGGCTGGGCTGGGATATGGAGGTCGGAACGCCCATTGCCCACCCGGTGATAAACGGTGTGGACGTTGCAGCCGTGACCGAGGTGCCGCGCAAATACGGGCTGCATGCGACGATGAAGCCCCCGTTTTGCCTGCGGGATAGGCAGTCGGTTGAAGCGTTGCACGACGCCTGCGCGCGGCTTGCGGCCACGCAGGCCCCGGTCGCCCTGGGCGGGCTGCAGATCGCCCGATTGGGTCGGTTTCTGGCTTTGCGTCCGATGGGGGATGAGGTCGCTCTGAACGCGCTGGCTGCCGCCTGTGTGCGTGATCTGGACAGCTTTCGTGCCCCGCCATCGGAGGCCGAACTGCACCGCCGCCGCGCCCATGGCCTGAACGCCCGGCAAGAGGCTAACCTGGTGCAATGGGGTTATCCGCATGTGATGGAGTCTTTCCGTTTTCACATCACCCTCAGCGGTAAATTGGACAAACCCACGTTGTCGACAGTTGAGCGCGCGCTGCAATCGCACCTTGTTCCCCTGCTGCCCGCGCCCTTTCAAATCAATGATCTGGCTTTGGTGGGCGAGGCAAGGGATGGGCGGTTTCACCTGATCCATCGCTACGTCCTTTCCGGCTGAAGCTGATCGAGAATGGCTTCAACCGTAGCCTCCAGCGGCCCGGAGTTGTCAATCTCGATCACCCGTTTCAGCCCCTCGGGCAAAGGCACTTTGGCACACGCCAACCTTCGTGTCTGCTCAGGTGCGCTCTCACGTCCGCGCATCAACAGGCGTTGCGCCAACACTTCGGGATCAGCGGTCAGAGAGATCACGATCAGATCGCCAAACACCTCTTGGGCCTGCAACAAGACAGATCGGGACAGGTTCACCAAAATGGCATCTGCCCTTTGCCGCTGTTTTTCAATGGTGCGGGGCACGCCGTAGAACAGACCATGCGCGGACCAGTGTAGCGCAAAGGCATCCCGCGCAACCATCTGATGAAACTCAGTATCAGACACTCGGTCGAAATCCTCACCCTCTTCGCCCTCGGGTCGCGTGATCACGCGGCGTGCCAAACAAATGCCGGTCGCACGGGCCACCAACGCCTGCATCACGCTGTCCTTGCCGACGCCTGACGGGCCCACGACCGCTATGACAGTGGCAAGGCTCATGCGGCCATTCCAGGTGCAAAGTCGGATACGTTGACCTCGCGATCACAGGCGCACTTGCGTGCGTCCACGTCGTGGAAAATGCCGGCAATTGCCGCGCCACGTGCCTTGGCCTGAGTGATCAGCGCCAGAACCGTCTCGCGGTTCTTTGCATCCAGTGAGGCCGTGGGCTCATCCAGCAACAACGTCGGATAGTCATGCACAAAGCCTCGCGCGATATTCACCCGCTGCTGTTCACCGCCGGAAAATGTCGTAGGGCTTAGGGTCCACAAGCGTTCGGGAATGTTCAGCCGCACCAGCAGATTAGCTGCTTTGTCCAGAGCCACTTGCCGGTCAAATCCGATGGCCAACAGCGGTTCGGCCACAACCTCAAGCGTTGGCACTCGTGGGACGACACGCAGGAATTGGCTGACGTATCCCAGCGTTTCGCGGCGCAGGTTCAAAATCTCACGCGGTTCAGCCTGAGCTACGTCGAGCCCACCAACCAGAACCTGACCGGATGCCGCCAGATAGTTGCCATAGATCACCCGCATCAAAGTCGACTTGCCCACCCCCGACGCCCCGGTCAAAGCAACACACTCGCCAGGCATGACTTTCAGCGAAGCGCCTTCCATCACCGGGATCACGGCACCGTTCTGATTGTGCAGGGTAAAGCTTTTGCTGACACCTTTAAGTTCGATCATCTCCTTCCCTTTCACACTTGCAGTACGCTTGAAACCAAGAGCTGCGTATAAGCGTGCTGCGGATCGTCCAATACCTGATCGGTCAACCCGGCCTCAACCACGTGGCCGTCCTTCATCACCATCAACCGATCCGCCAGCAGCCGCACCACGGCCAGATCATGGGTTACGATTATGGCGCTCAGCCCCATCTCGCGCACCAGCCCCCGCAGCAGGTCCAACAAGCGCGCCTGAACCGAGACATCCAGCCCACCGGTCGGTTCATCCATGAATACCAGCCGAGGCCCCGTCACCAGGTTGCGCGCGATCTGCAAGCGCTGCTGCATCCCACCGGAAAACGCGGTGGGGCGGTCATCAATGCGGTCTGTGTCAATCTCGACTCGCCCCAACCAATCCATAGCATCGCCTCGGATCGACCCATAGTGGCGGTTACCCAAGGCCATCAGCCGTTCGCCTATGTTCCCCCCCGCGCTGACCGACATGCGCAAACCGTCGCTTGCATGCTGATGGACAAAGGCCCAATCCGTTCGCCCCAGCATCCGGCGTTCGGGTTCCGACATGGTCACTGTGTCCATCGGACCATCCGTGCGCGTGTCAAAGATCACCTGCCCCATGTCCGGCTCCAGATAACCTGCCAGACAGTTCAGCAATGTTGTCTTGCCTGAGCCGCTTTCGCCAACAATGCCCATCACCTCGCTGGGATAGAGATCGAAACTGACTCCCGTACAGCCGATTCGTGCACCATATGTCTTGGTGATGTCCTGAACGCTTAGCAGGGGTGTCATAACCGTCACCTCGGATCGTAGGCAAACTCGATCCGGTTGCCGCCGGGTTCCCGGATCATGAAATGGATTTTCGGACCCGCGCCGGATGGCTCTGGCGCAAATTCGACCATAACCCCTGGCCAGTCCTTGATGGCATCGAATACGGTGTTCAGCGCGGCCTCGTCCGGCACTTTGAATGCCACGTGATGCAGACCCACATTTGCGTGCCGATCGAACCCGCGCCGGTTGTCACCCTTCTGCTGCCACAGGGTCAACACGGCGGCACCGTTGCTGATAAAAGCCGAGGGGTACTCCGGCTTGCCACCCACTACATCCCAGCCTAACCCGTCGACAAAGAACCCTTTCGAGGCGTCCAGATCAGCGACCGTCAGGCCAAGGTGATCAATTCCCAATACATTCTGCCGTATCATATCTCGCCTTCCTTGCTTAATCGCCCTTGGCTCCCCCGCGCGCGTCGCGTGCGGCAGTAATCCGTGTCGGAACAGACAAACATCCGGTTGCCTGCATCATCCATGATTACCTCGTCCAGATAACTGTCCTCTGCCCCGCACAGGTCGCAGGGATGATCGGCCTTGGTGGGTTCGAACGGGTAATCTTCGAAATCCAGGCTCACCACTTTGGTATGCGGCGGCAGCGCATAGATGCGTTGTTCCCGCCCAGCCCCGAACAGCTGGGTCGCGTCCATTTCCAGCTTCGGGTTGTCGAATTTCGGGATCGGCGACGGATCCATCACATAACGCCCCGAGACCTTTACCGGATAGGCATATGCGGTCGAGATCACCCCGTGTTGGCTGATATCCTCGTACAATTTCACATGCATCAGGCCATATTCCTCAAGACTGTGCATCTTGCGGGTCTCGGTCTCGCGCGGTTCGAGAAAACGCAGGGGTTCAGGGATCGGTACCTGATACACAAGGATCTGATCCTCGGTCAGTTTTGCTTCGGGGATGCGATGGCGTGTCTGGATAACAGTTGCCTTCGCGGTTTCCTCGGTTGTCGCCACCCCTGCGGTGTTTTCAAAGAACTTGCGGATCGAAACGGCGTTGGTGGTGTCATCGGCCCCCTGGTCAATCACTTTGAGCGTATCGTCCGGCGTCAATGTTGCAGCCGATACCTGCACGCCGCCCGTTCCCCAGCCATAGGGCATGGGCATCTCACGGCTGGCAAAAGGTACCTGATATCCCGGAACAGCCAGAGCCTTGAGGATAGCTCGGCGGATCATCCGCTTGGTCTGCTCGTCCAAATATGCAAAGTTGTACTCATTCATTTTGAAGTATCACTTTGTGTTTTGGTATTTTTATGGACGTTTTTGTATGTGGAGCGGTCTTTTTGGCCATTATGTTTTATCTCATCCTGCATATCCGCCATTCCAGACGGCGACGAGAATCGATGCTGCGGGACAAGGCCGGTATTTGGAAAGCAATCGGTGCCCCTGACCTTGGCGATCACAGGGTGAAGGACACGGAATAGGAGCAATAAACCGCTTATCCGCTGTGCGTTGGTCAGGCTCATTCGGCTGCCTCCTGCGGTGTAGTCCTCGCCTCGGCCTCGCGCCGCAGCTTGCGGACCAATTCCAGTTCGGACTGAAAATCCACGTAATGCGGCAGCTTGATATGTTCGAGGAACCCGGTCGCTTGAATGTTGTCCGCATGGCTCAGGACAAATTCCTCGTCCTGCGCAGGGGCGCCCAGATTGTCTTCTCCCAATTCCTGCCAGCGTAACGCGCGGTCGACCAAAGCCATGGCGATTGATTTGCGTTCCGACTGGCCAAAGACCAGACCATAACCGCGCGTGAACTGGGGTGGTTCGGTCTTGGAGCCCTTGAACTGGTTCACCGTCTCGCATTCGGTCAATTCCACCTCGCCGATTTCGATGGCAAAGCCCAACTCGGGAATATCCATCTCGACCGCGACTTTGCCGATGCGCAATTCGCCGACAAAGGCGTGGTTGCGGGCGTAACCGCGCTGGGTTGAATAGGCCATGCCCAACACAAACCCCTCATCCCCGCGGGCCAGCGATTGCAAGCGCAGGGGGCGTCCGGCCGGAAACTCCATCGGTTGCCGAGTCAGATCAGCCGGAGCGTCGTCACTTGCGGGTTCATCTTGAATGATATCCTCATCCTTCAGAAAGTCGGCGATATGAGGAACCGGGTCTGTGCGTGGCTGACCTTTGGGTGAGGGCGGAACCTCGCCCTCGGCAGCCAGTTTGAAATCCAGCAAACGATGTGTGTAATCAAAGGTCGGACCCAGCACCTGTCCGCCCGGCGCATCCTTGAACGTGGCCGAGATTCGGCGGTCGCAGGCCATACGGTCTGTTTTAACCGGGTTGGTATACCCGAACCGGGGCAAGGTGGTGCGATAGGCACGGATCAGGAAAATCGCCTCGATCAAATCGCCGCGCGCTTGCTTGATGGCTAGAGCAGCCAGATCGGGGTCGAACAAAGACCCTTCGGCCATTACCCGGTTTACCGCAAGGCTCAGCTGTTCACGGATCTGCGCGATGCTGAGTTCAGCAACATCGGTCGCCCCGCGCCGTTCCTCGGCCAGCCAGGCATGGGCGTTTTCGATGGCCTTCTCACCACATTTTACAGCCACATACATCGACTAACCCTCTGCCTTGATCTGCGTGCTCCGCGGCAACGCCGCGACTTTGTCACCGCAGGTGAAGAAAAAATCACATCCCAATGGATACAGCGCCGCATTGGTTTGAAGCATCGGAATATCCGGTAGTGACAGACGGGCGACGCCCTTGATCCCCGGCCCCGTCAGCGTTGCCCCCGCTTGATTCAGGTCGTCACATTCCACGATCAGCGTCGCTGAACGGTCAGGATACTCAGGCGTTCCAATGCAGAACTGCCCCAAGGGCATCAGCGCTTGCCACGTTCCGATTGCGAACTCAGCCTGGTCAGCTGCCACAAGCGGCGCACCGGTGTGAAAGGTCAACCATTGCCGCACTGCATCCGTATCAACCTCACCCGCCAAAAACACACTGGTGTCCGGGTTGCAAAGCGTCAGCAGCAACGTCCCCGCCACCACGGACAAGGGCGCGGGTGGGTGAGTGCCGATCATCCGGCGGATCTCACCCGGGCGCGCCATGACCGTCATCGCGGCACGAAAAGCATGGGCCGCTTCAATTGGTGCGTTCTGGAACCCGCCTGAAAATTGGTTTTGCACGGTCATCAGTCTTCACCTCGCACCATCGTAAAAAACTCGACCTTGGTGGCCGCGGCCTTGGCGGCGCGGGTTGTTTTGGCTGTCTGCATCTGTTGACCAAGCGGAGCGATCACCCGCGCACGAACGTCTCCGGCGGCGTCGGTTTGCATCAACGCATCAACCAGCGCCGCTATTTCCGCTTTTCGCTTGGAACGTCCCTGCACATAGCCATGACCAATTGTTCCGTCCTGCAACGCGAGCGAACAGCGCGTGATCGTCATTTCACCCAGATTAAATGGCGCGCCTGTGCCGCCGATCCGTCCGCGCACCATCACACCACCTACTTCGGGGTGACGGATCCATTGAAAGCGCGGAAGCGCGCCAATTTCATCCAACAACGCAATCAGTTCTTCTTCTGGAGCGCAGGCCAGCAAACCCATCCATTCCTGACGCGCAGCATTCGCGGTTTTTGTTTTATCGGTCATCAAACCCCCTTGGCCAGGTTGTCTATATGAACTATACAACTAGACAAATATTACACCCCTCGCGGAGAACCCGCAATCCGCGCACCCGTGAAAGTTTGGTGACATGAATAAAACGCCTGTCTGGAAAAGCATTGCGCTCAGCCTGACCTCGGACATAGCCGAGGGGCGATACAATACCGGTGACCGGTTGCCGACCGAGGCGCAATTGGCGGCGCAACATGGTGTCAATCGGCATACGGTACGGCGCGCGCTGTCGGACATGGCCGAACAAGGTCTGGTCCGCCCACGGCGCGGGTCAGGCGTTTTTGTGGCCGCGCGCCCGACCGATTATCCAATTGGCAAACGGGTGAGATACCACAAAAGCATATCGGCCAGCGGTAAGATGCCGGGCAAGACGATCCTGTCGTTGACCACCCGCGCGGCAGATGAAACCGAAGCCGAAGCTCTGCAGCTTACCCCCGGAGACACGGTTCACGTGTATGACGGCCTGTCTCTGGCCGATGGCCAGCCCATCGGCCTATTTCAGAGCGTCTTTCCGGCTGATCGTCTGCCCGACATCCTGACTGCGCTGCAAGACACGCGATCCGTGACCAAGGCACTGCAACGCTGTGGCGTCGCAGACTACACCCGTGTGTCTACCCGCCTGACCGCGCGGGCTGCCACGGCGACACAGGGTTTGCATCTGCAACTGTCGCAAGGCGCTCCGGTGCTGTTCTCGACGGGGATCAATGCCGATCTAAACGGCGTACCGGTCGAATTCGGGCGCACGGTTTTTGCAGGAGAGCGGGTTACCCTGACCCTGAATAACGATTGAGCACCGGAGGCTCTCGCCCGTCTTCGACCTCCTTGCGGAGGCCTCATCCCGTTGGGCGTAGCGCCGCGCTGCGCGTGGCGCCGGGCCCAAAGCCGCCAGGGGGTATCGGCACAGCCCATGCGCCAGCGGGTGCGGGAGTGGTTCCGCTCTTTGACATGACTGCTCCTAAAATGCTCAAGCACTCCTGCAACGCGGTGAAAGTTTTGTAACGTTTGGCAAACCGCGGGGGCTACCCTTTGCAATGCAGCGCAGGTATACGCGACCGCGACTCTTCAGCTGACACGAGGCCACCATGAGCTTTGACCGCACCATCAAGATCGCCCCGTCGATCCTATCCGCCGATTTCGCCAATTTCGGGCAAGAGATTCAGGCGATCGAGGCCCAGGGCGCGGATTGGGTCCATGTCGACGTTATGGACGGCCATTTCGTCCCGAACCTGACTTTTGGCCCACCCGCCGTCAAGGCATTCCGCCCGCATGTCAAAACGGTGATGGATGTCCACCTGATGATTGCGCCGGTTGATCCTTATATTCAGGCTTATGCCGATGCAGGTGCCGATATCCTTACGGCGCATGTCGAGGCCGGTCCGCACACCCACCGTACGATGCAAGCCATTCGTGCAGCCGGGATGAAGGCAGGGGTTGCGCTGAATCCCGGCACGCCAGCCGAAGCCGTCGAGCATCTTCTGGACCTGACCGATTTGGTCTGCGTCATGACCGTGAACCCTGGATTCGGTGGTCAGAAGTTCATCGACATGACCAGCAAAGTCCGCAAACTGCGTCAGATGATCGGTGACCGCCCCGTGCATATCGAGATCGACGGCGGTGTTGACCCGAAAACAGCCCCATTGGTTGCAGCCGCAGGTGCTGACGTGCTGGTCGCAGGATCAGCCGTCTTCAAGGGTGGATCAGTTGAAAGCCCCGGTGTCTATGGCGACAATATTCGCGCAGTACGGGCTGCCGCAGAATCCGCCGTTTAGGCCATCTGTAACCTGGCGGTTTGCAGAAACCGCGAAATCTCGAGCCCAAGGCTGGCTTCGATTGAAATTGCCAGATCTGGCTGTTTTTGCAGTTCCGCAGTCAGATCGGACATGTTCCATTCGATCACCCGTGACGGTTTAAGGGCTGTCACGGTCACCGGCGCGGTAAAGCCCTGATCTTTGGCCAGAAAGGCCGTCCCGCCAAGGAACCGGCCTTCGCCCAGCGTGTCTACGCGGTCTCCGCTCATCTCAACACCGATTTCCCCATCCACGATAAGCGATAGGCTGTGTACCGGGCTACCTTGCGTTAACAGATTGGTTCCAACCGGAACTGTTTTTGCAACTCCCATTCTCAGCAGGTCATATGCGTCCCGCTCCGAGAAATTGCGCAAAGCGATTTCATAGAGGTGTCTTTGCATATCGGTAAATGGCACCGGGCGTCGTTCCAGCAACAAACGCACAATCCAAAAGATGTTGATACCGGTGAAAAACAGGTTCCACCCGATCGGGGCCCACAGCGGCGCGGGTTGCAGATAGTAATAGGGCAGCAGGATCATCGCGCCAATCACCGACAGAACACGCAGCCAGAAAATATCCCTGACCGAATAAGATATCAGGTAAAAGACATTCGCCGCATTTACCAAAAGGTCCAAACCCACCATGCCCTACCTCATCAGTTTTGTGCGCTGACCGGGGCCAGGCGCGCTTTACAGGTGCATGTTGAGTTTAGCAGTCGCTGTTAGGTGGGCTAGAGCGTTGACTCCGGCCTATTACTTTTTCACCCGGAATCTTTCCGGTTTCTCTGAAAGACAGGTTATGTGGCTTACTTTCTGCTGCGGATGTAGCAAGTGCGATCTGGTGCCCGTCTCAGGATCATCGGCGCTTAGGATTGCGGCTTGCATGTCGCCCAGATCGGTGCTGTGCAGGATACGCGTGCTGTAGTGTACGAACGGAAGTCCAAACATGATTTACCCCAAACTCTGATTTTCTGACACCAACCCCTGCGGGTCTCGCGCCGTTTGCTTCGAGTGCAAACATGGGGTCACTTCTTTGCGTTGAAGTGGAGGTAAAATTAAACCGCCAAAACGACCGCAGATCTTGCCACGAAAATAGCAATTGCCAAGCAGGTCATCTTGTGACCATGAACAGCCGCATCAAACATCTAAATGAGAATGCCCCATGATTGAACGCATCGACACCGGCGAACGGTCCTCGAAAATCGTAAAACACAACGGCGTGGCCTACCTGACCGGACAAGTCGCCGAGGGTGACACTATTCAGGAACAAGTCCGAATTTGCCTCGAAAAAATCGATGCCCTGCTCGTACAAGCCGGGTCATCACGTGAAAATATGTTGCGTGTTACGATCTGGCTGGCCGATATGAAAGATTTTGCCGGATTGAACGAGGTCTGGAATGCCTGGGTTCCAAAAGGTCACGCACCGGCCCGCGCCTGCGGGGAAGCCAAGCTGGCACGCCCCGAACTGAAAGTGGAATTTATCGTGGATGCTGCTTACGATTAAGCCTTCGGCAAAGGCAGTTTGCGCGCCTAGGAACTGATAAATCCAAACAAAAAAAGGGCGCCCCAAGGGACGCCCTTTCTTTGAGTATTGGCTTAAGCGCCTTACTCGATGATTTTCGACACAACGCCGGCGCCGACGGTGCGGCCGCCTTCGCGGATGGCGAAACGCAGGCCGTTTTCCATCGCGATCGGGGCGATCAGCTCAACCTCGAACGACACGTTGTCGCCGGGCATGACCATCTCGGTGCCTTCGGCCAGGGTCACGGTGCCGGTCACGTCCGTTGTACGGAAGTAGAACTGCGGACGGTAGTTCGCGAAGAACGGAGTGTGACGACCGCCTTCTTCCTTTGTCAGGATATAGGCTTCGGCTTCGAACTTGGTGTGCGGTGTAACCGAACCCGGCTTACACAGAACCTGACCACGCTCAACGCCTTCACGGTCAACACCACGCAGCAGAGCGCCGATGTTGTCGCCCGCTTCACCGCGGTCCAGCAGCTTGCGGAACATTTCAACACCGGTACAGGTGGTTTTGCTGGTGTCGCGGATGCCGACGATTTCGATCTCGTCGCCAACATTGATCACGCCACGCTCAACACGCCCCGTAACAACGGTACCACGGCCCGAGATCGAGAACACGTCTTCGATCGGCATCAGGAACGGCTGGTCAACAGCACGCTCAGGGGTGTCGATGTAGTCATCAACAGCCGCCATCAGTTCCTTGATTTTCTCTTCGCCGATTTCCGGGTTGTTGCCTTCCATCGCGGCCAGAGCCGAACCTGCGATGATCGGAATATCGTCGCCGGGGTAGTCATACGAAGACAGCAGCTCGCGGATTTCCATTTCCACCAGTTCCAGCAGCTCTTCGTCGTCAACCTGGTCAACTTTGTTCATGAACACGACCATCTTCGGGATACCAACCTGGCGGCCCAGCAGAATGTGCTCGCGGGTCTGCGGCATCGGGCCGTCAGCAGCGTTCACAACCAGGATCGCGCCGTCCATCTGAGCGGCACCGGTGATCATGTTCTTGACGTAGTCGGCGTGGCCGGGGCAATCAACGTGCGCATAGTGGCGATTGTCGGTCTCGTATTCCACGTGGGCGGTCGAGATGGTGATGCCACGAGCCTTCTCTTCAGGCGCGCCGTCGATTTGGTCATACGCTTTGAAGTCACCGAAATACTTGGTGATTGCTGCGGTCAGCGTGGTTTTACCGTGGTCAACGTGCCCAATCGTGCCGATGTTGACGTGCGGTTTTGTACGCTCAAACTTTTCCTTTGCCATTCCTCAGGCGCCCTTTTGCGATTTGGGGGACCCTTGGTCCCGTGGTTACATCTGCGCGCGCGAGATATTTGGTTCAAAGGGGAAAATCAAGCACATCCTGCGTGAAAAGCAGGTTAAGATGCCGGATTTTGCGTAACAACACCGGATTCGAGCGGTTGGATCAGGTCTGGACGACGATCAAACCAGCCATTGTCTTTATGTTCCTCGGCCAACCATTCCTCGACTCGGTCCGCGACCTTCAGTGCAAGCCCGCTCATCTGCTCTTCTTTGGTCCGTTCGTGGCCAGAGCCCTTCAAAGCACTGCCGCCGGTCGTGTCCTCGAGAACCTGGAACTGCTTGCCCTTGGCAAGGAACTCTTTTTTGTTCACGTCATAGACGTTGACCAGGACAATTGCCGTGCTTTTCGGATTGTAGATGACCGGGATACCCGGAGGCGCAAGCATATAGCCTTCGAGGCTGATACCGATGTCGTATTCCTGCACGCCTTCATAGCGACCCAGCCGGATATCAACTGCGTTCTGAATAGCAGCGGTCCATTCATCCGGTGTGGCATCGCGGCTGACCGGCCCCTGCACCGCCTTCTCAGCAAAGGCATAATTGACCCGCAACTTGAATTCGCCCAGCGATTCCGGCTCTTCATATAGCTGCGTTTGCGTGCAGGCGCCCATAAGGGCCAATCCGGTAATCAAAGTCAGAATGCGCAGCATAGGTTCATCTCGATAGGCCTGTTTTTCTTTGGTCTAGCGCACCGATACGGCCTGTGCCAAGCCGTATCAGCGAAATTCTACCTGCGTCCAGCGCATATTCACGAGAATTTATAGTCACGCGGGAAACCATAGGGTGGCTTTTTCCCAACACTAGCGCGCTTGGCGAGCCATTGGGACATATCCGCCTCGTGCCGGGTTTTATCCCCACCCATCGACCACTTGAGACCCTCTTCCCAATTGAAGGTGGTCAGGTCGGACAAGCCACCATCCAGCTCAAGTGTTCCCTGCCGTCCACGCGCCATGTTGTATTTCTGCAAACGCACACCTTTGCCGCGGGTCATCTCGGGCAATTCTTCGGTTGGGAAGACCAGGAACTTACCGTTCTGAGACACCACCGCCACGTGATCGCCATCGATGGGCTTACAGATCATTGCGGTTTCTTCGCCTTTGACGTTCAGCACCTGTTTACCGTTGCGGGTCTGGGCCAGCACCTCATCCTCGGGCACCATGAACCCGTTACCCGCATCCGAGGCCACAAGCAGCTTGCGCCCGGGTTTATGGATCAGGATGTCGATGATCTGCGCCTCGTTCGGTAGATCGACCATCAGACGCAGCGGCTCGCCCATGCCTCGCCCGCCGGGCAGGTTGGCGGCGCTGACCGTGTAAAACCGCCCGTTCGAGGCAAACACCAGCAGCCTATCCGTCGTTTCCGCGTGGAAGATGAAACGCGGGCCGTCGCCATCCTTGAATTTCAACTCTCGCTTCAGGTCGATATGCCCGGTCATGGCGCGAATCCAGCCCATCTGAGAGCAGACGACCGTGATCGGTTCCTTATCGATCATCGCCTCAAGGGGAACCTCTTCAACCTGTCCGGCTTCGGCAAACTGGGTACGGCGCGCGCCGCCTTCGTAATCTTTGCCAAAGGTCTTTCTGGTCTCTCTCAACTGCTCGGCGATCTTGGCCCATTGCAAGGCCGGATCGGCCAGCAAGTCCTCAAGATTGGCGCGCTCCATCATCAGCTCGTCGCGCTCGCGCACCAACTCCATCTCTTCCAGACGGCGCAAGCTGCGCAGGCGCATGTTGAGGATCGCGTCGACCTGAACCTCGGACAGCTCGCCCTCACCCGGTTTGGGTGAGACATAGTCGGCCTCACTTGTGGCACGGACATGATCGATCCCCCAGTCCTCGCGCATCAGCGCGGCTTTGGGGTCGTCGTCGTAGCGGATAATGTCGATCACACGGTCGAGGTTCAGGAAGGCGACGATAAAGCCTTCCAACACCTCAAGGCGGTGGTCGATCTTGGCCATACGGTGACGCGAACGTCGCAGCAGCACCTCTTGCCGATGATCGAGGAAGGCGCGCAGGACTTCCTTCATCGAGCAGACCTTGGGCGTGACCCCGTCGATCAGCACGTTCATGTTCAGGCTGAACCGCACCTCAAGGTCCGAGTTGCGATAGAGCATGCCCATCAGCACCTCGGGGTCCACATTCTTGGAACGCGGCTCAAGTATCAGGCGGATGTCATCAGCAGATTCGTCGCGCACATCAGCGAGAATTGGAATTTTCTTGGTCTGGATAAGCTCGGCGATCTTTTCGATCAGCTTGGATTTCTGAACCTGATACGGAATCTCAGTGACAATGATCTGCCACTGGCCACGGCCCAGATCCTCAACCTCGAACTTACAGCGCAGACGGAAGGACCCGCGCCCGGTGCGATATGCCTGCGCGATATTCTCGGGCGGCTCGACAATGACGCCACCGGTCGGGAAATCGGGGCCGGGCACATAGTTCAGCAGGGTGTCGTCACGCGCGTCTGGTGTTTTGATCAAATGCAGGCAGGCGTCACACAGCTCGGCGATGTTATGCGGCGGAATGTTTGTCGCCATACCGACCGCGATGCCGCTGGAGCCATTGGCCAGCAGGTTCGGAAACTGCGCGGGCAGCACGACCGGTTCGGTCAGCGTGCCGTCATAGTTATCGCGGAAATCGACGGCGTCCTCGTTCAGACCCTCAAGCAGCGCCTCGGCGACGATGGTCATCCGTGCCTCGGTGTATCGCGAGGCCGCCGGGTTATCACCATCGATATTGCCGAAGTTCCCCTGCCCGTCGACCAGCGGGTAACGGACGTTGAAGTCCTGCGCCAGACGCGCCATCGCATCGTAAATCGCGGCGTCGCCGTGCGGGTGATAGTTGCCCATCACGTCGCCGGAAATCTTCGCAGACTTACGGAAACCACCCGTCGCACTGAGTCGCAACTCGCGCATCGCATACAGGATTCGCCGGTGAACCGGCTTCAGCCCGTCGCGCGCATCAGGCAGCGCCCGGTGCATGATGGTAGACAAAGCATAGGTCAGATAGCGTTCGCCAATCGCGCGGCGTAGCGGTTCGGCTATCTCGCCCCCGTTGTCGGGGGCCTCCATGTTGGGGTCGTCGATCGTATCGGTCATACATGATGTGATACGCCGCAACCGCGCGCTGGTAAAGCGAGCAGCACGCATTTTACTGGGGACAAGTGGCGCTTTTTGCAACAGGGGGAGGCAACCCCCCGATTTCCCCCGTCTTTCGACTTGGACCCTGAAATATGCTACGCTGACTGGATTAGACTGCTGCCTATTTCTTGTATCTTACGATTGACCCTGGGGGATGCGCCATGACGCGCCTTGTTGTTTTTACTTTCGCTGCACTTGGTTGGTGCTTTTACGTAATGAGCGGCGGGCCGGATTTCGAACCGCGTGGCCTGCGTGCTGAGCAACCCGCTCGTATTGCAACCGCCCCGGCGCAAACCATTGCTCCTGCCCAGGCCGAAGAGCTTGTGACCAATGTCGCAGTTCGTGCGCCAACTGCACGTGTGAAACCCAAGCCTGCCGTGGAAGAGGTGGTCGAATTTGTGGCCGATGATGCCACGCTGGGGTCTTTCTCAACCATTACGGTTTTCGCGGACCAAGACGCCAACATCACGCTTGCTTCGCTTGAGGACGGTGTGGCCGGGCTGCGCCAGATCACGGATGACGTGCAGGAAGATGTGGCCGAAACACCCGCCATCCCCGAGCCCGAAAAAGACATTCGCGAGATTTCGGGAACCCGCGTGAACATGCGCGACGGGCCGGGTACGATCTATCCGATTGTCGGCAAGGCCACCATCGGTCAGAAGGTCGAAGTACTAAGCGAATCCGGAACCGGCTGGTTGCGCCTGCGCGTGTTGCCTCAGCAACAGGTCGGATGGATTTCGGCCTCGCTGGTGCGAAAAATCGCGAACTGACGCAGCCGTGTCATTGTCCTGACCTGAACCTCGCCATAGCTATAGATCAGGTTCAGATTCAGGAAGACCATGCAAAAAACCATTCTTATCACCGGCTGCTCCTCGGGCATTGGACTGGATGCGGCGCACGGCATGCGCGCCCGAGGTTGGCGGGTGTTTGCCTCCTGCCGTCAGCAGCGAGATTGCGACCGGCTGCGGGCACAAGGGTTTGAAAGCCCGCATATTGATTACACCGACGCCAACAGCATCACCGCGGGGCTGGCTTCGGTGTTTGAGGCGACGGGTGGCACGCTGGATGCGTTGTTCAACAATGGCGCGCATGGCCTGCCCGGTGCGGTCGAGGATTTGCCGACGGACGGCTTGCGCGCAATTTTCGAGGCCAATTTTTTTGGCTGGCACGAGCTGACCCGGCAGGTGATTCCAGCCATGAGGGCGCAAGGACATGGGCGAATCGTTCAGAACTCGTCCGTGCTGGGCCTGGTGGCCTATCCCTGGCGCGGCGCCTATGTGGCCACGAAGTACGCGGTCGAAGGTCTGACGGACACGCTGCGCCTGGAACTGGCAGATACCGACATCAAGGTTATCCTGATCGAGCCCGGCCCGATCACCTCGAAAATCCGCGAAAACTCGATCCCCTTCTTTGAAAAATTCATCAACTGGCAGAACTCGCCCCTGCGAGAGCGGTACGAATCTTCGTTGTTGAAAAGACTGTACGAATCCTCGGGGCCGGATCGGTTCGAACTACCCGCGTCGGCGGTAACCGACAAGCTGGCCCATGCGGTCGAATCAAAACGGCCACGCGCGCGATACTATGTGACGACGCCGACTTATATCGCCGGATACCTGCGCCGCGTTCTGCCGACCCGCACGATTGATCGCATTCTGTCGGACGTCTGAGGCAATATTACCCGTTCGCTTTTCACACCTACGGGGCTAGATGATAGCCCAAGGAAACAAAAAACGCGGACGGTGTACCCATGGACCTAATGATGGTCGTTTTGCTGTTGGCCATGGCGGCTGTTGTCGTCGTGCTGGCGATTGGCATCTCAAACTTTGGCAAAAGCGGCAAAGAGGCCGCGATGAAAAGCAACAAGATGATGCGCCTGCGTATCCTGTTTCAGTTCATTGCCGTAGTGCTGATCGTGCTTTACGTCTGGTTGCGTGGACAAGGAGCCCAATAGATGGTCGTTCTCAACAAGATTTACACGCGCACTGGCGATGACGGCAAAACCGCTCTGGGCAATGGTGAGCGCGTTGCAAAGTATTCCGGCCGTGTTGCTGCCTATGGCACTGTTGACGAGTTGAACGCATTTGTTGGCGTGGCCCGCACCGAAGCCAAGGGCGATGTCGAAGCCGCCCTGTCCCGTATCCAGAACGATTTGTTCGATTTGGGCGCTGATTTCTGCCGTCCCGACATGGAAAAGGATGCCGAGGCCGACTATCCCCCGCTGCGCGTCGTGCCGGCCCAGATCGACCGGTTGGAAGCGGAAATCGACGCCATGAACGAAGCATTGGAGCCGCTGCGCAGCTTCATTCTGCCGGGTGGTTCGCGACTGGCGGCACATCTTCACGTGTGCCGCACTGTTTCACGCCGGGCCGAACGGCTGGCGGTAGAGCTGACCAATATGGAACCGGTGAACACGGTTGCGGTGAAATACCTCAACCGTCTCAGCGACTGGTTCTTCGTCGCCGCACGCTGTGCCAATGAAAACGGCACGCAGGATGTGCTTTGGGTTCCGGGAGCGAACCGCTAAGTCGCGGACCTTAACGTCAAAAAACACGAAACGCGACGTCCCAAACCCATGACGTGACGATTTTGCTCTGTTGCAGGGTGAATTCAGACGTTATTCAGTCGTCCGAGAGCATTGGTGGAGTCGCAACGCGGCTTACCGTTTTTTGTGAGGAGCAAGCGCTAAAATGAAGGTACTCGTGCCTGTCAAACGCGTGATTGACTACAATGTGAAGGTTCGCGTTAAAGCGGACGGTAGCGGTGTCGATCTCGCCAATGTCAAAATGTCGATGAACCCGTTCGACGAGATTGCGGTGGAAGAGGCGATCCGCCTGAAAGAAGCCGGTAAGGCGGAAGAGGTTGTGGCCGTTTCGATTGGCGTCAAGCAGGCGCAAGAAACCCTGCGGACCGCGCTGGCCATGGGCGCCGACCGCGCCATTCTTGTTGTGGCCGCCGATGACGTGCATCAAGACATCGAGCCGCTGGCCGTCGCCAAGATCCTGGCCAAAGTGGTCGAAGAAGAGCAGCCCGGCATCGTTCTGGCGGGCAAGCAGGCGATCGACAATGACATGAACGCCACCGGCCAGATGCTGTCGGCCCTGCTGGGCTGGTCGCAAGGCACCTTCGCATCCGAGCTGGACATCGAAGGCGACGCCGCCAAGATCACCCGCGAGGTGGACGGCGGCCTGCAGACCATCAGCGTCAAGATGCCGACCATCGTGACCGTTGATCTGCGCCTGAACGAGCCGCGCTATGCGTCGCTGCCCAACATCATGAAGGCGAAGAAGAAGCCGCTGGAGGAGAAGACCGCTGCCGATTACGGCGTAGACGTTTCCCCGCGCCTTGAGATCGTCAAGACCGAAGAGCCGCCGGCGCGTGCTGCGGGCATCATTGTTGGCTCGGTTGATGAGCTGGTTACGAAACTCAAAGATGCGGGGGCTGTGTAATGGCTGTTCTTCTTCTTGCCGAGGTTAACAATGGCGAGCTGGCGCTGGACGCCACCGCCAAGGCCGTCAATGCCGCCAAGGCTCTGGGCGACATTACCGTTCTGGCCGCTGGCGGTTCCGCCGCTGCTGCTGGAGAAGCCGCTGCCAAGATCGACGGTGTGTCCAAGGTTCTGGTTGCCGAAGACGACTCGCTGGGTCATCGCCTGGCGGAATCGACCGCTGCGCTGATCGTCAGCCTGGCAGGCGACTATGAACATATCGTTGCCCCTGCCACCACCGACGCCAAGAACGTGATGCCGCGCGTTGCCGCGCTGCTGGACGTGATGGTGATCTCGGACGCGTCGGGCGTGGTCGACGGCTCGACCTTCGAGCGCCCGATCTATGCGGGCAACGCCATCCAGACCGTGAAATCGAACGACGCCAAAAAGGTCGTCACCTTGCGGACCGCCAGCTTTGACGCGGCGGGCGAAGGCGGATCGGCCGCGGTCGAGACCGTTTCGGTTCCGGGCTCCGAAGGCCTATCGTCCTGGGTCGAGGACAAGGTCGCCGAAAGCGACCGGCCGGAACTGACTTCGGCTGGGGTCGTTGTCTCGGGCGGACGTGGTGTCGGCTCGGAAGACGATTTCAAACTGATCGAAGGTCTGGCCGACAAGCTGGGCGCGGCGGTTGGTGCCTCGCGCGCGGCGGTCGATTCGGGCTATGCGCCGAACGACTGGCAGATTGGGCAGACCGGTAAGGTTGTTGCCCCGGACCTGTATGTCGCCGTCGGTATCTCGGGTGCGATCCAGCACCTGGCCGGTATGAAGGACAGCAAGGTCATCGTCGCGATCAACAAGGACGAAGAAGCACCGATCTTCCAGGTCGCAGACTTCGGACTGGTTGCCGACCTGTTCCAGGCCGTGCCGGAACTGACCGAAAAGCTTGGCTGATAGCAGAAAAAGATTTTTCGCCGAAAAATCTAGCAAGGCCCGCCACGTGGCGGGCCTTTTTCATTGCAGGTTCCGAATGGATCCGACCAATGCCTCCGCGATTGACCGATGTGCCGCCGGGCCAATCATGTGCTCGGCCATCGGCTGTTGCAATGTACCGAACAACATATCCTCAAGCTCATCAGATTGCCCGGACACATAAGCCGTGCCTTCGACACAATCGGCGCAGAAAGGCCGCACGGCCTTTAGCATTTCAGGAGTGACTGTGATTGGCGCCCTCTCTTCCTGTTGTTCATCATTTTTTTGCGGCAGCACCTTCAGCGCCAACAGCAGGACCGGTACCTTCAACCTTTGCAGCAGGTCGCTGATTTGCCGAACCCAGTTACGACGCAGCTCTTCTGCCACAACCTCAAAGCGGGCATCCTGACAGTCTTGCAAACGCCGCATCAGGTGGCCCACAAAATGGACATCGGTAAAGTCAACCTCGGGGTAGAGGTCGATCAGCTCCTGAGTTGGTACCAAAACCCGGTCGTTGCGCCGGGGATGGACACGGTAATAGTGGTTTGACTGGCTCAGAACCCCGGGCGCCTGTAACACACACAGTTCGGCCCCATTCAACAGCGTGAACAGACCTGCATCGCCGCACAGCGCCTCGACCCCGCAAAACAGGCTGCCCAAATTCAGGCAGCGCCGGTCCAGCCTGTCCTCTAGAATCGCTGCATAAGGACGGTCAACAAATCGCCCATAGGTCTCTTCCCCGCCGACACAGGCCATATAGGCCGTGTCCAAAGACCTCTCTGGTCCCCGAAACCAAAGACGTGATTGACCGTATTGGCATACGGCATGCCCGGCACCTGCCGAGCCTGTTTGATGATAGCTCATAACACTCACCCATTTTTCACCCGGTTGCCATCTTGCCGCCGCATGTCTTGAGAAATTCCTAATGCGCGCAATTTAGACAAATTCGATGGGTCCGATCCCCTTGCCGCCCCTACCGATCTGCCGGTACTGTCCCTTCAATCCCGAGACACAGAGGCATCAGAACATGGACGTAAAATCAGTCGGAGTGATTGGCGCAGGCCAGATGGGCAATGGTATCGCCCACGTCCTGGCCCTTGCGGAATATGACGTTCTGCTGAATGACGTGAACCAGGATGCACTGGAAGCTGCCGTCGCCGCAATCGAAGGCAACATGGCGCGTCAAGCCTCGCGCGGGAAAATTACCGATGAGGCGATGCAAGCCGCCCTTAAACGCGTAAAGACGACACTGGCATTGCCGGAACTGGGGCAAACGGACCTGGTGATCGAGGCCGCCACCGAGCGAGAATCAATAAAGCAGGCGATCTTCGAGGATTTGCAGCCGCACCTGCAGCCGCACACGATTCTGACGTCGAACACGTCGTCAATTTCGATCACCCGCCTGGCCAGTCGTACGGACCGGCCTGAACGGTTTATGGGGTTTCACTTTATGAACCCGGTGCCCGTGATGCAGCTGGTCGAATTGATCCGCGGGATCGCTACGGACGAAGAAACCTTCAACACTTGCAAATCCGTGGTGGATCGTCTGGGTAAAACCGCCGCCAGCGCCGAGGATTTCCCCGCCTTCATCGTGAACCGCATTCTGATGCCGATGATCAACGAGGCGGTCTATACCTTGTACGAAGGCGTGGGCAATGTGCAATCCATCGACCAATCCATGAAATTGGGCGCCAATCACCCGATGGGGCCGTTGGAATTGGCCGATTTCATTGGTTTGGACACCTGTTTGGCTATCATGAATGTGCTGCACGAAGGATTAGCCGACACAAAATACCGCCCCTGCCCGTTGCTGACCAAATATGTCGAAGCCGGATGGCTGGGCCGAAAAACCGAACGTGGGTTTTATGACTATCGGGGCGAGGTCCCGATTCCGACCCGTTAAGGCAGAGGGGGCAGCCCCCTCACCTCCAAGGTATTTTTGGCCAGGTGAAGAAACGGATCAGTTTTGTTGCGTTTCGGCCAGCGACATCGTGCGTTTTCTAAGCCAAGCCATGAAGCCACGCGGGTCGCGTTCCAACAATTGCATGTCCTCGTCCGAGATCGGATCGCCGATAACCGGAGACTGCGGTTTGTTGCACGACCGCACGATCTCATGCAGCAGAAGGCCTTGTCGCAGGATCGGGGACAGCTTGTTGGCAATCTGATAGGCGCGAGAGTTTCTGCCCGGAAAGAAGATCGGAACCACTTTGGCACCGGACCGGCGGATCATCTTGGCGGTGAACACGTTCCACTCCCGCTCTTGCGCCGGGCCGAACCAGTCGTCCGAGGACATCACCACGCCTGACGGGAACAAGGCAACAACACCACCTTCTTTCAGGTGGTCCATCGACTTGCTGCGCATTTCCAGCATCTTGGTTTGCGCTTCGGGGTCATGGGGAAATGGCACCGGGATCATGAACGACGTCGCGGCTTCGTCCAGCCCCGTTAGAACAGAACGGGTAAGGATGCGGTAATCGCTGCGCACCTGGCCAATGAGTTCAGCCAAGATCATCCCGTCAACCATACCGTGGGGGTGGTTCGCCACCACAACAACGGGACCTTCTTTAGGTATACGGGCGATTTGTTCCTGAGGGGTGGTCAGGTCGATGCCCATCGTCTTGAGCGCACCACCCCAGAACCGTTGGCCGCGATAATATTCGTTCTTCTTTTCGAATTTGTTGACCATACGCAGAATGGTCAGCTTGCCAGTACACCATTCGATGGCGCGAATGGCCGTCGACGTCCAGACATCATCGAACGAATTCGCATAGGTCAGGGTTCTACGATCGTAGATCTCACCCTGATCTGTGGTCCCATCCACCACTGGGCCGGTCTTCGTCTCGTGCGTTGTTTCCGCCAATTCCAGGTCTTCCCGTTCTTCGTTGCGCGGCGGATGAAATCAGAAACCTTCCCCGAACTTGTCGTTCACCAGGGTTTCCAAGGCATCAGCCAACGCCTCAGCATCCGGTCCGGACGTCTCGACGTCAATAGTCGTTCCGCGCGAGGCTGCCAACATCAAAAGGCCCATTATACTATCGCCGGATGCAGAAAATCCGTCTTTGGATACTTCGGCCTGTGCGTCAAAGCCCTCGACCACCTCAACCAACTTGGCCGAGGCGCGGGCATGCAAACCTTTTTCATTAATGATTTTCAGGCTTCGATTGGTCATTCTTAATCTGTCCGGTCTTCTTCTAATGTAATGTTTTGCGCATTGATATATTTGCGTCCAGCCTCCATCGCCTGCCGTACTGAATCTGCTATGGGCAGGTGGCGGGTTTTGGCCAGTTTGATCAACATAGGCAGATTTGCACCGTAAAGGATACGGCGATCCTGTGGCGCGCAGGCCCGCAAGCTCAGGTTCGACGGGCTGCCCCCGAACAGATCAGTTACAACAACAACCCCATCCCCGACATCGACGCTGTCAGCAGCCGCACAGATTTCAGCCTGTTTTGCGGCACGGTCGTGGTCAGCCTCGATCGAAATCGCGACTAGGCCGGGCTGCTTTCCGACCACATGTTGCATGGCGGCCAGATACTCTTTGGCCAACCCACCATGTGCTACGAGTACGATCCCGATCAATCCGGCCTCACATTCAACGATCGACGTTCTATTTCGCGGTGCCTAATTGCCACTTGCTGCCCCTCCTCTGCAAGGGCCTTTGCAACCGCTTCGGCCATGGCCACCGATCTGTGTTGCCCTCCGGTACACCCAAAGGCCACGGACAGGTGTGCTTTGCCTTCGGCACGGAAGGTCGGCAACAAGAGTTTTAGCAGATCCACCACCCGGTCGAAAAAAGGTGCGTAGTTCGTGTCCGTTTGTACATAGCGCGCGACATCGGGGTTTCGACCATCTTTCGCCCGCAAGTCAGGGCGCCAGTACGGATTGTCCAGAAACCGACAGTCAAACACCATATCCAACCCGCGCGGCAAACCGCGCTTGTACGAGAAAGATTCAATCGAAACAGCCAGATGCCGTCCGCCTTTGGGAGCGAACCAGCGTTCGACCTCTTCGCGTAATTGGTGGACGTTCAGCGGGCTGGAGTCGATCAATGTGTCGGCGATTTCGCGGATCGGAGCCAACAGTTCTTTTTCCTGCCGCACACCGGTTTCCGGGCTGGCATCTGTGGCCACAGGGTGCCTACGCCGGGTTTCCGAGAAACGCCGCAGCAATACCTCGTCGCTGCAATCCAGATAGAGGGTAGTCAAGTCTACCTGCTCCATCCGCCGCAGCCGGACCGCCAGCTCAATAAACCCGATGGTCGAGAAATCGCGGTTGCGTGCGTCGATGCCCAGCGCCATAGGACGATCGCTTTGCGGACCGTCCAGCAGGCGCATCAAAAGACCCATCGGCAGGTTATCGATGGCTTCAAAACCCAGATCTTCAAGAACGCGAATCGCCGTCGAGCGCCCGGCGCCCGAGGGGCCGGTTACCAGAACGATGCGCCGTTGCGAAGTCATGTGCTGGGCCATTCCGGGTCCACGCGTCCCATTTTCAAAAGTTGCATGAGTGCTGCCGCCAAATTGGGGACGCCTGCCGCCCGTAGCAAGGGAACGGATTGCTTTAGAACTAGGGTCTTATCGGGATCGGGCAAGCGGGCGGGTTCGTTTTGATCAAGATCCACCACATATCGGATCGGCGTTGTCCCCGCCGTGTGCGCCCGAAGCAAACCAATGCCCCGTGCCTCAATCAATCCACGTAGGTTTGGAGCAGTATCAGCCATAGCCGTATCGCCCACCATCGACAGGGTAACTCGGTCGTCAGACACCAAAGTTGCGCCATGCGCCATCATCTGCAAGGCCAGCACCGATTTGCCCGAACCCGACTGCCCCAGAATCAATGCGCCTTGCCCCTCGACGGCAACACATGTCGCATGGAGGATGGCCTTGTCTTGATGTTGGATGTCCAAGAGGGTCTTGCCGCTCATGCGCTTATACAGGCAGCCCCACGACAAAGCGCGCGCCTTGTGGGTCTGATGTAATATCTGCCTCGGTTGGGCGGATGTTCTCGGCCCAAATCACGCCGCCATGGGCCTCGACAATCTGTTTCGAGATCGCCAGTCCAAGGCCCGAGTTATTGCCGAAATGCTCGTCGGGACGCTGTGAATAGAACCGTTTGAAGATTTTGGTCAGCGCCTGTTCCGGGATGCCCGGGCCGGTATCCTCGACCACGATCAATACCCGGTTTTCGCGACGCCGCACCCAGACCCGAATGGCATCGCTGTCTTCGCAGAAAGAAATCGCATTGGTGATCAGGTTGACGAATACCTGCGCCAGCCGCGCTTCGAGCCCGTTCACGATAATCGGCTGAGACGGCAGGTCAGTGATATAGTCGATGCCTTTGGTACGGGCCTCTTCGCCCAGATATTGACCGATATTGCCCAGCAATTTCAGCAGATCAAAGGGTTGTTCCTCTTCTTTGACCAGTTCGGCATCCAGACGCGATGCGTTCGAAATATCGCTGACCAGACGATCCAGCCGCCGCACATCATGTTCGATCACGCCCAACAACTTGTCGCGTTGGTCGTCGCGTTTGACCACGCGCAGGGTTCCCACCGCGGATTGCAGGCTGGCCAACGGGTTCTTGATCTCATGCGCCACATCGGCGGCAAACTGTTCATTCGCATCGATACGATTATACAGCGCTGTTACCATCCCACGCAGGGCGCGGCTGAGGCGTCCGATTTCATCCGGCCGCGCACTGAGGTCCGGGATGCGGATACGGCCGGGATTTACCCCTGCACCGCGATCTTTGCCCATCTCGGCCGCAGCGGCCAGATCGGCCAACGGGTTGGCGATGGTCGAGGCCAAAACAAGGCTGAGACCGATGGACACCAGCAATGCCACAACAAACATCTGCAAAATGCGTTCCTGCGCGCGCCGGGCCAGCGCGTCAATCTGTCCAGCAGGACCAGCCATTGCGACGGCGCCCACCGGCTCGCCGCTTTGCAGGATCGGAGCCGCGGCAACGATGACCGTCTGACCAGCGTCATCCTTTACCGCCTCAATCTGCTTCTGCCCCTGAATCGACAATGGAATGATTTCCTGCACGCGCTGCGCCAGCGTTGGTGCTTCGTCGGGGTCGGAACGGGTGAACACCCGGGACAGCCCGGTCCACACAGCGTTCAGTGCGTCACTGATCAGGGTACTTCCGGTCTGCACTTCGGCTTCGGTTTTCAGCAATGCATAGGTCTGCGTTGAGGTCGAAACCCCGCGCGTCCAGCCGATCAGCGTTCCATCCATGTCATAGACAAAGACCTCGCCGCCGTCAGGCAGGCTAAGCCCCGCCAGCGTATCCTTAACGTCCAACGCCGCCGCATCCTGTGCGGTTCCGGATTGGTTTTGACGCAGCTGGGCTTCGAACACATTGCTGACTAGCTGCGCGTCCCCGATCAGGTTGCGCGCAGTCTGCTGGACCTGCTCTTCGCGGGAATCGTCGAGATACAGCAACCCGGTGACCAGGATCACAAGGGCAATCAGATTGAAGGTAATAATCCGACGCGCAAGGGGCGACCCGCGCAGCGAGAACATGTTGCGACGTCGGCGCGAGGCCCGGAGTTCAGCCGAATCCGGATCTTGCGGGATGACCCAATCATCCCCCAGAACGACGTCACCGTCGCGCAACTCGTTTGCTTGTTCCGTATCGCGCACGAGACCCGGTTACCCCTTCTCAGTGGCCACACTTATTCTTCGTTGTACCTGTATCCGATACCATACAGCGTTTCGATGGCCGAAAACTCAGGGTCTGCGGTGCGCATCTTCTTGCGCAGGCGCTTGATGTGGCTATCGATGGTCCGGTCGTCGACATAGACTTGGTCATCATATGCAACATCCATCAGCTGATCACGGCTTTTGACAAAGCCCGGTCGCTGCGCCAATGCCTGAAGCAGCAAGAACTCGGTCACCGTCAACGAGACATCCGCACCCTTCCAACTGACCGCATGGCGCAACGGGTCCATCCGCAGTTCGCCACGTTCCATCACCTTGGTTTCACCGGTATTGGCGTTGGTCGCATCACCCGCCGTCGCCTCTTGTCGACGCAGCAATGCGCGGATGCGTTCGACCAGCAAACGTTGGGAAAAGGGCTTTTTTACATAGTCGTCCGCGCCCATGCGCAGACCCAAAACCTCATCGATCTCATCATCTTTCGAGGTCAGAAAGATCACCGGCATCTGGGTTTTCTGTCGCAGCCGTTGCAACAGATCCATACCGTCCATACGCGGCATCTTTATATCCAGCACGGCCATATCGGGCAGTTTCTTGTTGAAAGCATCCAGAGCCGCCTGCCCATCATTATAGGTTTCGACTTCGAATCCTTCAGCTTCGAGCGTCATGGACACGGACGTCAGAATGTTTCTGTCGTCGTCCACCAGTGCAATCTTTGACATCGGGTTCACCCCTATTCCTGCTCACCTACGCAATAATACGCTTTTTTGTAAGTCATTGTTGGCGGTTTTGACGCGCCGAATCAATCCGTAACTGCGAATCATGCCATTCTTGCGGCAGCTATGCGGCAAAAATGCCTTGCAGCCCGCAAAATACTGCCCAGATTTCCATCAGGAAATTCTTGGTGGCGCTAAACTTGAGCTTGGTGGCGCTAACTGCGCCAAACCGTCCTGTTCATGCCCTAAACGACCGTGATAAGAGGCGCTTGACCGCCGGGTTTTTCCGGCAAATGCCCCAAGAGCGCATCCAGGCCAATCGCCAATGCGCCGCCACAGGAGAAGACACACATGACATCTGGACGGGTTAACCCGCAATTCCGCCTCGAAGATCAGGGCATCGAGGGATTGGGCAATGTCTATTACAACTTCATGGAACCGGCGCTGATTGAAGAGGCGTTGAAGCGTGGCGAGGGTACACTTGGCAACGGCGGGGCATTTCTGGTCACTACCGGCAAGTTTACTGGTCGCTCACCCAAGGACAAACATGTTGTCAAAACTGAAAGCGTCCTTGACTCTATCTGGTGGGAAAACAACGCCGAGATGAGCCCAAAAGGCTTTGACGCGCTTTATGATGATATGCTGGCTCACATGAAGGGCCGGGATTACTTCGTGCAGGACCTCGTTGGCGGAGCAGACCCAGCCTATTCGATCAACGTTCGGATGGTCACCGAGCTGGCCTGGCACAACCTGTTCATCCGCCACCTGTTGCGCCGTCCGGATCGCGAGGATTTGGATGAATTCATCGCGGATTTCACCATCATCAACTGCCCCAGTTTCCAGGCCGACCCGAAAAAGCACGGCTGCCAGTCTGAGACGGTGATTGCACTGAACTTCGATCGCAAGCTGATCCTGATCGGCGGCACGGAATACGCAGGTGAAAACAAAAAGTCCGTATTCACCCTGTTGAACTACATGCTGCCGGAAAAAGGTGTGATGCCGATGCATTGCTCGGCCAACCACGCGGTTGGCAATCCAGTCGACACCGCTGTTTTCTTTGGCCTGTCCGGCACGGGTAAGACTACCCTGTCGGCCGACCCGTCGCGTACGTTGATCGGTGACGACGAGCATGGCTGGTCGGATCGCGGCACCTTCAACTTTGAAGGCGGCTGCTATGCCAAGACCATCAATCTGAATGCCGAGGCCGAGCCGGAAATCTATGCGACAACCAGCAAATTCGGCACGGTCATCGAAAACATGGTTTTCGACCCCGAAACCAAGGAACTGGATTTCGACGACGACTCGCTGACCGCAAACATGCGCTGCGCTTATCCGCTCGAGTATATCTCGAACGCGTCCAGCAGCGCACTGGGTGGTCACCCTAAGAACATCATCATGCTGACCTGCGATGCGTTCGGCGTTCTGCCTCCGATCGCGCGACTGACCCCGGCACAGGCGATGTACCACTTCCTGTCGGGCTTCACATCCAAAGTGGCCGGAACCGAGCGTGGCGTCACCGAACCCCAGCCGACCTTCTCGACTTGTTTCGGCGCGCCGTTCATGCCGCGCCGTCCGGAAGTTTACGGCAACCTGCTGCGTGAAAAGATCGCTCAGCACGGCGCGACCTGCTGGCTGGTGAATACCGGCTGGACCGGCGGTGCCTACGGCGTTGGCTCGCGGATGCCGATCAGAGCCACCCGTGCGCTGCTGACTGCGGCACTGGACGGTTCGCTGCGTGATGCCGAATTCCGCAAGGACGCAAATTTCGGCTTTGACGTGCCGGTGACCGTACCCGGCGTAGCCGAGGTTCTGCTGGACCCGCGCCGCACTTGGGACGATCAGGCGGCATTCGACAAACAGGCCGAGAAACTGGTGAAGATGTTCGCCGAGAACTTTGAGCAGTACCTGCCGTTCATCGACGACGACATCAAAGCCGTTGCAATCGGGTAATTGGACAAGGGGGCGCTGACGCCCCCTTTTTCCTTAGAGGGTATCGCGAAAATACTCTCTCTAAAGTTGCATAATGCAGACTTCACGTACAAATGCGTTGCCCGGCATGCCTGCCTGAGGTAATTTCGACGCTATTGAAATGAATAAGCCCGGCGCTTACGCACCGGGCGGAAAGTAAAAAGACCTTTGGGTGGCTCGGGCGAACTCTCACATCAGCACGATGAGCAACCTGAAAACGTGACTAGTGTAAGCTAAAGGGGATGAGTGTCAATATGAGACTTACTGATATTGTTTAAGAAATCGGTATATCGCATTTTGTCGCCGAGCAGCGGCATCGACACGAAGAGCGACAGGTAGAATATGACAGAAATCTCAAAACTGACCGAACTGCGTAAACTGATGCAGAGCATGGAACGGACGCTGGGCCTGGAACAGCTGTCTCCGGTTGAGCGTGACATTTATTACGCCGCCGAAGAGCTGTCCAAATCCGATGACGAAGTGCGCACATTCGGCTTGATTGAACACACGCTGGTTCAAAGCGTTTCGCGCCCGACATTCTTTCGTGCGCTGAAATCATTGGTACAGAAAGGGTATCTGTCGCAAAGCGGTACCGCCAACCGGGGCCGGTATATCGTTCATGCACCCAAGTAATGCCTTCTTCCTGCGTACAGGTGGCTGATCAACGTGCGCAGGTGGGCTACTGACACGCTCTTTGCCTCATCGGCTTATGTCGCCGCATCGTACCTCACTTTTGAGGTCCTGATGCCGCTTCAGAACGTGTTTTTTCCGGAATACCCCAGTCGGGCCAGTCTTTTGTTTCTTCCGCACGGGGTGCGGGTTCTATCGGCGTGGCTGTTAGGATGGCGGGCGATATTCGCCTTGTTGCCCGGCGTTTTCCTGGTTTTTGCCGTTCTCGGCGGAAGCGACGTGTTTCTGCCAAGCCGACTGATGGCGATGTTCATTGCCGTCACCACCGTTCCTGCGGTGTTCTATCTATTTAAGTGGGCAGGTTGGGATCTGTATCCCCACGCTGATCGCAAACCTTGTTGGTTATGCGTCATGGGGGTTGGGATCGTCACCTCTTTCCTTGTCTCGGGGTTGACCAATCTGGCTTTTGGCAGCGCGCGCGTCGAATATGTCGCCTTTCTGATCGGTGATATCTCAGGCCTGTTTTTCCTTATGCTGGGGCTATATTTTGCATTTCGGCTTGCGGACAAGCGCCACTAACCGATTAGCGCACGACGAAGCAGATTCACCCCTGCGACCAGCAAAACCAGCAACGTTACCTTTCGAAACAACGCCTGATCGATTCGTGATTGCAACTGCAAGCCCGCCCACATACCAAACAGTGCCGGCAGGACCAAAGCAACCGAGAACGGTGCCGTCTCGACTCGCAAAATGCCCGACGCTATATGCGCCAGCAACAATGCCACTGATCCCAGTCCGTATATCACGCCTTGCACGCGCATCTGCACTGCCTTCGGTGTGTTCAGTGCAGTCAGATAGGCGACGGTTGGCGGCCCCCAGATTCCAGACATCCCTCCGATAAACCCGGCAATCGCGCCTATGCCCACCTCGACACGTGCCGATGGTTTGCTCAGGGTCAACTGCATTCCCAGCACTTGAAACAGCGCGAAAACCGTAACCGGAAGACCAATCATCAACAGAAACGTGGACGCGGGCACGGCGCTGACAACCTGGGCCCCCAACAGCAGGAACACAAAACCTACCATCAAGAAGGTACGGAACTGCTTGATCGCGGACACGGCGGCGGGCACCCCCTCGCGCAGGGCCTGAAAAACGTTGGTTACCAGCGTTGGTAAGATCAACCCGGCGATCGCCAGATCGGGCGGCAAGAACATACTCAGCCCCGACACCAGAACCATCGGCATGGCAAATCCAACCATGCCCTTTACCCACCCCGCAACAAAAGCAAGGGCGGCGGCCAGCATCAAGTCATGCGGACTGAGTAAGGAAAACAATGTCATGCGCCCGTGATAACACTCTTGGCGCGCGCTGCATCGCAAAATCGACCAAGCAATTTTCGAACTTTTTCACTGCTTAATTCGTATTTTTGTTGCGCTGCACGTGCAGCATGGTATGACCAGACGACTCTAAAGAAGGACGTGATTCATGGCCCATGACGGACAGGATATGACCCAGATGACGACATCCGCGATTTTGCCCGACCTTCTGACGCTGACCCGCGCGGCCCTGCCTGCCGTTGAAGCAGTTTTTGAACGCGCCCGCGAGTCGGTCCGCGGGATAGTCACCGCTGACGGCCGGGTCTCTGGCGCGTTGATTGAAGCCAATCAAACCGCCGCCCACGGCCTTTCGTGGTTGGCGACGTACAACCAATCACTACAACAGATGCAACGCTGGGCCGAAGCCCTGGATGCAGATGGCAAATTTGGCGAAATGGAACAGCTGTTGCATCAGATCGCCTTTGGTGAGTACCTGCATCAGGTCGCAGGTGGCATCCCGATGAACCAGGGTGAGGTCGTGCGTCTGCAAGATATGGGCCTTGGTTGGGACGCCCTGTCCGGTTTCCAATGCACTGAAGTCCAGACGCTGATGGCTCAGGCCAACACACAGGCCGCCCGCACACAACTGGTTGGTCTTATGGGTGATCAGGCCGGTTCCACCATGTTCGGCGCCTCGGGTCTGGATGAAGAACTGGAAATGATCCGCGACCAATTCCGCCGCTATGCACAGGAAAAGGTCGAACCGAACGCCCATGACTGGCACCTCAAGGACGAGCTGATCCCGATCGAAATCATCGAAGAACTGGCCGAAATGGGCGTCTTCGGCCTGACCATCCCCGAGGAATTCGGCGGCTTCGGCCTGTCCAAAGCCTCGATGTGCGTGGTGTCCGAGGAACTGTCGCGCGGTTACATCGGCGTCGGCTCGCTGGGCACCCGGTCCGAGATCGCGGCCGAACTGATCATCGCAGGCGGCACCGACGAGCAAAAGGCCAACTGGTTGCCGAAACTGGCCAGCGCCGAGATCCTGCCCACCGCTGTGTTCACCGAACCGAACACCGGATCCGACCTTGGCAGCCTGCGTACACGCGCCGTCAAGGATGAGAACGGCGATTACCAGATCACCGGCAACAAGACCTGGATTACTCACGCAGCCCGATCCCATGTGATGACCCTGCTGGCGCGGACCAATCCGGACACTACCGATCACCGTGGCCTGTCCATGTTCCTGGCTGAAAAAACACCCGGCACGGACGAGAACCCCTTCCCCACCCCCGGCATGACCGGTGGCGAGATCGAAGTGCTGGGCTATCGCGGCATGAAAGAATATGAGCTGGGTTTTGACGGTTTCCATGTGAAAGGTGAAAACCTTCTGGGTGGCGAAGAGGGCAAAGGCTTCAAACAGTTGATGGAAACCTTCGAGTCGGCCCGTATCCAGACCGCAGCCCGCGCCATCGGCGTGGCACAAAGTGCGCTGGATATCGCCATGCAATACGCGCAGGACCGCAAGCAATTCGGCAAATCGCTGATCAACTTCCCCCGTGTCTCGGGCAAGCTGGCGATGATGGCGGTTGAGATCATGATCGCGCGGCAGCTGACCTATTTCTCGGCCTGGGAAAAGGATCACGGCCAGCGCTGCGATCTTGAGGCAGGTATGGCCAAACTGCTGGGCGCTCGCGTGGCCTGGGCGGCTGCGGACAACGGTCTGCAAATCCATGGCGGCAACGGCTTTGCGCTGGAATACAAGATCAGCCGCGTTCTGTGCGACGCACGTATTCTGAATATTTTCGAAGGGGCTGCCGAAATTCAGGCTCAGGTTATCGCACGACGACTGCTGAGCTGACCGTTTTCGGTATTCCCGTTTCCCCAACTGACCCGGCCCTGGCGCCGGGTCTTTTTCTGTTCGGGGCAGGTTGTGATCCGCTGATAGCGAACTTCCCCTTTGATCTCAGGTACGAACCTGGTTAGAGCATCCTGCGCTCAAGAAAGAATGGCACGAAGAATGACCAGACGACTTTTCGCATTGTGTGCGGTTCTAGCCGCAATCGCCCTTGGCGGATGCGCCACCAAGCAACCGACCGTCGGCCAAAGCGATATTGACGATCTCGCGATGGCCATCCAGGCCCTTGGCCCCGAGGTCGATCCGGCCGAGGCAAACAAAGCCGCCACGATTGCCTACTCTTATTCCCAGCAATTGAAGCAGGAATGGAACGTCACAGACACAGCCATCATCCACAACGCCAAGGTCATCAACGGCTTTCGCGAGTTTGGGCTGTGCAATGATTGGGCTCAGGCCATGACCACACGCCTGAAGCAAGAGAATTTCCGCACGCTGGACCTGCACTGGGCGACTTCCCCGCCGACGGCGTTTCGGATCATCCACCACTCGGCCCTGATCAGTGCCAAGGGGGATTCGATGTATGACGGGATTATCCTTGACCCTTGGCGGGCCAGCGGCGCGCTGACTTGGGCGCCGGTCCGGGAAGATACCAAGTATAACTGGCGCCCTCGTCTGGAGGTCCGGGAAGAATTGATTAGCGGCGAAATCCCCTACTGACGTCGGTTCCGTCCGCTCAAAGGTTGCGCTAAGACCATCCCATGACCCGCCTGATCCTGACCCTACCCCTGTTGGCCCTTTTCCAATGCGACAAAGACGAAACCGTCGCTGCCTACGGCGCGGCTGATCAAACATGGGCGTTGCAGGAAATCGACGGACAACCCTTTGAGACCAGCGCCCTGTTGCGCTTTCCCGAGCAAGGCAAGATAGCAGGAAATGCCCCTTGCAACAGCTACAGCGGTACTCTGAATGCGCCATATCCGTGGTTTGAGATTGCAGACCTCACTGCGACCCGCGCCGCCTGTGCCGGGCTTGAGGCTGAAGGGTTCTACTTCGCAGCCCTTATGGCCATGACCCAGTCCGAGGTCTCAGGTGATGTATTGATCCTGCGAAATGAAGACGGGCACGAGATGGTGTTTACAGCCGTCGAGTAAACTGATCCACAAATCGTGCCCGCGCCTCTGGCAATGGGTGGTGTCCCAGCGACGGGGCCACACGGTGTTCCAGAAAATACCCGGTCGTTTGCAAACCCGCTGCGATCTCTGCGTCCGGCGCAGCGCCTTCTCCGCGCAGGCAAGGCGGCAGAGGTAACAGCTTATCCGCCCATTCCCCTGCCGCTTCGCCGCTGACCGCCCGGCCGGATTTGGGCGAGACATAAACAAGCCCCTCACGTGTGCCCGTCACGGCGCAAACGGACAAATCAAGCCCGAACCCAAGCTCTTCCAACATGGCCAGTTCCCACCGTAGATAAGCCAGCGGCCAAATTTCATCCTGGCCCAGCAAATCCATCAGCTGTTCCGTCTGATTGTAGACGGCAGGGTGCGGCTCTCGTTCCGGCAGACAAAAGGACAACAAGGAGACAACAGCGTTTAACCCGGCCAGCGCCAAGCGCCCCGAAAACGCCGCCGCCGCGCGGGATCGCAGGGGTTCAACCTGAAACGTTCCGATATGTTCCTCAAGTCGCGCGCGCCACAGAACGTCCAACTGCGCCCCCGGTTGCAGGATCGGCGCGGTCTTGCGGCTGGCGCCCCCGCGCACAACCCCAGCATGGCGACCGTGGCCTTCGGTAAAAACCTCGATGATCGCCGCCGTTTCGCCGTGGCGGCGCGAGGTCAGAAGGATGCCGTGATCACGCCAATCCAAAGTGGGCTCCTGATGGGTATAGAACTTCCCGGCCACAAGACCGCAACAACCGATCATGCGCAAGATATATGCCGGTTCCGCTGCAATTCTGTAAAAGTCCCCAGACCTTCCGACAAATGCTATGATCAACGGCACCGGCGCGCTGCTGGGGCAGGTTCATTGATTGATTTGAACGGGATACGCCCCGAGAACAGACAGGAGTACACCATGAGAACACCTTTTTTCACCTCACCTTCCGACTACCCTGAACCCCTGAACGTTCTTGGCGACAAAATCACTGTGCTAGCACGTCTTGAACAGATCGGGGATTATGCAGTCACGCTCAATTACGGTCACGAAGGCAATGGCCCACCGCCCCACACGCACCCTTGGGATGAGACCTTTTTTGTGGTGAAAGGCGAGGTCGAATTTGTCATGGACGAGGAAACCAGAAGCGCCCCCGCCGGTACGCTGGTTCATTTCCCGGCCGGGACAGTACACAGTTTCAAGTTTGGCCCCGGGGGCGCACATCTGCTTGAGATAAGCGGCAGGGGTTCGCGCGCCATCGAGATGTTCACGGACCTTGATCGTGAAGCACCAGGCCCGGTTCAAGACGGTGCCAAAATTGCCGAGGTATTGCGCAAAACCGGGGTGGAACTGGCTGGATAAGAATGGTTTCTTTGCGCGTCAATCGACAATTGTCTGTGCGGTATCAATACCTCCGATTTTGACGCAACAATTAGATTCAGAAGTATGCAGTGATCGCACTAGGCCAATCCCGGTCCCCCATGGCTCCAGGTTTTCGGAGGATAGTCGCAGGTCGGGTAGTCTAGAGGGAAAAACTGATCCAGAAGGGCAATTAGAACCTTACTCTGAATGCAAAGCCGACCAATGGTGCCGTTTCGTAATTCTGGCGACTGAGTTCCGAACCATTTGCATCGTCCAACGTCAAACGGCCATCCAACTCAGCCCCTGCAAAGACATTCAACGAAACGCCAGGATTGGGACTGTAACCTAATGCCAGCACAACAGGGATGCTTTTGTCTTCACCCACCCCATCCGGAGCCAAGCCATCTCCATCCAATCGGAACCGTATTCTCTCGGAGCGAGCCGAAAGCGACAGGTTCATTTCGCTATTTAGCGCGTAGCTGAGCGTGAGTCCTGGACCTTGCGTAGCACCAATCCCTGAGCCTGTGTTCAAGTTCCAGCGGTCGTTTATATCCCAATCCACCAATAAGGCTGGGAAGAAATCGATATCGTCATCCTCCAACTGCGAAAACACGCCAAATGCAGGGCCGATGGTAAGACGCTCACTTAGCTTCCATGCAATACCCGCAAAAGCTCCATAGGTACGTCCGTCCGAGGCAGTAGCGCCGCTTTGATAGTCCCATCTGATCTGTGGCGATATAAAGGCGGTGGCTGTATTTCCAACTCGAAACCGCACTGGCAAGGAAACGCGAATGTCTCGGATATCTTCCCAAGGCTGGTTATTTGCTTCGCTAAAGTTGTAATCGAACCTACCGAAGCTAGCCGACACCCCAACGGAGTTCCCTCCGTCCATGTTATAAAGCGCGGTGGTTCGCACAAAAGCACGGCTTGCCGAGAACTCTCCACCTCCACTCAAACTCGCATCGCCCTGAAAAGCAGCAAGCCCGTCAAGTTGATAGATCCAACCCAATCTGGGCTGCGCCGCTGCGGAAGTCGCTGTGCAAACCAAGAGCAAAAAGGGAAGACGGCAGGCTAACAAGAAGGTTTTCATAAATTCCAGCCTTTTAGGAAGGGGTCACAATTCCAGGTAGTATTTTAGTGTGCAGGGTGTAACGTAAAATAGAAATAGATTGTTAGACTTTGTCCGCCAGACCAAGCTGCAGTTAATCCAGCCCTTCTTCTCCAAGAAGATGCCGCCCCTGCCGGTCTTCTACCTCGATCACCCAAAGGTCTGGGTCAAAGCTGCGCTGGCGTCGGATGGCTTCATCCACATCCATTTCCGCACCGCTGGAGAGTTCAACCCATTTGCGCTCGCCGCTCATCAGATCAAAGCTGCGTTGGAAGGCCACGGCCCGCCCGTCCAGAGTGTTCAGCTTAACCAGCACAGCGCCGGCCGTGTCGTCCCCGTGGGCCACTACGTAGGCCGGGATGTCCTGAAACCGCAGCCTTGCCAGATAGGCGTGGACCCAGAAATCAGCCGTCAGACGCGTCATGCGTTGCCGTCTTTGAAATCCAGACCCATTTCCGAATATCGCTCGGATTCTTCCAGCCAGTTCGGGCGCACCTTGACCTGCAGGAACAGATGAACCTTGCGGTCGAGGAACTCTTCCAACTCGGCCCGCGCTGCCTGGCTGACGGCCTTGATGGTCTCGCCGCGTTTGCCCAGAACGATACCTTTGTGACCGTCGCGCATGACATAGATGACCTGATCGATCTTGGCGGACCCGTCCTTGCGTTCCTCCCAGTTCTCGGTCTCGACGGTCAACTGGTAGGGCAGTTCCTGATGCAGGCGCAGGGTCAGTTTCTCGCGCGTCATCTCGGCGGCGATCATGCGCATCGGCAGATCGGCGATCTGGTCTTCGGGATACAGCCAAGGTCCTTCGGGCAATTCCGCCGCAAGCCACTTGCGCAGGTCTTCCACACCATAGCCGCGCTCGGCCGAGATCATGAAGGTTTCGGCAAAAGGATAGCGCGCGTTCAGATCGCTGGTCAGCGCCAGCAATTTCTCGGACGGAACCTTGTCAATCTTGTTGATGGCCAGCGCGATGGTACGGCCCTGCCCGATCTCTTCCAGACCTTCGAGGATGCGTTCGACCCCTTCGGTGATGCCGCGATGCGCCTCAACCATCAGCACCACCACATCAGCATCCGCAGCTCCGCCCCAGGCGGCCGCGACCATGGCGCGATCCAGGCGACGGCGGGGTTTGAACAGGCCGGGCGTGTCAACGAATACCAGTTGCGCATCCCCTTCCATCGCCACACCACGAATGCGGGCGCGGGTGGTTTGCACCTTATGCGTCACGATCGAGACCTTAGCCCCGACCATGCGGTTCAGAAGGGTGGATTTGCCTGCGTTGGGCTCTCCGATCAGGGCGATAAATCCGGCGCGTGTGGTCATGTGTGATGCGATCCTGTTTGCAAGTGCGCACCCCTATAGCAGAAAGGCCTCGCGGGCCAGAGGCATTTGTCGCATTGCGGCCAAGCGGTCGGAATGGCATCACCGGATCAAGCCACGCCAATAACAGCCAGGCAATCCTTCTTTTCATGAGGCTGATATGAACCGTCGCGAGTTTCTTTTGGGTAGTGGCGCTGCCACAGGGGCGTTGGGTCTAGGTGGCTTTGGTTTAGCGGCAGGTGCGCAAGAGCTGGTCGTCCAACCCGCCAGCTTTGCCCTGCGCGATCAGGTCACCACCGGTATGGTCAGCCTGTCGCCCGACGCGCCGCCTCCGGTTTTACATGGCAAGCAGGGTGAGGTGATGCGCCTGCCGGTGCGCAACACCCTGCCTGATTATACGGCGATGCATTGGCACGGGCTGCGTATTCCGAATGACATGGACGGGGTGCCTTATCTGACCCAAATGCCGATTGGACCGGGTGAGGCGTTTGACTATGAATTCACGCCTCCGGATGCGGGCACCTTTTGGTATCACCCTCATTGCATGACGATGGAACAGATGGCCCATGGTCTGACTGGAGTGTTGGTGATCGCCGAGGCCGAAGATCCCGGTTTTGACAGCGAGCAGGTGATCAACCTGCGTGATTTCCGCCTGAATGATGACGGGTCGTTCCTGCCTGCCTACACTGCGCGCGGGGCCGCAAGGGCGGGAACCTTTGGTAATGTGCAAACGGCGAACTGGCTGGATGGGCCGGTTTATGATCACGCCGCAGGCAGCCTTGTACGTTTGCGCGTGGTAAACACGGACACAACCCGCATCTACAAGGTGCATCTGAACGGTGCCGAGGCCCGAATTATCGCATGGGACGGTCATCCGGTCGAAGTTGACTTTCCATTGCCCAGTGCCGATGACCCCTTGCTGATTGGACCCGGACAGCGTTTGGATTTTGCTTTGAAAATGCCACTAGGCGAGGGTCAGACTGTCGATCTGATGGCCAAGTTTCCTGGACAGCCGCATCGCTCCATGACCCGCTTGCGTGCAGTGGGTGCGCCCGTCTCGCGCGAACTGCGCGAGCTGCGCCCCCTACCCGTGAACCCCACAACAAAACCGGATCTGGCGAATGCCGAATTGCACGAATTTGTCTTTGGCTGGACACCCGAAGGAGGCGAACCGACCAATGGGTTTTGTGGCTCTCTGGGGTATAACTTCTGGTCGATCAACCGAAGGCCTTGGCCGGGGGATGCGGCGAAAGGGGTTGGTCCGTTGGCCACGCTGCAACGAGGTAAAAGTTATGTTTTGCGATTGCGTAACGAGTCACCGAACCTGCATCCGATCCACCTGCATGGGTTGGCTTTTGTACCGATAAAATCGAACCTTCGCCCGTTACCACCATTGCTGACCGACACGATGTTGCTGTTGAAAGATGAGGTGGTCGAGATCGCGTTGGTCGCCGACAACCCGGGCGACTGGGCGTTTCATTGCCACGTGATCGAACATCAAAAAACCGGGCTAACCGGATATATTCGGGTGGATTGAGGTTCAGTTTGACCACACCAATACGGGCGAAAGGGGGCTTGCCCCCTGCCCAAGACCACAATCTACTTAGGTAGGTTTTCCAACAGCGATTTGGCTGCGGCCTGTTCTGCCTGACGTTTTGATCCTGCGGTTGCCTGAGCCTCGGTGCCGTCTTGCAGTCGAGCGGCAATCGTGAAGACGGGGGCGTGATCCGGGCCGCTGCGCTTGATCTCGACATAAGACGGCGGCTTTTGGCCCCGCGCCTGCGCCCATTCCTGCAACGAGGTTTTGGCGTCCCGCGCATCAGCTTCGACCGTGTGGATACGATCGCCCCAAAGCGCCAGAATTACATCCCGCGCCGCTTCGAACCCGGCATCGCGATAGATCGCGGCAATGACCGCCTCCATCGCGTCGCCCAGCAGGGCCTGTTTACGACGGCCGCCAGACATCATTTCAGACCGGCCCAGTTTCAACACCGCGCCCAGATCGATCTGACGAGCCACGTCAGCGCACGCCTCCTTGCGGACCAGCGCATTGAAGCGGGGGGCAAGTTGGCCTTCGGATGCCTTCTTGTCGGCCTCAAGCAGAGCCGTCGCCATGACCAGGCCCAGAACGCGGTCGCCCAGGAACTCCAGCCGCTGGTTATCAGGCCGGGTCGCCGAAGAGACCGATCCATGAGTCAACGCGCGCACCAGCAGTTCGGGGTCTGCGAACTCATACCCCAATCGCTGCTCAAACGCTTTTATCTCGGCGGAAAGCTTCAATTGATCGCCTTGAAGAAGCGGTCACCACGCCAGGTCCAGAAGAACAGCATCGACCGACCCGCGGACGAGAACATGATCCGATCAGCACGACCAATCAGGTTTTCATAAGGAACATACCCCACGCCCCCGGCGGATTGTGGCAAGCGGCTGTCGCTGGAATTGTCGCGGTTGTCACCCATGAAGAAATAGTGGCCTTCGGGCACAGTATAAATGCCGGTATTGTCCGAACCCTGATCGGTGATGTTCAGCACGTCGTAAGAGACCCCGTTGGGCAAGGTTTCGATCAGACGGCTCTTTTCGCAGACACCGCCAATGCCGACAGGCCCGTTCTCGCAGCGCGGGCGCAGCCCTTGCGGGCCTTGAGGTTCGGCGATTTCGGTAAAGACGCCGTCGGGTTGTTGCGGCACTGGTGTACCGTTCAAGATGATCTGCCCCTCACGGACCTGAACGCGATCCCCCGGCAGGCCGATCAGCCGCTTGATATAGTCGCGCCCGGTGACGGGATGACGGAAAACGATGACGTCGCCGCGCTCGGGCTCACCCCCCCAAATGCGCGTGTTGTCACCTTTCATCCAACCGCAAATATCTTCCGCATCGACGTTCAAGCCGACGCTGGGAATAATCAAGCTTGGGCAAGAAGCATAAGAATAGCCATAGGCCATTTTATTGACGAACAGGAAGTCCCCGATCAGCAACGTCTGTTTCATCGAGCCGGAAGGAATCCAGAACGGCTGAAAGAACAGGGTACGGAAAACGCCCGCGATCAATAGGGCATAGACGATGGTTTTGATCGTCTCCCACACGGGATTTCCGGTTTTGACGTCCTCGGCCATACTGCTCTCCGGTCCTTTGGTTGTTGGGGTGCTACATGCGGGGCCGACGGGGGCAAGTCAAGGCTGCGTGGCGGTATCTTGAAGTGGTCGGGCCTCGATCACCACGAAGGCCTGTGCCCAAGGGTGGTCGTCTGTCAGAGTGACATGGATGATGGCTTCATGGCCCTCGGGCGTCATCTCTTTCAGACGTTCGGCGGCCCAACCGGTGACATGCATGACAGGTTGGCCTGTACGCAGGTTAGTTACCGCCATATCCTTCCACGCGATACCCATGCGCAGGCCGGTGCCCAGCGCCTTGGAACATGCCTCTTTCGCGGCCCAGCGTTTGGCATAGGTCCCGGCCGTATCGGCGCGGCGCTCGGCCTTGGTCTGTTCAGTATCGGTGAAAACACGATTGCGGAACCGGTCGCCAAACCGGTCGAGCGTACCCTGAATGCGTTCGATATTTGCGAGGTCTGTGCCGATGCCAAGGATCACATCAGACCTCCAGAACCACGGTGCCCAGTTTGTCACCGGCTTCAACCATCTGATGGGCTGCCGCTGCGTTAGCTAAATGCCCGCCTGGTACTACTGCATGGTTCAATGCCCCCTGCTTCAACCATTCACTCAGTTGAGCTTCGCCCCTGCGCCGTGCAACAGCATCCAGTTGATAAACAATCAACATATGCAAGCGGATGTTCTTGAACATGAAACCGTAGAAATCGAGCTCTGGTCGCATTTGCGACACGGAAGAGTAACTTGCGATGGTACCACCCGGCCGGATTAGTGCCAGAGACGCATCCTGATTTGCCGCAAAGTCCACTTCGACAATACGATCAACGCCCGCGCCGTCTGTCATATCCAATACAGTCTCAGCCACGTTTTGGGTGCGGTAATTCACAAATTCCTTTGCACCAGAGTGCGCTGCTTTTTCCTGCGAACTGACCGTGGTGATAACCCGAGCCCCGCCAAGAGCGGCCATTTGGCAGGCGTAACGCCCCACAGTACCCGCCCCGCCGGTCACCAGGATAGTTTTGTCAGCGATCGGCCCGTCAGCATACAAGGCGTACCATGCGGTCATTGCCGGAATCCCAAAACACGCACCTTCGGCGAAGCTGGTAGTGTCAGGAAGAGTAACGGCCTGTTCTGACGGTAAAGCGATATACTCAGCAGCGGTTCCGAACGCGCGTTGCCACTGGCCATTCCAGATCCAGACCCTTTCACCAACCCGGAACGGATCGACACCTGAGCCAACGGACACAATCACTCCGGCACCATCCGAATGTGGAATGACAAGCGGGTGCTGCATGACCGCCCCGGGCCGCGCACCACCACGCAACTTAACATCCGACGGATTGATTCCGGTGGCTTTGATCTGAACCACAACTTCACCCGGCCCAGCCACCGGATCGGGCATATCAATCAGTTCAAGCACGTCCTCTGCTGGACCAAAGTTACGATATGAAATTGCTTTCATTGCATTACCCCATCTTCCGACAATGGTGATATGAAGCGATCACCCCCGCGCTTCATCCATCAACCGGCGCATTTCGGCAATCGCAGGGGTCAGCCCGCGAAAGATCGATTCACCGATCAGAAAGTGACCGATGTTCAACTCGCGCACCTCGGGGAACGCAGCGATGGGTTGCACCGTGTCGTAGGTCAGGCCGTGGCCCGCGTGAACCTCCAGTCCCAGCGAGTGGGCATAGGCGGACATCTCGCGCAGTGATTCCATTTCGCGCGTGGCCTCGTCCATGCGGCCCTCGGCGTGGGCATCGCAATAGGCGCCGGTGTGCAGTTCGATCACTTCTGCGCCGATGCGGTGGGCAGCTTCGATCTGGCGCTGGTCGGCTGCAATAAAGATCGACACGCGACACCCCGCCTTGCGCAAAGGGGCGATGTAATGGGCCAGCTTGTTTTCCTCGCGCGCAACCTCAAGCCCGCCTTCGGTGGTCCGCTCTTCGCGTTTTTCGGGAACGATGCAAACCGCGTGCGGTTTGTGGCGCAGGGCGATCTGCTGCATTTCGGGCGTGGCGGCCATTTCAAAATTCAACGGCACCGACAGAACCTCCATCAACCCATCGATATCAGCGTCCGAGATATGGCGGCGATCTTCGCGTAGGTGAGCAGTGATGCCGTCGGCACCGGCCTCCTCAGCCAGCTTGGCCGCGCGCAAAGGGTCAGGATAAGCCCCGCCACGTGCATTACGCACGGTGGCCACGTGGTCGATATTCACGCCCAGACGCAGGTGTTTGTCAGACATCGCTTGATTCCTTTCCCGAATTCCGGCCCGAGCCTAGAGGGTTTGCCACCGGAACGGCAGCCTTGGTTTCGGCCAAACGTTTGATTTCATCGAATTTCGCCTTGATCCGGGCGCGGCGGCGCTGCTGATAGGTGCGTACCACCGGCAGGCTGAGATAATAGCAGATATACCCGGCAATCAGCCCAGGAAAGATGCCGCCGATCAGATAAGGAAAGAACACCTCATCATAAAACACACTTAGCCCGCGCCAATCGGCATCGCGGCCCGTGAACATCGCCATGAAGTTGTTCTTCAGGTCACTCAACGCCTTGAAGAAGCTATCCATCAGGCCGTGGGTTTCTTCCTCTTCAAAGTCGTCACCCAAAAGGAAATGGCCTGTTTGCAGGCAGACGACCCCGATGGGCACATAAGTCAGAGGGTTGCCAAAGAAGGTACCGCTGAGCGATGCCAGCAAATTGCCATTGAAAATCCGGCTAAGCAGGGCCGCGATAAAGAAGTGGAACCCATAAAACGGCGTGAACGCCGTGAACACGCCCACTCCGACACCACGCGCGATACGCTCAGGTGAATCGGGCAGCCGCCGGATGCGGTGTTTGACGTAATGAAAGGCACGGGTCCAGCCGCCGCGCGGATAGATGAATTCCGAAGCGATCTGAATGGGCGAGCGTCGGTCTCGGCGCTTGAAAACCACTCCTGATCACCCCTTCTCAGCCTGCCGCAACTGCGGTTTTTTCCCGATTCCGATGCCGCTCGACCGCGGCAACGTCGCTTTCAGCCTCAAGCATCAACATCAGCGAATGCAACTGTTCAAGGTCACGCAGTTCGACAGAGATCAAAAGACGATAAAAATCCGGTTTGCGGTCAACGAATTCCAGGTTCGAGATATTGGCCTTTTTCTCACCGATCAACGTACAGATACGCCCCAACACCCCAGCGTCATTGCCGATGGTCAGGTCCAGCGTCACCCCATAAACTGCCGGGTGTGTGCCCGAATGCCAGTGCAAGTCGACCCATCGATCCGGTTCGCTTTCATAGTCGGACAAGCGGTCGCAATCGATGGCATGAACCACCACGCCCTTTCCGCGAAAAGTGATGCCGACGATGCGTTCGCCCGGCAACGGCTGGCAACAGGGCGCGCGGTCGAATTTCTGCCCAGGCTCCAGACCAATCACAGCACGACGAGGGGAAATGGCGTCGCCATCGTCTTGGGTCAGCTCCGGGTAAACGGCGCTGACCACATCATGTGCCGTAAGCTCAGCACTGCCGAGGCGGGCCAGCAGCTCGTGCCGGTCTTTCAGACGCAGGTGCTTGGCTGCGGTGTCCAGCGCCTTGTCGGTGGCCTTGCGCCCGACATGATCAAACCCTGAACGTGCGAGTTCTTTGCCCAGTTTGATGAACCGTTCACGATCCACCTCGCGCAGGGCGCGACGGATGGCCGTGCGGGCCTTGCCGGTAACTGCGATTTCAAGCCATGTGACCTGTGGGGTTTGCCCATCCGCAGTAATCACGTCCACCGATTGCCCGTTCTTGATCCGGGTCCACAGCGGCACACGGATACCGTCCACCTTGGCCCCGACGCACGCATGGCCGATCCTTGTGTGGATGGCATAAGCAAAATCAATCGGCGTCGCGCCGCGCGGCAGTTTCACCACATCACCCTTGGGCGTGAAGCAGAACACCTGGTCCGAATACATCTCAAGCTTGACGGCTTCGAGGAAATCTTCGTGATCATCCTCGCTGTCGAACTGTTCGGTCAGATTGGCAATCCACTTGGCGGGATCGACTGCAAACGGGTTTTCCGAACGCACACCATCGCGATACGACCAGTGCGCCGCAACACCGGTTTCGGCCACGTCATGCATCTGACGGGTGCGAATCTGAACCTCGACCCGTTTACCATCACGCCCTGACACCGTCGTGTGAATCGAGCGATATCCGTTCGATTTCGGCTGGCTGATGTAGTCCTTGAACCTTCCCGGCACCGCGCGCCAGCGCTGGTGGATAGCGCCAAGGGTACGGTAACAGTCTTCTTCGGTCTGGGTGATGATGCGGAAGCCATAGATGTCGGACAGGCGTGAAAATCCCTGATCCTTTTCCTGCATCTTGCGCCAGATCGAGTAAGGTTTTTTGGCACGGCCAAACACTTCTGCCTCGATCCCGGCCTTTTCAAGCTCGTGCCGCATATCGCCGGTGATGCGGTGGATCACATCACCAGTTTCCCGTTGCAGAGTAATAAAGCGGCGGATGATAGATTGGCGGCCTTCAGGGTTCAGCACTCGGAAGGCGAGGTCTTCCAGTTCCTCGCGCATCCACTGCATACCCATCCGTCCCGCAAGTGGCGCGTAGATATCCATCGTCTCGCGCGCCTTGACCACCTGCTTTTCCGGACGCATCGCTTTGATGGTGCGCATGTTGTGCAAACGGTCGGCAAGCTTGACCAGAATAACCCGCAGGTCCTTGGACATGGCCATGAACAGCTTGCGGAAGTTTTCCGCCTGTTTGGTCTCACGGCTGGACAGCTGCAGATTGGTCAGCTTGGTGACGCCATCGACCAGCTTGGCGACCTCATCCCCGAACAGCTCGGACACTTTGCCATAGCTGGCCTTGGTATCCTCGATCGTGTCGTGCAGCAGCGCTGTGATAATTGTCGCATCGTCCAGACGCTGTTCGGTCAGGATGGCGGCAACGGCAACGGGATGGGTGAAATAGGGTTCGCCGGAATGGCGGAACTGACCGTCATGCATCTGCATCCCGAACTCATAAGCCCGGGCGATGCGGTCGGCATTGGTTTTAGGATTATAGTTGCGGACCAGCGCAATCAGGTCTTCAGCAGAAATCATCCGGTCCGCACCTTCGTGTTTGGGGGTTACCCCTGGCCTTGAGCCTCCATCAGAGCGCGCAGCAGCTTCTCTTCCGACATGTCATCCTCGACCGGTTTGTCCGATTCCGCACCCATCAGCAGAGCCATCTGATCTTCTTCTGGCTCATCCACCTCGATCTGGGTCTGGTTGGCTTCGATCAGACGCTCGCGCAGCTCGTCGGCACCTTGGGTTTCGTCCGCGATCTCGCGCAGCGACACAACAGGGTTCTTGTCGTTGTCACGGTCGACGGTGATCGATGCACCGGCGGAAATCTCGCGCGCACGATGGGCGGCAAGCATCACCAGTTCAAACCGGTTTGGAACCTTGTCTACGCAATCTTCAACCGTCACGCGGGCCATGGGGCGCTCTCCGTTACTGAATCCATGTCAGGAAGACGTTTATCTAAGGGCGAATCCCCGCCTTGACAAGCAGGAAATGGTGTCAATTGCACCATTCACAGAGGGGTTACAGCCTCGACATCCTCGGTAGGCAGACTTGCGACCATCTCGGTGACGGTGCGACCAAGCACCGGGTGCCGCCAATCAGGGGCTACATCCGCCATCGGAACCAACACGAATGCCCGGTCCTGCAGGCGCGGATGTGGCAAGATCAATTGCTCGGGCGCCTGCTGTTTCTGCGCCTCGGGCGGCAGGTTAAGCCAATGGTCGTATTCAGCACGATCCGGCAGTATAAGATCGTCATAAGAGACCAGATCCAGATCCAATGTCCGCATGCCCCACCGTTGCACCCGCTCGCGGCCAAATTCGTGTTCGACCTCATGCAGTAATTGCAGAACCTCGGCCGGGGTCTTTTCAGTCTCGATCAATGCAGCGGCATTGACGTAATCCGGCCCAGCTCCGGCAGGGAAACAAGGGGTCTCGAAAAAGCGGCTGACGGCGCGAATCACCACCCCCTGACGCAAAATCGCGTCAATAGCCCTTTGGAGTGTCAGCTTGGGCCCAGATGATCTCAAATTGAGATTCGCACCCAGTGCAATTACTGATTCTGACAAAGATTTGCTCCTACTACTCGCTATATTCGGTGAATTGCATGGTTGCGATACATGATAAAAGCCCTAATTATAGGCATATCAGCGCGCCGCCTATTTTCTAGCTCACTCACCTAATCATCCGGCGTTCTGGTTAGTACCGGAAGGATCTATTTATGTTTTATAAAGACGAACGGCTAGCGCTGTTCATCGACGGCTCGAATCTTTATGCGGCCGCAAAAGCACTGGGGTTTGACATCGACTATAAATTGCTGCGCCAGGAGTTCATGCGCCGCGGCAAGATGCTTCGTGCTTTCTACTACACAGCGCTATTGGAAAATGACGAGTATTCGCCGATCCGTCCCTTGGTTGACTGGCTGCATTACAACGGCTTCACGATGGTGACCAAACCGGCAAAAGAATACACCGACAGCATGGGGCGTCGGAAAGTCAAAGGGAACATGGACATCGAACTGACCGTTGATGCCATGGAACTTGCACCGCGCGTTGATCATATCGTGCTGTTTTCGGGCGATGGGGATTTCCGCCCGCTGATTGCCAGCCTTCAGCGCCAAGGCGTGCGTGTTTCGGTTGTTTCGACCATCCGCAGCCAGCCGCCGATGATTTCGGACGAGCTGCGTCGCCAGGCCGACAATTTCATCGAACTGGAAGACTTGCGCGATGTGATCGGGCGGCCTCCGCGGGAAATGCCGATGGAGCCGCGCAGCGTTGCGGCCGCAGGCGGGCAATAAGCCCCGGCCACCTATCAAACCGGGGAAAGTAATCGGCGCGGTCAGTGTCTCAATCCTGACCGCGCCATTTTTAACAATGAACAGGTGCTGAAACATCTATTGGCTAGCACCGATTCATGTCAGGGAAATGACAAGCTCCTGTCTGGACCAAGGCCGGGAAAAGACTTACCTGTGGCCTAAGGAGACCGTGACATGACTAAGCCACCCCTGACTCTTTACCTTGCTGCCCCGCGCGGATTCTGCGCCGGTGTCGACCGCGCCATCAAGATCGTCGAGATGGCGCTGCAGAAATGGGGCGCGCCGGTCTATGTGCGCCACGAGATCGTGCATAACAAATTCGTCGTCGACGGATTGCGCGCGCAGGGTGCCGTGTTCGTCGAAGAACTGGACGAATGCCCCGACGACCGTCCGGTAATCTTCTCAGCCCACGGTGTGCCAAAATCCGTCCCCGCGACCGCGGCACAGCGCGAGATGATCTATGTCGACGCAACCTGCCCGCTGGTGTCCAAGGTCCATGTCGAGGCCCAGCGCCACGCCGAGTCCGGGTTGCAAATGATCATGATCGGTCACAAAGGCCATCCCGAAACCGTCGGCACCATGGGTCAGCTGCCCGAGGGTGAGGTTCTGCTGGTAGAAACCGTCGAGGATGTGGCCACCGTACAGGTGCGCGATCCGGATAAACTGGCTTTTGTCACCCAGACCACCCTGTCGGTGGATGACACCAAGGACATCATCGCCGCGCTAGAACAACGGTTCCCGGCCATCGTTGGACCGCACAAGGAAGACATCTGCTACGCCACCACCAATCGGCAAGAGGCCGTCAAGGCCGTAGCCCCGAAGTCGGATGCCTTGCTGGTTGTCGGCGCGCCGAATTCCTCGAATTCGCGCCGCCTGGTTGAGGTCGCCTCGCGCGCAGGCTGCAATTACGCGCAGCTGGTGCAACGCGCGACCGAGATCGACTGGCGCGCGCTCGAAGGTATCTCGTCGGTTGCGATCACCGCCGGGGCGTCGGCTCCCGAAGTGCTGGTCGATGAAGTGATCGACGCCTTCCGCGCCCACTATGACGTGACCGTCGAGCTGGTCGAAACCGCCACGGAAAACGTCGAGTTCAAAGTTCCCCGCGTGCTCAGAGAACCTGCATGAGGGGCATACCAACGGCCCCGCTTATTCTTGGACTGGCGGGGCTGATCCCGTTTATCTGGGGCGCGCTGACTTATCTGAACGATGATCTGCATAGTTGGGGTACGCAGATGTTTGGCTCGCGTTTCGTCGGGCCCTATGTACAGCTTTTCTATGGCTCGGTGATCCTGAGCTTTATGTCCGGCGTTTTGTGGGGATTCGCCACCAAAACCTCGGGCGGCAAGGCGGCGACATGTTATGCCCTGTCGGTTCTACCCGCGCTATGCGCGTTCTTTAAAACCGGGGGCGGTCCTGTCAGCACCGGCACCAATCTGATGTACGGTTTTGCCGGGTTATTGGTATTAGATGCCATCTTTGCCTATTGGCGGTTGACCCCAACCTGGTGGCTGCGGTTGCGAGTCATGTTGACCGCCGTCGTGTTGGTCTGCCTCGCCGTAGGAGTATACCTGTGACCGACGATAAAACGATCAACGCCTATACGACACGGGTGGCGGAGTACCTGCAAATCCCCCTGCCCCCGGAACAGATCGAGGCCCGCCTGGCCTTTACCGAGGCCGTTGGCAGTGGCCACATTCTGGATCTGGGTTCGGGCCCGGGATCAGACAGCGCCTTTTTCATGCGCGAGGGTCTGACCGTCCGCGCACTGGACGCAACCCCTGCCTTCGTCGAACACGCGCGGGAAAATGGTGTAGACGCGCATCTGGGCACGTTTGACGATGTGACCGAGGTGGACGCCTATGACGGCATCTATGCCAGCTTTTCCCTGCTGCACGCCCCCCGCGCAGATTTCTCGCGCCACCTGGCGGCCATTCACCGGGCACTGAAGCCCGAGGGCATCTTTTTTCTCGGCCTGAAGCTGGGCACGGGCGAACACCGCGACGATCTGGATCGCTACTACACCTATTTCTCACAGACCGAGATCGAGGCTGCGCTGGAACAAACCGGGTTCACCATCGACCGGATCACCACCGGTATGGGAACGGGTCTGGCCGGGTCTTATGACGGGTTCATTCTGGTGCTGGCCCATGCCTGAACTGTTTGCCTATACCGACGGTGCCTGTTCCGGCAATCCCGGACCCGGCGGCTGGGGCGTGTTACTGCGCGCAATGGATGGCGACAAAGTCCTGAAAGAGCGCGAGTTGAAGGGCGGAGAGGCCGAGACCACCAACAACCGCATGGAACTGCTAGCCGCGATCAATGCGCTAGAGGCGCTGGAACGCGCCTCGAAAATCACCGTCATAACCGACAGTGCCTATGTAAAGAATGGCGTGACGGGGTGGATTTTCGGATGGAAGCGGAACGGCTGGAAGACCTCGAACAAAAAACCGGTCAAGAATGTCGATCTGTGGCAGCGGTTGGATGAGGCCCAGACCCGGCATGATGTGAACTGGGAATGGGTCAAGGGTCACGCGGGCCATCCCGAAAATGAAAAAGCCGATGAGCTGGCCCGCGCCGGCATGGCACCGTTCAAGCCCCAAAAGGCCAAATCGTGAACGGTCTGGCCCTGCTGGACTATGCCTCGGTTCTTGTCTTTGCCCTGACCGGTGCCTTGGTGGCCAGCCGAGCGCAGCTGGATTTGGTGGGCTTTGCCTTCATCGCCTGCCTGACGGCAGTAGGCGGTGGTACTGTGCGCGACGTTCTTTTGAACCGGCATCCGGTATTCTGGATTGGGCAACCCGACTATATCCTGATCGCCGTAGCTGCAGCGGTGCTGGTGTTTTTCACCGCACACCTCGTTGAAAGCCGTTATAACTGGCTGATCTGGCTGGACAGTTTTGCCCTTTCTATTGCGGTCGCGGCTGGAACAGGTGCGGCGCTGTCGTTGGGGCAGTCCGGCACCATTGTGGTTCTGATGGGTGTCTGCACCGGATGCTTGGGCGGGCTGATGCGCGATGTGGTTTGCAACGAGGTACCGCTGGTTTTGAAACAGGGCGAGCTTTACGTCTCATGCGCTTTCGCGGGTGCTGTGACCGCCGTGATCGCACACCGTCTTGGGGTCGACGAGCTTGTGACGCTGGCGACCTGCGCGCTGATCTGCTGGGCCTTGCGGGCGGGGTCATTGCTGTTCGGCTGGAGACTGCCCGCTTACAAAAGCCGCCCGCCCCGCCATTAACGCGACAACAACCGCGCGCCAATTTCCTTGACGAATTTCGCCGCCACCATTGCGGTCATTCCGTAGGGATCGCGATGGGGGTTCAACTCGACGATATCCGCGCCAACAAGCTGACCTTCGAACCGGTGGATCAGATTGATCACCTCACGCGTACTCAACCCGCCGGGTTCATGATGCGACACACCGGGCGCAAAAGCCGGGTCCAGCGCGTCCAGATCCAGCGACAAATAGACCGGCCCGTCAAAACGGATATCCAGATCAGGGCGCCAGTTGCGCATGTCGATGACCTCGACCCCGAACTTGTCGGCCTGTTCCTGCTGGTGTTTGTTCATGGTGCGGATGCCCACCTGCACAAGACGATTGATCTGACAGGTTTCCATCACCCGCGCGAACGGGCAACCGTGGCCCAAAGGGCCAATCTGCTGGCTGTCATACAAGTCAGGATGCGAGTCGATATGCAGGATGTTCAGCCCCTCATACCACTCAGAATGCGCCTTGATCAGCGGATAAGCGACCGAGTGGTCCCCGCCCAGTGACAACAGCCGCGCACCGGTTGCGATGCGGGCGGCAGCGCCCTTTTCGATCCGGTCGATGGGTTCCTGCCCGATCATCTCGAACACCTCCAGGTCGCCGGTATCCTTGAAGCGGTCCGTCGCGCCCAGATCGGTTCCATCCTCGGCTGTCAGATTAGCGGCCCCGGAATGCAGCGCTTCGCGGATACGACCCGGTGCAAAGGCAGGTCCTTGCAGAAAAGACGAATGCAAATCCAGCGGCACTCCCATCAGAGCGACGTCACCGGAATTCAGGTTATGTGGCATGAGGCACCTTTCAGGTTGGATATTCCGGCGATCTGGCTGGCATCCTGCCCAAACGTCAAGAGGTTAGCGGCGTAGATAGGTCTGCCAGATCCAGATCACCAACAATGCGCCCAGTACCGCGCCCACAAAGCCCGACAGCCAACCTGCCACTGTAATAAAAAAGCGCAATAGGAACCCACCCACCAGCGCACCCATGATTCCGATCAGCATGGTCGTTGGTATGTTTGCCTCAATCCGCATCAACCGGGTGGCCAGAAATCCGGCAGCAGCACCGATGACGATCAGGGCAATGACGGGCACGTTACTTCCTCCAATGCGTTGGCACGATAATCAGCGCACCAATGGACGACAGAACTGCGTTCAGACCGGGCGAGCCAAAACTGATACCGAACATGATGCGGACAAAATAGAACAGAAACGCCCCGCCCACGCAAATTATGATCGAGGGCAGGTATCCGTTATGGGTAAACCCGGTCTTCTCGGCCAGATAGCCCACGATACCGGCAATCACGACGGTGCCCATCAAGACCATGAACATCTGTCTTACTCCGCGTTCAGGCGGGTTCCGGCCACGACCGACCAGCCCCGCAAAAAGGTTTCCGTATCCTGTGCCCCTTTTCCTGCTCGCTGCAAGCGCAACAGGTCAATCGCCCCATCACCGCAGGCCACGCGCAGCGCGTCGTTCAGAACCTCTCCGGGCGCGCCCTGTCCCTCGGCCAATTTCGAGGCCAGCAGCTTGACCCGATCCCCTCCGATCAGAGTCCACGCACCAGGAAAGGGTGACAGGCCACGTATCTGGCGATCCACCTCGACCGCCGGGCGGGTCCAGTCGACCCGCGCCTCAGCCTTGTCGATCTTCGAGGCATAAGTCACGCCATCCTCGGGTTGAGGCTCGGGCGTCAGTTCGGGCAGACGGGCCAGAGCCTTTACGATCAGATCAGCCCCCATCGGTGCTAGACGATCATGCAGTTGCGCCGTGGTTTCCTGCGGCCCGATATCAGTGGCCTGCCGCAACAGGACGGGGCCGGTGTCCAAACCGGCCTCCATCTGCATGATACAGATGCCGGTTTCCGCATCGCCTGACATGATCGCCCGATGGATCGGAGCCGCCCCGCGCCAGCGTGGCAACAGGCTGGCGTGAATGTTCAGGCAGCCTTGCGCCGGGGCGTCCAAAATGGGTTGAGGCAACAACAGCCCGTAGGCCACCACTACGGCCACATCAGCGTTCAGTGCGGCAAAGGCATCCTGTTCCTCCGGCGATTTTAGTGAAACCGGATGGCGGACAGTCAGGCCCAACGCCTCGGCCCGGGCATGTACGGGCGTCGGGCGGTCTTTCTTGCCCCGCCCGGCCGGACGCGGAGGTTGGCAATAGACTGCGGCGATCTCATGCCCGGCCTCAACCAGCGCATCCAGAACTGGGACCGAAAAATCGGGCGTGCCCATGAAAATGACGCGCATTGCTACCCCTGTTTCTTGGCTTTGCGCAGCAGCATGTCTCGTTTGACCTTGCTGAGACGATCAAAATACATCCGACCGTTCAGATGATCGATTTGATGCTGCACGCTGGTGGCCTCGATCCCGACAAAGTCGCGGCGGTCGATCATACCCTGTTCGTTCAGAAACCGGACCGTCACCGCACGCGGGCGTTTCACCTTGGCCGAGACGCCGGGCAGATTCGGACTGGCCTCTTCGTGTTCTCGCAATTCGATAGAGCTGTGCAGAATTTCGGGATTTGCCAGACGTACTGCACGGCCCCGCTCGGTCGATCCGTCAACGACCGCCAAGCGCAGCATCACACCGATCTGCGGGGCGGCAAGGCCGACGCCAGGCATGGCCTCCATCGTGTCGATCATGTCATCCCAGATAGCACGAATTTCGTCGGTTACTTCAGACACATCCTCGGCCTTGGTCCGCAGACGTTTGTCCGGCCAGGGCAGGCAGGTGTGGACGGTCATGCGCGGGCCTGTTCGCGTTTGAGTTTCTGCATCTTACGAGTGATCATCTGACGTTTCAGCGGTTTGAGATAATCAATGAACAGCTTTCCGTTCAGATGATCGATCTCGTGCTGCACACAGGTTGCCCAGAGCCCATCGAACGTCTCTTTCTGCAAGTTCCCGTCGCGATCCATCCACGTCACGTCCACCACTTTCGGGCGCGTCACCTCGGCGAACTGCTCAGGGATCGACAGGCACCCTTCTTCATAGACGTTAGTCTCGTCTGACGAAGCGATGACCTCAGGGTTGAACATGATCAGAGGGCGTGGCGTCTCGCCTTCTTCCTTGATGCAGTCCATCACGATCAGCCTGTCCAGCACGCCGATCTGCGGTGCGGCCAGCCCGATGCCGGGCGCATCATACATCGTCTCAAGCATGTCGTCGGCCAGTTTGCGCAGTTCGTCCGACAGGTCGGTCACCGGGGTGCAGACCTTTTTCAGACGGGGGTCGGGATGGATCAAAATATTACGCTTCATGGGGTTGATTTAGGCCATCCCGCCCCCCGCCGCAACGCCCCCCTTGCACCTGCGGGAATTGTAGCTAGCTTTCCTGCGGACAGATGGAGCAGACATGACTTTCAACGACCTGATCGACCGCCGGGGCACCAACAGCTCAAAATGGGACAAGATGGAAAAGCTGTACGGTGTCTCGCCACAGGATGGGCTGGCCATGTGGACCGCCGATTCCGATTATGCCACCGCGCCTTGCGTAATCGAGGCTGTCCGGGATGCCGCCGATCACGGGGCCTTTGGCTATACCTGGGAACACCCGCAATATCTGGCCGCTGTACAGTGGTGGATGCAGAACCGTCACGATTGGGCGATTGACACCGATTGGGTGCTGACCTCGCAAGGGTTGGGCAATGCAATTGCCCTGTGCCTGGATGTCTGGACCCAGCCGGAGGATGGTGTTGTCATCTTTACCCCGGTCTATCACGAGTTTGCTCATAAGATTAACACCGCTGGGCGGCGCGTGGTGGAATGCCCGCTGGCGCGGCAAGGCGACAGCTATGGCATTGATCTTGAGGATGCACAGTCACGGCTGGACGGGTCTGAAAAACTGTTGATGTGGTGCTCACCGCAAAACCCGTCGGGTCGGGTCTGGAGCCCCGAGGAGCTGCGGGCCGTCGCCGCCTTTGCCGAACGCAACGGGTTGATCCTTGTGTCGGATGAAATTCACCAGGATCTGGTCTATCCCGGTCATACCTTCGTGCCGATGGACAAGGCCGCGCCCGAGGCCCGCCCCTGGACCGTGACGCTGACTGCGGCGTCAAAGACGTTCAACATCGCAGGGCAGCGGACCGGCAACATGATCATCCCCGATGACAAGCTGCGCACCACTATGCGGCATCGGCTGAAAACGTTGGACTATGCGCCCAGTGCCTTAGGCGTGGCCATGATCACTGCGGCCTATTCACCGGAAGGCGCGGCCTGGGCGGATACGCAGGTGGCGCATCTGGACGGCAACCGCAAACTATTTGACGCCGCCATCGCCGAAATACCGGGTCTGTGGTCAATGCCCCTGCAGGCCACCTATCTGGCCTGGGTCGATTTTTCGGGCACCGGGATGGATCACGGCGAGTTTGTTCGACGTCTGCGCGGGGACGCCCGGATTGCCACCTCCTCCGGCCCCGGATTCGGCGCTGGCGGAGAGACTTTCGAACGGTTCAATCTGGCCACCCAGCGCAGCCGCGTCGAGGAAGCCTGCGCGCGCCTGAAACGCGCGTTTGGCGACCTTCAATAGCGTCGCGCTATATTGAGCTATTGATCCTGCTTGTCGTACTGGCTGCCGCGGCGTGGATTAGCTGGCACAGATTAGACCTGCGCACGCCCGCGCCGCATTGGTGCCGCAAGCAACCAAACCGATTACATCCTGTTCGAAAAATCCGTCCCTAGTCTTTGTGCCCTAGCAAAGCAATCGGCGCGTCGGGTGCGCGGTAGAAATCCAGCGGGGCCTTGTCGGCCGCGGCCGTACTACGCTTAAAATCATACCGCATCTCACCGGCCTCTTCATCATCGGCGATGATCAGGCATTGATACAAATGGCGCGCACCGTCGTAGATATCGACCAATCCACGCAATTGCGGTGTCGTAGCGGCCTCAACCGTAAAGCCATCCTTCCACAATCTGAGTATTTTGAACGTATTGTCGTCAACTTCGACACGAAGGCGGCTGGTTTTCTTCAACCCCGCGATTCGCGCCGCGTCCAATTCTGCGCTTATTTCCTTTGAAACATAGGTACTCATAACAATTATTCCCCCGGCAATGGATTCCATTGTGACGGCTCAACTGTAAAAATCCAGTGAAGGCCGTCACATAGCGCCATGCGCTGACGATCTGTTGCTGGGAAATCATCGCATGCCCTGTGCGCAGACGCAGAGCCAGTGCGCGACCCTTCACGTGTCAAGGCTGTGTTCAACACCCTATGTTTGTCGAAACGCACAAGCGGAGGATACGCAATGGGCCTGTTGGTCGACGGCAAATGGCACGACACATGGTATGACACCGAATCTACTGGCGGCGCCTTCAAACGCAGCGCCGCGCAGTTTCGCAATTGGCTGACCGCAGATGGCAGCGCAGGGCCGTCCGGCAAGGACGGTTTCAAGGCGGAACCGGATCGCTATCACCTCTATGTCAGCCACGCCTGCCCCTGGGCACACCGCACACTGATCTTTCGCGAACTAAAAGGGCTGAGCGATCTGGTTTCCGTCTCGGTGGTGCATCCAGACATGCTGGACAAGGGATGGACCTTTGAAACTGACGACCACGGTGCAACCGGCGACACCCTTTATGGATTCGATTACGCCCATCAAATCTATACCAAGGCTGATCCAGCTTATTCGGGACGTGTCACTGTGCCGATCCTGTGGGACAAGCAAAAACAGACCATCGTTTCGAACGAAAGTTCGGAAATCATCCGTATGTTCAATACGGCCTTTGACGGCATTACCGGCAACACCGATAACTACTGGCCCGAGGCGATGCGGGACGAGATCGAAGAGGTCAACGTCCGCATCTATTCCGACATCAACAATGGGGTCTACAAATCCGGTTTTGCCACCACGCAACAGGCCTATGACGCCGCCGTGCATCCCCTGTTCGACACACTGGACTGGCTTGAAGATCGCCTTGCCCGAAACCGGTACCTGATGGGCGATCAGGTGACTGAAGCAGATTGGCGGCTGTTCACCACCCTGATCCGGTTTGATCCGGTCTATCATCTGCATTTCAAATGCAACAAGCGGCGGCTGATCGACTATCCGAACCTGTGGGCCTACACACGCGAGCTATATCAATGGCCCGGTGTCGCACAGACGGTAAATATGAACCATATCGTGCGCCACTATCACTACAGCCACGAAACAATCAATCCGAGCCGGATCATCCCAGTGAACCCATCCTTGGATTATCTGCAGCCCCACGGGCGCGGTCAGCGACCCGCCGCGTAATGTTCGACCATCGCCGCCAGATCCTCTGGCGGCGTTGCGCTTTGCACATAGGCGCAGGCATTCGGGCTGTGGGCAAAGATCGAACCGTCCGAGAAAAAGGTGGTGTTTGTGACAAAGATCACCCGCGCCTCGGGGCGGCGATAGCTGGCAAAATCGGCCACGGCCAGCGCGCTGCCGGTTTCAAGCACCAGATCCAGCACGATGATATCGAACTCCTGACCATACAGCGCCAGAATCGCTGCCTCCTGCCCGGCCACCAGCGTCACTTCGGTGCCGTGCCGTTCAAGATGCCTTTTCCAGACCCGACCAAGGTCGGGGTTACTCTCAACAATCAAAACATTCATTTGCGACAACCTCGGCCCAAAAAAGAGTGAATGGTGCCGACCCCCCGTGAATTGTGATCACGCTTATTCCTTAACAAAGCGTTAACGACGTTGCTGCAAGGGCTGGAACTTGCGGATTCGCTTGTGTAAACGGCAAAAATCCGCTTGAAACGGGCCGAAACAGGCGATTCCAGCGAGAAACCCCATGGCAAGCCCTACCGAGAATTTGAACCCGCGCGCCGCACGCGACCATGGCGGAGGGCTGGACGGGGCCATCGCATCTTATGGCGGCTCGCGTACCGATTGGGTGGACCTGTCCACCGGGATAAATCCTCACCCCTATCAGGTGTCTGGACTGATCCCTTCAGACTGGGCTGAGTTGCCGGATCATGGTGCCTTCGAGCGCCTGACTGAGGCCGCCCGCCAGTTCTGGACAGTGCCCAATGGGGCCGCAATCCTGCCCGCGCCCGGCGCATCGGCGGTGATCTCCCGCATTCCGGCGCTGGCCGCCCGTGGTCGGGTTCAGATCACAACGCCCACTTACAACGAACATGCCGCCGCCTTCGCCGCGCAAGGCTGGACCGTTCAATCCAACGGCCCAGCCGACGCCCGTGTCATCGTGCATCCCAACAATCCCGATGGCCGGATTTGGTCCAAGGCGGATGCAAACGCCCCGCTGACCGTGATCGACGAGAGCTTTTGCGATGTCAGCCCCGGTGTTTCACTGATCCATCTGGCCGCGCGCCCCGGTGTGATCGTGCTGAAAAGCTTTGGCAAGTTCTGGGGGCTTGCCGGGCTGCGGCTGGGGTTTGCCATCGGTCATCCTGACCTGATCGCCCGGCTGAACGACCTGACGGGGCCTTGGTCCGTGTCTGGCCCTGCCCTGCGGATCGGAGAGCAGGCTTTGCGGGACGTTGACTGGGCCAGTTCCACCCGTCAGCACCTGACCGCCGAGTCTGACCGGCTGGATCGATTACTGATCAACAAAGGAGCCACCCTGGTCGGGGGCACTTCGCTGTTTCGCCTCTACACCGTCGACAACGCAACCCAATGGCAGGACCGTCTGGCCCGCGCCCATATCTGGAGCCGCGTCTTCCCCTATTCCCAGACCTACTTGCGGGTTGGCCTGCCCCCAGCGGATGGATGGAGCAGGTTAGAGGCCGCACTGTGAGCATCACTTTCATGCTGGTCTGCGCCATGTGTCTGGACGCGGCATTGGGTGAGCCGAACTGGCTCTGGTCGCGCGTTCGCCACCCTGCAGTCTTGATGGGCAACATCATCGGGTGGTTGGACAAGCACCTGAACCACGGTGCGCAGCGGCGAATGAAAGGTGTCGCAATAGTGATATTGCTGGTCGTTGGCGCATTGATCCTTGGGCGTTTACTGGCACTGCTAGGACCAGTCGCTGAGATCATACTCTGCGCCATCCTGCTGGCGCAGAAATCGCTGGTGTCGCATGTGCGCGATGTGGGCGAAGGGCTGCGCGTCTCCTTGGCCGAGGGCCGCGCCAAGGTCGCGATGATCGTGTCCCGCGACACTCGCGACATGACCGAGGCGCAGGTTGCCCGCTCTGCGATCGAAAGCGCGGCTGAGAACCTCAGCGACGGGGTCATCGCACCTGCTTTCTGGTTCCTGCTCGCCGGGTTGCCGGGGTTGCTGATTTACAAGGCTATCAACACCTCCGACAGTATGATCGGCTACCGCACCGAAAAGTACCGCGACTTTGGCTGGGCCGCCGCCCGACTGGACGACATGCTGAACCTGATCCCCGCGCGCCTGACCTGCCTGATGATCGTGGCACTGTCCGGCCAATGGGCACGCTGGCCTGACATGGTGGCGGATGCGCGCCGCCATATCTCTCCCAATGCAGGATGGCCCGAGGCCGCCATGGCGCGCGCCCTGAACGTGGCCCTTGCGGGCCCGCGCAGTTATGACGGTAAAGTCCGCGATCTAGCCTGGGTGAACGGCGATGCTCCGCGCGAAATCGGCGCGTCAGAGGTTTTCCGCGCATGTAACATGCTGTGGACCGTTTGGGGGCTTGCGCTTGGCCTTCTATCGGTGTGGGTTGGGGTCAGCTTTATTCTCTGACGGACCTGCCCATGCGCATTCTCTCTGGCCTTGTTGCCGCCGTTCTGCTCGCCTCGCCCGCCCTTGCCCAATGCGGTGGCGGATTCAATTCCTTCGTCAAAGGGCTGAAGGCTGAGGCCATACAGCAAGGGTTCGACAAATCCACCGTCAATGCGTTTTTCAACGGCGTGCAGCAGGACGGCGCCGTCCTGAAAGCCGACCGCGCGCAGGGTGTGTTTCAGAAACCGTTCATCGACTTCTCACGCCATTTGATCTCGCAAAACCGGATCGACCGGGGTCAGGCCATGTCACGCAAATATGATGCGGTGTTTGATCGGATTGAGCAGGAATACGGCGTCTCACGCGGGGTTCTTTTGGCCTTTTGGGCGTTCGAGACCGACTATGGCGCGTTTCAGGGCGACTTCAACACCCGCAACGCGCTGGTGACACTGGCCCATGATTGCCGCCGCCCCGAATTGTTCCGACCACAGATCTTTGCGGCCATCGAGCTGTACCAACAGGGCAATTTCGACCCAAATCGCACCACCGGTGCCTGGGCTGGTGAGATTGGAATGGTGCAAATGCTGCCTCGCGACATTCTAGAAAACGGTGTCGACGGGGACGGAGATGGCACGGTCTCGTTGAAAACGTCCGCGCCGGACGCGTTGATGTCGGGCGCCAAGATGCTGTCGCACCTGGGCTGGCAGCCGGGGCAGCCGTGGCTGCAAGAGGTAACGGTGCCCGGGCAAATGGACTGGTCGCTGTCCGGCCCGGGCAAACCGCGCCCAGTGTCCGACTGGCAGGCCATGGGTGTGCAGGCCCGCAACGGATCTTTGGCTAACTTGCCCGCATCGCTGATATTGCCGCAGGGCCACAACGGCCCGGCCTTTTTAGCCTATCCGAATTTCGACGTCTATTTCGAATGGAATCAGAGCTTTGTCTACGTTCTAACCGCCGCCTATTTCGGCACACGGCTGGAAGGTGGTCAAATCTATGATGCCGGTAATGCTTCACAGGGGCTTTCAGGCGCACAAATGAAACAGCTGCAAAGCAAGCTACAGGCGCGCGGATATGATGTAGGCAAAATCGACGGAATTCTGGGCGCGGGTACACGGGCTGCTGTTCAGGCTGAACAAGCGCGGCTCGGATTACCGGCGGATGCCTGGCCGACGGCCGAATTGCTTGGACGTTTGTGAAACGTTGTTGGATTACGCGCTTTTTGCCGCAAAAAGTGCTCGGCCAGGTTCGAACGCGTGTGAAATGATCTCTGATCCTTCCGTTTCGATTGCAGTGTTCGGCTGAATTTCGACCCAGCCGTCGCTGTCACCATCCAATGGCTCTGATGAGATGATAATACCATCTTTGCAGCGACGGTAATGCAGGCTCGGCGCGTACCGATCCGAAGCATAACGCGCTGCAAATATACGTTCTCCATCTGACCAGCAGGCCGCGAACCTAAGATAAGGTAACACACCGCATCGTCTTGATGCCGCCTCCACTCGCGCGACCGCTCGGGACATTGCTGCTACCGGGTCAGCGTCTAGCCCCTCGCCTTGCGCGATCAGAAAGATCGCTTCGCTTTCTGTTGCGCCAAATCTATACCCATACAGATGTGCCGGGATCATCGCGTCCAGTTCCTGCCGGATCAGATCATGCCCTCCGGCTTGGCCATTGTGCATAAAGCTCCATGCACCGACCCCAAAAGGATGACAGTTGTTCCGAGACGTGGCTGTCCCGGTCGAGGCCCGAACGTGGGCCAGGAAAAGGCGCGATCTGGTATGATGGGTCAATTGCTTAAGGTTTGCGTCCGACCAGGCTGGGTGTGTATCTTTATAAAAACATGGCGTCTCACGATCAGAATACCACGCAAGCCCAAATCCATCAGCATTTACGGGCGTCTTCCCGATCAGCGCGTTGCGGCTCTGAATGACAAGAGATTGCTCTTGATCCAGAACCAATTCATCAAGATACCGCTGCTCGCCGACCCAAGCCAGAAACCGACACATCTGTTCGCCTATTCAAAAATTTCAGATGTGGCTGGTATATCAACTCATTGTGTAGTTTTTTTCCCCAAATTTCCAACTTTTTTGGAATTTCTTCTATCAAATGACAACCAGAGTTCACATTTGGCAATCAATTACTCCGGTCGCACCGGATAACGATCGCCCTTTTGATCAATCAGGATCAGTCGTTCGCCGCTGCGCACATACAAATCGCAGCGGTCGAACCCGTTTCTGTACTGGATGCAGACGCTGCCATCCTCGGCGATCGAATAGGTGCCAAAGGCGGATTCGCCGCTGGCATAGGTGTACGAGTAGGCTCCGCCGACTGAGAAACTGGACTGCCCATCATCATAAAAGGTCAGTGTGCGCCCGGCCAGCGCCTCCAGTTCTGTTGGCGTCAGGGGAATATCTCCCGGTTTGGTTGGCCATTCCGCCGCCCATACCGGGCTTGCGATCAGCAGGATAAGGATCAAAAGACGGGTCATACCAACACCCTACCCCGAGTGGTGATGAAAAGGGCATAACGTTGCAGTGATGGGTCAAGCGACCATCTGCTCGGCCTTTTTTAGATCGACCGAGACCAGTTGGCTGACGCCCTGTTCCTGCATGGTCACGCCGAACAAACGATCCATCCGCGCCATCGTCACCGCGTGGTGGGTGATGATCAGGAAACGTGTATCGGTCTGGCGGCACATCTCATCCAGCAGGTCGCAGAACCGGGTGACGTTAGCATCGTCAAGCGGCGCGTCGACCTCATCCAGCACGCAGATCGGGGCCGGATTGGCGAGGAAGACGCCAAAAATCAAGGCCGTCGCCGTCAGGGTCTGTTCGCCACCCGACAACAGGCTGAGCGTCGACAATTTCTTGCCCGGCGGCTGGCACATGATCTCAAGCCCGGCATCCAGCGGATCGTCGCTTTCGACCATAACCAAATTGGCCTCGCCACCGCCGAAGAGGTGCTTGAACAGCATGGCAAAGTTTGAGTTCACCTGTTCAAACGCGGTCAACAGACGTTCGCGGCCTTCGCGGTTGAGGCTGGAGATACCAGAGCGCAGGGCTTTGATTGCCTCTTCCAAATCCGCCTTTTCGCTGTTCAGTGTGTCAAACTCTTCCTGAACTTCCTTGGCATCTTCTTCAGCGCGCAGGTTCACCGCACCCATCGCATCGCGCTGGCGCTTTTGACGGTTCACTTCGGCCTCAAGCGCGTCGGCGGCAGGCATCTGATCGGGGTTCACGTCCAACTGATTCAGCAACTGGTTCGGGGTCAGCTGCTGATCTTCAGCAATCCGTTCTGCCGTTGCAGTCACGCTTTCCTTGGCGGCATCACAACGTGCTTCTGCCGCCGCGCGGGATTCGCGTGCTTCCGAAGCCTGACGTTCCGCATCGCGCTCGGCCAGCACCACTTCGCGCTGCTGGGTTTCGGCTTCGGCCAACTTATCGGCCGCCTCGGCGCGACGGGCTTCGGCTGTTTCAATCAGCTCGTTCAGCTCCTCGCGGGCTTCGGCGATCTCGCTGGGCGTTGCCATCGCTTCGGACAGCTCTTCTTCCGAACTTTCCTTGCGTTCGGCCAGTTCTGATATCCGTTTTTCCGCCGTTTCCAGACGATGCTTCCAACCGCTGAGGTCTTTTGTGACCTCTTGCGAACGTCGCGTGCGGGCCTCGCCTTCGCGGCGCAATTCATCATGGGACGAGCGATGGGTCAGCATAGTGATCCGCGCAGCCTCGACCGTCTGTTTGATATCTTCGACCTGCGCGCGGGCGGTGTCGAGATCGCCCAGACCGGTCAACGCCCCCTCGGCCTCGCGCAGCTGCGCGCGGGCGGACATGGCGTCCTCTTTGTGGCGATCCACGGCCAGCGACAGGGTCTCAAGCTTGCCTTGCGCCAGATTGCGGTCAGCTTCGGCGCGGCTGAGCGCGCGAGCGGTTTCGGCCATACGCTGATCGGCGGCGCGGCGGGCATCGCGGGCGCGGCGGTCCGCTTCGGTGACATCAGCCAGTTGCTGCGACAACGCCTCATGCGCGGCGCGGGCACCTTCGGCCTGTGCTTCAGTGCGGGTCAGCTCCTGTTTCAGCGCCTCCAGCTTATTGAGCTGCTCCAGCCGCAGGGCAGCGGCGCTTGGTGCATCCTCAGCCCAGGCGCGGAACCCGTCCCACCGCCACAAATCGCCGGACCGGGACACCAGACGCTGCCCCGGCTTCAGCGAAGCCTGCAAACGCGCACCCTGATCCGCATCAACCAGACCAATCTGCGCGATCCGACGGCTCAGGCGATCCGGGCCAGACACATGCAGCGCCAGCGGTTCAACCCCATCCGGCAATGGCTGATCAGAATCATAGCCCGCTACCTGCACCCAACCCGATGGACCGTCCCCTTCGACCAGTGGGGCACGCAGATCATCGGCCAGTGCAGCTCCGAGTGCCTTTTCGTAACCGGGTTCGACGCGCAGCAGGTCAAGAACCTGACCGCCTTCGGCTGTGTCGCGTTCCACCAGCTTTGCCAGCGCTGAGGTTTCGGCACGGATCGCGCCCAGTTCGCCCTCGGCCTCAGACCGTTGTGCGCGGGCCTCAGCCTCACGCGCTTGCGTATCATTGCGCAGCTCATCCGCTGCGGCCAGCGCTTCCTCGGCGGCCTCAGCCGCCTCGCGGGCTTCTTCCTCGCCCTCTTGCGCAGTCTCAAACGCGTCGCTTGCGTTGGTCAAAGCTTCGCGCGCCTCATCCACGGCGCTGCGGGCCTTTTCCTCTTCGGCTTCGGATCGATTCAACGTCTTGCGGCTGTCTTCAACCAGACGCTGCGCCGATTGGTGGCGGGCGACCAAGCGCGCCATATCCTCGGTTTCCTGCGACAGATGATCTTCGCGGTCCTGCAACACTGACGCCGCTTCACGCGCGATTTCGGCAGCCTCGGCCACCTTATCCTCGTGCCCTTCGGCGGCCTTGGCCAATTCGCGCGCTTCCCATTCCAGACGTTCGATCATCTGGCCGGCATCGCGATTCAGGCCGGTTTCGCGTTCTATATCGTTGCCCAATTGCTGAATACGGTTGGTCAGCGTCTCAATGGTCTGGCGGGCGCGGGTTTCCTGATCCGACAGGGCATCACGTTGTACCTGCTGGCGTTGCAGGACGGCGGCGGCGATGGCTTCTTCTTCGCGCAGAGGTGGCAGGGTCTCTTCGATTTCGGCACGTTTGGTGGCGGCCGCGCGGGCTTCGGCCTCGGCCCGCGACGCCTCGGTGATCCGTTCGCGCAGCTTTTCTTCGGCCTGCTGGCGGGCCATGTCTGCCTCTTTCCAGCGACGATAGAGCAACATGCCTTCGGCTTGGCGCAGTTGCTCGCCAATCTCGCGATAGCGCGCGGCCTGACGGGCCTGGCGCGCCAGTTGCGCAAGCTGACCGCCCAGTTGTTCAAGCACATCGTCTACGCGGGTCAGATTGGATTCAGTGCCCTTCAACTTCAATTCGGCTTCGTGCCGACGTTGATAAAGACCCGAAATACCTGCGGCCTCTTCCAGAATGCGGCGGCGGGCGCGGGGTTTGGCGTTGATAAGTTCGGCAATGCGGTTCTGCCCAACAAGCGCAGGTGAATGCGCACCTGTCGAAGCATCGGCGAACAGCATCTGAACATCTCTCGCCCGCACGTCCTTGCCATTGGTCTTATAGGCGCTGCCCACGTCGCGGGTGATGCGACGCACGATCTCAAGCTGATCCGCGTCGTTGAACCCTGACGGTGCCAGCCGTTCCGAGTTGTCCATGGTCAGGACAACTTCGGCAAAGTTACGGGCTGGGCGCGTCGCGGCGCCTGCAAAAATCACATCCTCCATCGCGCCGCCACGCATGGATTTGGGGCGGTTTTCCCCCATCACCCAACGCAGAGCTTCCAGAAGGTTGGACTTGCCGCAGCCATTCGGGCCCACCACACCGGTCAACCCATCCGCTATGATCAGATCGGTCGGATCAACAAAGCTTTTGAAGCCGGTAAGTTTGAGTTTGCTAAAGCGCAAAGGCAATGAGTCCTGTGATTCCTATGTGGAGGAAGTCTGCGCAACGGATGGGGGCTGAGTCAACGAAGTTGCGCAGGATATGGGATATCACCCCGACTTATCCACAATATCTTGCCGAAATGCGCAGGAATACGCGTATCTCAGTACGGCGTACACTCGAACACCTGAAAGCCGTACTCCTTCCCGATATCCTCATAAACACCATAATCGACGCATTCGTAATTCGGTGTCGAGATGGCGGTCAGCAACAGACGTTCCCCCGCTTCGCGGTCACAGCCCAGCACACCAACGGTCACCGCGGCGTCGCCCAGTACATCCAGGATTGGACAGCCCGAAACCTGCGCCATGGCCAGCCCCGCCCGATCTTTGATCGGCCCCAGACGCGGGGCGTATTGGGTGTTGATCCGCACGGCCTCGGCCAGGTCCCCGCGCACGCGTACGTCAAAGACACTGCCGTTCACGGCGATGCGGGTTGCAGGGATACCCCGGAAATAGGCGGTGCCGGCCGAACAGGCGGCCAGCACCGATAGGAGGAACAGATACCGGATCATGCGACCAGCATTGCCGCAATATGGTTAACAGAACCTTTCCTGCATTTAGGTTCGCAGGACGTCGCCCAACCGGCGGATACCCTCGCGGATTCTTGCCTCATCCGAATTCGAAAAGCTCAAACGGATAGTATTGGCCCCGGTTTCGTCCGGGAAAAATGCCTGGCCCGGAACAAAAGCCACCTTCACCGTCTCAAGCGCTTTGGCCAGCAGGTCAGCCCCGCTGAGGCCCTTGGGCAGGGTCACCCAAATGAACATGCCGCCCTCGGGCTTGGTCCAGTCCACCCCATCGGGCATATGTTCGCGCAATGCGCTGAGCATCGCATCGCGTCGTGCACCGTAAACGCGGCGCAACATGGGGATATGCGTATCAAAGCAGGCACGCGCCACTTCGTTGATAGCCATTTGGTTGATCGTCGCGGAATGCAAGTCAGCCGCCTGTTTCATCAACACCAGCTGCGAGATCACCGGCTTGGCCGCCACGACCCATCCCACCCGCAGACCCGGAGACAAAGTTTTCGAGAAGCTGCCACAATAAATCGTCCTGCAGTTTTCGATCGACCCCTTGCGCGCCAGCTCCAGCGCCAAAACCGGGGGAATGACCTCTCCGTCATAGCGCAGGGCCTGATAGGCGCCGTCTTCGATCAAAGCGCAGTTCAATTCGTCCGCCAGATCGAGCAGGGTTTCGCGGCCGCGCAGGTCTACAGTTTCTCCGGTCGGGTTGGCAAAGTCAGGCGACAGATACGCAAATTTTACAGCCCCCTCACCCGCTGCGGCAGCGTATTCAGCCGCCCTGCGGTTGCCGTTGATGTCAAGCCGGTCAAAGCGCGGTTCATAGGCATTGAACGCGGCCAATGCCCCCAGATAGGTGGGCCATCCGACCAGTGCTGTATCACCCTGCGACAGGTACAACTTGCCCAAGTAGTCTAGTGCCTGCTGCGAACCCGACGTGATCAGGATGTTATCAAGCTTGCAGTCGATCCCGATCTGGCGCATGTGATCGACTAGCCATTCCCGCAGCGGGACATAGCCCTCGCTGACGGAATATTGCAGCGCCTGATCTTTTAGTTCAGTGCCCAGTGCGTTCTGGAACGCAGCGGCAAAACCTTCTGCCGGAAACAACGCTGGATCCGGAATTCCTCCCGCGAAGGAAATAATGCCCGGCTGGTCCAATAGCTTGAGCAATTCGCGTATCTCGGACGCCTTCATCCGCTTTGTTCGCGTGGCAAACAGGTCTTTGGTCGACATTGGTCTCCTCCCCTACCTTGCAGGGCAGACTAAGCGTGATTTATTTAATGTCAATCATTCTGACCTAATACTCCGAACCAACATTCACCTGTTCTTGAACCGGTCAATATTACGTGGTCATATGAATTGACCAATTCCGGAAAAGCCGACATGCCCTTTCAAAAAGTCCAGACTGAAAAGCTGTCCATCGCAGTGGTGAAACAGATCGAATTGCTGATCCTACGTGGCATCCTGCGCCCAGGCGAGCGGCTTCCGGCGGAACGCGAGTTGGCAGAGCGGCTGGGCGTATCGCGCCCCTCGTTGCGCGAAGCGATCTCGGAATTGCAGGATCAGGGGTTGCTGACCGCCAAGGCCGGGTCCGGTATCTATGTGGCCGAGGTTCTGGGCTCTGCCTTTTCCCCGGCGCTGGTTCGGCTGTTCAGCAGCCACGAAGAAGCGGTGTTCGACTATCTGTCTTTCCGCCGCGATCTAGAAGGGTTGGCGGCCGAGCGTGCCGCACGGCTGGGATCAGACAGCGATTTGAAAGTGGTTCAGGCGATTTTCGACAAGATGCAGGCTGCGCATGCGCGCAACGCCCCTCAGGACGAGGCACAATTGGATGCGCAATTCCACATGGCCATCATCGAGGCCAGCCACAACGTAGTTATGCTGCATATGATGCGGTCGATGTACGACCTGCTGCAACAGGGCGTGTTCTACAATCGTCAGATGATGTTTCAGCAGCGCACAACGCGTGGTGCCATTCTGGACCAGCACCGCGCGATCAACACGGCCCTGCAGGTACGCGACCCCGATGCAGCCCGCGATGCAGTCCAGCAGCATCTGAACTATGTCCAGAGCTGTATGGAAGATCACCAGAAAGCCCTGCGAAACGAAGCCATCGCACAGCAACGGCTGCAGCATGAGACCGGTCAAACCTGAAGAGGCGCGCGAGGTATCAGTGCACCGTCCAACTGTCGCAGCTCAAATCCGAACACAAAAAGTTCATAATTTATTACGCAATTTCTGGTGGTTATCTGCTGGATATTGACCTGCAGCTAAACCAATTAAACAGGCAAGTCGCGAACCTTAACCGTCGCTGAAACCCTGGTGTCTGACATGATCCTTTTCAAACCCGGGCAACGCCCGAAAACGAACCCCTGCTTGATCGTTGCCAGCAACGGTCGATCCGGTAGCACGCTCATGTTTGATGCTTTGTGGAAGGCGCAAAAGCAGCGGCGTGTGTGGCCCAAGCCCAAAGCGACCTTTGAAATGGAGCTGGCACAGGCCGAATTGCATCAGGGAAACCTTGTCAAAACACATGATTTTCCCGGCGTGCTGAGAGGTCGTGACAACGTCAAGGTCTTGTTCTGCCATGGCCCGACAAAAGACTCGGCGCTTTCGGTCTATTCCGTGCTTGGTCGCTATGGTCGCGACTGGATCCGTCAGCATTTCGCACATCTTCACGCCAAAGGAACTTTTGAGGATCTATTCAAATATGACGTTCTAAACCAAGCAGAGCAGATGAGGCAATGGGCCACGTTCGAAAACGTACCTGTCCTGTGCCTGAACTATGATGCCATCTGGCGCAGACAGAGCGAAGTTGCCGATTTTCTGGAGTTGAACTTTTCCCTGCCCGAAAGAATAGAACGCGCAAAGAAATCCATACCCGATGAGATTCTAGATCAAGCGTCGGTGGTTTACGATCCCATCGACGCTGTACTGAGCGAACTACCGGAACTGTTTGTCGCCTCAGCCAAATATGCGGACATTCTGAACCGGCTGCCAAGTCAACGCTCAGCGGCTTGATCTTCGCATCGTAAGAAAGAAAAAACCCGGCTCTGAGGCCGGGTTTTTCAATTTCATCATGTGAAGATCTTAGTGCAGCTTTTCGCCCACATCGGCAATTGCAGCGTCGATCAGCTTGTTCGCCTGCGTCGCCGTCATCTGCTTGGCGAGAACCGCATTTGCCGCCGAAACAGCAACGGTAATCGCCTGATCACGCACCTCTTTAACTGCCGAAGCCTCAGCCGATGCGATCTGATCCTGTGCAGCGGCCAGACGGCGCGCAATGGATTTTTCCAGATCGGCCTTGGCCTGTTCGGCCGCCAGCGCGGCGTCGTCTTTTGCAGCCGCCACAATCGCGTCTGCCTGCGTTTGAACTTCGCGTTGCTTGCGCTCGTACGAGGCCAGCAGGGTGCGGGCTTCTTCGTGCAGGGCACGGGCTTCATCCAACTCGGACTTGATGCCTTCGGCGCGGTTGTCCAGCGCGCCACCGATCATACCCGGCACCTTGAAATAGAACAGGACCGCGATGAAGACGATAAAGCCCAACAGGACCACAAAGTCGGTGTTGCCAAGCGAGAAGAACGGGCCGCTTGCGGCCAGCGCGGGGCTGGCAGCGCCAAAGGTCAGGATAAGGGCAAGAGTGTTCCGCATGTCGCTTATCCTTTCATCTGCGTGTCGATTGCACTGTCGATGGCTTTGGCATCCGCCTCGCCGCCCAGTGCAGTTACCAGTTCAGCCGCCGTGTCCTTGGCAACCACTTGAATGCTTTCCAGCGCACCGGCACGGATATCGGCGATCGCCTTTTCCGATTCAGCCGCTTTTGCAGCGATTTCCGCGTCCGCCTTGGCGATCGCGTCATCCAGGCCAGCCTGAATTTCGGCGCGTGCTTCGGCAGCGATACGCTGCGCCTCAGAACGGGCATCGGCCAGCGCTTTGTTATAGGCTTCTTCGGCCTCGACCGCTTTGGCCTTCAGGTCTTCGGCCGCAGCCAGGTCATTTGTAATGGTCCCCTGGCGTTCAGCCAGGATTGCCGCGATGCGCGGCAGGGCCACGCGGGACAGAACCAGAAAGATGACGACCAGCGTGATGACCAGCCAGAAAATCTGGTTGGGGAACCAATCAAAGCAGAGCTGCGGCATCCCAATGGCCGAGCCATGAGAGTCCACGCATTTGCCAACTACTTCTTCGGCAATAGGTTCAGTCGCCATGTTGTCCTCCGTCGGAACGTTGTCTTTACAACAGGCGGGCCGCTATGGCTTGGGCCCACCTGCGCGTAAGGATCAGGTTCCGCAGATTATACGGCGAACATCAGCAGCAGCGAGACCAGGAATGCGAAGATCCCCAGGGCTTCTGCGAATGCGATACCGATGAACAGGGTTGCGGTCTGCGAAGCAGCCGCCGAAGGGTTGCGCAGGGCGCCGGCCAGGAAGTTGCCTGCAACGTTGCCCACCCCGATTGCGGCTGCGCCGGAACCGATTGCTGCCAGGCCTGCGCCGATGTGTGCGAGATCGCCTTCCATGATGTTTCTCCTTACGAATTGGAAGTTTCGATGTTGGGGTATCAGACCTTAGTGCGACGGATGCAGCGCATCTTTCAGATAGACACAGGTCAGAATGGTGAAAACGTAGGCCTGGATAAAGGACACAAGGACCTCGAGGCCATACATTGCGGTGATCGCCAGAACAGACACGGGCGAGATCACGGCGATCGCGGCAAAGCCTGCGAACACCTTGATAACCGCGTGGCCCGCCATGACGTTGCCGGCAAGACGAATAGAGTGGCTGACAGGGCGTACGAAGTACGAAATCAGCTCGATGATCGCCAGAACCGGACGCAGGGCCAGCGGTGCGCTGGAGACCCAGAACAGACCCAGAAACGCGGCACCGTTCTTGACGAAACCCAGAACAGTCACGGTCAGGAACACGGCCAACGCCAGCGGGATGGTCACGGCAAAATGCGATGTGGTGGTAAAGGACGTCGGGATCATGCCCAGGAAGTTTGCGCAGACGATGAACATGAACAGGGTCATGACATAGGGGAAGTATTTAACGCCTTCCTTGCCGCAGATGTCTTCCAACATCTTGTAGATAAAGCCATAGGCCAGCTCGGCCACCGACTGCATCCGGGTCGGAACAATCGCGCGTTTCGAAGTGCTGAGAACCAGCAGAGCAAAGATCGCGGCAATCGCCAGGAACATCCACAGGGTCACGTTGGTGGGCGTGTACCATGCAATTGCACCGTCACCGAAAAGCGGTTTGACGATGAACTGATCCATCGGGTGGAAAACCAGGCTGCTGCCTTCTGCTGCGGTGGTCTCAGTCGCCACGTTCAGTCCCTTTCGTCTCGGTCGGCCTGATCGTTGGCCGCCATCTGTTTCTCTTGAACCTCTTTGGCGCTGCGGAGCATAACTTTCACTCCGGCGACGAGGCCCAGCAATGTGAACAGCACCAGAAAGATCGGGATCGTCCCGAGCAGGCTGTCCAGCCCGTATCCGATGCCAAATCCGATCCCCAGACCGGATACCATTTCGATGACCATCCTCCAGGCAAGCTCGCCCCCGGACACGTCAGCATCTGCACGAGGCTTTGGCTGCTTCGCCTTTTTCGCCGCCTCGATCTTCGCCTCCAGCTGCGCCATACGCTGCTTTTGGTCATCATCGGTCACGGGCGTTTCCCTCGCACAGTCTTGGGTAGGGTGCTAAGGGGCAAGGCGCACAGAGTCAACGGCGTTGAGCAACCGAATTGCCGCAGTTTAAATAATTGATTTTAATAGTTTTTCACCCAACCTCAGCCGAGGCAAAACCTGCGCAAGCGCAGCGGCTTCAACCAAAACCCCTGAATCCGCATATTCAACCAAATGGTTGACCAAACTCGAAGGCTGTGGTTGAGCGAAGGCATGTCCAATGATCTCGACACCGTATTCGCAGCTCTCGCCGACCCCACGCGCCGCGCCATTCTGGCGATGCTGCTTGAGGATGATATGGCCGTGACCGATGTGGCAGAACCGTTCGAGATGTCGCTGGCCGCAATCTCGAAACATCTGGTGATCCTGACCAAGGCTGGATTGATCAGCCAGGAAAAACGCGGACGGGTGAAATGGTGCAAGCTGGAACCTGACGCCCTGCGCACAGCGTCGGTCTGGATGCAAGGCTTTGGACAGTTCGAGCCCGTCAATCTGGACGCGTTCGAACGGTTTCTGGAAATTGAACTGCCTGCGGCTGACGATCCCTAGATTTAGCGCACGACGAAAACCGAAACCTTGGCGTGATTGGCCAGGTATCCTGCATGGCTTGAAAAGATATAATCCGTGATCCGCGGGGCGTGAGTTCCTACAACAATCAGGTCAGCACCAATTTCCTCGGCGGCGCGCATCAGGTCACCATCAACTTCAGCTGCAACATCGACCGAGTGAATATTGCGGTATGCGACTTCTGTCCCGCCGCTCTTGGCCAGTTCATCGGCGAAACCCTGCAATTCTTCGTTGACTGCTGCGTCCGTCTGAACCGGGTCACCGGGTTGAGTTCCGGTCACACTGACTACGGTTATCTTCGCATCCTGCCACTTGGCAACTTCAGCAGCGACATCGGCGGCTTTGCGAACCTCGGGGGGAAGATGCAAGTCAACCGGGAACATAATGTGAGTATACATGACGAATTCCTCCTTGGTCCCAAGCATAAGGTTATTCGCATGTATCGACATTGATCTGCCTCAACGGGCGTGCTGAACCCTGACGGCCACTAACCTTCTTGGCTGTATTGCACACCCGTGATGACACCGAACGGATCAGACATGCACAACCATGGTGCCTGCGCCCCTGCGACCGACAAGGTTGTCACCGATCCTGTCGGCTCGGACCGGGTGGAAATGGCGTTCACGTCCTTGGGGCCGACCCCCGTTTCGGCGGAAACGAGCGCTTCACAACTGCCCTGCAAATCCGTTTCTGAAACCGCATTGCCCGAGGACGTTGGCGTACAGGCCGACAGCCCCACCACCGTGATCAGATAAAGTGCTGGTCTCATTGGTTATTGCCCCTGTTTGCCTGCAACCAACGCTCGCACAATCTGACGGGAATACAAGCGTCATTCGGGCACGGGCTTGGATGATGCGCGCGGCTGGCCCTCGGCCTTTAACAAGAGTACAAGCGCCACGACGGTGAGAATTGCACCCACAAACACCAGTAAGCCTGGGGGCTTCTGACCCAATGCAACCTCCCACAGGATCACCCAGCTGGGCGTCAGATAGGTGTAAGCCATCACTTTGGCCGAAGGCAGCCGCAGGGTTGCGAATTGCACCAGAACAAAGCTGGCCGCCGTTGCAAAGATCGAGACATAGAGCAGCCCGACCCAAACAATCAGCGGCAGGTTGGCCCAGTTGGTCGCACGGATCTCGGCCCAACCATACAACGTCAGCAACACGCAGCCCGCGACCAGAGTACCAAAGGTGAACACCACCGCCGGCTCGCCTCGGTTCAGCTTGCGCACCATGGGCGTGTAGATCGCATGCGCCAAACAGCCCCAGAAATAGATGATCTCACCGCCACCGATCTCAAACGCCATAAAGGCCCGCCAGTCGGCCCGGAATATGACCCAAAGCGCGCCCACTGCCCCAACTGACAGGGCAAAAGCCATTCTTGGCGTGGTGACCTGCCGCAGCAACACCCACCCTGCAACCGCTGACATCACCGGCGTCAGCGTGAACACTGCCGCTGCGCTGACCGGGGGCGCGGTCTTCAATCCATGGAACATCAGCACGAAATAGCTGGCGAACAATCCGCCCAAGACCAGATAACGCCAGGGTGCCTGCGCCGCGCTTCGGGACAAGCCGGTCGTCAGAAGCGCCGCAACGCCGATCACAACCGATGCGATCAGAAATCGAGCTGCCGTGATCGCTTCGGGCGCGATCTGGTTGGCGATCAGTGACCCCAGCGAAAAACTGCCCGCCACCAGAGCCGAAAAAACCAGCATGGCCAGATGGCCCTGGGCCTGAGGGCTCACGCCGACCAACCTTTGGATTGCTCTTTCAGATAGGTCAGGAAACTCTGAACCTTGGTGGTGCGGTGCAGGTCCACATGGGTCACAAGCCACAGGTTCCCGAACCATTCGGGCAGCGGCTCTATCACCTCGATCAGACTGGGGTCACGGCCCGCCTCCCAACGAGCCATGAAGCCGATCCCAGCCCCGGACATAACCGCCTCGCGGTTGCAGAAATTATTGGTACAGCGAAATATGATGTTTTCGGCCGGTACGGTCTTGCGCAACCAGCGCGAAAACGGAGCGCGGCTGTTTTCATCGTCGGCACCAACGAAGAAATGGTTTCTAAGGTCCTCGACACTCTTGGGCTGACCGTGACGCTCCACATATGCTGTACTGGCATAAAGCCCGACTTCCTGATCGATAAACGGCTGCACCACATTGTCCGGTTGATCAGGGGCCGAACCCGCCCGGATCGCCACATGCGCTTCGCCATATTCCAGACGAAACAGGCGATCCCCAGTCAGATAGCGCACGATCAAGCCCGGGTGCAGGCGTTGGAATTCACTAAGTACCGGAACCACCAAAGGCGCCAGTGAGGACAGAGACGTTACAACCAACTCCCCCGAGACATCGTCCCCCCGCCCCTTCATTCGCCCGACCAGTTGGTTGAACTGATCCTCGGTCGCTTGTGCCACACGCAACAGATCATCCCCGGCTTCGGTCGGCGTGTAACCACGCGCATGGCGCTGGAACAGTTTGACACCCAGCCGTGCCTCGATCGCGTCGATATGGCGGATCACGGTGGCATGATGCACGCCCAAAACCTCGGCCGCGCCGCTGACGGTCCCCATACGGGCAACCTGATAAGCGGTTCTTACTTCGTCCCAATTGTCCACGGCATTACCTCAGATGTGCAAAATCCAACAGTCAGTGTTGATATATCCGAGTTTTGTTCATTCTCGCAATATCCATATTGGCCGCAGACGAAAATCCTATCAGAAGGACCAAGTGAAATGACCAAGACCATCCTGCATATCGACGCCTCGGCCCGCCGTGAAGGTTCAGCTACCCGCGATCTGTCCAACCGTATCGTCAACCATCTGGGTGCTGCACGCATTATCCGCCGCGATCTGGCCTCCCCCCTGCCCCTGCTGACCGAGGACTGGATCAGCGCCAACTTCACCCCCGGCGATCAGCGCAACGACGCGCAGCGCGAACATCTGGCGCTATCGGATTCACTGGTAGGTGAGTTGCAACAGGCCGACACCATCGTCATCGGTCTGCCGATCTATAACTTTTCGGTACCTGCCGCATTCAAAGCCTGGATTGATCTGGTTGCCCGCGTCGGCCTGACATTCTCGTATACTGAGCACGGCCCAGTGGGACTGCTGACAGACAAACGAGTGGTTCTGGCCATCGCCTCGGGCGGCACTGCCGTTGGGTCCGAGATCGATTTTGCCACCAACTATGTGCGTCACGTTCTGGGCTTTATTGGCATCACCAATGTCGACGTGGTCGCCGCCGACAAAATGGCGCTGGACGCCGAGGCCGCGCTGAACAACGCCCACAAGGCGGTAACTGAACTGGCGGCCTGATCACCTCTGGTTTTTATACGCTGAAACGTCCAGTCTTCCTCCCGAACGGGAATTGGCAGACTGGGCGTTAGTTATGAAAAAGATCGGAATTCTGGGCGGAGTGGGCTGGGCCTCGACCGTGGATTATTACCGGGCGATTGCCCAGGGCGCGGGCCGGTATTTTGCTGACCTCGGTCACGGCTCGCCACTACCCATCCCGCCCATGACCATTGAATCCGTCACACAGGCCAAAACCCGCGCCCTGCGCGGTGTGGCAGGGGATGAGGCCAGCTGGGCCGAATTCGACGCCGTCTTCCGTGAGGCCCTTTTGACGTTGGAACGCGCAGGCTGCGATTTCGGTATCATCGCCTCGAACACGCCACACGCAAGGCTGCACGCGATCCGGCAAGGCTTGGCGATGCCGATTCTGAGCATTTTTGACGCAACCGCCGAAGCCACTGCCTCTGCCGGAGCATCAAGCGCTCTGGTTCTGGGGACGGCGGTGACCATGCAGGCGACTGACTATGCCGATCGGCTGGCCAAAGAGGGCATCACGGCCAACGACCGCCTGCCGGAACCCGAGATTGCCGAGATGCAGGCCATGATCGACAGCGAATTCTACGGCGGCGCGTCGGACACGGCCCGCACACGACTACTGACCTTTTGCAACAAACATGCCACCCCCGGCACCGCTATCCTCCTGGCCTGCACCGAGTTACCCCTGGCCTTTCCTGATCATCTGGACGATCCGGTTTTCAAGTCCGACGGACACCTGTTCATCAACCCGTCCGCAGCGCATGTCGAGGCGGCTTTGAAAGAGGCGCTGGAGGGTTGATCAGGGCAACCAGGTCACTTCACAGCCGATCCGGTCAAAGAACGCCATCAGATCGGCGCGCGTCATTACTACGGTACGGTCGTTCACCAGCGGGTGCATGTTGATCACGTCTGAATTCTGCGCCGCACTATCCATAAAGAACCGCACTTCGTTCTGAACCCCATTGATCATCGCCAGTGGGCTGACCGCGCCGGGCCGGATACCGAGGTTCTGCATCAGACGATCCGCCGAACCGAAGGACAGGTTCCCGACACCCAACTCCGCACCCAGGGCTTTAAGGTCAATCTCGCGGCTCTGTTCCAGCGTCACCAGATAGTTCCGCTTTTTCTTGTCACGCAGGTACAGGTTCTTGAGCCGCAGCGTATTTTCTCCGGGCACCAGAAACTGATCCTCAACCCCTTTCGCATCCTCGACCGTGCGCAGCGGGATATGGCTGTGCAACCGATAGGCCAGCCCCCAATCGCCCAACTGCGTCAGCAGCGCGTCAGAGCTGAGCGGCAATGTATCTTGAAAGGCAGATGATGCGTCCATGGGAACCTCCTATGTAACGCGCTCTTCGCGCAACATGGAACAAGATTCAAGGCACGACAGACCCGCGACACAGTGCTAGCGTGCCGCCATGAAAGTCACGCGCAATACACCGAACCAACTGATCCTGTCCGATACCCCATGGTTCATAGGCATCACACTCGTCTTATTTATTCTAATCTTTGTCGGCCTTGGTCTCTTCTTGATGACCGAGGGGGGCGAGGCCATCCTGTTCGGCCTGATATTCGCCCTCGGCGGCGGAGGGTTAGGATTTGGGGCCTTCTGCGCCTTTGTACGGCGCGTTCAGGTCATTCTGGACCGGGACAAAGACAGCATCGTGATCCGCAGGCATTCGGTTTTTGGCTATGATGCCGTCGAGCACATGCTGTCGAACCTGTCCCATGCCGAGATTGAAACAACGATTTCGCGCAGCAACAAGGGCTCATCTACGCTGTATCGCCCCGTACTCATACTGGACAAAGGCATGAGCGCGGGTCGGCACCCCATTGTTGAGGCCTATTCCAGTGGGCGCGGTGCGCATCGGCTGGTGGATGCCGTCAATGAATGGCTTCCGGCACGCAAGGTTGACTCTGCCAGCCAATCGGCCTAAATCGCGGCCAACATCCGGAAGCATCTGATCTTCCGGTCCCTTGAGTCGTTCAGGGATCGCCCCCCACCAGCGAGTTTCGCCCGTGGGGGCAATGCCATTTGGCATTACCCCCACGTCTAATTCAGTGGGAGGGGGCAATTGTGCATTTAACCGGTGTTTCTTATCTAAGAGGCGCCACGAGATAACCGGCTAAGGAGGCCGAAGGCATGTTTGAAAATCTATCCGAACGCCTTTCCGGCGTCTTTGACCGGCTGACCAAGCAGGGCGCTCTGTCCGAGGAAGACGTCAAGACCGCCCTACGTGAGGTTCGGGTTGCACTGCTTGAGGCTGACGTCTCGCTGCCGGTTGCCCGTGAATTCGTCAAGAAGGTTCAAAGCCAGGCCACCGGTCAGGCGGTCACCAAGTCGATCACCCCAGGTCAGCAGGTCGTCAAGATCGTGCATGACGCGCTGGTCGATGTACTGCGCGGCGAGGAAGACCCCGGTGCGCTGAAGATCGACAACCCGCCTGCCCCGATCCTGATGGTTGGTCTGCAGGGTTCGGGTAAGACGACCACCACCGGTAAACTCGCCAAACGCCTGAAAGAGAAAGAGGGCAAGAAGGTCCTTATGGCCTCGCTGGACGTCTATCGCCCGGCGGCGATGGATCAGTTGGCCGTTCTGGGCACACAGGTCGGCGTCGATACCCTGCCGATCGTCCCTGGCCAAAAACCGGTCGACATTGCCAAGCGCGCCAAGCAACAGGCGACGCTGGGTGGCTATGACGTCTATATGCTCGACACCGCGGGCCGTCTGCATATCGACGAAGTCCTGATGGACGAGGTCGAGCAGGTGCGCAATGCGGTTGATCCACGCGAAACCCTGCTGGTGGTCGACGGGCTGACCGGTCAGGTCGCCGTTGAGGTCGCCGAAGAATTCGATGCCAAGGTTGGCATTTCGGGCGTGGTCCTGACCCGGATGGACGGTGACGGACGTGGCGGCGCAGCACTGTCCATGCGAGCAGTCACCGGCAAACCGATCCGCTTTGTCGGCCTGGGCGAGAAGATGGACGCCCTCGAAACCTTTGAGCCGGACCGGATCGCTGGTCGTATTCTGGGTATGGGCGACATCGTTGCTCTGGTCGAAAAGGCCCAGGAAACAATGGAGATGGAACAGACCGAGCGCATGATGAAGCGCATGGTCAAAGGTCAGTTCAACATGAACGACCTGAAAATGCAGCTGGAGCAGATGATCCAGATGGGTGGCATGCAGGGCATGATGGGCATGATGCCGGGCATGAACAAGATGGCCAAGCAGATGGATCAGGCCGGTCTGGACGACAAAATCCTGCGCCAGCAGATCGCCCTGATCCAGTCGATGACCAAACGCGAACGTGCCAACCCGCAACTGTTGCAGGCCAGCCGCAAGAAGCGGATTGCCGCCGGTTCCGGCATGGAGGTCAGCGACCTGAACAAACTGCTCAAGATGCACCGGCAGATGTCGGACATGATGAAAAAGATGGGCAAGATGGGTAAAGGCAAGATGCTGAAACAAGCCATGAAGGGCATGTTCGGCAAAGGTGGCCCGTCGCCCGAGGAAATGGCCGCAGGTATGGACCCCAAGGCGCTGGAACAGGCGGCCAAGGCAATGGGTGGCAAAATGCCCGGCATGCCCGGTATGGGTGGCGGCATGGGTCTGCCTCCGGGTCTCAGCGGGTTCGGAAAGAAAAAGTGACCCCAGCACGCTGCACCCAGCCCCCGTCCGGCAAGGCGGCGATGGCAGCAGCGCAGTATCGCGCGGCCCTGCCGGTCCTTAAGACCCGGCGGCTGGTTCTGCGTGCACCCACTTTGGACGACCTGCCAGTGTGGACGTCGATCTGCAAAGAGAGCTTTGGCGACACCAATCAGGACGCCTGGACCGAGTTCTCCTACTATACCTCCGGCTGGCTGTTGCACGGACATGGTCTGTTCACCGTCACACTGAAAGAGGATGCTCAGGTCATTGGCTTTGTCATTCTGGGTCTCGAATGGGACGATCAGGAGCCCGAGCTTGGTTACCTGTTCCGCGCGGATCACAGACTGCAGGGTTACGCCACCGAGGCGTGCTCAGCTGTTCGCGATTTCGGTATTGACCTGTTGGGATCGGGGCAATTCGTAAGCTATGTATCGGCTTCAAATGCCCGTTCGAATGCGTTGGCACAGCGTCTGGGTGCATCGCGCGACGCAGTTGCCGAACGTGCATTTGATGCAGACCAGCATGTCTGGCGCTATGGCGAGGTACCGGCATGAAACTTGCTCTGGCCATACCGACTCTGGAAACCGAACGTCTGATCCTGCGCGCACCATCTGAAACTGATCTGGACGCGGACACCGCGTTCTTTGCCAGCGATGCTGCGAAGTATGTCGGCGGACCTCTGCGTCGGGATGAAGTGTGGCGGATCATTGCCATGCATTTTGGTCACTGGGCTCTGCGTGGTTATGGATATTGGAGCGTCGACGAAAAAGACACTGGCAACTATGTCGGGCGGATCGGCCTTTGGTTTCCCGAAGGTTGGCCCGAGCCCGAGGTCGGGTGGACCCTGATGAATCATGCGACCGGGAAGGGCTATGCGACCGAGGCCGCTCTGGCCGCGCGCGCCCATGCCTATGACATATTGGGCTGGGACACGGCGATTTCACTGATCGACCCGGAAAACCACGCCAGCAAGGCCGTGGCCAAACGGCTGGGCGCTAAGCTCGACTACCACTACGAACACCCGAAATTCGGCGCGACCGAAATCTGGCGCCACCCTGCCCCCGCCGATCTGGTGAATGGCGGCATGGAGGCCTACGCATGACCCACATCGCTTTGCCCGCAAAGAGGAACGGCCAATGACCAACCCCGTGACACAGGCTGCCGCGCTGTTGAAAGAGCATCGCGAAAGCATCGACCGGCTGGACGCGATCCTTGTCTATACGCTGGGCGAGCGGTTCATGCACACGCAGGCTGTTGGCAAGCTCAAGGCCGCACACGACCTTCCCCCGTCCGATCCCTCGCGCGAGGCTGCGCAGATCGCACGATTAGAAGACCTGGCGAAAGAGGCCGATCTAGACCCCGACTTCGCCAAGGCTTTCCTGAATTTCATCATTCAGGAAGTCATCCGACACCACAAGAAACACCAGAATTAACCGGAAACGATCCCGGTAAACGCCATCCAAAGGAGATACCACCATGGCAATGAAAATTCGTCTCGCCCGCGGCGGCTCGAAAAAACGTCCTTTCTACCGCATCGTGGCTGCTGACAGCCGTATGCCTCGCGACGGTCGTTTCATCGAGAAACTGGGCACCTACAACCCACTGCTGCCGAAAGACAGCGAAGAGCGCGTGAAAATGAACATGGAGCGCATCCAGTACTGGCTGGATCAGGGCGCACAGCCCACCGATCGTATCGCGCGCATGCTGGAAGCCGCTGGCACCCGTGACAAAGCCGAGCGTAACAACCCCAACAAGGGGACCCCGGGCAAGAAAGCTCAGGAACGCGCGGAAGAGAAAGCTGCAAAGGCTGCTGAAGCTGCGGAAGCAGCTGCTGCACCGGCTGAAGAAGCAGCAGCAGAAGAATAAGCAGGCGAGCGCGTGCAGGATCAGACTTTCACTGACGATTTCCGCACGCAGTTCGATCTGTTGATGCGGCTCCGGCGCGATGTGCGCCGGTTCCGCACCGATGCGATAGACGAGGCAGTGCTGACGCGCTGCCTCGACGCGTTTCGACTGGCCCCTTCGGTGGGGCTTAGCGAACCCTGGCGTGTGATCCGCGTCGAAAGCGAAGCCGCGCGTGCCGCGGCGCTTGAGAATTTCCAAACCGCCAACGCGCAGGCGTTGGACGGTTACTCCGGCGAAAAAGCGCAACTTTACAGCCAGTTGAAACTGTCCGGCATGCAAGAAGCCCCGGTACAATTGGCCGTGTTCTGCGATGATGCCACCGATAAGGGGCAAGGTCTGGGTGCCGGAACCATGCCCGAGATGCGGCGCTATTCTGTTGTGTCGGCCGTTACCCTGTTCTGGCTCACCTTGCGGGCCGAAGGGCTGGGGCTGGGCTGGGTGTCGATCCTGGACCCTGACCGGCTGGCCCGTGACTTGAACGTGTCGGACGACTGGCGGCTGATCGGCTATTTCTGCGTCGGGCAGCCGGAAGAGTTTTCCGACACCCCTGAATTGGAACGTGTTGGCTGGGAAAGCCGCCACGACACGCTGCCGATTGAGGTGCGCTAAGAATGTTCGGGCTTATTCGACTTCCCATCCTGCTGATGATCGCATTTATTGTGGGCGTGTTCTTTGAACGCTCGAACCAGCGCGAGGCCTGTGAGGCACGCGGCGATTGGCAGGACGGATTATGTGTGACGGTGGACAAGCCAAATGAGTGATCTGATCTGTGTCGGCAGCATTGCGGGCTCGTACGGGGTGCGCGGCGAAGTGCGCCTGAAAAGCTTTTGCGCGGTCCCCGAGGATATCGAGACCTATTCCCCGCTGACGGACGAAAACGGCGGCGAGCGTTACCCCTTGGTTTTGACCCGCCCCATCAAGAACGGGTTCGCCGCCCGATTGGGCGGGATTGAAACCAAAGAACAAGCGGACGCGATCAATGGCCTGCGTCTGTATGCCCGTCGCGATCAGCTGCCCTCGTTGCCCGACGACGAATTTTATCATACCGATCTGATCGGGCTTGAGGTTTATGATACAGGCGGCACTCTGCTGGGCCGGGTGAAATCGGTGCAGAACCACGGCGCGGCCGACTTGCTGGAACTGCACGGTCCGGGTCTGAAATCTACGGTCTTGCTGCCCTTTACGCGCGAGGCTGTTCCGACGGTTGATCTGGACAAGGGCCGCATTGTCGCTGATCCGCCCGAAGGGCTGATCTGATGCGGAGGGTTTTGTTGCATCTAGGGCTGCACAAAACCGGCACCACCGCGGCCCAATCTTTCCTGTATGACAACCGCGAATTGATCTGGCCGCATTTCTCGCTGATCTTGCCCTATCGCACCCGAAACTCGGGCCTGTCCCGCGCGGCAACCACACATTCCATATATGGCACCGTGGGTACGTTGTCCGAATTCGGAACCCGGATGCGCGCCTTTCTCGAAACACTGGATTTCGGCACCAGACGCGGATTGATCGTCAGCGAAGAAAACTTTGCCGGATTACGCCCTAGCCGCAACATCGAACAGGGCTATGCAGCCGCACCGGAACTTGCCGCTTGTATGGTGGACGCGGTCCGGCACCGCTTTGACCAGCAAGAGGCCGAGATCACAATCTACCTGTCCTTACGCCAGCGCGGCGGCTGGCTGCGCAGCCTCTGGGCGCATGATCTGGAACGCATGCGTCAGGTCCATGACTTCGAAGCCTTCCGGGCGAGCATGAATCATCTGCCATCTTTGCAAGACACGGCAGATCAAATCCGCGATCGGTTGCCTTCAGTCACGGTGAAGACAGGTTGGCTTGAGGAATTGCAACTGCAACGCTTTGGTCCCGGCACCCCGTTCGCCGAATTTCTGAACCTGTCGCGCGACAAGACCAAACGTCTGGTGCCGCCTTCCCGGGTGAACAATCGCCTACCCGAGGACGTTCTGGCGGAATTGCTGGATTTGAATCGCTCGCGTCTGGACGAAGCCGCCTTGATCGCGCAAAAGACGGCGATAATTGAACGCGCAAAAGGCGCTCTGACCGGCACGACATGACAGACAAACCCAGTAAATCCCACGGTCGCAAGGCGATCCGCCCAACCTTGAAACCGCGCGAGCTGTTGACTCCTACGCCTGATCTGCATGGGGTGTGGAAGGCCAAGATCATCACTCTGTTTCCTTCAGCCTTTCCTGGGGTGCTGGGCGAAAGCCTGACCGGAAAGGCATTACAGGAAGGTTTGTGGCAGCTGGAAACCGTTGATCTGCGCCCGTTCGGCATCGGCAAACATCGCAACGTTGACGACACACCTGCGGGTGGTGGTGCAGGCATGGTGCTGCGTGCCGACGTTCTTGGAGAGGCGATCGAACACACGATGGCGGGTGTTCAGGGCAATTGGCCGCTGATCTATCTCAGCCCGCGTGGACGCCGGATGGATCAACGTATGATGCGAAACCTCGCGCGCTGCGAAGGCATGACCCTGCTGTGTGGTCGCTTCGAGGGCGTCGATGAGCGGGTGCTGGAACATTATGGCGTCCAAGAGGTCAGCTTGGGCGACTTCGTTATGACCGGTGGTGAGATCGCGGCACAAGCACTTATCGACGCCACGGTGCGATTGATCCCCGGCGTATTGGGCAATCAGGCCTCGGCCGAGGAAGAGAGCTTTTCGTCTGGTTTGCTGGAGCATCCGCAATACACGCGCCCCGCCGAATGGAAGGGCCGCCCAATCCCCGACATTCTGATGTCCGGCCACCACGGGCGCATTGCCGATTGGCGGCACGAAATGTCAGAACAGATCACCCGCGAACGGCGACCCGATCTGTGGGAGATCTACCGAAAGGAGCGGGACTAGCCCCCCGCCTTCCAGCGCGCCCAGCTTTCGGGGTGGCCGTTGAACGTGTTGATATCCACCTTGCCCTGCACGCCAGGCACTAGCCCGGTGCCGGTATATTGCCAGAACCGCCAGGACGATCTCGGATAAACTTGATGGGGGTGTCCGGCAACGGATCGCAGCCAGAATTCGGTCCCGCGCAGACGTCCTATTTCTGTATCCCCATGAAAATCCACCGTTGTATAGACGACCGGACGGCGTCCATAGTGACGTTCCAAGATATCTAGAAACCGCTTAGCCTCGGCCCGGACGGTGGCACCATCGGGGCGCAACCTGCAGGTTCTGGAATGCGGCGTCCACTCCATATCCAGCACATGCGGCAGGTCGGCCCCCTTTGGCACATTCTTGATGAACCACCGGGCCTGCTCATGCGCTGGGCGGCAGAAATAATAATAATGATACGCCCCCCACGGCACGCCCGCAGCTTGCGCGCCACGGCGATGGTCTTCGAACAAGGGGTCGGCGACATCTCCACCCTCGGTCGCTTTGATGAACACAAAACTGACGCCTGATGCCTTGGCCTGATGCCAATCGATCGGCCCCTGCCAGCGTGAGACATCCAGCCCATGCACCGGATAGTGGCCAGGATGCCGCCCATCCCAGTCATGCGGGTCGGCGTCGCCAAAGGCCGGGTAGATGACTGAAGGGGAAGTTGTACTCAGAAAAGCTTTGGCCTCGACCTTTTGAGGCGGAGGTGTGCTGCGACCGCAGGACAGGGTCGCAAAAGCCATGACGGCCAGCATCAATGCAATGCGCATGATCGGTTCCTGTTTTTAAATTACTGCTCTTATAATTGCCCCCAGAATGCCTGATCGGCCTGATAAGGCAACGGTGCAGTTTGCTTACGGCGAAAACCCACCACCCTTGCGTTGAAAATATGGTGTTTTTATCTTGATCCCTGACCGCAAACCCCGTAAAGCAGCGCAATCCGGTGCCGCGAAACGCGACTCCGGTGTTTTGGTTTGCATCATGGCGCATCGCTCAGCTTTCTTCAGCCACGGCGTGTCAGGGCAGGCTAGACCAAAGGAACATTCGATCTGACCTCTGGCGGGCTGTACGCAGGACCCGGTGAAGACCAAGAGCTCTCAGGCCGTGCTTAACTTCGTGGACCAACCACGAGCAGATAGGAGTAACTGCGATGGACTTGATCGCACAGCTTGAGGCGGAACAGATTGCCGCCCTGGGGAAAGACATCCCCGATTTCAAAGCCGGTGACACCATCCGTGTCGGCTTTAAAGTGACCGAAGGGTCGCGCACCCGTGTGCAGAACTACGAAGGCGTCTGCATCGCGCGCAAAGGTGGCGACGGCATCGCCGGATCGTTCACCGTCCGCAAAATCTCGTTTGGCGAAGGTGTGGAGCGTGTGTTCCCACTGCATTCGACCAACATCGACAGCATCACCGTTGTCCGCCGTGGCCGCGTCCGTCGCGCCAAACTGTACTATCTGCGCACCCGTCGCGGTAAATCCGCACGTATCGCAGAAGTCACAAACTACAAGCCCAAAGCTGGCGCCGAGGCGTAAGGAGCGGAAAGATGAAAAAAGACATCCATCCCGATTACCACTTCATCAACGTCAAAATGACCGATGGCACCGTGGTTCAGATGAAATCCACCTGGGGCAGCGAAGGCGACCAGCTGGCATTGGAAATCGACCCCTCCTCGCACCCCGCGTGGACCGGTGGCTCGTCGCGCCTGATGGACGCCGGCGGCCGCGTGTCGAAGTTCAAGAAGAAATACGAAGGTCTGGGCTTCTAATCCCACCCCATTTCGAATGCGAAAGGCCGTCCCGAGGGGCGGCCTTTTTCTTTTTGGGACAGGCATGTGAGACGATACAAATGGCCTGCTAGAAAGGAAGCCCCTGAAGGCACCCTCGCCGATCTCACGCGTCACACGCAGTGATCGCCGCACAATGCTGAAAAGGTGCTACACTTGGCACCAAGAACCGCCCTGATACGACGGAGACCCTGAAATGCCCAAGTACAATGATATGTTCGAACTTTCGGTGCAGGATATGGATCTGATCGAAACAGCCTTGCGCGGCTTGGCTGCCTCCCGTTCGCTGGCAACACCAGATGAAACGGATGATGGGAAAGTGGATCGCGAAAACACCCTGCGCCGCGTCCATGATCTTCTTGGCAAGCTGCACGATCAGAAGGTTTTCTATCGACCCAAAGATGGGGTGTACCTTGGAGGTTAAACCCATTTGATCCAGACCGGTCGACGTCCTTTTCCGCTAATGCATTTACCTGGGTGCGCGCGTCAGCTCTGCCGCACTGTGCAACGGCGGCACCGGCCCGCGCAGTAGCAGCAAGGCCAGTACCATGCCGACAAGCGCGGCAACCGCGGCGACCAACATGGCGCTGTCAAAGGCATTGTCCTGCAATTCGCGCAAAGCTTTGGCTAAGACAGAGCTGGTCGACGGGTCCATCCCCGCGATCAATTGCTGGATCTGGCTGGGCGTGCCGTGGGTCAGCGCATGTGCCAGATCCTCGCGCTGGGTTGACCCAGCGGGCAGCGCAGCGATCACCTCGGACAGACCGCGACGAATTGTGATGGACTCGGCCAGTCCACCGACCACCGCTCCAAGGGTGGCTCCGAAATAGAGGCAGGCGTTGATCACGCCTGACCCCTGGCCAACATGTTCTTCGGGTAGAAGACGCAGGCCGAGGCGCGGCAGCAAGGAAAAACAGATGCCCATACCGACGCCGACAATCAAAAGCTTCCACCAAATCTCGGCATATTGGGTGGAATTGTTGGTTGTCATCAGCAACAGGAACCCGCAGGCCATCGCCCCCAGGCCAATTGTAACGGGCCACCGGAAACTGTAGGGCGCCAAAAAGCGGGGCGCGGTCACCGAGATGACGAACATGCTGAGGCTGAGCGGCATGATCGCTAACCCTGCCCCGATAGAGCTGTATCTGAAGGCGTCCGGCGACTGCACGAAGGTGTTGAAATATACAAAGAAGCAGAACAGCGTGAAACCGGTAACAAACATGCCCGCCGCTGCCATAAAGTAACGCGGATGGCGAAAGTATCGCAGTTCAACCAGCGGATCTGAGCTGCGGCGTGAGACAATCACCAGTACGACGGTCGCCATTGCCGCGATGGCCAACGGCACCAACGTAAGCGGCGTGGCCCATCCACCGCTTTCCCCATTGCTGAGCGCAAAGGAAAGTGGCCCGAGGAACAACAGGATGGCAACTGCACCCGGATAGTCAAATTTCGCCCCGGCAAGGCGGGTGTCGGGTATGTATTTCCGTCTGCTGACGAGCAGTCCGATGGCGAAAGCCACCGCCAGCAGCACCAGGTCGGCCGCAAAAACCGCTCGCCAACTGACATAGTGGCCAAAGGCCCCGCCGACGATAGGCCCGACACCGATGGCCAGACCAACGATCGCGCCCCAGGCCCCGGTGACACTGGCGCGTTGTTCTTCGGGCGTAGCGGCGGTCAACAAAGACAACGAAGTGCCGAACAGCGCTGCTGCCCCTGCCCCCTGCGCACCACGACCAATCAGCAGCATCACCCCATCCTGAGCAAACAGCGCCAAGGCCGACCCGATCGCAAAGACGATCATACCAAAGAAAAATACGCCCATCTTTCCGGTAATGTCGCCCAGACGGCTGACGATGGTGACAAGCGTCGCGCTGGCTACGGAATAAGTTGCCATCACCCATTGCAGCCCGGACGGGGTCAGGTCGAACTCGGCCTTCAGGTTGGGCAGGATGGTGGTCACGGCGGTGGTATTAAACCCCACGACCATCATACAGATCGCCGTCATCGCCAGCACCACGCGGGCACGAGCCTGCGGGGTGACTTGTTCCGAGGTCTTGTCAGTCATCAACGCCCCTTAAATTGTAGGTCTTTAATCCAATTTATCAGCAGTTTAGCAGTTTTTTTCGCTTCGCATAGGGTGCGCGTCAGATCCAGTAGGACAGCGCAACCGGTAGAACAACAATCGTGGTCAGTGTCGAAACCAAAATGAATCCGGCCACATCCGGGCCGTATTCCGGCATGTGCTGATCAATGAACAGGTAGGTCGCAACCGAAGATGGCATCAGACAACACAGGATAAACGCGCCGCGTTCAGCCCCGGTAAAGCCAAACGCCCAGACCAGCGCGCTTGAGATCGCAACCGCCATAACCAGATGCAGCAGGGTCAGCACCACCGCCAGACCCAGACGTTTGATCCGCAAAGTCGCCAGTGTATGGCCCAGCGTCAGCAACATCAGCGGAATCGACAGGCCTCCGAGAATGTCGAAGGACTTGGCGATAGGTTGCGGCAGGCTGTACCCGGTCGCCATTAAAATCAGCGAAAGGGTCACAGCGTAGATGATCGGCGAGGTGGCAATTTTACGGGGCGAGAATTCTCCGGCCGGAATCCACATGCCGATGGTGAAGATACTGATCAGCACGACGACAACGCACCCCATCGCATAGGCCATACCTGCGTCCCCCAACGCCAGCAGCGTGATCGGCAAACCGATATTGCCCACATTGCTGTGCATCAGCGGTGTCAGAAATGCGCGTACCGGCAGGCGCATTGCCTTGAGGGCGACGAACCCCAGCACTCCGAATCCGGCGATGGCCAGTGCAGCGGCGGCCATTACATCCAGAAAAGTACCAATAGCGATACTGGTAGCGGACAGATGCGAGATGATCAGCGTCGGATACCCCACCCGCGACACGATCCCCCCGATCACCTTATTGTCGAACGGCGCTTTGATCAGGGCCAGACAATATCCGATTCCGGCGCAGATCAGGACGGGTAGGACCACGTTCAGAACGTTCAGAAACAGATGATCCACCGGTCGCCCCTATCGCAATTCTTTGCGTCTGACACTGAAACAGGGCACCGCTTTTGACAAGCACACAGCTTAACCCTATTCCACGTCATAGTTTTCCAATTTAGAGCCTGAAATCACCGATTGAGGTTCTTCCCATCTCGGTTTCCACAACATATAGTGGTCCGCAACAACGTGTGCGAAGCACGGCGGGACATGGGAATACAGGCATGGCACATATCATCGTAGTCGGAAACGAGAAGGGCGGCGCAGGCAAATCGACCGTGTCGATGCATGTGGCCACCGCACTGGCACGGCTGGGTCACAAAGTCAGCACCCTGGACCTGGATCTGAGACAGCGCAGCCTGGGGCGGTATTTCGAAAATCGCGGCAAATTCATGAACGGGTCCGAGGTCCCCTTGCCCAGCCCGCGCCACCATGACCTGCCCGAGATCGACGCCTCCAAGCTGAAACCCGGTGAGAATATCTATGACCACCGCCTGTCCGCCGCCGTTTCTGAACTGGAAAGCGACAGCGATTTTATCCTGATCGACTGCCCCGGCTCGCATACCCGCCTCAGTCAGGTTGCGCATTCGCTGGCCGACACGCTGATCACACCGCTGAACGACAGCTTCATCGACTTTGACCTGTTGGCACGGATCGATTCAAAGGGCGAGAAAATCCTTGGACCCTCGGTCTATTCCGAAATGGTCTGGAACGCGCGGCAATTGCGGGCGCAGGCCGGGCTCAAGCCTATCGACTGGGTGGTCGTGCGCAACCGCGTCGGTACACAGCGTATGGTCAACAAGGAAAAGATGCAGCGCGCGATCGAAATGCTGTCCCAGCGCATCGGCTTCCGCGTCGCATCAGGCTTTTCCGAGCGGGTAATCTTTCGCGAGTTGTTCCCGCGTGGCCTGACACTGTTGGACCTCAAGGATATCGGGGTCAAACAGCTGAACATCTCGAACATCGCAGCCCGGCAGGAACTGCGCGACATGATGAAGGAATTGAACCTGCCTGGGGTCGAGATCGACTTTTAGAAGTTGTTCTGACAAGGCTGCATAACCAAGCAGCCATACTCCACCCTTGCTCTTGCGCTGCCCCTGACGCAAACTTGTTTGCGGAGGAGGCATGTCATGACATCCAAGACCGCTGGTTCCACGCCACCTGACAAACTGACGCAGCAGCAGCAGGCTATGCCCAAAGTCAACAAAGTAACCGCCGGTGATATCACTGCGTCGCTGAAGGCCGGGTTTTCCGACTTTTTAGCCCGTCCCTTAATGAGCGGTTTCTTCGGCCTCTTCTATGCCGTTTTCGGAATCCTGTTTGTTTGGGGATTGGTCTGGCTCGGCAAGATTTGGATGATCATTCCCGCCATTGTAGGCTTTCCACTGGTCGCGCCGTTTGCCGCAGCCGGGCTTTATGAAATGTCCCGTCGGTTGCAAAAAGGGGAAAGCTTCGGCTGGTCTGAAATCCTCACCGTCATGGCCAATCAACGCAAGCGTGAACTGGGCTGGATGGCCTTCGTCACTCTGTTCATTTTCTGGGTGTGGGTTTACCAGGTGCGGCTTTGGCTGGCGATTATCCTGCAGAATGCATCCTTCTCGGATTTTGACGGGTTCTTGAACACAGTCTTCTTCACGCCGCAGGGCTGGACTTTTCTGGCTGTTGGCACCTGCGTAGGCGGCTTTCTGTCTGCTGTGCTGTTCTCGGTGACCGTCATCGCCATGCCCATGCTGCTGGACCGGGAAACCAATTTCGTTTCTGCCATGATAACGTCCATTCGCGTCGTCACGGAAAACCCGGTGGTCATGCTTAGTTGGGCGGCGATCATTTCGGTCACCATGCTGTTGTCGATGGTTCCGGCTTTTCTAGGCTTAATCTTCACTCTGCCGATCCTTGGCCACACCACCTGGCACCTGTATCAGCGGGCCGTTTCACCGGCAGAGAGCTAATCAATCCAGCCAGTTAAATGCCCCGACTAGGCCTCGGCGGCATTGTAGACCGTAAACAACTCTTTCGGCTCGGACACACCGCGCAACATGTAACGCCCAACTGAGATCAGGTCCTGACCGCAAAGCTGAGCCGCGCGGGCCACATCATCCGAGATCAGAATTCTCTGCCCCAGCGACCGGTGCATCCCGGCGATCCGTGCGGTCTGGTTTACTGCTGGCCCGATAACAGTGAAATCCAACCGGGTCTCGGACCCGATATTGCCATACAGAATCTCGCCCGCATGCAGGGCCAGAGTAAAGTTGGCCACTGGCAAACCGTTTGCCTTACGGCGGGCGTTCAGGGCCTCCATCCGCTGCTGCAACATCGGTACAGCCTTCAGCGCGGCGCGCGCGTCTTCGTCGATCTCGCCGACGTCGAACATCGCCATCAGCCCATCGCCCATGAATTTCAGAATATTGCCGTCATTGTCGTGAACGACACCAACGGCTACAGCCAGATAGTCATTCAGCATGTCGATGATTTCAGCACCCGGAAGCTCTTCGGAAAGGCTGGTGAATCCTTCCAGGTCAAAATTCCACATCACCGCATCGATCTGCTGCAGTGATCCCCGCCGGATTTCACCAGACAGCACCCGCCGTCCCGCATCGCGACCCAGATAGACCCGCATCAAATCCTTGGAAACACGCGCACTTGCAGCAGATTTCAGCGCCAACCCCAGATGGGGCAAGGCTGTGTGGATCAATTCCAGATCTTTGTCCTCGAACCCCTTGGGGGCGTTCGATGTCCAAGACAACAGCACCCCGTCCACCGCCTTTTTGGCGTCTTTCGGAGCGTTATGGGTGGGAACGTCAAAATTAACACCGGTGGCGTAATAGTCGGTCGCACCAATCTGACGCAGGTCGTTTAACAAGGGAAAACGGCTGGGCTCATTTTGATCGACCAGGCGTTCGCGGATCTCGTCTATCTCATTGTTCAAGATCGCAAACAAAGGGCTTTGCTGCCATTGTTCGCTGGGTTGCTCGGAATACTCAAAGGTCTCGGATTCTCCGCCTCTGCCCTCGTACCAGCTGAACCCGGTCCCGCCGTAAACGGGATGCAAGGCCGACTGCGCGGCGTGAAAACGCATTAGCGGCACGCCAAGTTCCAAAAGTTTGTTGCAATAGCCATCCAGCAGCTCTTCTTTCGCTGCCCCTTCCAGGCCGCGTGTAACCAACCAGTCAATAAGATCATTGGATTTTGCCGTTTCGGCAGTCAGGGTCGTCATTTTTATATTATTCCAGTGTCCGCTCTGGTTGTCATCTGGGGACCAGGGGCCGCGATTACCAGTGCTCAATCCATATGTGCCAGCCGCCGCAGCATATTGCGCAACAGCACGACTTCATCTGGGTTAAATTGGGCCGTCAGTTTTGCGTCATATTGCTCGGCAATACCGCTTAGCTCGCGATAGACGGATTGCCCCATGTGGGTCAACATCAGGTTTTCGACCCTGCGGTCTGTTTCACTGCGATTGCGCACTAGATACCGGCGGGACTCTAACCTGTGTACTGCGCGGCTGATCTTAGTTTTGTGCAATCGGGCGCGTTCGCCGATCTCTTTGGCTGTCATCTCTCCATAATTGCCCAGATGAAACAGAACCCGCCATTCGGTGCGCAGCATACCGTAACGATCCTTGTAGATCTGCTGGAACTCTAACGAGATTTCCTCGGCCGCGCGGTTCAGCAGATAGGGCAGGAAATCTTGCAGATCAAAGCCATCATTTTCGCTGAATTGATCATCTGTCATGCTTGTTAGTTACAAAAACAACTATTATTCCTCAAGCAGCAAATGGAGGAACACAGGATGAACCATCCGACTGATCCGCACAAAATGACCCAGGCCAGCACGCCCGTGGGCACCCATGCAGGCTATATGCCTGGCTTTGGAAATGACTTTGAAACCGAGGCCTTGCCCGGCGCGTTACCGCAGGGAATGAACAGCCCGCAGCGCTGTAATTATGGCCTTTATGGCGAACAGCTTAGCGGAACAGCCTTTACCGCCAACCCGCCCGAGCGGACGTGGTGTTACCGCATCCAGCCCTCGGTCAAGCATTCGCATCGCTACGAGAAGATCGACCTGCCCTATTGGAAATCCGCGCCTTGCGTTGATCCGGATGTGATCAGCTTGGGCCAGTATCGCTGGGATGCAGTGCCTCATTCCGATCAGGGGCTGACCTGGTTGACGGGCATGCGCACTATGACCACGGCGGGCGATGTGAACACGCAGGTGGGCATGGCCAGCCATATTTATCTGGTTACCGAGTCGATGGAGGATGCTTACTTCTTCTCAGCCGATTCCGAGCTGCTGGTGGTGCCGCAGGAAGGCCGCCTGCGCTTTGCCACCGAGCTGGGGATCATCGATCTGGAACCCAAAGAGATTGCCATCATCCCGCGCGGACTGGTCTATCGCGTCGAGGTACTGGAAGGCCCCGCACGTGGCTTTGTCTGCGAGAATTACGGTCAGAAATTCGAGATGCCCGGTCGTGGCCCGATCGGCGCCAATTGCATGGCCAATCCGCGAGACTTCAAAGCGCCAGTGGCGGCGTTTGAAGACCGCGAGGTGCCCTCGACCGTGACCGTCAAATGGTGCGGGCAGTTCCACACCACGAAGATCGACCAAAGCCCGCTGGATGTGGTCGCGTGGCACGGCAATTACGCGCCCTACAAATATGACCTGCGCACCTATTGCCCCGTCGGCGCGATCCTGTTTGATCACCCCGACCCTTCGATCTTTACTGTGCTGACTGCGCCCTCGGGGCAGCCGGGCACAGCCAATATCGACTTTGTCCTGTTCCGCGAACGCTGGATGGTGGCCGAGGATACGTTCCGCCCACCGTGGTATCACAAGAACATCATGTCCGAGCTGATGGGCAACATCTACGGTCAGTATGACGCCAAACCGCAGGGCTTTGTTCCCGGCGGGATGAGCCTGCATAACATGATGCTGCCGCACGGGCCGGATCGCGAGGCGTTCGAAAAGGCCTCGAATGCCAACCTGGGCCCCGACAAGCTGGACAACACCATGTCCTTCATGTTCGAGACCCGCTTTCCACAACATCTGACGCCTTTTGCCGCCAACGAGGCCCCCTTGCAGGACGATTACATTGACTGCTGGACCTCTCTTGAGAAAAAGTTCGACGGAACCCCTGGCAAAAAGTGAGGCTGAGATGAGCTTTGATATCTGGATCACCTATGTCGTCACCGTCTTGCTGCTGATGAGCACACCCGGCCCCAGCCAATTGCTGATGCTGTCCAATTCCGCAACCAATGGCCTGAAACGCGGCGTGTTCACGGCAGCCGGAGACCTGACGGCCAATCTGTTGCAAATGCTCGCTGCGGGGCTTGGTCTGGCCGCGATCATTGCGGCATCGGGCACAGCGCTGGCGGTGATCAAATGGCTGGGCGTGGCCTATCTGGTGTTCCTTGGGGTGAAGATGATCGTAAAGGCGGACCACAAGACCACGCAGACCGCGCCGCGCGCCAGCCGCAAGGCGCTTTGGATGCAGGGTTTCATCACCTCGGCCGCCAACCCCAAGGCTGTGGTGTTCTTCGCGGCTCTGTTCCCGCTGTTCATGGACGGCGCGCTGCCATTCTGGCCGCAATTCGCAATCCTCTCTGCCACCTATCTGACCATCGACGGGCTGTTTCTGACTGCCTATGGCGGCAGCGCCAGCTGGCTGGCTGCGCGGCTCAAGGGTGCAGCGCGGTTGTGGCTGGACCGGGCTGGGGGCGGGTTCATGATAGTGGCCGCGCTTTTGCTGGGGCTAAAATCCTTGCGCGACGCGCAATAGATCAGACAAACAAGGATCACAGATGCCTTTGATGAAATCCTGGGTGGCCTCGGCCAATGACGCGGCCCACCCTTTTCCACTGAACAACCTGCCCTATGGCGTGTTTTCGACCGGGGGCGACGAGCCCCGCTGTGGTGTCGCCATCGGAGACTTGATCCTGGATGTCACCACGGCTGAAGCCGAGGGTTTGATCGACCTGTCCGATGAGCCACTGTTTGACCTGCCCTTTTGGAACCCGCTGATGGAGCAAGGCCCCGCCGTCTGGGCTGCCCTGCGCGATCGGTTGACAGATTTGCTGACCGAAGGGTCGGAAGAGCAAGACAAGGTCGAACCCCTGCTTATCGCGCAGTCAGAGGCTGAAATGCACATGCCGTTTGCCGTCAGCGAATACACCGATTTCTACGCGGGACGGCATCACGCCCAGAATGTCGGAACCATGTTCCGCGGCCCGGAAAACGCGCTGCCGCCGAACTGGCTACACATCCCGATCGGTTATAACGGCCGGGCGTCGTCAGTTGTTGTCTCGGGTACGGACATTCGCCGCCCCTGGGGTCAGCTGAAAGGGCCGAATGACGACACGCCCCGCTTTGCCCCCTCGGCACGGTTCGATATCGAGCTTGAGATGGGCGCCATCGTCGGCACCCCGTCGGAGGGTCCGATCTCGGTGCAGGAGGCGGATGACAACATCTTTGGCTACGTCCTGCTGAACGACTGGTCCGCGCGTGATATCCAGGCCTGGGAATACCAGCCTCTCGGCCCGTTTCAGGCCAAGGCCACGGCCACTTCGATCAGCCCGTGGATCATCACCAAAGCGGCGTTGGAGCCGTTCCGCTGCGACACTCCGGAACGTGAGGTCGAACTGCTGGATCACCTGAAAGATTGCGGCCCGATGCTGTATGATATCGATCTGGAAATCTCAATGGCGCCCAATGGCAAGGCCGCCACAACCATCGCGCGGACCAATTACAAGGAAATGTACTATTCAGCCGCGCAGCAACTGGCGCATCACACCACATCCGGCTGCCCGATGAACACCGGCGATCTGCTGGGGTCTGGCACCATTTCGGGTCCAACTAAGCCCGAACGCGGCTCACTGCTGGAGCTAAGCTGGGGAGGAAAGGAACCCCTGACACTGGACAGCGGTGAATCCCGCAGTTTCATCGAAGATGGCGACACGTTAGAGTTGAAGGGCGCTGCCAAAGGTGACGGTTACACGATTGGCTTCGGCAATTGCACCGGAACCGTTCTCGCCGCGCTCGACACCCCATATGCACGATGAAACGTGCCCAAACGTGATTGGATCAAACGTGACCCTGAAAACTCTTGTTGCTTCTCTGATACTGGCCATCGGGTTCAGCCATTCGGCCTTGGCCGCCGATAATCAAGCCTTAGCCGAGGAATATGTGAAGTTGCCGGATGTGCAATTGATGATGGACAACATGTTCTCACCCGAAGGTATGGCAGCGCAGGTTGCGGCCACTCTTCCGCCGGGCGTTACTGTGACGGAGGATCAGTTGCAGCGTATTGGTGTTGTGATGTCTGGCGCGATGCAAAGCCTGCGTCCGAAATTGGAACAGCAGATGATCGACAGCAGCGCTGACTTGTTCTCGGCCGAAGAACTGTCTGCATTGATCGATTTCTACGGATCAGAGCATGGCAGCGCCATCATGGGCAAAATGCAGCCGTTCATGCAGCAAACCATGGGAGCCCTGTCCGCTGACATGCAGCGCGTGACGTTACAAGTCACACCTGAGTTGGCAAAGATCCTGCAGGAAACAAACTGATGACAAAGGCCTTCGCCTCGCAATCGGATCTTTCTGAGAAGGCGATCTCGTTCACCGAAATTGGCGAGGGCCTATATGCCTTTACAGCGCAGGGCGATCCAAATTCCGGCGTAATCATCGGCGACGACAGCGTGATGATTATCGAAGCACAAGCCACACCGCAGCTGGCACGCAAGGTGATCGACTGCGTGCGTTCGGTCACGGATAAGCCGATTACACATTTGGCGCTGACGCATTATCATGCGGTCCGTGTACTGGGCGCCAGTGCCTACGAGGCGCAGCAGATCATCATGTCGGACAAGGCCCGCGCTATGGTTGCCGAACGCGGGCAAGAGGATTGGGATAGCGAGTTTCAGCGCTTTCCCCGCCTGTTTGAAGGGCACGAAAGCATTCCCGGCCTGACATGGCCCACGACTTCATTTCGGGACAGGATGACTGTTTATCTGGGCAATCGCAGGGTCGACCTCATGCACCTGGGTCGCGCCCACACTGCCGGGGACATCGTGATTCATGTGCCAGACCAGAACGTGATGTTCACTGGCGACATCGTCGAATATCATTCCGCCTGCTACTGCGGTGACGGGCATTTCCGCGACTGGGGCGGTACGCTGGACGCAATCAAGGCGTTTGATCTGAATGCCATCGCCCCGGGGCGCGGAGATGCGCTGATCGGCGCAGACATGGTGAACGCAGCGATTGAAAGCACCCGCGACTTCGTCAACAGCACCTACCGACCGGCGGCACGGGTCGCTGCGTGTGGCGGCACCTTAAAACAGGCCTGGGAAGCTGTGCGCGCTGAATGCGACCCCAAATTCGCCGACTATGCGATCTATGAACACTGTTTGCCCTTCAACGTCGCGCGCGCCTATGACGAGGCACGCGGCATTGACACGCCACGCATCTGGACCGCCCAGCGCGACCTTGAGATGTGGTCGGATCTGCAAAGTTAAGGACATTCCGTCGCATTTGATCCAGATCGTTTTGCGTCGGAAAAATCAATGAAAGCATTGGGCAAGGTCTCGGGCGTGGCCGCGTCAGAGGACAAGAGATTTGCGTCTTGCGCGCATATGTATCGGGGGAGAACCCATGAACAAGATTTTCGAAGTCCCACTTTACGCCTACGAACGCAGCCCGGATCAGGACGCTGCCATCGCCATCCGGCACAAGGTCATTGTGGTCGGTGCCGGGCCGGTCGGGCTGGTCACTGCGATAGATCTGGCCCAGCAAGGTGTCCCGGTCGTGGTGTTGGATGACAATGACAAGGTCAGCTTCGGCAGCCGGGCCATCTGCTTTTCGCAACGTACACTGGATATTGCTGACCGTCTGGGCGCGGGTAGCCCTATGGTGGACAAGGGCGTGCAGTGGAATGTCGGCAAGGTCTATTTCGACAATCGCCAGGTCTATGAGTTCAATCTGCAACCCGACACGGGTTTTGGAAACCCGGCCTTCATCAATCTTCAGCAATACTATTTCGAAAATGCTCTGGTCGACCGTGTGCGGCAATTGCAGGCTTCGGGCGCGCCCATCGAAATCCGTGGGCGCAACAAGGTCGAGGCCATCGGCACCCATGACACCCACGTGGTGCTTGAGGTCGAAACCCCCGAGGGGCCCTATAACGTCGAAGCCGAGTGGCTGATTGCCTGCGACGGTGCCAGCTCTCCGACCCGTCGCATGCTGGGGCTGGATTTCGATGGCCGCGTCTTCGAAGACAACTTCCTGATCGCCGACGTGGTGATGGAAGCCGATCTCCCAACCGAGCGCTGGTTCTGGTTCGATCCGCCGTTCAATCGCGGGCAGTCGGCTCTGTTGCACAAGCAGCCCGACAATGTCTGGCGCATTGACCTGCAATTGGGTTGGGACATCGACAAAGAGCGCGAAAAACGCCCCGAGAATGTCATCCCCCGCCTCAAAGCGATGCTGGGCGAGGATGTGGATTTCGATCTGGAATGGGTATCGGTGTATACGTTCCAATGCCGCCGGATGGAGCGGTTCCGCCATGGGCGCGTTCTGTTTGCCGGGGACAGCGCCCATCAGGTCAGCCCGTTTGGGGCACTTGGGGCAAACACAGGAATTCAGGACGCTGATAACCTGTGCTGGAAATTGAAACTGGTTCTGGACGGCAAAGCGCCCGAGCTTTTGCTGGACAGCTATAGCCGCGAGCGAGTGCAGGCAGCGGATGAGAATATCACGAAATCCAGCCGCTCGACCGACTTCATCACGCCGAAGTCCCAGATGTCGCGACTGTTGCGAGACGCGGTTCTGGACCTCAGCGAACATTTCCAATTTGCCCGCCCTCTGGTCAATTCCGGACGGTTGAGCACGCCCTGCGCCTATCAGGGGTCTTCGCTCAGCTCAGCCGATGCACTGGACGGCCCGGATATCACGCGACCGGGCTCGGCCTGCCCGGATGCGCCGCTGGGCGATGAATTCTTGTTGCCAAAATTGGCAGGCAAGTTCACCCTGTTGACCATTGACGCCGACGCCCCCGAGCGGATCGAAGAAGACGGGGTTGAAGCCACCCGGCTTGCGTTGTCGGTCAAGGATGACCTGACGCTGGAACTCAAGCGTCGGTATCTGGGCGATGCCGCCAGCGCGGTCTATCTGATCCGCCCCGACCAGCATGTTGCCGCGCGGCGTGACAGCTACGAAGAAAACGCATTCCGGCAGGCGATCCGCCGGGCCACCGGCAAGGAGTAAGAAAATGACTGATCTGATCCTCACCCCCAATCTCGACAATGCCGATGATTTCTATGCCGGACTGCTGGCCGCCCATGACGGGTTGGACAAATCCGCAAGCGACGCGCTGAACGCGCGTCTGGTTCTGGTTTTGGCGAACCATATCGGGGACTCCGACGTGCTGAACCAGGCAGTCGAAGCCGCGGCCCTAAGAGAGACCTGAAACAATGGGCGAAGTGGTTCTTTTTGATTTCTGGCGCTCATCGGCCAGCTACCGGGTGCGCATCGCGCTGAATTTGGCGGGAATTGCCTATCGCCCTGTCTTTGTTGATCTAAAGGCCGGGGACCAGAAGTCACAAGACCATCTTGCGCGTAACCCGCAGGGGCTGGTTCCGGTGCTGGATATTGACGGGCTGCGATTGACGCAATCTTTGGCAATCATCGACTATCTGGATCAAAGCCGGGGGTTGGGCTTATTGCCTGCCGAGCCTGCATTGCGCGCCAAGGCAACGGCGCTGGCACACTCCATCGCGGTGGACATCCACCCGGTCTGCAACCTGTCGGTGGCGCAATATGCCACAACGCTGAGCAACGGTGCAGAAGGGATGCCGGGCGATTGGATGCGCCACTTCATCCGACCCGGCCTGCTGGCGTTTGAAACGCTGCTGGCGGGATTTGACCAGACACCCTATTGCACGGGCAGCAGCCCAGGGCTGGCCGATCTATGCTTGATGCCGCAACTCTATAATGCGCGGCGCTGGCAGGTTGATTTGTCAGACCTGCCCCGCATCCTTGCGGTCGAGGCCGCTTGTGCCGACCATCCCGCCTTTGCCGCGGCACATCCGGGTGCGAATGCCCCTACTTAACCCGGCGCACAGGGTATGTGTGCCGATGAGGATAGGAATGACTGCAAGTTCGGCCTAGGTTTTCTGTGAAACAGATGGATGAGGTCACCATGCCCGAGATCACCGGCTATCACGCCCATGTCTATTTTGACGCGGACACAGTGGATGCCGCACGACGGGTTTGCGAAGTAGCGGCACGGCTGTTTTCTATTGATATGGGTCGCGTGCATGAACGCAATGTCGGCCCTCACCCACGCTGGAGCTGCCAGCTGGCCTTTGCACCGGACGCGTTCGATCAGGTCATTCCCTGGCTGATGCTGAACCGGCAGGGCCTGACCATCTTCACCCACCCCGAAACCGGACAGCACCTCGAGGATCATCGGGACCGGGCCATCTGGATGGGTGAGATGCTTGAGCTGAACCTTTCGATCTTTGACAAGATGGGCGCTTAGGTCAGCGTACGCGCCTGATCCCTCAGCACGAACTTCTGAACTTTCCCAGTTGAGGTTTTGGGCAAGGTTCCGAACACCACTGTCTTAGGCGCTTTGAAATGGGCCATGTTATCCCGGCAGAATGCGATCAACTCCGCCTCGGTCGCGGTGGCGTCAGGTTTTAGCTCGACAAAGGCGCAGGGGGTTTCCCCCCATTTTTCGTCCGGTCGCGCCACAACTGCGGCCTCCATCACTGCTGGGTGTTTGTACAGGATGCCTTCGACCTCGACCGACGAGATATTCTCGCCCCCTGAAATGATGATGTCCTTGGACCGATCCTTAAGCGCGATATAGCCGTCGGGATACATCACCCCCAGATCGCCCGAAGCAAACCAACCGCCGTTAAAGGCTTTGTCCGTTGCCTCGGGATTTTTCAGATAGCCCTTCATCACCACGTTGCCCTGCATGAAAATCTCACCCATGGTTTCGCCATCGGCAGGTACAGGTTCTAGCGTTTCAGGGTCGGCCACCATCAGGCCCGACAGGGCCGAATAGCGCACCCCCTGCCGCACCTTCAGCGCAGCGCGTTCCTGTGCATCCTTGGTGTTCCATTCGTCTTTCCAGGCGCAGACCACCGATGGGCCATAGGTCTCGGTCAGACCATATACATGGGTCACCTCGACCCCCATGGCCTCCATCCCTTCAATCACGGCGGCAGGGGGCGGAGCACCCGCTGTCATCACCTTGATCTGATGATTAAAGTCTTTCAGTTCATCCGGCGCATGGGCCAGCATATTCAGCACAATCGGCGCGCCACAGAAATGCGTAACCTTCTCATCCCTGAAGGCTGCATAGATCGGCTCGGCCCGCACCGCGCGCAGACAGACCGAAACGCCCGCATTGGCCGCCATCGCCCATGGAAAACACCAGCCATTGCAATGGAACATCGGCAAGGTCCACAGATAGACCGCGTGTTTCGGCATATCCCAATCCAACAAGTCCGACTGTGCGTTCAGCGCCGCGCCCCGATGGTGATAAACCACGCCTTTCGGATTGCCCGTTGTCCCGGACGTGTAATTCAGCGTGATCGCGTCCCATTCGTCTTTGGGCAAGGACCACTCAAATTCCGGATCGCTGTCTGCCAGCAAGGCGTCATAGGTCAGGTTGCCCAACTTTTCTCCGCCCTCAAAACTGGCGTCTTCGATATCAATGACCAGCAGGTCGTGGTCGACCTGTTTCAGCGCCTCTTTCACCACACCCGAAAATTCGGGATCGACCAGCAGCACCTTGGATTCCGCGTGATTAAGGATGAAGGCAATGATCGCCGCATCCAAACGCGTGTTGATCGCGTTCAAAACGGCACCGGCCATGGGCACGCCAAAATGTGCCTCGTACATTTCAGGGATATTGGCGGCAATAATCGACACAGTGTCGCCCTGCCCTATTCCACGTGCGACCAATGCGCCCGCCAGACGGCGGCATCGGGCATAGGTCTCGGCCCAGCTATACCGGCGATCACCATACACAACCGAGGGGTAATCAGGGTAAACCTGCGCTGTGCGCTCGAGAAAGCTCAACGGGGACAACGGCACATAGTTGGCCCGGCATTTGTCCAGATGACGCTCGTAAATTTGTGTGGCTCCCATCCGCTGATCCTCCCAATCGCGATTTGCGCGAATTGAGCACAAAGTTGAGCCCCTGACAAACCCGTAAAAATACGTCTCAGGAATGGACTGGCAATACGGGATGGTGCAATCTGGCCCTATCTCCGACAGGCCATTCAAGGTGATCTGAGCCATCGAAAACATCTGCCGGTTCGGGATAGCCCCTGCAATCCGTGCAACGAGCTTTATTGAAAGGACATGTCATGGACGGCACGTTCAACGAAAACGATCTTTCCCGCGTAGTCGAAGCCGACCGCGCCCACATCTGGCATCACCTGATCCAGCATAAACCCTTTGAAACCAATGACCCACGCATCATTGTCGAAGGCAAGGGCATGCGCGTTTGGGATCAAAAGGGCAAAGAGCATCTGGACGCCGTGTCCGGTGGAGTTTGGACCGTCAACGTTGGCTATGGCCGCGAATCAATCTGTAAGGCGGTCTACGAACAGCTGATGAAGCTGTGCTATTTCGCCAATACCGCAGGTTCGATCCCCGGTTCGATTTTTGCCGAAATGCTGATCGACAAAATGCCGGGCATGAGCCGGGTGTACTACACCAACTCGGGCTCTGAGGCGAACGAGAAGGCCTTCAAGATGGTCCGTCAGATCGCGCATAAGCGCTATGGCGGTAAAAAGACCAAAATCCTGTACCGCGACCGTGACTATCACGGCTCGACCCTGGCGACCATGTCGGCAGGCGGTCAGGACGAGCGCAACGCCCAGTACGGCCCCTTCGCGCCCGATTTCGTGCGCGTGCCCCACTGCATGGAGTACCGCAAGCACGAGCTGGACGGCGCGCCCGAAGAAAACTTTGGCGTCTGGGCCGCAGATCAGATCGAAGAGGTCATCCTGCGCGAAGGTCCCGACACCGTTGGCGCCCTGTGCCTTGAGCCGGTAACCGCAGGCGGCGGCGTGATCGAAGCGCCCGAAGGCTATTGGCAGCGCGTGCAGGAAATCTGCAAGAAGTACGACGTGCTGCTGCATATCGACGAAGTGGTCTGCGGCGTTGGCCGGACCGGCACTTGGTTCGGCTATCAGCAATACGGCATCAAGCCGGACTTCGTGACCATGGCCAAAGGCGTTGCCTCGGGCTATGCGGCGATTGCCTGCATGGTCACCACCGAGGAAGTCTTTGACATGTTCAAGGACGATGCCGCTGATCCGATGAGCTATTTCCGCGACATCTCGACCTTTGGTGGCTGCACCGCCGGCCCGGCAGCTGCGGTTGAAAACATGCGCATCATTCAAGACGAAAACCTGCTGGGCAACTGCGCCGACATGGGTGACCGTATGATGGGCAACCTGCAGGCGCTGATGGAAAAGCACAAGGTCATCGGCGATGTGCGTGGCAAGGGCCTGTTCCTGGGTGCCGAGCTGGTCGCAGACCGTTCAACCAAAGAGCCGATGGACGAGAAAAAGGTTCAGGCCGTTGTGGCTGATTGTATGGCGCAAGGCGTCATCATCGGTGCCACCAACCGCTCGATCCCCAGCCGCAACAACACGCTGTGCTTCTCGCCCGCGCTGATCGCAACGGCAGATGACATCGACCAGATCACCGACGCCGTCGACGGCGCGCTTGGTCGTGTGTTCGGCTAAGTCGCTGCACAAAGCTTATGAAAACCGGCGCTTTCGGCGCCGGTTTTTTTGTTTCTAAACCATGGTTTGCCAATTTCCAGAACTCGGGTAGCCTGATGGCACCCTTTGCAGGAGATCGCCCCATGACACTCAACCTTTTCCGCAGCGTTGCCGCCGCCCTTGTGCTAGCCCTTGCAGCCCCCGCCAGTGCCGAAGACGGCAGCGGCTTCCCTCAGATCGTCGGTACATGGCATGGCACCTATCTGGTGGCCTTCGCCAAATCGAACCCCAACCACGAGAAGGGCCTGCTGCAGACCGAGATGGAGTTGGAAGTCACCAAATTGGACGGCAACCTTATCACTGCCACCAACCGCTGGCGGCGCATCGGTGACACCGAATGGATCGTCGAGGAAGCAATGGGCACCTTCAGCCTGGATGACCCCACCCGGTTCGTATTGGCTGAGGCCGGGATATCGGGGGATGACGTCTCGGCTGGGATTTTCAACGGTGTCTATCTGGATGACGTGATCATGGTCACCTATGCGGGACCGGGAGCCGGCGTGGCCTTTGCAGCGCAGTTGGTGAAGAAGGATAGCAACAATTAGGTGATGCTTATTTGCGATTGCCCCGCATATCGCCATGTAACACCAAATATCTGGGTCCATCGTTGAACGCCCTGGGCCTTCTGGGGCTCAGAACCCAAATTGCGTGCCATACGAGACAAAGCGGCCACTTGCGCGATGCCCAACAGCCTCGACTCTTTCATTGCTGCATTTGCCAAATTGACAGCTTTTAGACTAGCCTCCGTTGTATTTTGACAAATGGTTAATCGAGATGGCTATGAAAAGAACGTCGTTGTTAATTGCTTTTGCTTATCTATTTTGTGCTTCGTGCCTCAGCGCGGAAATAAGTTGGAAGTATGGGGCGGTTTCTCACAATAAACTTCCTCCGCCACAGATTTCGAAGTCCCTTGTGCGTTTGGATGTTCCCCATATCCGTCAGGGGCTCAATCTTTGTGTGCCGACTTCTGCCGCTATGGTTATGAGTTACTTTGGCAACGCCGCTGACCCAAGAGAACTCAAAGCTTTAGCTGAGGGTTACAAGCCAGAAAGTCGAAGAAATGCGGACTTTACCTATTGGCGTGACATGAACCATGCGCTTCAAAGTCTCGGGTATAATTGGAAAATACGCGATTATCCCAAAACTAACTCGGGTTTTGCGTCTGGGCTTAAGCAGATTAAACGAAACTTGGAGAAGGGATTGCCAGTATTGATAGATGTTCATCAAGACGCGGGTCATACCTTTGTTTTGATAGGCTTTGACGACGCGAAACAGGTCGTCTTTGTTCGAGACCCCAATCTTCCGGGAAACCAATCTCGCATTATAAGCTACGCTTCGTTGCGCGAAAACTGGCACAATCACCGATTTGGACATTCGCGCAGCGCATTTTTTGCCTATCCGAAGAAATAGCGCGGAGAATTTCAAAGCAGCGCGTTTTGTGTTCCAATTAAGTATCGCACTTGTGTGGGCTTGCAAAAAAGGCCGCCCCAAAGGGACGGCCTTTCATTCACTGTCTCTTTTCAGAGGATCAGGCAGTCAGAGCGGCCTGAGCTTTGGCGACGATCGCGCCGAACGCTTCCGGTTCGTGCACGGCCAGGTCGGCCAGAACTTTGCGGTCCACTTCGATACCGGCCAGGTTCAGGCCGTTGATGAAGCGGGAATATGTCAGTGCTTCGTCATGCGAACGCACAGCAGCGTTGATCCGCTGGATCCACAGCGCGCGGAAGTTGCGCTTGCGGTTCTTACGGTCGCGGGTTGCGTACTGGTTGGCCTTGTCGACGGCCTGACGGGCAACCTTGAAGGTGCTTTTGCGGCGGCCATAGTAACCTTTGGCTGCCTTGATAACCTTCTTGTGACGGGCGTGAGTTACGGTTCCACCTTTAACGCGGGACATCTGTTAATCTCCTCTTAGCGGTCGTAGGGCATGTAGCCCTTGACGATCTTGGCGTCGGGGGCGGACAGGGTGGTGTTGCCACGGGCGTCGCGGATGAACTTCTTGGTCCGCTTGATCATGCCGTGACGTTTGCCGGCCTGGCCAGCAAGGACTTTACCGGTCGCAGTCACCTTAAAGCGCTTCTTGGCGCTCGACTTTGTCTTCATCTTAGGCATTTCCGTCTCCTTTCGGGGTTCGGTACTTGACGCGACTCGGCATGCCACATTGGCCGGTCACGCGATCAGAAGCGCCGTTTACGCAAGTTCTTCCATACTGGCAAGGGGGTTTTGACCAGAATCTGCGCTTTTCGCAGGGTGGTCAGGCACCGGGGCAGCGTTGGCCGCCCCGGTGGAGTGATTTTAGTGCTCGAATTTGCGGATTTCGCCGCTTTTCAGGCGGGCTGCATAGCTGGCCAGCTCTTCGCGCACCACTTTCATCAGGAAGTAGAGCGCAAAGACGTTCACAACCGCCATTGCAAAGATCGCCGCATCCGAGAAGTCGATGACCGGACCAAGGTTGGCCGCCGCACCGATGACAACGAAGATGCAGAAGATGACCTTGAACACCAGCTCTTTGGTGTGTCCTTCGCCGAACAGATAAGTCCAGGCCTTGAGGCCATAATAGGACCAACTGATCATGGTAGAGAAGGCAAACAGAACCACCGCGATCGCCAGAACATAGGGGAACCAGCTGAACGCACTGCCAAACGCCGCAGACGTCAGGCTGACACCCGAATTACCGTCAACGGTGGCAATAGCCGAACCATCTTCGGTCAGCATGTAAAGGCCGGTTTCCGGGTCGATGATCAGCTGCTGAGTGATGATGATCACCAGTGCAGTCATTGTACAGATCACGACCGTATCGATGAACGGCTCAAGCAGCGACACGAAGCCCTCGGTGATCGGCTCTTTGGTCCGCACGGCCGAGTGGGCAATCGCCGCAGAACCAACGCCCGCCTCGTTCGAGAACGCCGCACGGCGGAAGCCCTGGATCAGCGCCCCAACCATACCGCCTGCGATGCCGAGGCCAGTGAAGGCACCCGCAAAAATCTGGCCGAAGGCCCAGCCGATCTGGTCTGCGTGCATGATGATGATCACTAGTGCTGCCGCCACGTACATAACACCCATGAACGGCACGACCTTTTCGGTGACGCGCGCGATTGATTTCAGGCCGCCCACGATCACTGCAAACACGATACCGGCAAAGACCAGGCCTGTAATCCAGCCCGGATAATCCCCGACAATGCCTGCAATCTGTTGGTGCGCCTGATTGGCCTGGAACATGTTGCCCCCGCCCAGCGCGCCAAGAATACAGAAGATCGAAAACAGAACAGCCAGTATCTTACCGCCCGGCAAGCCCAGCTCACTGAACCCTTTGGACATGTAATACATCGGGCCACCGGAAACGGTGCCGTCGTCGTATTCGTTGCGGTATTTCACGCCCAGCGTACACTCAGTGAATTTCGACGCCATGCCCAGCAGGCCCGCGACGATCATCCAGAACGTGGCGCCCGGCCCGCCGATCCCGACGGCCACCGCCACACCAGCGATGTTGCCCAAACCGACCGTTCCTGAAAGCGCCGTGGCCAACGCCTGAAAGTGGCTGACCTCACCCGCATCGTTGGGATCGGAATAGTCGCCTTTCACAAGGCTGATCGCGTGACTAAAGAACCGCAGCTGCACAAAGGCAAAATACAGCGTGAACACTGTGGCCGCGACGACCAGCCAACCCACGATCCAAGGGAAGCTAGTGCCCGGAAACGGGGCAAAGATAAAGCTAACGAACGGCCCGGTGAAATCAGCAAAGGCTTGGTTGATCTTGTCGTCCAGACCCGGCGCCTCTTGGGCTAAAGCGGGGCTGGCGAACAGGGCAGCCGCTGTGGCAAAGCCCAGTTTTTTAAGCATATTCATTCTCGTCCCTCCGCTCAGTTCACAACGGTGACCGGTACATCGGCATGCATGACCAGATTCTGGGTCGAGCTGCCAAAGAGCCGTTTCTTGAACCCATCCGCCGAGGCGCGCCCGACGACGATCTGGGTACCACCGTTTTCGACTGTGATCGCGTTCAGCGTTTCAGCCACGTCACCATGGCGTACAATGCCATGGGCCGTAAAACCGGCCGCGTTCAAAGCTTCCACCGCAGGGGTGACGATCCGTGTCGAGGCCAATTCGACCTCTTCCTCGCGCCGCTTATGGCGCAGGGCATTTTCTTCAGGTGTTTGAAAAGTAAATGGGGACCATTCGATTACATAAACCACAAGCAACTCGCATGAACCGATGCGCCCTGCCAAATCCTTGGCAAAAGCGATCGCGCGCTCCCCGGTCTCTGTCCCGTCCAGTCCAATGACAATTTTTGTTGTCATGTCGGTTCTCCAATTTTTTTTCGTTGGGTCGAGGCCCGTGCCCTCGACAAGACAGCCAAACTTGGAACACATTGACGCAGCTGTCTTCAGATAAGTATCAGGAATAATCACTAGGAATTGGGGATTATTTTAGTCTATATTCAGTGAAAAATGTCGTCTTGCGCTAAAATTTCAGGGATTTTTACTGATCGATAGAGAATTGGACAAAATAGACCAACGCATACTGCAAGAGCTGGAAATCAACGGAAGGTTGTCAATCGTCGATCTTGCGGCACGTGTCAACCTGACCAATACTCCCTGTTCCGAGCGGGTCAAGCGCTTAGAAAAAAACGGGTACATCAAAGGCTATTGTGCCATCGTCGATAAAGAGCGAATGGGGCTAGCTTTGGTCACCGTTGTGCAGGTTTCACTGGCCGCGACGGCTGAGCAATCTCTTGGTAGGTTCAATGACGCTGTCCGCAATATTCCAGAAATTGAAAGCTGCTTAATGGTGGCAGGATCGTTTGATTATCTCCTGACAGTCCGCACGCGGGATATCACGCACTTCCGCGATATCCTCGGTGAGAAAATAAATAAGCTGCCTGGAATTCACCAGACCAGCTCATTTACTGTAATGGAGATCGTAAAAAGCCCTGTCGCTTGACAAGTGACCTGTCTGCCATGAGGCAGCATGCACGTTGACGCAAGTTCATCAGCCCGGATCTGTGTTGTAAATCAAACGTTCGTCACAGGGCGCAATACGCAGGATATTAGTGGTTCCGGGTACGTTGAACGGCACCCCAGCGGTGACCACAATCTGATCGGTCTCGGTAGCAAACCCAGCAGCGCGGGCCGTTCGAGCAGCATTGACAACGGCACCCTTAAAGCGCTCAAGCTCGGGCGTCATCACGCAATGGCAGCCCCAGCTCAGGCACAGGCGCCGTGCGGTTCCGGTGGCGGGCGTCATGGCGATGATCGGCACACCGGGACGTTCCCGCGCGGTCAACAGCGCCGTTGTGCCGCTTTGGGTAAAGCAACAAATGGCCTTGATGTCTGTCTTTTCAGCAATCTCACGCGCAGCTGCCACGATCCCGTCAGCAATTGTGGTGCCCTTTGCGGTGCGCGAGGCGGCGATGATCTGGGTGTAGGTCGGATCGGCCTCGACCTCGATAGCGACCTTGTTCATGGTTTGCACGGCCTCTATCGGATACGACCCCGCCGCTGATTCAGCGCTGAGCATGATGGCATCTGTGCCTTCATAAATCGCTGTCGCGACGTCCGAAACCTCGGCTCGCGTTGGCATCGGGCTTTCGATCATACTCTCCAACATCTGAGTGGCCACGATCACCGGCTTAGCCGCCGCGCGGCACCGCCTGACCAGCCGTTTCTGGATCGGCGGTACGGCTGAAACCGGCAATTCGACCCCCAGGTCGCCGCGGGCCACCATGATCCCGTCCGAGGCATCGAGGATTTCGTCAAATGCCTCAACTGCCGCAGGTTTTTCGATCTTGGACAGGATTGAGGCCCGGCCATCAGCCAGTGCCCGGGCCTCAAAGACGTCCTTGGCGCGCTGAACAAAGCTCAACCCCAGCCAGTCAACGCCCAATTTACAGACAAACTCCAGATCATCGCGATCTTTTTCAGACAGCGCGGCCAACGGAAGAACCACATCGGGGACGTTCACACCTTTCCGGTTCGATATCGTGCCTCCGACCTCCACCGTGCAATTGGCGAATTCTTTGCCACAATCCTGAACGATCAGGCGGATTTTGCCGTCATTGACCAACAGCCGCGCGCCCGGTTCAAGTGCGGCGAAAATCTCGGGATGCGGCAGACAAACGCGGCCTCTGTCCCCCGGAGTAGCGTCAAGGTCCAGACGGAAGGCTGCGCCCTCTTCCAGTTCTTCGGCGTCATTGGCGAACTCACCCACGCGCAGTTTGGGCCCTTGCAGGTCAGCCAGAATCGCAATCGGGCTTTCCAGATCCTTTTCCACCTGTCGGATGATCCGGTGACGTTCGCGAATCTCATCATGACTGCCGTGGCTCATGTTCAGACGAAACACATCTGCCCCGGCCTCGTGCAGCGCACGGATGGTGTCATAATCATTGGACGCCGGTCCCAGCGTCGCCACGATTTTTACATTCCTCAGGCGTCGCATTGGTATTTCTCTCCTCACGTCTTCTGTCTGAATCGCACAAATGTTACCGCAAACATTGCATCAGGCTGCTTATTGCGCAATTCCCTTTCCGAAGCAACTGCCCTACACCTGCGGCAAACTAGATGACAGGCTTATGACGTATTCCCCGTTTTTTATCCACGGCGCTGATCGCCCCTCGCGCTGGCTGATCACATGTGACCACGCAACCAACACGGTGCCCCCCGAAATCAACGGCGGAGACCTCGGCCTGCCGCGCGAGGATATGGAGCGTCACATCGCCTATGACGTGGGCGCGTATGAGGTGTCAAAGCATTTGGGAGAGATCCTGAACGCGCCAGTTATTGCCGCCAATTTCTCACGTCTGGTGATTGATCCCAACCGGGGTGAGGATGACCCCACCCTGCTGATGAAGCTGTATGACGGTTCAATCATCCCCGGCAACCGCCACGCAGACGCGTCTGAGCGTGAACGGCGTTTGAACATGTGCTACCGCCCCTATCACGAGGCGCTGGAACGTATGGCGGGCCTGCCGCATGCGGTGATCGTGTCGATGCATTCCTTCACCCGCCAACTGCGTGGCCGCGACCCACGCCCATGGCAAATCGGGGTGCTGCACACTCCGGATGAACGGTTCTCGCGCCCGTTGATCGACCGTCTTGAGGCCGAAGCAGACCTGTGTGTTGGTGTCAACGAGCCCTATACTGGCGTGCTGCCCGGTGACGCAATTGATCGGCACTGCACAACGCATGGCCGCCCTAACACCTTGATCGAGCTGCGTAATGATCTGATCGCGGACAATGCCGGACAGCGTGAATGGGCAGAGCGTTTGGCCATAATCCTGCAGGACGCTTTGAGCGAAAGCGGTCTTTGACGTCAGGTCAAATAAGGTCGATTCCGGGTCTCACGTTATTGTGAGGGTATCCCGAGCCCCCATATATTAAGGGAAAGGAGACGACCATGACTCAGGAATTCCTGACGACCGTCTTCGGCTGGATGACGGTCCTTAACCTCGCCCTTCTGGTGTTCACTACTCTGATGATTGTTGTTTCACAGGACTGGGCTGCCAAGATACACGGCCGGATGTTCCAGATGGAGCCTGGCGATGCGAAAAGGGCCTATTTCCGGTATCTGGCCAACTACAAGATACTGACCATCGTATTCTGCCTGATGCCGTGGCTGGCCCTGAAGCTGGCTTAAAACCGAAATCGATCGCTGGGAAGGGCCTGCTGGCCCTTCCTGTTTATTGTAACGACGCCTTCGGATTGTTAGGTCAGGCAAACGACACGCATTGGGAGCCCGACAATGGACAAGCAAACCGAAATCGAACTTCAGGCCGCCGCGTTCCGCCGGTTGCAAAAGCACCTGATGGAAGACCGCACGGACGTTCAGAACATCGACATGATGAATCTGGCCGGGTTCTGCCGCAATTGCCTGTCGCGCTGGTATCAGGAAGCGGCCAATGAAAAGGGCATCGAGATGGGCAAGGACGAAGCCCGTCAGATTTTCTACGGCATGACCATGGATGAGTGGAAGGCGAACTATCAGACCGACGCAAGCCCTGAAAAACAGGCCACCTTCAAGGTCGCGTTTGAAGAGAATGTTGGGAAAAAAGACTAATCCCCTAAAACGAAAAAGGCCCGCCAATCCGGCGGGCCTTTGCTTTAGATCGCTGCCTTGCGGCTTTCGTCCAGGTAAATCTCACGCAGCCGTTTGGCGATCGGGCCCGGCGTGCCATCCCCCAGCGTTACACCGTCAATTTCAACTACCGGCATGACAAAGGCACTGGCCGAGGTGGTAAAGGCTTCGTCCGCCTCTTTCGCTTCGTCGATGGTGAACAGGCGTTCTTCGACTTCCATCTGCGCCTCAGCCGCCATGCGCAGCACGGCCTTACGGGTGATCCCGTGCAGAATGTCGGTCGACAGCGGGCGGGTGACGATCTTGCCGTCTTTCACGTAGTAGGCGTTGTTGCTGGTGCCCTCGGTGACACAGCCGTCTTCGATCAGCCATGCATCGTCGCAGCCCGCTTTCTTGGCCATCATCTTACCCATCGACGGGTACAGCAGCTGAACGGTTTTGATATCGCGGCGACCCCAGCGGATATCCTCGATCGAGATGATCTTTGCACCTTTTTTTGCCGCTGGGCTGTCGGCCAGACCCGGCTTGTTCTGCGTGAACAGAACCAGACTGGGCTTGGTGTCCGCCGACGGGAACACGAAATCCCGGTCGCCATCCGATCCACGGCTGACCTGCAGGTACACAAGACCTTCTTCGATGCCGTTCAGCTCAACCAGCTTGCGGTGAATGTCCAGCAGCTCATCCTTGGTGCAGGGCTCGGCCATCTCCAACTCGTCCAGAGACCGCTTGAGGCGCACGGCATGGCCTTCAAAATCGATCAGCTTTCCATCCAGAACGCTGGTGACTTCGTAAACGGCATCCGCGAACAGGAAACCACGGTCAAAAATGGAAACCTTGGCTTCGGTTTCAGGCAGGTATTCGCCATTCACGTAAACGGTGCGGGTCATGTCATATCCTTTTCGTCTCAGGGCTTCGCCCGTTCCTTACTGAAAATGATCCACCGGATCATTTTCCGGGCGTTCGTCACCCCCAGAGCGCCGCCAAAGGCGGATGCACTCCGGCATCATCAAAATTCAGCGGGTTGTCGCGGTCTTCGGCCAACAGAAGCGGGCCGTCAAGGTCTGTTACCATCGCACCCTGCGCCAGCAGTGTCGCGGGCGCCATAGCCAGCGAACTGCCGACCATGCATCCGACCATAACTTTGTAACCCTCGGCCAGCGCCTGTTCACGCAGGGCCAGCGCCTCGGTCAAACCGCCAGTCTTGTCGAGCTTGATGTTTACTACGTCATACTTGCCCTTCATCGCGGGCAGGCTACTGCGGTCATGGCACGATTCATCGGCACACACCGGCACCGGGCGATCCATCCCGATCAGGGCGTCATCTTCCCCGGCTGGCAGAGGCTGTTCGACCAGCGCAACTCCCAGCCGCACCAGATGCGGTGCCAGATCGGCGTAGACTTCGGCCGACCAGCCCTCATTGGCGTCGACGATGATCTTGGCGTCAGGGGCACCTGCGCGTACGGCTTCCAGACGAGGCATGTCGTCTGGCGTACCCAGCTTAATCTTCAACAGCGGACGATACGCGTTCTCAGCCGCCTGTGCCTGCATCTTTTCCGGCGTGTCCAGCGACAAGGTGTAGGCGGTGATCTCTGGGCCGGGCGCGGGCAGACCGGCCAGTTCCCATGCACGTTTTCCGGCGCGCTTCGCCTCAAGATCCCACAGTGCACAGTCTACCGCATTGCGGGCGGCACCAGCGGGCAACAGATCCATCAACTGCGCTCGATCAAACGTCCGGGGCAAACTGGCAATTTCGGCCTCGACCGACTCCAGCGTCTCATTATACCGAGCGTAGGGCACACATTCGCCCCACCCCTGATGCCCGCCATCCGATACACGTACAGTCAGCACATTCGCTTCGGTCCTAGACCCGCGCGAGATAGTAAAGACCTGAGCCAACCGGAATACATCACGAGAGACGTCAATCTGCACGCGCCCACTCCTTTATTCATTCAAGATTTCCCCGCCAGAGAGTCCTCTGGCGGGGTCTATTGATCACAACGCGGCCAGCGCGTCGACCAGTTTGCCCGGACCAAAGCGGAACGGATCAGTGGCGGGTAGCCCCATATCGGCCTCGACCTTCGCCAGATAGGCGATGGCGTCCTTTTCGCTCATGTGCTGTGTGTTGACCGAGACACCCACGACCTGACAATCAGGGTTTGCAACCTTGGCAAGTGCCAGCGCGGTGTCGCGCAGGTTTTCAAGCGTCGGCAAAGTATAGGTCGGCAGACCGCGCATATGCTCACGGGTGGGTTCGTGGCTCAGGATCAGTGCGTCCGGCTGGCCGCCGTGGATTAGCGCCATGGTCACACCGGAGTAGGACACGTGGAACAGCGATCCCTGCCCTTCGATCAAGTCCCAGTGGTCGTCGTCATTGTCGGGTGTCAGCCATTCGACCGATCCGGCCATGAAGTCAGCGATCACGGCGTCCAGCGGCACACCGTCACCGGTGATCAGAATACCGGTCTGGCCGGTGGCACGGAAGGTGGATTTCATGCCACGCTTGCGCATTTCGGCATCCATCGCCATCGCCGTGTACATCTTGCCTACCGAGCAATCCGTGCCAACTGCCAGACACCGCTTGCCCTTGCGTTTGATGCCGTTTGCGATCGGGTACTCGACCTCGGGAACGCGCACATCATGCAGCTTGCGGCCCGTGGCCTCGGCAACGGCAACCAGATCGGGCTCGTCGCGCAGCAGGTTGTGCAGGCCAGACGCCAGATCAAAGCCTTCCTCCAGCGCCATCACCAGAACCTTTTTCCATTCCTGGCTGATCACGCCGCCACGGTTGGCCACACCGATGACCAGAGTCTTAGCGCCCGCCTCTTTTGCTTCGGTCAGGGTCATGTCCGTCAGGCCCAGATCGGCCTTGCAGCCGTCCATCCGATATTGGCCCACAGCGTTTTCCGGGCGCCAGTCTTTGATGCCAACTGCCACTTTGGCCGCCAATTGGTCGGGCGCATCGCCCAAAAACAGCAGGTACGGTGTCTCGATCATTGCGGTTCACTCCTTTGATTCCGGCGCAGCCTATGGGACGCGCCTGACGAGTGCTTTGCGTTTTCGCCTGACATAGTTGCCATTGGTGGGAAATTTTCGCGCGAATTCTTCATTTACTGAAATATTCTTTCAAGTTTTCACAGTGATTAAACTTTAATCACCAGTTTGATCGCTTTCCGTGGCAAATGCTGCGAACGCAATGCCGCACTTGCATAAAGACGCTTGCGCATAAGCACGCAATTTAATACCTCAATGAGCAGAAAAATTGTAATTTCATTTCTCGCACGAGGTCCAGATGAGCTTTCGCCTTCAACCCGCCGCCCCCGCCCGCCCCAACCGTTGCCAGCTGTTCGGGCCTGGATCGAACACCAAGCTGTTTCCGAAAATGGCCGCGTCAGCGGCAGACGTGATCAACCTTGATCTTGAGGACTCGGTGGCGCCGTCGGACAAGGACGCGGCTCGCGCCAATGTGATCGAGGCGCTGAACACCGTGGATTGGGGCAACAAGTACATGTCCGTGCGCATTAACGGACTGGACACACCCTATTGGTATCGCGACGTTGTGGATCTGCTGGAACAGGCTGGCGACCGTCTGGACCAGATCATGATCCCCAAGGTCGGCTGCGCCGAAGATGTCTATGCCGTGGACGCGCTGGTTACCGCCATCGAACGCGCCAAGGGCCGCACCAAGCCGGTATCCTTCGAAGTGATCATCGAATCTGCCGCAGGTATTGCCCATGTCGAGGAAATCGCTGCCTCGTCACCACGAATGCAGGCGATGAGCCTGGGTGCGGCGGATTTCGCGGCCTCGATGGGCATGCAGACCACCGGCATCGGCGGAACGCAGGAAAACTATTACATGCTGCGCGAAGGCGAAAAGCACTGGTCCGATCCTTGGCATTGGGCACAAGCGGCCATCGTCGCCGCTTGCCGAACCCATGGCGTGCTGCCGGTGGACGGGCCGTTTGGTGACTTCTCGGATGATGAGGGATACATCGCACAGGCCAAACGCTCAGCCACGCTGGGTATGGTCGGCAAATGGGCGATCCATCCCAAGCAGATCGCACTGGCCAACGAGGTTTTTACCCCCTCGGACGAGGCTGTTTCGGAAGCGCGCGAAATCCTGGCGGCAATGGAACAGGCCAAGGCCAATGGCGAAGGCGCGACCGTCTACAAAGGGCGTCTGGTCGATATCGCGTCGATCAAACAGGCCGAAGTGATTGTGGCGCAAGCGGAACTGATCGCCGCTGGCTAATGGCCAAAAAAAGGCGCCCTGCGGGGCGCCTTCTTGTTACCGCCCGAAGATGTCGTTGGGCACCCAGGTGAGCTTTTCGCCTTGTTTGCCCGACTTCATCATCAGGCAAGAGGATCCCAATTTTTGGAAATAGATGATCTTCAACGGATACCAGCCCGCCTGGGGCACTTCTACTTCGGTACGTTGATTGGCTTCACAGCCTTGAATACCGGTTACGCGGCCAATCTGTTGACCACCAACCGAAGCCTCAATCCCGTCATTTGACCACGTTTCCAACTCGTAAATCCCCGGCGAGTCGAACCGCATATACCCAGTAACTTCGGCAGCAACGTTGTAAGCGCCGTCGAATGTCATGACGTCCTCACCCTTGCTGGTGTCCCTGTAATCCAACCCCCGCAACGGTGTTCCGGGTTGCGCTTGTGACAGCAGGCTTTTCGCCTGGCTCAGATCTCGGATCTTCTTGTGTTGATTGCCTGTACCATAGTATTTCACATTCAACCCGGCCTGCGGGCTGGGTTGTGGGCTTGCAGGTTGCAGCTTAAGCGGCGCTGACGCTACCGCTCCGGCAATCAATGCCATAGCTGCGGCAAGCGCACCGGCTTTGATAAGTTTCATGATCGTCTCCCTGTGACGGCATAAGAGGGGTTTGCCCCCATTTTGGTTTTCCCATTGCTGTGACACTAGGATGTGAGGATTTTCCCCGCAAGACAGTTAAAATTCACAATTTCCCTGTCAGGCGCGCAAATCCTTGGGTGAATCCATCACCACGTAGGAGGTGATCGACGTCACATGCGGCAGGGTTCCCAGCACCTCTGTGTGAAAGGTTTTGTACTCGGCAAGATCAGCGCATTCCACGCGCAGCAAGTATTCGATGGTGCCGGTGATATTGTGGCATTCAATCACTTCGGGCGCATGCTGCACGGCCCGTTCAAAACCTTCCTGCGCGGCTTTGGTATGCTCTCCCAATCCAACGCCGATGTAACCCACGAACCCTACGCCCAGTTCTTTCGGGCTTAATACCGCGCGGTAGCCGGTGATCACGCCAGCGCGCTCAAGTTCTTGCACGCGACGCAAGCAGGCCGAGGGCGACAGGCCAACGCGGTCCGCCAGTTCCAAGTTGCTGATACGGCCGTCACCTGTCAGCGCGCGCAATATTTGTTGATTTATGTGATCAATCTTCGCCATTAATTGTGTAATTACCCCAAACACGCACAAAAACGCAATTTCATTTGCTGTTTTGTCAGTGATTATCCCCGCCATGACCTATGATATCCTTCTGGCCCTGATCGCCTTTGCTTTTGTCTCGTCCATCACGCCTGGGCCGAACAACCTGATGCTGATGGCCTCGGGGGCTAATTTCGGGTTTCGCCGAACCATCCCGCATATGTTGGGGATCGGGTTGGGGTTTACTGTCATGGTCCTGCTGGTCGGTGCCGGTTTGGTGCAGGTATTTGACCGATACCCGGTCAGCTACACGGTGCTGAAACTCGCCTCGGTCGTCTATCTACTGTATCTGGCGTGGAAGATCGCGCATGCGGCCCCGGCCAATGGCAAGATGGCCGAGGGTGATCCAATGACCTTTCTGCAAGCTGCCGCCTTTCAATGGGTCAATCCAAAGGCCTGGGCCATGGCCCTGACGGCTACTACGGCCTACACGCCAGATCACACGATGCAAGCCATCATCATCGTGGCGCTGATATTCGGAGCGGTGAACCTGCCGTCAGTCAGCACCTGGACGGTGCTGGGGCAGCAGATGGCGCGGATTCTGACGAACCCGCGCCGGTTGGTGGTGTTCAACTGGACCATGGCGGTGCTGCTGGTCGCCTCGCTTTACCCGGTCCTGTGGCCAAACTGACCTATTTCAGCGGTAGGCAAATTTCGGTCAGCAGCTCTTCGGGTGCGGTGTTGCGCGGATCGTTCAGGTAGATCTCGTAGCACGGCTGGTCCGCGGGTTCCTCGCCTGACTCAGGCAGCCAGTTTCCGAACAGCGTGTGATACGCCGCGTGCAAACCGGAGTATGGGCCCTTGTAGGTCAGAATAGCTGTTTTGCCGCCTGGAATCTGCACGTCTTCCATACCCTCTGGTGTGTCACCACCTTTGAATTCGGCGCCTGCATAGCTGCGCAGTTGGTCTTGTGACACATCATCGGGGCTGTCCAGATAGACTCCGATGACTGGACCAAGTTGAGACCATAGGTTGCGGGAATCACACAAGGCACCAAATGCCTCAAACTTATTGCCGATCTCTGCGTAATCCCCTTTATGAGCCAAGGCGATTACGCGGCGGGCGGGTTCTGTACGGGTTGTAACGGGATGCATTGGATATTCTCCGATTCTCAATTTGCGATTAAGCACCAGCCAACGCCCGGATTTTCTAAAGGCCGCCGGGCTGGCGCTGTAGGCCTGCGAAAAGGCCCGCACAAAGGAATTCAGATTAGGATAACCCACCGCCGACGCGATCTCTGCCACGGACCGGTCGGTTTGCACCAGCCAACACGCGGCACGGTGCAACCGGATCCGGCGGACAGCTTGCGCGCAGGTTTCGCCGGTAATCGCGCGAAACACACGATGCCAGTGAAACCGGGACATCGCAGCCACATCAGACAAGGCATCCAACGACAGATCCCCGGCGGGGTGATCGTGGATGTAAGTCAAGACGCGCAGAATGCGATCTTCGTAGCTGTTTGCCATCGGCAACCTTCCTTCTCTTTGCTTATCCGTGGTCGCATATTCCGCATCCACAAATCTTGCTGAGTTGCATCCCGCGCAACCTCAGGTCATATAGCAAAGAACTTCCGCGTTGAGAGGCGTCATGACCCAGTATCTGGATTTCGAAAAACCGCTGGCCGAGATTGAAGGCAAGGCCGAGGAATTGCGTGCGCTGGCCCGTGCCAACGAAGAAATGGACGTGGCCGAAGAAGCCGCTGCGCTGGACGCCAAGGCCGCAAAGCTTCTGGAAGAGCTTTATGGCGATCTGACCCCCTGGCGAAAATGCCAGGTGGCGCGCCATCCGGACCGCCCGCATTGCAAGGACTATGTCGAGGCGCTGTTTACCGAGTTCACCCCGCTGGCGGGCGATCGCAACTTTGCCGACGATCTGGCAGTTATCGGTGGTCTGGCCCGATTCAACGATCAGCCGGTGATGGTGATTGGTCATGAAAAGGGTTCGGACACCAAATCGCGGATCGAACGGAATTTCGGCATGGCCCGCCCCGAAGGGTATCGCAAGGCCGTGCGCCTGATGGAAATGGCCGGTCGCTTTGGCCTGCCCGTTATCACTCTGATCGACACGGCAGGCGCCTATCCCGGCAAGGGGGCCGAGGAACGCGGTCAGTCCGAGGCCATTGCCCGGTCGACCGAGATGTGCCTGAAGATCGGCGTGCCGCTGGTGTCGGTGATCATCGGCGAAGGCGGGTCCGGCGGGGCTGTGGCCTTTGCCACCGCGAACCGCGTCGCGATGCTGGAACATTCGGTATATTCGGTGATCTCGCCGGAAGGCTGCGCTTCGATCCTGTGGAAAGATGCCGAAAAGATGCGCGAGGCCGCCGAGGCGCTGCGCCTGACCGCGCAGGACCTGCACAAGCTGGGCGTCTGCGATCTTATCATTCAGGAACCCAAAGGCGGTGCCCATCGCGACCGTCCTGCCACCGTCGAATCCGTTCGGGATGCTATCACCCTGATGCTGAAAGAACTGGACGGCAAAGACGCGGCGGCCCTGATTCAAGACCGCCGGCAGAAATTCCTCGATATCGGCTCGAAAGGGCTGGCGGCGTAAACCGTCAGCCCCCCAAGCTGCGCAGCAACGCAACCGAGGGTTCCCCAGTGACCGGCATGCCACTGGCGCGTTGATAGGCGCTGATGGCGGATTTGGTGTTGTTGCCGATCACCCCGTCCGCGCCCTGAGTATCATAGCCGGCCGATGTCAGTCGGCGCTGGAGCTCCTTGCGATCTTCCAGCGTCAAACCCGTTGCGTCTGGCCCGAATGAGGCCTGAAACGGCGCACCGCCTGCAATCCGGTCAGACAAATGTCCGACGCCAATCGCGTAGCTGTCCGAGTTGTTATAGCGCTTGATGACCTGAAAATTGCGGAACACCGCAATGCGGGGGCCGGGTGTCTGCGGCTGCAAAACTGTAACCGGCGTGCCGGATACAGTGCCAGCCTCACCGCCCCAGGGCTGCCCGCGTACCCAGCCCGCGCGCGCCAGATAGGCCGCGGTCGAGGCCAGCGAATCCGTGGGATCCTCGGACCAGATATCCCGCCGTCCGTCGCCGGTGAAATCCACCGCATAGGCCAGATAGGATGTCGGAATGAACTGCGTGTGTCCCATTGCTCCGGCCCAGCTGCCGGTCATGTTGGCGGGGCTTGTGTCGCCCTCTTGAATGATCCACAAAGCTGCGATCAGTTGCTTTTCAAAGAACGCACCGCGCCGCCCGTCATAAGCCAAAGTCGACACTGCGGACACCACCGGCACATCCCCGCGCCGCGCGCCGTAGCGGCTTTCCAAGCCCCAGACGGCCACGATTACTTCTTTGTCGACGCCATATTTCGCCTCGATCTGCGACAGGGTGCCTGCATGGCGCACCAGCATCTGCTTGCCGGTTGCGATCCGCTCATCTGAGGCCGCGATGGCCAAATAGTCCTCGAGTGAACGTTTGAATTCGACCTGATTGCGGTCCCGCTCGATCACATCGGGCAGGTACCCCGCCCCCTGAAAAGCCAGGTTTAGGGTTGTCTGCGATATCCCCTGCGACGCCGCGCGGCCCTTGAAACCGGCAACCCACGCATCCCACCCGGCGTTGGGCACAGGCCGCATCCGGGATGCCGGGGTGCTGGTGGGGGTGCCTGTGGAACAGGCCGACAACAGGGCTGACCCGAGCCCCAAAGAAAATATCCGTCGATTGATCATAACTGAAAACTGCTCTTGTTGTGATTTGGTCCAGACTAGCCCAGACCCAATCCCCAAACCAGAACGACGACGTCAATCAGATGCAAAATTCGGGCTTCGGCAACAAGCCGCTCAGCTGACCAGCAACCTCAGTCCCTGGGTCACGTCCGAGCGGACGGCCAAACGCAATCCAGGCTCGTCACCGGCCTGCAATGCCGCGATGATCAGTTTGTGGTTATGCGGCGGGTCGGTCCGCCGCAGTCGGCCGTACAGCGCACGCATGGTGGGACCAAGTTGCAGCCAGACGGTTTCCGCAATCGCGAGCATCGCCGGGGCCTGCGCCCGCAGATACAGAGTGCGGTGAAATTCTAGGTTTGAGCGAATATAGCCAACGGCATCACGTTTGGTGACCATCTCGGCCACGTTCATGTTGATGCTTTGCAGCCGGTCAATCAGCGCCATATGTGCACGCGGCAGGGCGCGGCTGGCAAGTTCAACCTCAAGCAGCGCACGAAGCGCAGCCAACTCTTCGATCCGGTCATTAGTCAGCTCAGGCGTCGAAACTCGGCCCGATGTGGATAGAAACAGCGCTCCCTCGGCTGCCAAGCGGCGCACGGCCTCGCGCGCGGGGGTCATCGAGACGCCAAACTCCTTACCGATCCCGCGAAGGGTCAGCGCCTGCCCCGGCGCCATTTCACCGTGCATAATGCGTGCGCGAAGAACACGATAGACCCGATCATGGGTGGCAGTATGGGATTCAGTGGGGCGTGCGGACAACATACCCCCATGTGATCACAAATGAACCCGGGGTCAACTTGCCTTGGTATCAAATCTGTATTGATGCAGTTGCGCCCCGTTGTCGCGCAGCCAACGCCGCTGATCGCGATAGTCGCCGAAAATCTGCTCGACCTGCGCCCAAAAATCGGCCGAATGGTTCATCTCTACCAGATGCGCCACCTCATGCGCGGCGACATAATGCAGGATCTCAGGCGGCGCTAGGATCAACCGCCAGGAAAACATCAGACCGCCAGCGGAACTGCACGACCCCCAACGCGACCGTGTATCGCGCATGGTCAGGCTGGAATAGGACCGTCCCAGCATCGCCGCGTAATCATCGCAGGCGCCGGTCAGGCGATCACGCGCCAATTCCTTGAGAAATCGCGCCAGACGCCGTGCCTCGGCACCCTCGGGTACTGCAACCTCATCGCCCTGTAACAGAACGCGCCGCCCGCTGGCAGGCACGATTCGCCGCTCTGTGCCTTCGATCGGGATGGTTTGCCCGAACTGAACCACCGCAGGGTCAGGACGGTCCAGCAGGTGCTGACGTATCCACTCTTCTTTGGTGCGCGCAAAACTCAAGGCTTCGGCTTCTGGCACGCCTTGTGGATAGGTCAGCGTAACCCGGCCATCCAATTGGGAAATCCGCAAACTGATCCGCCGCGCTCGCGCCGATTTGCGCAACGTCAGTGGCACCGGTGGCGTCCCGGGCAGTGCGTGATCTCCCATATACCTGTTTCTCCTGCGCAAAGGCTTTGACAGTGCCCGCTGCATGTGGCACGTGACCTGAATCGTTGATACGACTCACCTGATATCAAGGGGATTTCACATGCCCAAGGAAGAATGGGGCGTAAAGCGCGTTTGCCCGACAACCGGTAAGCGGTTTTATGACCTGAACAAGGACCCGATCGTCAGCCCCTATACCGGCGAGATCGTGGAGCTTGAGACCGGCAAAAGCCGGATGATCGCCGCAGATGCGGAAGATGCCGCCTCGGCCAAAGCGCGTGAGAACGCGTCGGATGAAGATATCGTTCTGGATGATGACGACAATGTCGACGTCGAACTGGACGACGATCTTCTGGACGATGATGACGACGACAACGATAACGTCTCGTTGGACGATATCACCGACATGTCGTCGGAAGACGAAAACTAAAACCGGTCAGAGGCGGCCCCGCGTCGCCTCATGCCCACCCCGGACGCGGGTCGGAAACTTTTTGGCAAATTCCATTTTTGGTCTTGCGCTCGCCGTCGCCGTCTCATAAACGTCCGCCCACTGCTTCGGCAGTACCTTGATGGGGCCTTAGCTCAGTTGGGAGAGCGCTTGCATGGCATGCAAGAGGTCAGGGGTTCGACTCCCCTAGGCTCCACCAAATCTCAAAAAATGGTACGAGCACCAGAGTTTTTCCTTTTTGGCAGCAGCATTTTCCTTTGGGACCGAAGCGGCCTTAAATATTCCATGCAGCAAATGGCCGGAATGAGCCCGGAGCTGCCCTTAGTCTCATCTGCGCCTTTCGCACATGCGGTAGGTCAAAAACCGCGCATTCCGGACGTTCCCCGGCGTTTCACAGACGGCAGGGCTGCGGACAAAACGGCCTTTCGCAGCCGCGGCTATTGCTCAAGCAGAAGGTCTTCGCTCCTGCGGCACGCCTATCCTTGCGATGCAACACAGCTCTCCGAAACAGTCATTCACGAAGGCCAATTTTGCCGAACTTCAAACTGCCTTTTTCGCTGCGACCAAAACCGATCATTGAGGAGCGGACGAGGTGAGCATGCACTGCGGTTTCTCGAAGGGCTGGTTCGAGAATAACCACAAGACACAATAGGCGAAGAAGTTAGATCCAATGACACGCATTACTAATTTAATATTTCAGGCCCTAATCATAGCCATCTTGTTCAGTGTCATATCGTGCATCTTATAGCCTGGCTGGTGGTGGCATGCGAATGGATTTCAGTGAATTCGAACGCCTGTTAAAACTGGCGTAGGCGCAATGTGGCGGCGACATTTACAGGTAAGACAACTGAAGAAAGGCAGTAGTTAAGCCACGGGATGGATCATTTGTCCAAGAATGTTACCACGGTTTCCCTTAAAGCGTCCCAATCGGTGAACTCCCGAGCACCGTCCCTTGGATCGATCTTTTGATCCTTTAAGACAACATGCTGAACGATCTCTTCTTCAAAATACCCATAGTTGTCAGGCTGCACAGCACCCGCGACCAAAGCCGTTAGGTCAGGTTCAAAATGCGTACGCATCAGCATTTCGGTAAGATAGTCCCAGGCGTCTTCCTGGCCTCTTGCAAAAGCCGCCTTTAGGCTGACCGAAAGCACTAGCGACTTCCGGGACGCAAGCGCGTCTCTATGCGTTTCAACAAACGCTTCGAATAGCTTGGGGTGCCGGCGTTCATGGACAGGAGCCGCAAGAATGACCCTGTCCACACCTGTCAGGGACACGTGTCGTATCTGGTCTCCGGTGTTGATCAGTATTGTATCGTAGCCGGCTTTTCTTGTGACATCGTTGACAAAGCGAGCAATCTTGGCAGTCTGACCTTCAATGGTGCCGTAGGCAATCAGTACTGTCATTTCGATCCTCCCGTAAATCGATCCGAAAAGCGCACCAACTATGCCGAAACCTTTCGCTTCAGCCCTTGATCTCAATCAAAAGTGACTGTCTTGCCAAGTTATTTGGACGCGAGTGCGGCGTCGTTTGGTTGGCTCATGCGGTTCTGGAAAGCGAGACGGCTATCGCCAACCAAAATCCAGTTCGTATGGTCATTGCTCCGACGGTTCGCCATTCAAACGGCGTTCCAATAAGAGCCACAACTACAAGAACAGCGAACACCAATAGTGTAGATAATCCAATCACCCAGGCAATTCGATGAGCCCAGATTAAGGACTTATTGAGCGCGAATGCGCCCAGCAGATAGACGAACCCAGCCAGAAAATTGAACCAAAGCACGAGTGGAACTGCATCTCCAACTGCTGCTTTAGCGGCGGCACCCCCAAACAGGGCCGTTCCGCCGGAGAATATTGTCAGGAGACCGAAGAATGCCGCGGCTATTGCAGCTGGGCGAATCCAAGGCGGAGAGGGCTGCATAGTCGTTATCCTCAGGAATTAGATTGAATTTCGTGTCTTAGGAAAGCTGCCAACCTCGCCAAAGGGACTGAAAAGCACGTCCATAATAGCAATACTTCTCGCCATTACTCTTGATCTTTATCATTGGGCCCAAATTGACACCCTTTGAACAAAGCAGTGCCTGCAGGAGGCTTTTTGCAGTAAAATACGCTGTCGCCCCTTTGGCGAGACTAGCTTGCAGCTCCAACGGTCATTAAATTTGTTCGGTTACCGTGAACCTTCTGGAAACGAACGGACGACAACGCTCGAATTTGCAGCGAAAAGTGTTGATTTGAGTCAATGCTAGTTGCTGCAAGTTCACCCATACTGACCCCTCACAAAGGAGGGTGTGCGACATGTTCAAAATAATTGTGGTTGGCTTGGATGGATCAGAGGCGTCAGAAGCAGCTCTACGCGTTGCCTGTGATATCTCAAGCAAATATGGCTCCCAAATTCACCTTGTCCATACACCTCAGCCGCAAACCGTGGCTTTCGCAATGGGCGCTGTTGCTGGCTATCACGCCGTCACGACAATGCCTTCAGACGAAGAGGTTCAGCAGGCAGCAGACAAGATCATTTCCGCGGGTAAAGAGATTGCCAAAGAATACAATCAGACAGTTTCGCAAACACATACCCAACGCGGTGATCCGGTCGACGAGATCATCGCATGCGCCGAGCAATGCAAAGCTGACCTAATTGTGACGGGCCGCCGCGGATTGGGAAGCATTGGTAGCCTGATTCAAGGGAGCACCTCTCAAGGCATCAGTCGGAATGCCACTTGTGCGGTTTTGACCGTTGCCTAAATTTCAAACTTGGTCCCAATCGGCACAAAAACGATGACGATCAATAAGCTTTGCATTGAAATCTCGTGGCAGAATTAAGTTTCGATGGCTACCCCGTGACGCTGAACTCCCGGCCGTGAAAACGGAGTCTGACATCCACTGCTTCATGACGGTGACACGAAAACGGATGCTGAAACCGAGGTCATGGGTGCCTGTGGCGATGACCGGCGACCAAACTGTGTTAGACGAAACGACCCGAACTGTGGTGGAATAGATAAACTTCCCCTTTTTATTTGTGCTTTGGTTCAAGGTCAGAAGATAGGCTGCACAATCCCTGATACGTAGATCCGTGGTAACTTTGGAGCCCGACATGAACACCCCGTCCCTGTTCGACGCTCATAAACCCTCTGAAATTGCGGCGTTAGTTGAGACTGCTGGGGTCACAAAGGCAAAGTTGCCAATGGCACCCATGTTCGTTCTTGCGATGCTGGCCGGGGCATTCATAGGGTTTGGCGCAGCGGCCTATACGATGGCGGTTACTGGCGCAGACAGCGCTGCGGGGCCGATCCGCGTTCTGGGTGGCGCGGTGTTTTCCCTGGGCCTTATCCTGGTGATCGCAGGTGGTGCAGAATTATTCACCGGCAATGTTTTGATGGTGATCGCAGCGGTCGACCGCAAGATACCACTGCGACTGCTGTTTCGAAGCTGGGGCATCGTCTACGCCGGAAACTTCGTGGGCGCCCTCGGGCTTGCATTGGCCTTCTCTCTGACCGGCCTGCTCGAGGGGCCGATGGGTAATACCGCCGTGGTGATAGCCGATGCCAAAGCGGGGTTGGATCCGATGGAGGCCTTCGCCCGTGGCGCACTGTGCAACGGGTTGGTATGCCTTGCTGTTTGGCTGTCCTTTGCCGCCCGCAGCGTCGCCGGCAAGGTTCTGGCCGTTTTGTGGCCCGTCACTGCTTTTGTGTTGCTGGGACTCGAGCATTCGATTGCGAACATGTTTTTCTTCCCGCAGGGTTGGGCAGCGGGGGCAACTGTGCCGGTTTTCTCAGCGGCGACCAATCTATTGTGGGTTACTCTGGGCAATATTGTCGGCGGGGCGGGAGGAGTCGCCTTGGCCTACTGGTTTGCTTACCTTGGCGCTACTAAAGGGTAAGACCCACTTCTTCGATCACTGCGCCCGCCAGAACAAAACGATCGGTTTAAGTTGGTTTTGAAGGCGTTGTCTAATTGTGCAGCCCAAAACAAGCTTTTCCTGCACTCAATAGTCTAGATGCCAGGAGCATGGTTGTCTTCGTGGTCGATATCGGTTGTCGCATGATGGTGCAACACAAGGGGAAGCGGCACAGGCTTGCCTAAGTCCGCTGATCGGGATGCGAGCCAGTTGATCAGTCAGATATGAGAGTTGGATGCGGAGGTGACTCACCGACCACGAGGCAAGGAGATGGCGCATTGGCTGATGACGGTGCCGGGAATTGGGCCGTTCTTTACCACTGCACTAATTGCCCTCTCGTTCCCGAACTGGATTCTTCGCCAACATCTAAATTCATTGATCCTCGTCAAGATTGGAAAAGGCAAGATGTGATACAGTTGATGCCTAAAATGAGGGCTATCATGGAAGAATTAGTCGATATTGGAAGAACATTTGTTCAGGCGATGCGTGATCGCAGGGGCCTTACAAATGTTGATGAAATGTATGCCGAGAACGCTCAATCCATAGAAGCGGTTGTGCCTCCGGTTCGACAGTTTCGCATCACCAAAGGCCGTGATGCTATCAAAGGGAAAAGAGAGGATTGGCTGGCAGCTCATGAAATCATCGAATTTGACGTCGATGGCCCCTATGTTCATCCCCCAAACCGCTTCAGTGTGCGATATAAGGCTGTAGTAAAGCAGAAGGAAACTGGGCAACGTATCACTTTGAGTGAGATTGCAGTTTATTCAGTAGCAGACGGAAAGATTGTACTGGAAGAGTTCTTCATGTTGCCGAAGTAGCAGCGGCAACCCGCAATACTGACGCAGTGTTGATTTCATCCGCACGCTGGAAGTGTGACTTGTAAGTGCTTTGACACGATGGATGGACAATTGGGCATTTGTTTCGACCGCGTGATGCTTGCCCATGCGCAACAATTCCGTCAGTTCGGCGCAACCGAAATCTAAAGTCACGCCGTTAAATCCGCATTGAGCCATTGATGCGGGTTAACAATCAGACTGCTGCGCCGGTTTTCTACCCGAGTTTGGCCTGAACAACCCTCTAAAGGGCTCTGTTTGATCCAAAACAAAGCGTTTTGCGGGGTTTGAGATAACGTCACCTAGTAGCTTTAACCGCGGTACGCCAGATCATGAAAAAGAATGTGCGCGCAATACTGATCGTCGTAATGCTCCTTCTCGCAGGTGCGGCGTTGTACCTATTCGTTTCAGAAGACAGCAGTGAATTGCCAGTTGGATTTGTACAGGGCAATGGACGGATAGAGGCCGAACAAGTGGAAATTGCCCCCACCTTCGCAGGGCGGGTTGCACAGGTTTTGGCGGCAGAAGGCAACTTGGTTGTTGTAGGTGAACTGTTGGTCGAGATGGACACCGATGAACTGTCTGCAGCGCTTGATCGCGCCAAAGCCGAAGTAGCATTGGCGCGTCAAGCCAAGGCCGAAGCCGAGGCTGTTGTTGTCCAACGAGAAAGCCAACAGCGTCGCGCGGCGCAGGAACTGGAACGGGCAAAGGCACTGTTGGCCGGTCAAAACATTTCGATGACAGTCTTTGAAGATCGCGAAACCGCATTTCAGGTTGCCGACGCCGTTCTGGGTGCCGCCAAGGCCCGGGTTGCAACCTCGGACAGCCAGATCGCGGCTGCCGAAGCCGAAGTGCGCCGGATCGTCGCCCAGATCGAGGATGCTTCGCTTGTTGCCCCTATGCCGGGGCGCATTCTTTACAGACTGGCTGAGCCCGGTGAAGTTGTTGGCGCGGGTGAGCCGATCCTTACGCTTCTCAGCTTAGAGAACGTCTATATGGACGTGTACCTGCCCGCACGCGAAGCGGGGTTGCTGCCCATCGGGGCTGAGGCGCGCATCGTACTTGATGCCTTGCCGGATTTTGCCGTTCCTGCAACCGTCACTTTTGTATCTCCCGAAGCCCAGTTCACTCCAAAGCAGGTAGAGACATTGAGCGAGCGTGAACAGTTGGTCTTTCGCGTTCGGGTTCGCATTCCTGAGGATCTGATCACAGAACGGATCGAACATGTGAAAACCGGCCTTCGCGGTATCGCTGTGATCAGGCTTACTTCTGACAGTGTATGGCCGGAATATCTGGAAAGGCGGATTCCACCCGAATTGTTCGAATGAATTCCCAGGCGGGCACATCTGATTTCTGCGTCAGTGGTGTCACGCATAAGTATCGCCAGCGGAAAGCACTCGATAACCTGTCGCTTAACCTGCCGGTAGGTCAGCTTATTGGGCTGATCGGGCCTGACGGGGTTGGCAAATCAACGCTTTTGGGATTGATCACCGGCGCGAAGAAGCTTCAATCCGGCACGATCAAGGTTCTCGGTGGATCGATCGACGACCGTGCCCATCGTCACAAAATCTGCCCAGCGATCGCATTTATGCCGCAGGGGTTGGGCCGGAACCTCTATGCAGAATTGTCGGTGCGCGAGAACCTTGAGTTCTTTTCGCGTCTCTTCGGACAGGGGCAACAGGAGCGTGACATCCGGATCGCAGCATTGCTGTCGGCAACCGGGCTTGCGCCATTCTCTGATCGTCTGATGGGAAAACTCTCGGGCGGCATGAAGCAGAAGCTTGGGCTGTGTTGTGCACTGATCCATGATCCTAAGCTTTTGGTTCTGGATGAGCCGACCACCGGCATCGACCCACTGTCGCGGCGTCAATTCTGGGCGCTGATCGACGCGGTCCGAGAGGCTACTCCCGACCTCTCCATACTGGTTTCGACAGCCTATATGGAAGAAGCCGAACAATTCGACTTTATCGTCGCGATGGATGCCGGGCGCGTGCTTTTCCATGGTTCTCCGGCAGAATTGAAGGGGGAAGCCAGCGATCTTGAAACGTCCTACCGGCGGTTGCAGGCGCACGGAGATCCCCTGATCGCACCAAGGAAAGCGCCCACACATCACAGTGAGGCAGACCCAGTGATCACGGCACGCGGATTGACGCGGCGCTTTGGCGATTTCACGGCAGTCAATAACGTCGAATTCTCGATCAACCGTGGTGAGATTTTCGGCTTCCTCGGGTCGAACGGCTGCGGCAAGTCGACCACCATGAAAATGCTGACAGGTCTTCTGCCCGCAAGTGACGGTGAGGCGCTGTTGTTCGGAAGACCGGTTGATGCACGCGACCTGAGGATGCGTCGCGAGATTGGCTACATGAGTCAGGCATTCTCGCTTTATGGCGAGTTGACCGTTCGGCAGAACCTCCAGCTACATGCCCGCATCTTTGCGATCACGGACCGCGATAGGCGTATCGATGAACTGGCGGAACGCTTTGGCCTGATTGCACATATGGACATGTTGGCCACGGCGCTGCCACTTGGCATCAAGCAACGTCTTTCCCTGGCCGTCGCTGTGATCCACCGACCTCGCGTGCTGATCCTGGATGAGCCAACCTCGGGAGTGGACCCTGAGGCGCGCGACTCGTTTTGGGCGTTGCTGATTGAGCTTTCGAGAGATGAAGAAGTGACGATTTTCGTCTCGACCCATTTCATGGCCGAAGCAGAGCGCTGTGATCGGGTGTCGTTCATGCACGCGGGCCGTGTTCTGGCTGAGGGAACACCGGATGAGTTGATCGCCGGGGCACAGGTAGACAGTCTGGAAGAAGCATTTGTCACGGTATTGAAGGCAGCTGACCCTCCGGCACCGGTGAAAGCTCCTGAGGCATCGGTTCATGCCCTTGATGACAGCGCTGGCGGGGGTATCAGGCGCACACTGGCATACACGAAGCGTGAAACCATCGAGATTTTGCGCGACCGCGTGCGTTTGGCGTTTGCGTTCCTGGGCTCAGTGATCCTGATGCTGGTCTTTTGCTATGGGATTACGCTGGACATCGAAGAACTGGATTTCGCGGTACTGGATTTGTCACAGGGGCCAGAAAGCCGCGCCTACATTGCAGAGATTTCAGGATCGCGCTACTTCAACCCAACGCAGCCACTGACGAGTATCGATGAGGGCCATGAACGGCTGGCCCGAGGAGATGCCTCGCTGGTTGTCGAACTCCCACCTGACTTTGGGCGCAAGATCCGCTCTGTTGAAGCAACGGACGTGCTTGCAATTGTGGACGGCGCAATTCCGTTCAAAGGCGAGACTGTAGAAGGCTATGTGGCGGGGCTCCACAATACCTTTTTGGCGGCAATGGCCCGCCAAAACGGTGTGCATCCGGTCGAGATCGCCCGTATCGAGCCACGCTTCAGGTACAATCAGAGTTTCGAGAGTATTGCCGCAATGGCCCCAGCCATGCCTGCGATCCTTTTGATAATGTTACCGGCAGTTCTGATGGCGGTCAGCGTCGCACGTGAAAAAGAGTTGGGAACAATCACCAATTTCTATGCAACGCCAACGACGCGGCTTGAGTTTCTGGTTGGCAAGCAAATCCCTTATATCGCAATCGCGTTCGCCAATTTCCTGCTCTTGGCTGGAATGACGGTCTTTGTTTTTGATGTACCGCTCAAAGGCAACCCGGTTCCTCTGGCAATCGGCGCGTTGCTGTATGTCTGGGCTACAACATCCTATGGGCTACTCATTGCGACCATGACCTCAAGCCAGGTGGCCGCTACCTTCGCCACCGCGATCGCCTCGGTCGTACCGACCATTCAGTTCTCGGGCCTGCTGCAGCCGGTTTCAACTCTTGAAGGCGGTGCGCAGACAATCGGATCACTCTGGCCGTCATCCTATTTCCTGCACCTGAATGTCGGTGCCTTCACCAAAGGACTGGGCTGGGATGCGCTTGCCCCCGATCTTCTCGCCCTAGCCTGTTTCGGACCAGTGCTGACGTTGATCGCTGCCCTTTTACTTCGAGCGCAGGAGAAATGAATGCAACGGTTGTCCTGCATCTTCTGGCTTGGCTTGAAAGAAATGATGAGCCTTCGGCGTGATTGGGTGATGATGGCGCTGCTGGTCTGGTCATTCACGCTGGCACCCGTGATGGAGGCGACGGGGGTTTCGAACTCGGTCAACAATGCCTCCATTGCATTTGCCGATGAGGATGGCTCGCCCCTTTCACGGTCTCTTGCCACGGCATTCTTCCCTCCGGAGTTTCAACCCGTTGTCCAGATCGCACCAGGTACCGGAGCCGAAAAGATGGATGCCGGGCATTTCCTGTTTGTGGTCGCGGTGCCACCAGGGTTCGAGAAAGATGTTCGCGCCGGGCGCACGCCGGAAATTCAGGTTCTGATTGATGCGACGGCGATGGAACAGGCCGGGATTGGCGCAAACTATATCGTCAATATCCTCAGCGCCGAGATCCGTCGCTTTGCCATTGGTGCGGACCTGGCTGAGTCATTGCCCGTCGATATCATCATGCGCAGTGCGTTCAATCCCAACCGTGATACTGTTCGTTTTGCCGGAATCGTGGCGCTCATCGGCCAGATCATGTGGCTGACTACGATCCTCACCGGTGCGGCGATGATCCGCGAGCGTGAACATGGCACAATCGAACATCTGCTTGCGATGCCGCTTACCCCGTTTGACATTGCGATGGCCAAGATTTGGGCAAACGCAGCGGTGGTTCTTGTCGCGGCCGCCTTATCGCTGACCTTTGTTATGCAAGGTTTCCTGGGGATCAACATCGCGGGGTCGAAGGTGTTGTTTCTTTTTGGCACCGCCCTGTTTCTCTTCACAGCAACCGCACTTGGGGTATTTCTTGCAACGATTGCACGCTCAATGGCGCAATTTGCACTTTTGGTAATGCTGACAGTCCTTCCGATGCTGATGCTGTCGGGAGGTGAGACACCGATCGAGGGGCAGCCCGACTGGCTTCAGGTCGGAACATCGATCCTTCCGTCCCGCCATTACATGTCCGCCAGCCAATCCATCATCTTCAAGGGGGCGAGGTTTGAGACGGTCTGGCCAGAGTTCTTATGGATGGCGTTACTCGGCGCAATCCTTCTGGCGTCCAGCCTGATGCTTTTCAGACGTTCGGTGGCGCAATAGAGTCAGATCAGTTTACCCCTTGGCCTGGACGTATGACCGGTAATGCGCCTTGTTTCATTCGGAATGCCGATACGGCCGGGATGTCCTTTTGGCGCGTTATCGAGGACGCTTGCTTGCGCAAGATCAAGGTAATTAGACGAGTTTTTTGCCATAATGCAGCCTCCCCCCAATCGCACCGAAGGAGGAGGATCAGAAAATGCTTGAAGACAAAAAACCACAACTGTTTGCTGGAACACATCCGCTCTCTGATAATTTTCGACGCGAAATGGAATCCATGATGTCGCGCTTTTTCGGGGGCGCAGCGCCATTCCTGCCGCTGGAAACAGCCGCGCAACGCACGGGCTTCCCGTCGTTGGACATGACAGGTGCGATTTCGCCGGCGATTGACATCCACGAAACGGATACAGCGATCGTTCTCACGGCTGAATTGCCGGGTCTCGAAGAAGACGACGTCGAAGTCGAAATCAAAGGCCGCAGATTGACGCTGCGGGGCCAGAAGAATGTTACGCATGATGACACAGGCGATCTGCGCATTAGCGAGAGAAGCTATGGCAGTTTCACTCGGACAATGACGCTGCCTGATGCAGTCGATATCGAGGAGATTTCCGCTGCGTTCGACAAAGGCGTCCTGCACGTCACGATGCCGAAAACAGAACCTCAGGATCCCAGCCGGAAGATTAAGGTCTCATCGAAATAGGAGCAATAGAGGCGCACGCGCAACCATCATGGTCCGGGCAGCATGCGCGGACCCTTGGTGTTCTTAAAAAGAGCACATTATTGCCCACCATAGCGGTTTCACTGCTGCGCATGATAATGTGCCAATAGGGTTAGAGAACAGAGATGGACGATGCGGACGCCGGACAAAAGCGATGTGGAAAGTGAAACGGGCGATGTCCGTGCATTTCTGGAGAGCTTGACGGGGCCGTCCCGCGGAACCGTTACCTGGCTTGTCGGCAACGCTTTGGCTGCTTCGGTGGGTCCTGATCGTATCCTGAAATTCAGGCGGAAAGAGGATTTGCCCCCGCATGACGAAGACGTGGCAACCATTCAGTGGTCGCAAGGCGGTTACGCGCTAAACGCTTTGCCTGGCCGGGATATCTGGGTCAATGGTCAAAAAACTGCTTCGGCAGTTCTTGGGCATGGCGACATGATTGAGTTCGGTGCAGAGGGGCCCATGTCGCGTTACAGGGTGTGTGACCACTCATTCCCTGCACATCACACGGTCGAAGACATAATAAGTGACGCTTATGTGTATGCGCGCTCCAGCCGACGACCCTTCGCCAGAAAAATGTCCGGTGCGCTGCGCGAAGGCGGGCGTCGGCTGACATCACAAACCACGGTTTTGTTCAGGGTTACCGTTATCGGTGTGCTTCTTCTGATCTTTGCCTTTGGCTATTTGCTTTTTCAGAACGATCGGAAGCTGGCGGACAGCCTTAAACAGGAGGCTCTCAAGATCGAGGCGGTTGCTGTCATGCTTACGCAGACGCGAGAAGATGCACTGACGGCGGATGATCTGGTCGCGCTCAGAGAAGCGTTTGACAACCAGGTGATTTCCACCGAGCAGCGCCTTGGCACTTTGGAAGAACGCGCTGGTGCTTCGAGGCGAGTTATCACAGCCTCGACGCGATCTATTGCCTTCATCCAGGGTGCTTACGGATTGCGACAGACCGAAAGCGGCAAATTGCTGCGGCATGTGCTTGGCCCGGACGGGGAGAAACTAAAAACTCCATTCGGAAAACCATGGATTGAGCCAGATGCGGAAGGCGCGCCGGCAGAATTTCAGTTCACCGGAACCGGGTTTCTATTGCAGGACACCTCTCTTTTGGTGACCAACCGTCATGTCGCCTTGCCCTGGACGACCGGGGATCGCGCGCAGGCCCTGAAGGCAGCAGGGCTTGAAGCCGAGATACTTAGCCTGCTGGCTTATCTTCCAGAACAATCCAAGCCAATGGAAGCGGTGTTGCTTAGGGCAAGCAAAACGGCCGATCTGGCGCTTCTGTCCGTTGATGCGAACCGTGTTCAAGGGCTTGGACTTTCACTGGCACCTCACCCGACGCGAGCAGGTGAAGAAGTTTTCTTGCTTGGATTTCCGACTGGCCTTAAGGCCTTGATTGTGCAGGCTGGGCCGGATTTTCTGAAAACGCTTGAGAGAGACGGAGCCGTCGATTTCTGGACTATTGCAAAACACCTTTCAGAGCAGAACAAGATCAGGCCTCTGGCCAGCCGGGGGATCGTCGCCCAGACCAGTCCCGGTGCAGTCGTTTATGATGCTGAAACCACAACCGGCGGAAGCGGCGGACCTGCCCTTAACCGAAACGGCGAGGTGGTTGCTATCAATGCCGCGATCTTACCCGAATTTGGCGGCTCGAATATTGGCGTTCCGGTGTCACACCTCAAGATACTTCTCGATGAAAGCGATTGATCCGCATATTCAATCGCGCGTCTGATAAGGCGAGTTTTGCACCAGAAAAACCACAGCCAGTGGGATGATGACAGAGATCAAGCCCACGGTAATCAGCAAGTTCCCCAAGTGGCTATAGTCAGCGACGGAGGCAACGGTACCCGTTCTGGGATCGGTAACCGCGCGGGTAACGGTAAAGATCTGATTCAGGTATTTTGTACCGAGACTGCTTGCTGACAATGCCATGTTGGTGAACGACGCCATGACCGCAAAAAAGGTAGCCTTCAGATGTGTTGGGGCGTTGCGCGCGATCCAAGCCAACATTGGGACCATCGCGATTTGACCCAGCGGTGACTCAACGGCTGTGTCAAGAATGGCGATAAACCTTGCATCCACGACCCCACCTGTGCGCGCGGCCGTCCATTCATGCACCCCGTAGTACAAGGCAAGGTTTGGCAGGGACAGCACTCCGGCGGCAATCGTGAGTAACACTACAACCTGCGCAATCGAACGACTTGCCATAAACGGCCTGAGGATAATCAGGCCAAGCAGAGCAAGTAGTGAGGTCAGAAGCGCTAGAATGGCCAGGAACTGTTCGTCAAACCCAAGCTCGTCGATCTCGAACCAGGTCAGGCCCGGTCCTGGCAAGGGAACTGCTCGAAAAACGAAAATGATAGTTGCTGTTCCGATCAGAACTTTGGCCTGTTTCGACTCCAGCTCTCTCAGCAAACGCGACATGAGGTAGAGAATGACCGTGAGCGACACCGCAAAAACGGTCTCTTGCGCGAAGGCAAAATTTGCGGTTCCCAACACTATGCTGAGAACAACAAACGCAAGTCCGCCCAGCAGTATCGGCCACCTGACTTCGGTGGTTTGATCTGGTCTGTGCAGAAGGTGTCCTCGACGAACGAGGCGACGCTGTATCAGAGCGTGAAGAACCACTCCACTGACAGACAACAGTGGGATAGCCAGGGCAATGAGATAGACCCGACCGTAGAGAACCAAACGATCGGCTTGCTCCAGATTTTCCGCCCCCGAAAAAATCCAGATGTTAATCGCGGCGACCCCTGCAAACCCGGATATGATCGCAATCCTGCCGAGGGTCTGCATGGTGGTGTGCCGGGCACGAACTTCGTCCTGAATAAACGCGCGTCCGTCTCGGTCCGATTGCGGCACTGCTTCGACTGTCATGGCGTCAGCAACGACATCCTGAATGGCATAACCTGAAGGAGCCAACATCAAGGCAACGACGTACCAATCCTCAAGTGGCATAATGCCGGCCATTTGGTCAGGCGCAGCCACAAGCCTGTACATGATGAGCAATGACGCCGTGATAAAGGATGCGCCAACGGCAATCAGTAGGGATTTCCAGCGCCAGAACAGGTCAACCAGATGACCCAGCGGCATTTTTAGAATCCATGGCAACCCGGCCCAGAATGCCAATCCCGCAACAAAAGCGGCGGATAGATTCAGATAGTCCTTAAGAAAAAACGCACCGACGACGGATGTTAGCCCCGAAACCCCGGCCGCAAAGTAAACCATCAATGGTGGCAGGTAAGACCATTGCAATTGCGCGATCAGATCGACGAAAGTCCGGTGCCACCAGCCTGAAAACCGCCTTCCAAATGTTGATCGGTCAATGTTCATGCGTCAGTTGGACCCCGTTCTGATGACCCTGTGCTGTCGGTTTTTCTCTCAGAGAAATCCGGCACCAAAAAGCAGAGCGCTGGTCAGCACCCCAAGAATTGGTACAAAAAGAGGTACGCGGAAATGTTCCCGAGTTGACCCTGGCCGGGACTTCAGCAATATCAGCGAGATGTTGACCAAAACAAACACTCCCAAAACGATCTGGGATGTGCGTTCCGCTAGTATGCCGATTGGCAAGGTTTGCGTCAGCAGAAGAATTATCGCAACTACCAACAGGGTTGCGACGACCGGTGTTTGGGTAACCTGCGGGACAGTCGCCAGTATTTTCGGAAGATGATCCCGGTCGGCAAGACCATAGATCACCCGCGACGCCATAATCATCTGGATCAAGACGCCATTGACTGTTGCAACGACTGCGACTGCGGCGAACCCTTGTTTGATTACTTCGGGTGCGTCGAAGAAAACCAGCGTGAGTGGGGCGGCCGAGGTCGACAAGGTATCGATAGGAACAACGAGCAGGACCGTGATCGAGGTCGCTAGATACAAACCCGTCGCCAGAACGAGCGTCAAAAGGATAGCCTTTGGAATTGTGTGGGTTGGGTCTTTTACCTCTTCCGCGACGTTTGCCATGTCCTCAAAGCCGACAAAGGCAAAAAATGCCAGCAGAGATGCCGCCATAATACCGCGCCAGGTGCTGAGCTCGAGTCCCGGAATCATCTCACTAATTTCATGGCCTTGCGGTTCCTGCACAGACATGCCCCAGCCAATCACAAAAAGAAGCCCCGCGATCTCGATGACCGTGATCACGGCTGCCACAAACACCGATTGCGTAATGCCCCAGAGTGCAATCAGCCCCATGATCGACACAACGCCGATCGTAAGCAATGCGGTGCCAAGCCCCGTCAGGGTGTGAAGGTATGAGGTCGCCCCAATCGCAACAGCGGAGGCTGAAATAATCCCAGACGCAGCAACGGCAAGACCGATTAGAACCGCAATCCAGCCCCTTTGAAATCCCGCTTCAACGTATGCCGCTTCACCCGCGCTTACGGGATAGCGTGTCGCGAGTTCGGCGTACGACAAAGCCGTCAGCGAAACGACGAGCGCTGCAACAAGAAACGAAACTGCAGCATAAGGGCCCGCAGCCTCGGCGGTTGCGCCGACGAGCACATAAATTCCCGCACCGACGGTAACACCGAGCCCATATAATGTAAGCAACGGGGTGGTGAGAGAACGTCGGAGTTTAGGGGACGGTGGATCAACTGTATGCATTCACCTCACTCCTTGATGGGCAATTGCCGGGTTACCGAAGCTGTGCCGCAAACAAGCACCCCGATGATAAACCAAGGGCTCATCACCGCTCATGCCGAGCTTCTTCTGAAACATTCATACTTTGAAATGTAATTCTTTATTTGGCATTGATCTATATCATCAGGCGCTAAGACTGATCAGAGAGGCGGATCCGAATGCTGCGACCGTCGTTTCGTGATGGTTTTTCCCAGCTGGTACTCAAAGGTTGAATATGAGCGAGATCAATGAAGCATTCATTCGATATCGCGTATTTTCAACTCGAAATGCTGATCTCGGAGGAGGAACAGATGCTAGTTTGTCGCGGACTTCTTTTGTCAATATTTGCTGCAAGTGCTGCACTGGCGCAGGATATTGACCTTCAAAATGGGCACGATCTCTACAGAACTTATTGTTGGCAATGCCATGGTTTCGAGGCCACAGGAGATGGTCCAATGGCGGAGATGCTGGCGATAAGGACACCTGATCTGACGAGGCTCGCGGCCCAAAACGACGGTGTTTTTCCGATTGAGGCGGTGGCGCGTCAAATTGATGGTCGCGCACCATTGCTCGCGCATGGTGGAGAAATGCCCATTTTTGGACCAGCTTTGGATTCGGATCAAAAAGTTGCGCTGACGATGCCTGACGGCCAACCGATGTTCGCAGGTGTGCCGTTGGCGAATGTGATTGCGTATCTTGAGGCTATACAGACCGAATAGGTTGGCACAAAGTCCACCCTTGGATTGCAGGACACCACTACCACGTTTGCCGGCACTGGTTGATTTACATTAAGGCAAGTTTCCTCGATCTCAGTTAATATTCAGCATTTAGAGATGAGGAGGAATCTCCGATGCATGAAGAGAAGCCAAAATCAAGTTACTCCAACCCACTTGTCGATATCTTCAAGCAGATGCAGCCATCTACTTCAGCCAATCCGTTTCTGGGCGCTCAGCTTGAGCAATTCTGGGACATGCAGGAAAAATCGCTGAAAGAGGCAGAGGCCTTTGCTCAGCATTGGTTTGAGAGGCGTCACGAGGCTGTGCGAACCGCGCTGGAGGCTGCGCGCTCGGCGTCTGCTGCAGACCCGACTGATCCGGCGAAAGCGCTGCAATCCATAGCAGAGTGGCAGAAGCACTCAGCCGAACGCCTTGTGGCTGACGCTCAGGAATGGTTCGAAACAGTTGCCCGATGTGCAGCATATGCAGCGGAAACAGAAGTCGAAGCTGTGGGAAAGACAATGGATGATGTTGCAAGCACAGCTAAGAAGGCGGGTAAATCTCCGAAATCCGATCCGGTATAGAGAGCCGTATCACCGCAGAGGTCGGAACGATCGCAGCTGGAGCAATGGAAGGTAGCTCATATGTATAAAAACATTCTGGTACCAGTCGCACTGGACAAAGATCACGATACACAGGCCTCATTTGAAGCTGCTCGTTTGCTGGCGAATGCCGATGCGGAATTCACAGTGCTTCATGTGCAGGAACCGATCCCTGCATATGTGGCATCTCAGATACCCGAGGAAGTTCTGGCAAATACGCGAAAAGAACTTCAGGAAAGCTTACATCGGAATGCTGCCGACCTATCGGGTGCGAAACCGCGCCTTGTCTCGGGGAGCGCTGGCCGCGCGATCGTTGACTTCGCAAATGAAAATGACATCGATTGCATAGTGCTGGCCTCACACAAGCCGGGGATCGAGAACATTTTTATTGGGTCAACTGCAAACCGGGTCGTTCACCACGCCAATTGTTCTGTCCACGTGATCCGCTGAACCGGTTTCTGGTAAGTGCCGCACGTCGATTAAGCGTTGTGGATGAGTCGATTTTCCAGACCCGAGTTGTTTTACGATCGTCACACGCTGCATGACCATATGGAAATGGATGGCGTTGACCGGCTCAATGAGCGGGTCCGACCGAATGGATTGCGAAAGTTGAATCGGGGGAATGGCAAAGCCATGTGCAATCACTTACTATTTCAGCGGGTAGATCCAACCGCCGATCTTTCCGCGTCGTCCCCTCAAATCTTGCACTCCGGCGGACACCAACCACTTAACTAAGGATTGCCCAGCCTTGTCCGTCGGACTTATTGCCTCGATCAACAAACCGCTAACCACCAAAGAAGATTTTAGGTTCCGCGACAACTGCTTCAGCCTGCTTGCAACGTTCACGGTATCGCCGATGACACTGTATTCAAGACGGCGCCGGTTTCCGATGTCACCAGAAATTACAGGACCGAAGTGGATGCCAATTCCGATGCGCACCGGAGGAAGCCCTTCAGCATTTCTGTCACGATTCCAGATGCTCAATACCTCAAGCATGTCAAAGGCGCATTGAAGTGCGTTACTGACGTCGTTCTCACTGGGCTCTGGTGTCCCGAAGGTCCCCATCAGCCCGTCGCCCAGATATTTGTCCAGTGTGCCTTCGTTCTCGAAAACTGCCTTGCCCAACCTGTCATGATACCCGCGCAAGAAATCAACGACATCGCCAGGGGCGTCGCTCTCGCACATGGTGGTAAACCCAGTTTCACCAATTCGCATCCGCGAAGCTTGCTATCAATCGCCACGTTGAACAATGTAAGATCGCGCAGGTTGCCCGCCAATTCGAGCCGCGCTCGGATCGCCCAGACCTGTTTCGGCAACAGCGGTCGTTTCTGGCCAATGAACCGGCCCTTGATCCAGGCTCTTCGTTTCGGGGTGACAGCGGGAAGTTGAATTCTTGGCATGTTGGGCCCTCCAATCCTCCCGCCAGGCCCAGACATCAGCACTGCGCTGACACCTGAACTTTACAGTTGGTTTGAATGGCCGTTGTCCGATTGCTTGTTCTTCGGGAAACACTGCGGGTGCATTGAGCTGGTCTGAGCCCCAATCTTCCAGATGCTGCTTAACGCTTGAAGAGGCGCTAAACGCAGAGTTCGTACATTGCCCTACAAAGGCTAATTCAAGTGAGTCAGTCTTTGCGGTTTTCGTTGCTTCAGCAGCGCAATATTGATCCCGACGGTGTAACTCAGCAAATCGTTTGGTTCGGCAAGAAATCTCATGCTGTAATCATTGAAGACCCGACAACATCATGTTGAAGATGTTGCCGGGTCGCTTTTGACCCTCTGCGGATATTTATTGAAGCTTGATGTTCAAAATCACCCTCGTCGCCTTACAACAGGAACCCTCCACCTGCTTGTACAGACTGGCCTGTGATCCACCCGGCACGGTTATCGGCAAGCAAAAGAACCGCGTTTGCGATGTCTTCAGGTTCACCGATGCGACCCATCGGTGTTTGAGCGATAATCATTCCTAGCATTTGTTCATTTGACTTTACGTCTGCCGTTATTTCCGTGTCTGTAAGTCCGGGTGCGACCGCATTGACCCGGATGCCCATTGGACCGAGTTCCGCAGCAATGAGTCTGGTTGCGTGGTCCACAGCTGCCTTTGACGATGCGTAAACCGCAGCACCAGGCATCATGCCGCGCGCGACTACCGAAGAAATATTGATGATTGCCCCCTTACTGATGGCAAGATGGGGGGTTGCCTCGCGGGCAAAAGCCAGCGGTCCAAACACGTTGGTTCGGTAAATGCTTTCGATATCCTGGTCACTGGTTTCAGACAGTGGACCCATCTTTCCTGTTCCAGCATTGTTGACCAAAACATCCAGCCGGCCAAATTTGCGGATGGTCTCCTCGATAATTCGGGCCGGTTCGCCATCTTTGCTGACATCCCCAACAATAGCGTAGGCTTGCGGCCCAAGTTTCTGAGTTGCTTCTTCAAGAACGGATTGTCTGCGACCGGTAATAACCACCTTCGCCCCATTGGCAATAAAGGCAGATGCCGTGGCTTTCCCAATTCCCGTACCACCACCGGTGATAAGGATCACTTTGTTTTCGAGGTTTTCCATTTACTTCTCCTGATTTTTAGCGAGGGGTATGTGCCTATCCAGCCAACTTGGCGCTGGCTTCAGGCTGTTGCCCAGTCAGATGCGCAATCAACGCCGGAACGCTTGCTTCGATCCGGATCTGGTCCTGGCTCATCGCACTGTGGAGTACGAACGGCGGCAGATAGGTCATGCCAGTTGTAAGTGCCGTCTGTCGAAACGGAGTCAGAAACTCGGACATGGAAAAATTGTTGAATGCAGCAGTCCGGTAGCTTTCGACCGGTCCGCCAGTGGAAACGGCAAGTACAAGCTCTTTTCCATTCAGTAGGCTGCCACCGGGGCCATAGGCAAACCCGGCCAGCAACACCTGATCAAGCCACGCCTTGAGTACGGGCGGGGAGGAGTACCAGTAGAACGGAAACTGTAACACGACTCGGTCAGCATTCCGAAGCAGCGCCTGTTCGACCTCCGGATCAAATTTCATCTCTCGCCCGCCGACGGCCATCAGGTCACGGGTTGCGATGCCTGCCACATCTGACAGGGCGTCAAACCACACTCGGTTGACCAATGAGGCTTTGAGGTTTGGATGAGCGGTCAAAACGAGAATGTTCATTGGTGATTTGTCTCTGCCGTCCGGGGGGGGCGCGTTTACTTGTTGGCCAAATCTATTTATTCCATCACAGACAACAATATGCCTGTTAACCATCTCTATGGTGTAGGAGATGCACCAATGCGCCTGCCTCTTTCCACTCTCGAAGTGTTCAATGCGATTGCTCAACACGGCAGCCTGAGTGCTGCTGCACAAAAGCTGGGGCTCAAACGGTCCACAGTAAGTCATCAGCTAAAGAACCTAGAAGACAGACTTGGAACTGCACTGTTCATCCGGACGACGCGGTCAATCAATCTGACAGAAGCCGGGCGTGCTCTGGCGAGAAGCTCGGGCCCGGCATTTGATCAACTTGCCGACGGGCTTGAAAGCGCACTTACAGCAGGCCATTCAGCCCGCGGTACGTTGAAGCTCGCGATTTCCGAGATCGCCTATCATCTGGTCGTTCGCGAAGCGCTGGTCTCATTCCAGGAGCTATACCCCGAGATCGAGGTTGAGCTGCTGCTAACCGATGCTTTGTCGGATGTGCTTGGCGAGGGCTTCCATGCTGGATTTCGTATGGGTGGCATGATTGCGCAGGATATGATTGCCATCTGCTTAACAAGTCCATTGCAAACAGCTGTGGTGGCAAGCCCGAAGTATCTTGCGGAGAATGGCACCCCAGAAAACCCAAGGGATTTGTTGGAACACAATTGTCTGCGCTACCGCTTCCAAAGCTCCGGCCAATTCGCCCCCTGGACATTCACCGGCCCTGAAGGTGACTACGCCGTCGAAGTGGGCGGTAGCCTGATCGCAAACTCTTCGCCGGTCACGGTTGAAATGGCGGCCCGCGGGCTGGGAATAGCTTATTCGTTTCGCGACACGTGTCTGGAATCACTGGCATCCGGTTTAGTCGAAGAAGTCTTAGTCCAAAACAGGGTTTCCATCCCCGGCATCAATATCTTTTTCCCGCGGGAATACCGTTCGATGACACCACTGCGCCTCTTTATTCAACACCTGAAAAAGAAGCCCGTTGGTGCTTAATCAAAAGGGCGCCATTGAGCTCACTCCAATGTCGTCTGAATTAGCACTAAGTCCGCGACCTGTGAGTTGGCGCATCCATTGTCGCTGCGCTGCGCAGGAACGGCCGGTTCTTCAGACGCGTTGCTGTGCACAAGATGATGCGCACGCGGAAAAGTCTGTGCTGCGAGCTCACGCAGCGAGAAAATCAAATTCACAGGATGGGCTCGCAGCCGACATCCGATCATTTCACTCAGACAATGGCGGGCATCTAGGCGACCAAGGTCGACAATGCGCGGAGAGCAGACAAATGCACCCGCAGCACTCAGTTCTCATAGTAATGGCGGCTCCGGGCTCTCAGCCCGCATTCGCCGCCTGTAGCGCGAAGCTCGGCTCCTGATTTGTGAACGACCGTCCGGCGAGCGAGGCGACTCAAGATCAAGGGCTTGGCTCGATCTATCGACGGCTGGTTCCGCGACGCCTGCGTCCAATGCCTTGCTGCATGGGCATTGGTCGACTGCGAGCCCAAATTTAACGATACTGCACGGTGCCAGAGTGTCTGCTTTCAAAGGTTTTTCATTATGGGTAACGTCAGTTCCAGCAAGTGGAGCAACCGTGTGCGCAAACCCAAGGGTCGGGTGACCGACGTTTTTGCCTTACCAGATGATGAATTTGGAAAACCTCGAACCGTCCTGATGTTGGATCGGCTCACGCACGTTCCAGAGGCAGGAGACGTATTAACGGTTGCGGACCAGAACTTGACTATCGCTCAAGTCGATAGGCGGCGGTTTAGAGACTGCCTGACTGGTTGGAAGATGCCGGGGCGCGGCAGTATTGCTGTCTTGGTCAACAAACCTAGCGAAGCTCTTCGCCCGTTAGCGCAGGGTCCAGATCGCCCTGTCGTCACTTGGACCTCTAAAGACGAACTTCCTTGGCACTTCCAAACGGATAATCTGCCGACATTTAATCACCTCAATGAAACTTGGAACGCTCATCCAAATGATGTCGGCCTCAAGATTGAGCAGAATGATCAAACGTTACTGGCCCAAATGCGGCCAAATCCATACGCCTATCGTAAATACGAGAACATACCCTCAATCACAGTCCGCTTTTCAGGCTGCGAGCGGTATCGTGTGACACCAATGAATGACCATGGTTGGTATGGGGGCCAATGCCGTTTCAGCGGGCTCGCTCCGTCATGGGGCGAGTTCTACGAAATTTCAGGCGACACCAGAGACGACATGGACCCCACGCCTTGGGTCAAGATGGAAGGGTCTGGGACGCGGCATTTTCATTTCTACCTGAGAGATGAAGCCCTTGAGGTCAAAGCGCAGGAATGGTCGTTGGAAACCAAAAGCTGACTTTCGGTTTCAATTCCTGGACGGCAGCAAAGTCCGCGTCTCGCTCATTACCAGACGAAATCTCGCTGCACCCGGCGCGAATGACCGCTCTTCGCGCCGGGTTGCCGTGCTCAATATGATGCTTACGCGGCAAAATTCGTGCTGCGAGCGCGCGCAGCGACACTTTGACACTTCCGCTCAGGGCTCGGTGCGGTCGTTCGTCGAATTGTCGTGAGAAACCGCACTGCGGACAAAGCGGCCTTTGGTTCTCCAAACTAATCGGACATTTTTGGTTTTAGACTAGGCGGTTGTGTAGAGTGACAGGATTACTTGTCTTCTCTTCCGTAAGCACAATATCTCAATTGGCACCCTCATTGGAAGCTGAGGAGGCCGCTACCAATCGAATTTCCATCATATCTTTAAGTCCAGGCGCGGCTTCCAAAAAGGGCGGAAGAGTTCAATCTTGGGGCATCGGTTCATCACGACTTTAAGGCCCGCCGCTTCAGCGAGTTGCGCTGCTTGGTCGTCGTACACACCGATTTGACCCCAAAGAACTTTTGCCCCGATAGCGATAGCCTTCTCGGCAAAGCCATACAACTCTTCCTTTGGGCGGAAGACGTCAACCATATCAACATGTTTGTCGATCTCTTCTAGCGAGTGGTAGACCTTGAGCCCTCTAATTTCCGAAACATTCGGGTTAGGATTCACCGGTACAATATCATAACCGATTTCACTGAGCTGTCGCAGAACGCCATAACTGAATTTTGTTTTGTCCGCGCTAGCCCCCACCATTGCAATGGTTTTGACCGACTGCAGGATGTCGGCTAGGTACTTGGGGTCGTAGTCGTAGATGCGATCAATATCTGCTTCGGGCATCGGTTAACCTTCCTTCGGCGTCGCAATGTCAGCCTTGAGTTCGTGGGGTTTGAGTGGGTCGAGAAACGGATTGCGGTACAGCTTGTCATGGCTCTCGACCCCTATCTCAAGCGTGATGTCGGATGTTGGACGTGCCACGCAAAGGATCACATAGCCGTTCGCGATTTGCCGATTATTCAGCGCAACCTGTCGGCGTTGATCGATCGCGCCAGTCTTTAGTTTTGCCGCGCAGGTAATGCAGCCGCCATACTTGCACCCAAAAGGCAAGTCGACGCCCTGTTCTCTCAGCGTTTCCAGAAGTGGACGCCGCGCATCCACACAGTATTGCGCGCCATCTCTGTTCGCGATCGTCACGGTATACATAGTCATAGCCAGATGTCGCTTGTGCAATCACCGCCCGGATACCGGCTCTCGTGACAGCGCGATGGACCATTCGGTTCTTTGCCAAAGTCCACAATGAAATCCTCGTTGATCTTCATGCCACCGTTTTCAGGGTCGCAATCGATCATCACCATAACCCCGCCCTTTTCGCGGATCTCGGGATAGAACTGGTTATCCCAAGTCGAAAACAGCGAGGTCGTGACATAAAGCCTTCGTCCGTCGAGAGAGAGCTGGAACATTTGCGGACCACCCGCGACCTCGACCCCGTTAACGATCGGAGCTTTACCCAAAAGCCCCCCCATAAACACTTGGCCGGTCAGCTTGGGATTATGCGGGTCGGTGATGTCATACTGGCGCATATCTCCATGCAGCCAATTGTTCAGGTACAAGTATTTGTCGTCCATCGAGATCAGGATCGCCGACATAACCCCCGGCAACGGGATCGGCCATTCGGGGTGCATCTCGTTTTCCACGTCGATGATCTTTTCCCACCGCCACTTTTTAGCATCGTCTTGCCACCAATGGATCACATTGGTCGAAAGAGCTGCGCCACAGAACCCATGCGTGCTGTCGGGGTCATGGTGGAACTTGACTTCCAGTGGCAACAGCCCGTCTTCACCCAAATAGAAGCTTTCGACCGGTTCGCGCTTTTCGAAATCCCAAAAATGCAGCTCCCGCCCATATTTCAGATGGCCCACTTCTTCCAGATCGAAGCCCGGCATGAAGGTATTGGGCGCAGCCCATTCGGAACTGACCATCACGTTGTGGCGCGGTTGGTACCAGAAATCGTAGCCAAACTTGATATCGCCCATCGAGGTTTCCCAGCGACCGACGATGTTGAACTCTTTGTCGAGATGCAGATAGCCTCCAGGAGCTTCACCCTTGGCATTTCCAAGGAAGGAAATGATGATTTCCGAGCCCAAACAATGCACCGTATGCGGGCCCGATAAATCTGCCTTGGCCTTAATCTCGGCCCCGTCGATGACCTTATGCAACCGCGGCGCACGCGGGTCAGTGGCTGTATCAACGATGTGAAGGTTGTTAGAGCGTACGCCTGGCAGGATCAGGTATTTGCGGGACATCGAGCCGTCGTCGTGACAGGACGAACAGGCGTTCCACCCCATATGGTGAAGCTCGTCCCCAATCCCCGGCATTTCCAGCCTATGGATTACCTGAGAATAGGTCGGGCTGTCAGGGTCGACATCCACAGTAGCAAGGTAATCAGGTTTCTGGATCCCTGTCCCGGTGTAGATGGCGATCGTGTAGAGTAGCTTTTCTCGGGGGGCTTTGATGGCTTCTTGCGGACTCTTGAAGCCCGGTCCACAGCATTGTCCATCCATCGTGTGCTCCTCCCTTGATTCCCTAAATTGTATCGTATATCGAAAACTTAGTTATCATAAAGTGAGAAAAATGCATCTCGAACGATTAGCGCTGATTTTGGAAATCGTGGGTCAAAAAGGACGTGCGTCCGTAGCGGATATCTGTGCCCAGTCCGATATACCTAAACCGACGGCCTACAGGCTGGTTCAAGACCTTGTTTTGTCCGGCCTCCTTGAATCACCAACCCGCGGTGAGTTCGCGATTGGGATTAGGCTAAAGCGTATCACGTTGAGCGATCACTCTGATCCCGCTCTTTTGCAGGTGATTGCGCCTGTCCTCTCTGGCGCCGCGAATGACTATGGCGCTGCGTTCTTCTTGTCTCGGCTACGGGGCCATTGGGTTGAGATTATTCATGTGGAGACACCGCAGACGGGCGTGTCTTTTCTTCATCCAGGTATGGGCAAACGGCCAATGCACGCGTGCTCTTGCGCCAAGGCAATCGCCGCCGTGTCGCCTGAGCTGCTGTCTCAAGACCGATTGGATGGGCAGCTTAAGCGGTACACAGATCGCACGATTACAGACCCTAAGGATCTGGCCGCGGAACTCGATGTCATTCGAGCCAAAGGGTATGCCGTATGTGTTGAAGAGCTCGAGCGCGGGATCAGTTCTGTCGCAACAACGCTGACCAAAACAGGTGTTGGTGCGACGCTTTCAATCGGCGCTACCGCGTCTCTTCGGGTGTTTACACCTTCGAAGCGAGAAAAGATTGGCCATACACTTACCACAATGTCACACGAACTTGCACGCGCGCTAGGATGGGGTGAAGCAGATAAAGAAAGGATACCCGCTTAAGTTCATGGGTATCGCAGTGCTGTAGGTTAACGCCATCCAGCAGGATTGGTGTGTTTTGCGACCTTCGCCGCTTTTAGGTCAATGAAAGAGACAAATATGGACAATGCAATGTTTGGTGGGTTCTTCGTGATCAACGTAAAACCTGAGTATCGGCAGCCCTTTTTGGACGCCAGCATCTTCCAAGCGCAAAATGTTGTCAGTGAAGAACCCGAAGTTTTCCAGTTTCATATTATGGTGGATGAAACAAACCCAAATCGTTTCTATTTCTACGAAGTGTTCAGGAACGAAGCCGCGGTCCAAGATCATTGGGAATCTGAAACCTTCAATAACTGGTTGAACACTGTCCGAAAGATGCTGGATGGTGAGATCGAACTTGTTGCCAGGATGCGCTCGCTTTTTCCGACGCCAAAAGGTTTCGAGGCGCAAAAAGCAAGCCTGCTACTATGGTAAAATTGACCAACGTTTAAAATTTTCGTCCGTGCGAGAACATTACGGGTTTTGGTGCTGGTCCGCTTTGGACTCGATGCGATCATGCGATGATATTTCGAGAGCGTCTTCGATGCGCTCGAAGCTGACACCCGACAGATTTGACTGAACAGCTGCCAGCCTATTTCAGAGAAAAAGGGAATTTCGTATGAACAGATGGATTTATTTTGGGTTCGCGTTGCTGGTTTCAGCGTGCAGCCCACCTAAACAGGCTCCATTGGTCACTGACGCGAACGGTCAGACTGCCATCCAAATCAACACAAGCGGGCTGACATGCTACGGGTCGACCTGTCTGGAGATTACAAGAGGCAGCGTTCGCGCGATCGGACACAAGAGAGCTCGGATCCCAAAAGGTATCGATGTCAGCAGCGGAACCGTCACTCCAGACGAGTTCAAGCGGATGCGCCAATCAGCGATGCTGGCGGGGGGACCCGGTTCTGGCAATCGGTAAAGGAAGGAGAGGTCGCGATATGTTCAACGATGACGTCCAGGCACGATGCCCGGAATGCGGATCTCCGGATACGCTGGTTACGGGTGAGAAGGCTGCCTGCAATGCATGTGGGTACGAGGAGCCTTTTCTGTTCGATGAGGAGGTGCGCGACGGAGCACATGAGGTTGTGGCCAACGCGCAGAAAATGGCACGGACGAGAGACGTTCTGCAGCGATGGGATTTTGCAGGGTAAATGGGTGGCTGAGGGGGCCAGAAAACCAGAAAGTGAAAACTCGCTGTGCGGGGCTCTCAGGGACGAAACGAGGGCCGCGCCTGTCACGAGATGAAAAATCCGTTAACCCCTCTTTGAATGGGCGTAGAAGGGGTTACTCTGCTGCAACTTGCTCGGTAGGGCTCAAACGCTTCATTCTGCGCGGGCTGCGCTGTAATCCTTGTCTGAGACATGCTCCATCCAATCCGCAGTCTTGCCCTCGACAGAGGTCTGCACAGCCAGATGGGTCATCGCACAGTCAGGCGACGCGCCGTGCCAATGCCGCTCTCCTGGCGCGAACCACACCGTATCGCCAGGGCGCAACACCTGCACTGGCTGCCCCTCAGACCCAGCCAAGCCCAAGCCCGACAAAACATGCAGCGTTTGACCGGCAGGGTGCGTGTGCCAAGCTGTCCGTGCGCCGGGCTCAAAAGTCACCGTAAGGATCTTGACCGGCGAGGGATCATTCCCCGTTACAACGGGATCAAAGCGGACCGTACCGGTGAAATACTCATTGCCGGGAAATTGAGAGGGCCGGTCCCCGGCGCGGTGAATCTCCATGATGTGCTCCTTCGATGCGCTGCTCTTGGCGACTTAGCAGAGTTCCGATTTCAAACCCAGAGGCGCGCCGGGTCGACGCGGCCATCAGAGCGCCATTGTCAAATGCCCAGAATGCGACTGGAACCGGTCATCGGTTTGAACAGGACCTGCGTCCAAGTAGCAGACTAAGCCGTCTCAAGCTGGCGCTGCAGATTTCGCATTTCCACCGACAACCCACAAACACAACACCGCAAGCAAAACCTCTATCGCAAATGCGGCAAGAATGTTTTCGGATGGCCGACCATCGAGGACGAAACTGATTGTCCTGCCCACGGCGAAAGCTGAGAAAACCGTGGCCCCAAGCAAGGCTGAGGCCTGGACCAACTTTTGGTAAAAGGCTCCGCACAAAATGATCAGGCCAAGTACCGCGAGATTGGCAGCAGGTGCACGCAACTCACTCATCAGGTTTGGCTGCGGCGAGAGTATGATGCCGTAGTTGGCGTAGAAAGACTGTGGGTCCAGAGTGATGGCCAGACCGATGGCGAATGCAGTTAATCCGGACATGCCCAAGATAAGCCTGCCTCTAAGTTCAAGTTTCATGTTTGTCTCCAATGTCCTTTGGCCTGGCTCAAGCGGCTTTGGTCCACGCGCCAGACATTTCAGCTTTGTTTGCGAAGTCGGCGAAGTCGCGTGGCGCGCGTCCAAGCGCACGCTGGACCCCGTCCGCGAGGTTCGCATTGCGCCCGTCCAGCGTTTCACGCGCGATGTCCGTAATCACATCAGCAATCATCTCGCCATTCGCATGCGCGATTTCCGCGTGGAAGTCTTCGAATGAAATTGGCAGGTATTGCACAGTCCTGCCCATGGCGCGCGAAAGCTCTGCGGCCATGTCGGCAAACGTCATGAGACGTGGTCCTGTGACCTCGTACAGTTCGCCGTCGTGTCCTTCTTCTGTCAAAGCAGCTACGGCAACATCGGCGATGTCGTCCACGTCGATGATCGGTTCGCGTACTTCGCCGGCGGGCATCGGCAAGACACCTGCCATGACCGGACCAAGCAATGCCCCTTCAGAGAAGTTTTGTGCAAACCATGCTGCACGAACGATAGTGAACGGAACTCCGGAATTGCGTACGACTGCTTCCGCTCGTTCCGCATGAAACTCGCCACGCCCGGTTAGCAGAACAAGACGCTGTAATCCCTTTTCACGAGCCAATGCTGTGAAGGCTTCGACTTGCTCAACCGCGCCAGGAAAAGCGATGTCAGGAAAGTAAGAAATATAGGCAGCCGAAACGCCTTCCAGGATTGCGGGCCAGGTCTGCGGTTGTTCCCAGTCAAATGGCGTTTCACTGTTCCGCGATCCGCGCCGGACTGTCTGCTCTTTTTCTTCCAGACGTGTCGCGATCCGCGATCCGGTTTTGCCTGTTGCGCCAAGTACAAGAATGGTTTGCTCCATCATTGGTCATCTCCATGAGTTCAGTTGATGGCCCGAAATTAGGCAATCAATAGAGATGTTCTATTCTTCAGAATCCGATATTCTTATTCGATCGTCCAAAGTAGATAGACGAAGAGCTAAATTTCAGCCAAGGTCCCCACATGAACAAGGTTGAACCGCATGTCCTTGACCCAGATGCACTGGCACAGCCGATCGGCGATCCGCTGGGGGAAATCCTCCATTTGCTGAAATTGACAGGCACATTCTATTGCCAGTCTCGCATGACTGCACCATGGGGCGTATCGATACCGGGATTTCCCGGTGTACTGAGCTTTGCGGTCATCACACACGGGCGGTGCTTGATGAAGGTCGGTGACGATGACCCGTTCGAGGTCGAAAAAGGCGATCTGGTCTTGATGACCAACGGAGCACCGGTCGGTTTCTTTAGCTCAGAAGACACGCCGCTTTTGACGCTGGAGGAGTTGCCCATTCGCAAGGTAACCGAGCTTTATGAAACACTGGAATACGGCGGCGGCGGCGCGGAGACGGGCATCATGTACGGCTTGGTCCGAATAGATCACGCCGCCAGTGATATGTTGATGCGCTTGCTTCCGGATGTACTCAAAATCGACCCGTGGGAGGAGGACGCCGGAAGTTGGTTACAGGCAACTTTGCAATTCATCGCAAAAGAGGCGCGGGAATTGAGACCGGGTGGCGAAACCGTGATTACGCGCCTGGCAGATGTCGTTGTCATCGAGGCCATTCGTCGTTGGCTGAACAGCGCACCCGATTCAGATCGAGGCTGGTTAAAAGCTGCGCGAGACCCGCAGATCGGGCGCACGATAGTCGCCATTCACCGTACGCCTGCTGCGGCTTGGACAGTCGAGTCTCTCGCGGAGGTTGCTGGTATGTCCAGATCCGCGTTCGCGGCGCGGTTTACTGGGTTGGTAGGCGTTCCAGCAATCCAGTATCTTGCAACGTGGCGTATGCACCTGGCCAGCGAAAGGTTGGTGTCTACCGATCAACCAATCTCGCAGATCGCCGCTGACATCGGATACTTGTCAGAGCCTGCGTTCAACAAAGCCTTCAAACGGGTATTTGGCGCACCACCGGGAAAAATCAGGAGGAACGGAATTCACTCCGTATCCAGGCGAAACTTGAGAAACTGAGCATCTTCGTATTCGATCTCGCCGATGTGTTTGGCACCGAGTTTCCGGAGTGCACCCAGATTATTTCTACTTGGTGGCAGCAGAAACGTGACAAAGGGGATACGTTTATCAGCGATCGCAAAGTCGATTGCCATTTTGGAAATCCGGTTCCCAAGTCCAAAGGCGTCGGGCCGCAAAACCAACCCAAAATCCCATTCGTCACCTTCTTTTTGAAAGCCCCCCCAACCAACATACCGACCGCCTGACAAAAACGCCCAATGTCCAAGACCGTCCCGTGCCCAGTAGTCTTCCTTTTTGGCGATAAACTCTCTTGCGACCTCAACATTCCAATTGAACGTCAAAAGCGGCATATGCTCTGCTACCCGGGGGTCGGACATATGAACCGCAATGTCATTCGGATCGATTTCCGAAAGGCGTGCAAATGAAATCCCATCTTTCATCATTGTACTCACTTGATGGCCCGAGCTGTCCCTTGCATGCAAAGTAATTATGGCGCGAATACTGTTTCACAGCTTTCTCGCGACAATGTACCGGCTCGGCAATAACCCGGCTTGATCCGCTGTCTCAACGATATCGAAGCCCGCACGTTCAATAGCGTGCTGGAGTTCAGCTACGGATACAAACTTTACGAACGGAGCTTTCCCGAGCACCTGCATAATCGGGATCGCTATTCGGCTGATTATGCCATATTTGAACCCTCCGCTCTCTGGAGCGCAGACGGTCTTGGAAATGAATACCCCACCGGGCTTTGTAAGGGTCGCAATGTGTTCGAGTGCATGGCCCATATCGGGTACAAGGTGCAGTAGATTATGTGCGAGGACAGCGTCGTAAGAACCGTCGTTAGGATCGTGCTGCAGAACCTCGGCCACTTTGAACGTTACATTCTCCAGCTCTTCTTCAGCGAGTTTCTCGTTGGCGATTTCGATCATCCCCGGTGCGAGATCGGAGGCAGTGACTTGAGCCACATGTGGTGCCAGTAGCAACGCGGTTGACCCCGTCCCACACCCGATTTCCAGCACGCTGTCTTCGGCTTGCAGGTAGGACTTTGTACGTTCGAGCGTGTTCAGATACCCTTCCATGTTCCGGATAGGATCAGCCGCATATTTGCGCGAAATCTTGCTCCAGAACGCGGCATCTTTGGACAATGCAGCCATATCGTTTCTCTTTTCCTTTAGTGTCACCGCAGCCAATATCTTAAAACGCCGATTTATTAAATTGCCAGATATTGCAGAACTGTTATGCATTAATGCATGAATTGGAACGCTATCAATTTCGATTGGAACCAGGCTCGGTCCTTTCTTGCAACGGCAGAAGAAGGATCGTTTTCCGCCGCGGCGCGCGTGCTTGAGCAGACCCAGCCAACCGTAGGTCGTCAGGTCGCCGCGCTGGAACAGGCGCTTGGCGTCACCTTGTTTGAAAGGGTTGGCAAGTCGCTTAATCTGACAACAGCCGGTGCTGAGCTCTTGGTGCATGTCAGTGAAATGGCAAATGTCGCGAACAAAATTTCTCTGACCGCAACAAGCCAGTCACAAGCAGTTGAAGGGCAAGTCAGGATCACTGCTTCCGACGTGATGTCAGCCTATCAGCTACCGCCTATTCTCAAACAGATCAGGCTCGCGGCACCGCGGCTTGAGATCGATGTTGTCGCAGCAAATGACATACGAGACATACAGCGGCGCGAGGCAGATATCGCAATTCGGCATGTGCGCCCGACACAGCCGGACCTGATTGCAAAGCTCGTGGCAGAAGCGACGGCACATTTTTACGCTGACCCTTCATACCTCGAACAGGTTGGGCGACCACGAAATGAAGACGAACTTGCTAAGTTGGATTTCGTCGGCTTTGGCGATGTTGACACGATGATTGGATTTCTCAATCCGGCCGGCATCGAAGTAACCCGCAAGAATTTTCGGATTGGATCGCAGAGCGGGATAGTGTCATGGGAGCTTGTGCGCCAAGGCTTCGGCATTAGTGTTATGTCAGACGATGTGGCGGCCCTGACACCCGGTGTGGAGCGTGTTCTGCCCGAACGCGAGCCGTTCAAGTTTCCTATCTGGTTGGCCACACACTCTGAGTTACAAACAGCGCGAAGGATCAGGTTGGTATTTGATCAGCTTGCAGACCATCTCGGCTCGCGGACATATTATAGAACATGAGTTGGTCTGGTGTGTGAACTGGAGTCTGCTCAGGGCTCCAAGCCGACCTTGGAGGCGGTGCAGCATCCTGTTATCGTCCCTCGTCATCGTCGGGTTGTCGTTGTGGGCGTGCATAGCGGAGCGGAGGATCAGTTATGGAAACCCAGACTTACCTGCCATTCGCGCTCTTTGCCCGGCCTGGAACAACGGCCGGAGCGTCGGCCAGAAGCGACAATTGAAACCAAAGCACGTCTGGGTAATCCGAGTGCGACTTGGATTGGCCCAGAACCATCGCGACCTTGCACAATTCAACATGGCAATCGATAGCAAGTTGCGCAGATGCGAAGGGGTGAAACTGCCTGTTGCCTTTGCAACACTCAATCTTGGCGGCGAAAGTCAGCTTTGCTGGCCGTCGACCTTAGCGGGAAGAGCAGAGAACGGCGTCTCTTAAGCCCTAATTGCAAGACTTCTGCGCCGCAGCGAATGACGGTTTTGTTGTAGTAGGTGAATCAAAATAACTGCTGCGTCAACGAGCTAAAAGAAGAACTCTTACTGAAAAAATGGATGGCCAGCGAAGTACAACGCTCCACCGGCCAAGCCATTGTCAGACCTTCACATGGTCCTTGGCGATGGCGTTGTAAACTGCACCGCCAAGGAGCGCGCCAATCACCCAGTTGAAGCCGGACAGGACCGAGAACCATGGAACCCAGACTGTCGCAACGGAGAAGACCGCAGCAATACCGAAGGCTTTGACCGCGGCGTTGTTCCAGCCGTTGTCATAGTGATAGATACCGCCGCTCATGTTGTAGAGATCGGCTTCACTAAGTTGTTCCTTTCGGTGGGCATAGTAGTCAACAATCATGATGCCAAAAATCGGGGCGAGTACCGCGCCAAGCGTGTTTACGAAACCGCTGATCCCGAACTGGCTGATGAAGCTGTTCCAAAACCCGCCAATTACCAAGGCAAAGATCGATGTAATCAAACCGGCTTTACGGAAGCTGATCTTCTCAGGCGACAAGTTGGCGATGCCGTTGACCGCCGGGATGAAGTTAGCCACTAGGTTGATCCCAACAGTTGCGGCAAAAAAAGTCATCGCCGCTATGATTCCCAGAAGTACGCTGTCGGTACGTTCGACAATCTCGGTCGGGTTGATAATTGCCTCGCCATAGACCACTGCAGCACCGCCAGTTGTCAGAAGCGCCAGTGCCGAAAACAGGATCATGTTGAAAGGCAGGCCGGCAAGGTTACCCAATTTCATCGCCCGCTTGTCTTTGGCATAGCGAGAGAAGTCGCTGAAATTAATCATCACGGCCGCGAAATACGCAACCATTGTACCGACGATGGCGACGAACCCTTTGAATTCGGTCCAAGCAGTACCTTCGGGATTGGCGAAGATCGTCGCTGTGGCCGAGAGAAGCTGACCGTCAGAACGCTGCCAAAGCACTATCACAAGCCCGATCATCACCAAATAGACGAAGGGACCAGCAATGTTCAGGAAAGTTTCAACCCAGTTCATGCCACGCCAGAAGATAACGATGTGGAAGCCCCAGACAATAAGGAAGGAAATCCAGTCAATGCCAGTCAGGCCGAGAATTTCTTCCCCGCCACTCACACCCGTGATCGAACGGATCAGCAGGGCTACAGCCGTTGAGGCAAAATAGACTTGCACCCCGTACCAGAAGACCGCGACTATCGCGCGTAGAACGGCCGGAAGCTTGGCGCCCTGGGTTCCCAGGCTGGCGCGAGCCAAGACCGGATAGGGGATGCCGTATTTTTCACCTGCGGCCCCAGACAGGTTGACCATCCACATTACAAAAAGCCCGGCCGTGATCAAAGCCGCGAAAGCAGTCCAGCCTCCGACACCAAACGAAATGAACAGCGATGCCACAAGGGAATACCCAAAGAGAGACTGTACGTCATTTGCCCAAATATTGAAGATCGCGAACGGCCCCCAGGATTTTTCATCGGCACCGACTGGGTTGAGAGTGTTTCCTTCCGGATCCATCGTGCCGCCATGCACGACGGGTGTGTTGTCAATTGAAGCCATTTTTTCCTCCCTGTGCCCGAGATCCGAGCGGAAATTTGAATCTCGGCGAATCTTCGCGCGAAATTGAACTTGCAAGTAACATTTTAGAAGATATATCATGTAGTCGACTATCAAATACTTCAGCCAACACTTTACTGTTCTGGTTGACAATAGCGCAGACGAGGAAATCGATGAGCCATTTTACCGAAGGCACATTGTCAGCGGATAAAGCCCAGCGCGCCCTTTGGTCCGCACTTCGATCCGGGGAGTTGCGGGACGGTCAGTTCGTCTCAATGTCGCAACTTGTCGGTATACTTGATTGCCCGATTGCAGCCATCCGCGAAGCGGTGAAACAGGCCAGCGCACTTGGATTGGTGTCCACATTGCCAAAGCGCGGTGTAAAAGTTATGGAAGCGCGGCCTGAAACCATCCGGGAGTGTCTTGATTTTCGCATGGTACTGGACCAGGAAGGCGCGCGGCGGAGAATTGCTGGCGGCGCGATCTCGGAATTGAAAGCCTTGCGGAAGCAGCACGATGAGATGCGACTCGCGGCCCGCAGCGGTGCGGGAAATAATCTTTCGCCAAAAGCCGTCGAAGTCGACTTGACGTTGCACGATTTTCTGGCCGAGGGGCTGAACAATCCTCAACTAGCGGCCGCTTATGACGCCAACCGGATGCGGATCGCAATTATCCAGAATGTGCGCCCGTTTATACAGGACCGGATCGTCTCTGCGATGAAAGAGCATCTTTCGATCATTGACGCCCTGGAAAGCCGTGACGTTGAAGCCGCTGTGCAAGCTATCCGGTATCACTGCGAACAAACCCTACGGTGGTGGGGCGTTGCCTGACATCCGTATTTGTTGCGCCATTCGACCCCGCGAAGCGGTTTGATCGTGGAATAATCCTCCATGACCTGATCGCAGGATTGTTAAAGCAGACCTTTTGGGCTGAAATTGCAAAGGGCGCTTTGTCCCGCTCCACGATGGTCGATCCCGCTTGCGGCGAAAGGGCGGTTTGAATTTACCAGAATTGTCACCAGTGAAGGTCCGGTTCAGTGAAATTTCGCTGCGCCACCGAAAAGGTGCTGCCGCGAGTGCGAGGAAATGCTGCGTCAGCGACATAGCAAAACATCAATGTCGGCAAAGTCCGCGTTGCTGACCTTGATGCCGATTGAACCGACTCAATGACCTACTGATACCGTCAGATGACCGGTCTGAGCCCGAAGCCGACGCAAGAAATCTTTACGTTTTTTGGGCGACGTTTGCCACTGCACTTCCGAGTAATTCGCGCATAGACTGCAGGGGTTTTAATTAAACGCCGAGGTGTCAATATGAAAACTGTACTGCCCTGTTTGACGGTAGCTTCCGCAATCCTACTGTCTGGTCAACAAGCCTTTTCGCAGTCTTTCAACGACACAGGCGATATTCTGGCGCGATCCGCCGAGATCGAGGACATTGAATACACGATCATGGTTCAACGCGCGACGCAGGCCGCAATCTGGGGAATGCCTGCGGCTGGTATGGTGGACTTCCTGAAAGGCATTCGGCGTGACCTCGGTGGCGACTACAACGATGTCGTTTACCTGAACAAACCCTTCGACTCTAAGCATGGCTTTTTGACAGCGAACGACGTGACCGCCTATGCATGGTCGTCGATGACATCTGAACCCGGTCCACTTGTGATCGAGGTGCCGGCGGCAACAGACAACGTCAGCTACTTCGGAACGATTGTGAACGCCTGGGACGTGCCAATTGTCGATGTTGGGCCGGACGGCCATGACAAGGGAGAAGGGGGCAAGTACCTGATGCTCCCGCCCGGCTACGAAGGAGAGATGTCGGTCCAGGAATTGACGGATGCGGGCTATATGCCCTTCGAAACTGATACCTACGAGTACGGCTTCTCTTTCCGCCCGAGGCTATACAACGGAGCGACGGATGCCGACGCAGCGGACTATGCGCAGACGATCAAGGTCTATTACTTATCGGAAGCGGATAACCCGCCGCCGAACACCTACCACGAAGCCTCTGAGGTTCCGTATGACTCGCTGCCCTACTACAATCATACCTACTTTCAGGACCTGAACGACTACATTCAAAACAACCCGATCCGTCCGCAAGACAAGATCATGGTCAATTTCCTGAAGGATCTTGGGATCGAAAAAGGCAAACCCTTCGAACCGACGGAACGCCAAATCGATGCTATGAACGAGGGGCTTCTATTGGCCTATGCCGCCATGCAGCGATACTTCGTTGAGCCCGGTTTAGCGACCGTTCCGCTTTGGGTCGACGAAAGCGGTGACTTGAAGTCGCAATGGCTGATCTGGGACTTTGCCGAGGGGCAAGCCGAGCTTGGCTTCCCATACGAGACCGATACCGAAGTGTTGGTCGATGATCGGGCTGGTGGAAGTTACTTTTGGATTACCTATCTGCCCAAGAATCTGGGCGGTGGCACCTTCTATCTCACTGGTCTGCGCGACAGCGCGGGAGACATGTACGACCATACTCAGACATACAAACTGAACATCCCTGCAGATACGCCCGCCGAGGATTTCTGGTCCGTGATTGTCTACTCGATGGAGACCAAGAGCTTCATCCGCAATGTGAACCCAGTCGGCCTGTCGTCGCGGGATGTAGAATCAATGCAGGTCAACGATGATGGGTCGTATGACATCTACTTTGCTCCCGATGCACCCGAAGGACAGGAGAGCAATTGGATACCGACGACGGAACCGTACTTCTTACTGTTTCGACTGTACGGACCTGCTGAAGGCTGGATTGAGAGCGGCTGGGTATTGGGTGATCTTGAGAAAATTTGAACAAGCCCAAGTCAGAAAGCTGTCCGAGTAGCGGGCCAAAACGCGATTCCGCGTAATGTCTGCTTTGTCCACATAGCTGCTGTCCAAGGCTCCAAAACACTGCATCTTTGATCTAAAGTCCGGTTCCAGTGCATTACCGCCGTCACTATGGCCTAGTGCTGCACTAGCAGCGAAGGTCCCCGCCTTCGCCCCAGAACGCGTGCAATCACCAGGACGCAGGGTAACGCTTTCACCCGGTGCCAGGCGCAGCTTCTCGCCCGGTTGATAATGATGTCGGATGCCATCCAGCCAGACCACACCGCCGCGATCCTCTGCAAAACCACCCGTGTTGCCTGAGCCGAAAAGCTCAACAATCAGAGTTGCGCCACCGCGGTTGATGATATCCTCAGCTTTCAGAACATGCGTGTGCATGGGGGGCAGCTGGTCCTGCCTTGAAATCAACAGCTTCTCGGCGTAGCACATGCCGCCGCCCATGGCCAAATCACTCTGTAACCCGTTGCGCAGGGTAAAGAGGAACAGGCCCATCTTGTCAAAATCCCCGTTACCATAATCGGTGATGTCCCAACCGCACCTTGCGTCAATCACGTGACGGGCATCACTTTCACGGGCCTTAAACTCCTTGGGTGTCCAAAAGGCAAAGGGCGGCAACGTGAACCCGTGAGTGCGGATCATCTCATCTGCTTGGGCCATGATTTCATTGATGCGCGAACGCTTCATGCCGGCACTCTTTTGGTTTTGAGGATTTCGATTACCATGGCTGCGGTCCACGTAAAGCTACCGCCGCCACAAGGTTCACCACTCATCGGGTCATAATATTCTGCAAAGCCGCTTTTCTGAATAAGCTTTAGGCTGTCGGCGAGGATGCGTTGTGCCATTTCCCCCTGCCCGGACCGACCTAGACCTTCAGCAATCAAATAATTTACGATTAACCATGTCGGCCCGCGCCAGTAGCGCAGGCTGTCAAAAGCGCCATCTGCCGGGTCGTGACTGGGCACCAGATAGCCGCATCGTTGGCCCAACAAGGCGATCCTGCGTACCAACTCCTCAGCGCGGCCATGAGGGACATCGGCAATTGCTGCGAGTAGCCCTGCTACCGTGGGCGTGCTCTGCAGATGACCAGCAGCGCGGTTGTAACACGTGTATTGTCCAAGTGTCCTATTCCAAAGGCTTTCCAATGCCGCACGACCCTTCACGGCCATTGTTCGCGCCTCCAAAGCCATTGAGGTATCGCCCAGGACTTCGGCCAAATCCGCTACATCGTCGCAGGACCGTATCAGGATTCCGTTGAAGCCCGGATCAACCAGCCGGAAGGGTGAGGCATCGTGGAGCTTCGCATTGTCCCAACCAAGCCCTCGGAAATGTTCAAGCAGCCAGATGTAACACTTGTATTGCTCGTCCGACGGGCGGTGATCAGGGTTGGCGTGTGTCGTATCGCGCCGCGTAAATGGCGCGACGCCCTCGATCGGCATGGCTTCCAGCGCTTCATCCCAATCCACCGAGTTGTCTCGGCCAGACTCCCAAGGGTGAATGATTGCGACCAACCCCGTACCGTCGGGATCGCGGTCGCGATAGAACCATTGGTGCCACGCATGAACCTTTGGTAGGAGCTCAGCCAACCGTTCGCGCGCAACAGCCTTGTCGTTGGACCGATCGTAGAGCTTCCGCACAGCAAAGCCCGCGACCGCTGGCTGGGTGATGCCAGTCGTGGGTATAACTTGACCGGTTTTCCAGACTTCAGGGCCTGGGAAATATCCGTCATCGGGTTCATGAAAGATGATATGGGGCACCATACCATCGTCCCATTGATGAGCCATAAGAGTCTCGACCTCGACCCATGCCCGATTCATGTCAAAATGCGAGAAGCCAAGCGCGGACAATGCGCTGTCCCAATTCCACTGAAAGGGATAGAGGCCATGGGTGGGAACTGTATAGCTACCCCGGTCATTTCCTTCCATTACTTCACGAGCCTGATCAATCAGCGCTTGGCTCATATATCTTCTCCTTTACGCGACAGCCAAAGTGGTTTCGGTGTCAAACCAGCGACCCCGGCCTTCTTGCGGCGCCAGCGTAAGTACGTCACCAGGTTTCACGCTGAGCTCACTGTCCAGGACGGCGCGGAACTGGTGTCCGTCCACTTCACAAGTCACGAGCAAATGTGCGCCCAGAGGCTCCACTACTTTGGCTCGCGCTCCAAAACCCTGATCCGCAATGCGCAGATCTTCTGGACGGATGGCCCATTTAAGATCTTTTCCATTTGCCGGCCCGTCAAAGCTCTGTCCCGCCACTGTCCAGCGACCAGAGCCCGCAGCTTCAGCGGGGAGGAAATTCATCGGAGGGTTGCCGATGAAACTGGCCACAAACTCGGCCGCTGGATCCCTGTACACTTCGATGGGTGAGGCTGCCTGAACAATTTTGCCCTGATGCATAACGCTGATCCGGTCAGCCATGGACATAGCTTCGACCTGATCGTGTGTCACATAGATGGCGGTGGTTTTGCTTTCGGCCAGAACGCCTTTCAACTCGGCACGCATCTCCATGCGTAGGAGCGCGTCAAGGTTCGACAGCGGCTCATCCATCAGGATCACGTCCGGCTCCATTGCCAACGCACGGGCAACAGCGACCCGTTGACGTTGGCCGCCGGACAATTCTCCCGAATAGCGCTTTAGAAGCTGTTCGATATGCATCAGCCCAGCAGTTCTCTCGACCCGGCGTTTGACTTCATCCTCGGGCAGCTTTTGCATCCGAAGACCAAAGCCAATGTTCTCGAACACAGTCAGGTGTGGGAACACCGCATAGTTCTGGAACACCATCGAGATGCCGCGATCTTTGGGCGACAGGTGATCTACCCGGCGGCCACCGATCCAGATTTCGCCGGTCGTAGCCGTTTCCAACCCTGCGATAATGCGTAAAAGCGTAGATTTACCACAGCCCGAGGCGCCCAAAAGGACCATAAATTCCTGGTCTGCGATGGTCAGGTTGATGTCGTGAAGAGCCTGGTAAGATCCAAAGTTCTTGGCGACGTTCTTGATCTGTATTTCAGCCATAACAGTTTCCTTTCAGCCACCGCTCAGCGGTTGGCGATGCCCCACATCGCAAAGAGATATTTGCGCACCGCGAAGATGAAGATCAGAGCAGGCACCACGAGGATAAAGCCGCCTGCAAATTTCAGGTGCAAAGGGGCCTCGCCCAGGGTCTGCAACAGGAACGCGGGAAGCGTCCGGTTCTCGATGGTCAGAACGGCGGCCGCGAACACTTCGTTCCACGAGATCACAAAGGCGAAAATCGCCGAGGCTGTGATCCCTGGTAGCACCAGAGGCAGGATCACCTTGGTGAATGCGGTCAGCCGTGTGCAGCCCAATGTCCAAGCCGCTTCTTCTAGCTCCAGCGGGATACCCGAGAAGAGCGAAAAGGTGATGAGCACCGCGAAGGGGATCGCCAACGTTGTATGAACCAGCGCCAGACCAAAAGCCGTATCATCCAAGCCCGTACGGATGAAGAGAACTGCCAAGGGTAGTGCCAAAAGCGGAAGCGGGAAGGCCCGTGTCAGCAGGATCAGCAGTCGGAACAGTTCTTTCCCTCGGAAGTCGAACCGCGATAGCGCGTAGCCCGCGGGGGCGCCTATGGCGATGGACATCACCATCGTCATCAAAGCCACCACAACCGAGTTCCAAAGCGCCCTCAGCATCCCCTGGAACCCCATAAAGAACTCCAAGGATCCCATATTGAACTCCGGAATGAAACTCTTGGGAAAACTGTTCACCGTATCCGGTGAAGACATCGTGTTCACGAACAGTAGGTAGAGCGGAATAATCACCCAAGCGCACAGCAGGATAACCCCAGCCCGATAGAGCCCCCTTCCCGCTTTGCGGGCGTCAGGGGCCACAACGTCTGCAACTGCCGTCATATCGTGGCTCCTTTCGGGACGCGCAGAGCGCGCATGATGATCAGAGTGAAGACGATCGAGATGATCAGAACGATGATCGCCAGCGCTGCCGCTGCTCCGCCATTCTGCAAGTCAAACTGATAGGCGTAGATTTCGCCCATAAGCACCGGGAATATCGTTCCCCCAAGGGCTGCGACCACAGCAAAGACTTCAAAGGCCAGAATGACACGCAGGACCAGGGCAGTTTGCAGCGATGGGCGCAGAAGCGGCAAAGTGATCCGGGTGAACTGTTTCCAGCGCGAGGCGCCAAACACATCCGCAGCCTCGTAGTATTCCTTGGGGATCAGACCGATGCCCGCCACAAGGATCACAAGCATAATCGCGGTCGCGCGCCAAATCTCGGCAAGCATAATCGCCAGGAACACAACCCAGGGTGTTTGATAACTCAGCAAACTTACAGGTTGGTCAGTGACACCAAGCCCGACCATCATCGAGTTCAGAAAGCCCGACTGCTCGAAGATCGCCAACCAGATGATACCTGCAGCAAGGTCAGAAATCCCCAAGGGAATGGTCCAAATATACAGAACCAGATCACGGCCCTTTTGCATCTTCGTGACCATCGTAGCCATTAGAAGTGACAGCGCCAGCTGAATTGGCACCACGGCTGCGGCCAGAAGAAAAGTGTTCTTCATCGAAATCGGGAACTTCCAGTAGCTCACAACCTCGCGAAAGTTGTCCAGTGAGAATCCGTTCTCAGTTCCAAACGCCTGCTGCGCCACTAGCGCAAACGGGTATAGGAAAAACAGGCAGAGAAACAGGGTCACCGGGAGGATCAGAAAGTAAGGCAATAGCCGCGCTTCCATCGGACCGCTCCTTTAAGTTGGGAATTTGCTGGGGAGCCGGGCCACAGCTTCCGCGGCCCGGCAGTCATGGAAGGTCTTATTCGACCGGGCAGGCACCTTCCGAAGGTGCATCTGGTGCCCAGCAAGGCGCGCCGGTTTCGTTCATGATCTTTTCCAGCTGTTTCTTTTGATCTTCCAGAACCTGCTCAATGGGTTGACCAGCCAGAACAATGCGTTCGAACGCATCCACGTATACACGGTTGAAGTCGCCGCCCATGCTACCCAGACCTGCAGGCAGTAGGCCGGGATTAGCGTCTGCCGAGCTGCTCATCTTGGCAACCGCTTCGCCGGCAGCTTTGACCGAAGGCGGTAGATCGTCTGGTAGCTCAACATCAACCACAGGGAAGAAGTTAGTGGCTTTAAGGGTTGCGATCTGTGTCTCGGGCTGCATCAGATAAGTCACCAAAGCTTTGGCACCTTCGGCATCCGGCGCGGTGCGTGGGATGGCAACACCTGCCAAAACAGGCATGAAGCCACGACCAGTCGGTCCAGCAGGCGCCGGGAAGGCGACGAAATCGTCGGGACGCTCATTGAAAGCCTGCGCAAGGCGCGAAGTATGATCAAAGACAATCCAGGCATCGCCGTTCAACAGCTGCTCCTGCATGAATGAGAAGTTGGTTGATGCGGGGTTCGTATGGCTCCAAAGTTCTTTGAACTTTTCCCATGCCGTCACAGCCTCGGGCGAAGCAAAGGTCCGCACAACACCGTTGGTGTAGGACGGGTAAAGATAACCTTGGAAAAAGCGGTGTTTCAGACCCTTGGGTCCCGCTGGAAAGCCGAACTTCTTCTGACCCGTCGCTTCTTCAACGTTCGCCGCCCACGCGATCAACTGGTCATAGGTCAGTGCATTGATGTCCGCACCTTCAGGCAGGTATTGCAGCGCTTCCGTATTGGCGGCCATGATATAGCTCGCTTGCATCCACGGCATATATTGCAGACTGTCGGTTCCCAGCTTAGCCAGATCATTGAAAGTGCCCGACGCCGACATGACGCCAAGATCGCTAAGGTCCATCAGGTCATCAGGGTTCATCGCCGAGAAGTTGCCATGCAAGGAACCCAGCAAGTCAATGCTGCCTGAGTCGGCTTGCAGCTCGGCTTGCAAGCGAGTGAGCCAGGGGCCATCTTCGTTCGGTTGGTAGTCAACCCCGCTCTCGAAGCCACCAAGAACCTCACTCCGCATAGCCTGCGCTTCTTCGGCGGGCCGGGCCTGGGTCGACCAGAACAGAGTTTCAGCTTGCACGGCAGCTGCGCCAACAAGCATCGCAACACCGGACACGGCACCCGACAGTTTCAGATGAATCGACATGATTTCCTCCCTATGTCTGAGGCTGACCGAAACCCGACAACCTCTCTCCCTCGCCGACACCTTTGGGTCAGTCTGCGGGCGAATGCAGTTAATATGATATATCGTTGTATCTCGAGTCAAGCCTGTTGCCGCCAAGCTTTCGCCATAATTTGCTTGCCAATTTCAAAACCAATTGCGACTTTAGGCAAACGATATATCTAAACTGTGACCCATGAAGAAAAAACCCACCCTATCCAGCGTTGCCAAAGAAGCGGGCGTATCGGTTCCAACCGTTAGCCAAGTTATGCGTGACACCGGTCGAATTTCAGAGAAGACACGTCAGAAAGTCCTGAGCGCAGCCAAGCGTCTGCGCTACGTCCCAAATCAAGCGGCGGCTACAATGAGATCAGGGGACAATCGCGAGATCGGGTTTATCCTAAACAAATTGGCAAACCCGTTTAACGCAGAGGTCGTGAGTGGCGCCGTCGACTTGCTCGAAACCGAAGGGTTCATGGTGTCGATCCTCGATGCGCAAGGCGATCTTCAACGTCAAGACCGCCTTCTGGAAGCCTGCATCAGATTTGGCCGACGTGGTTTGATCTGGGTTCCGGCGCTCGACACAAGCGAAGTATCTATAGAGCTTCTGAATGCTCACGGTGTTCCCGCTGTGACATTCATGCGAAAGGTGTCGCAGTCTTTCGACCATGTCGGCATTCTAAATACCGAAGCCCTCGCACAAGCCACGCAGCACTTGATAGACTTAGGGCACAAGCACATCGCTTATTTTGGCGGCACCGAGCAATCGTCCGTGCGTGAAGAACGCATTGCCGGTTACCTTGGCACTTTAAAGCAGATGGATAACGTGCAGCCAATTGTCTGGCCATGCGATGAGAATAAGAGTGCTGGCGTTGACGCTATTGCCGCACTCCGTCGCCAACACCCCGAGGTGACGAGTATTGTTTGTAACGGAGACGTTGTGGCGCTTGGCGCTTGCTTCGGCTTGATCCAGTCCGGATTGAAACCAGGGCATGACTTTTCAGTAGTAGGCTTCGATGACATCGAGGATGCGGCCGTCTCGACGCCCGGCCTCACGACCATGGCGATCGACCCGAAGAAGTTAGGCAAGCGGTTGGCCGAGATCCTTCTGGATCGAATGCGAACACCCGATCTGCCAGTCCGTCATTTCGAGTATTCTGCGACTCTGACAATTCGAGGAACATCAGGAGCAGCCCCTGACCACTAAAGTGTATATCTCAGTTGCTGTCGCAGGCGTTCATTGCAGTACCATGCGATGTTTGACACTTTGTGCTCGCTACGGACCTTCGCTGCACCAAGTCCGAATTGCCAGTGAGAGCCCTTCGCAGAATCTACGGCCCACATTACCGCCTGCCCGGTCTACGACCCCGGCAAATTGCGCACACACGGCTAGGATGCGCGAACGTCCCAACCGACGGCGAAGCGGAAATCCGGTTCGCCCAAGGCAGTCCTGTGGCGGGGCAGTTGGGCAGTAAACGGAAGAAACCGCATAGTATTTCGCCGACGCGATCTACTCTGAGATCATAAATGTTCTTGCAAGCCAGCGTATCGCTGGCTTTTTCTTTGCCATTGGAAGGAAAAACATTGCTGCAAAAAAGGAATGTTGGGGGCAGCAATCGACTTACCACGCTTTGATTTCATTGTGCTTTTTCGGGCGAAAGAGGAAAACCTTTGAGGGTCGAGCCAACAAAACAACAAGACTGTATGCGTTAGAGCGGCGTGACACATTGTTGTGGCACAAAATGAAACTGCATGCGTATTTCGCGCAGTACAGGCTCGGCGTTCCTTTCTTTTGTTGGGTGCTATAGCGCTTCGAACCCCAATTTGCCGCGTCTCGGTCGATTCCATTGCAGGCGGTGAATTTCACTGGGCAATTTGACAGATCACAAAACCGATGCTTACCTGAGCGCGACGCAACACAGATAATCTAAATTTCCAAGCATTATCAGCGTTCTGAAGCACCATTCGTGGCGCCGTTAAAGCCAGACTTGAACCCTGGAGAATTTAAGATGGAATTGATCACTGAACAGCTCCGCGCCTTTCCGATCATGGCGCTTTTTCTCTGTCTTGGCCTGGGATACGGCGTCGGCAAGTTCCGGGTCGGCAAGTTCGAACTGGGTGGCATCGCCGGAACCTTGCTGGTGGCCGTTTTCGTGGGTCAGATCGGCGGTATCAACCTGAGTACGGATGTTCAGAACGTCTTTTTCTCGCTGTTCATTTTCATGGTCGGCTACAATGGCGGCCCGCAGTTTTTTGCGGCTCTGAACCGAACCGCCCTGACCAAGCTGCTGGCCGCGTTCATGATGACGCTATGGGGGTTGTTCTTCGTCATCGTCGTGGCTCGATTGGCGGGGTTGGACAAAGGGCTGGCCGCCGGGTTGGCCGCCGGAGGGTTGACGCAGTCAGCGATCATCGGCACCGCCGGCAATGCCATCGACTTGCTGGGGCTGGCAGCGGATGAGGCAGAAAAGCTGAAAACCAATATCGCGGTGGGGTATTCGGTCACTTATATCTTTGGCTCAATCGGTCCGATCCTAGCGGTCAGCGTTATCCCGATCATCATGCGTGTCGACCTGCGCCAAGAGGCAATCAAGCTGGCTCAGAAGCTCAGCGGTGGCGGTCGCAAGCTGGAGGAAGGTGAGTTCCTTCCGATGAACCGTTTTGATGCCCGCGCCTATCAGGTGAATGCAGACGCCGCGATTGCAGGCCAATCGGTCAAATCCATCGAGGGCAGCTATGACGGTGATCTGGTCGTCGAAAAGCTGCTGCAGGACGGCGTCCCGGTGGATCCGACGCCGGATACTTTGATCAGCGCAGGGGACGTGATCGTGGTTTCTGGCCTGGTCGGAACGCTGACACAATTCGAAGGTACAGCTAGCGGTGAAATCGGAGAATACCCGCCCGAACTGACCGTTGTGGAAGAGCGCCGCAATGTCGTGGTCACCAACCGCAAACTGACCGGCAAGACGCTAGTGGAATTGCGCGAGGCGTTGACGGCGGATCAGCGGCGGGGCGTCCACATCTCAAAAATCATCCGCATGGGCCATGAAGTGCCAGTGCTGCACAACACCGAAATCCACGCGGGTGATGAAGTCAGCATTGTCGGTCACAAGGATGATCTGAACCGGGTTGCTAAAATGGCGGGCTATGTGCCGCCCGCAGCCTCGGTCACCAACTTCATTGCACTGGGGATCGGCGTGGCTGTTGGATATCTGATCGGTGAGATCAGTTTTGTCATTGCCGGTACGAAAGTGGCGCTTGGGTCCGGTCTTGGTTGCTTGGTAACCGGGCTGATCATCGGATACCTGCGCATCCGGCGGCCCAAGATCGGTGGGATCAATCGCGGGGCTGCGAATTTCCTACAAAGCTTTGGCCTGGCCGTATTCGTCGGGGTTGTCGGGCTGAACGCGGGTAAGCCTGCGCTTGAAGCCATTCAGCAATACGGGATCACCTTGCTGTTGTTGGGCGTCGTGGTCACGCTGATGCCGATGATCGTGCAGTTCCCGATCAATTATTTCGTCTTGCGTATCAAAAACCCGGTCGAGGCTTGTGCAGTGGTGACAGGGTCGCGGTCGGGTAATCCGGGTTTTGCAACGCTTCTGGAAAAAGCCGGGAATGCAACCCCGACGCCCGCGTTTACGATGACTTATGCGGTGGCGAACATATTCCTGACACTCTGGGGTCCGTTGGTTGTGGCATTCGTGCCGTAAGCTACATCAATACAATAACGATGACCGAGCCCCACAGGGCCAGCAAGACGTTGCCCACGGCATAGCCAAGACCATAGCCCAGGGTTGGAACCTGGCTCTGCGCCGCTTCCTGCACGGCAGCCAGACCGGGGGCCGAGGTCCCTGCCCCGCAGCAGGTGCCCGCCAGAACGCCCTCGTTTATTCCAAAGACCTTGCACCCAACAATGACCGCCGACCCATGGGCCAACAACACGATGGCCACCGACCCGAAGATCAAAGATGGCCCGCTTTCGATCACCCCGGTCACAAAGCTCGGCCCCGAGGTGATGCCCACGCAGGCCACAAACACGCACAAACCAAGCGAGTCGAAAATCCACAGCGTTGCCTCGGGCACAAAGCCGAATGTGCGATGGACCGAGCGCAACCACCCCGCCACCAGACCGCCAAGCAGCACGCCGACCGACGTCCCAAGCCCCAGTTCTATCGCGCCGTACTTCAACGCGGGGATACCGATCAACCCGCCCATCAGGATGAAAAACGCCACAAAAACCATATCGGTCTTGCTGGTTTCGCGGTCCAGATAACCAAGGCGTGCAGCGGCATCCTCGATATGACTGCGAGTGCCCGAGACGGTCAGCACGTCACCCTTGTGCAGGGTCACGCCGCGAAAGATTGGCAAACGCTCGCCGCTGCGCATGATGCCGCGCAGGTAGATGGTGCGCGCTTCGGGACGGGCGGACAGTTCAGTCAGGGTCTTGTTGACCACCTCGCTGTTGGTTACGACGATGTCGTTGGTTTGAACCGGCAAGTCCAGAAGCTCGGGGTCTTCAACCTCTTCCCCCAGTAAGGCGGTGTGTTCGATCAGATAGGATCGCACGCCGGCGATGGCGGCAATGTCACCCTCTTGCAGCACCATATCGCGCGTGGTGGGCAGGATCTTATTGCCCCTGCGGACACGATCGAAAAACGCGCGGACATGTTCGGGCACGCGGGCCTCAAGCTCGGAAATCCTGTGGCCGACGAATTCAGGGGAGATACGATAAGCGCGTGCTTCGAAATCGCGGTGTTCGGACACCATCGGAGCGTCGTTGCTGTTCAACCCGGCCTCGTATTCTGCGCAGGCCTCTTTCAGCGACCTGCCATAGAGCCTGGGCGCCAGTTGCGTGTGGAAAAAGATGGTCGCAATGACTCCGACGAAGTAAGCCACGGCAAAACCGGTGGCAATCTCACCGTCGAAAATGGATTGCGCGGCCTCGTCGGCGCCAGCTTTGGCAAAGGCGTCAATGGCAACACCCAAGGTCGCGCTTTCCGTGACACCACCCGCTAAAAGCCCCGCAGCAATTCCAACGGACAGCCCCATAAGCGGAGCCAACAGCACCGCGACCAACAGCGCCACAACACAAAGCAACACTGTGATGGCAATCTGCGGCAACGCACCAAAGTTCAAAGACCGGAAAAATTGTGGCCCGGTTCGGTATCCAATGGAGAACAGAAACAGTAAAAAAAACGCCTGTTTCAGGTCATCTGAAACGATCACTCCGGTCTGGCCGACCAGAACACCTGCCAGAAGACAGCCCGCCACCGATCCAACGGTAAACGAGCCGATGGTGATCTTGCCTAACGCATAGCCAAGGGCAAGGCTGCAGAACAAGGCCAGCGCAGGATGAGGGCCCAGGATCAACCCGATCAATTCCATGATAAGCTCCCCTTCACTGCGGCTCTGCCTCAGCCGTGTAGCGGCAATCCTTTCGAGGCCCGATAGGCCTGTACATAGCCCACAGCCACCGCCCGCACGGCACGCCCAATCTGGCGATAGGCGCTATCGTCCAGATTGGCGAAAGAAACACGTGCCGACCAGTTCGGTGCATCAAAGCCCGATCCGTTCAACAGAACGATCCCGTGGTCCTGCGCCAGCTTGAACGAGATATCCAGCGGGTGGACGTTTTCCTTGATCCACACCACCACCTCTTCGCCAACATATTTTCGCAGCCAGAATTCGAAATCAATGATGCCGTAATATTTGTCGAACAATGGGTTGTCGGGCACGTCGATACCCATCCCCTCGACCAGTTCATCGAAACGGTGTTTCAGGATACCCCAGCAGAACTTCTGATATCCCTTATCTTCGTCCATCAACTCGACCAGCGAAAACAGCGTCATCATCACCTGCTGCGGCAGGGACAGGCCTGCCGTGTGGTTCAGTGCAACATCGCGGCTGTCGGCGACGATCCGGTCGATGAACTTGAACGACGACGGATCGGGGGTCAGCGTCTCGTATCGCGCATTGACGACGGTCTTGGTTTCCTCCGGAGCCTCGGCAATCATCTTGTCGAAGATGTTGTTTTCGGCCACCAGAATGGCCCCCAGACGCCACCCCGTGCAGCCAAAATATTTAGAGTAAGAATAAACCCCGATGGTGTTCTCGGGCAGATGACCCATAACGGACTGAAAGTTTGGAACGAAGGTGCCATAGACGTCATCAGTCAGGATGATCAGGTCAGGCCGCCGGGTTTTGACGAATTCGACCAGTCGGGCCATGACCTCGAGGCTGATGGCGACCGAGGACGGGTTGCCCGGGTTGACCAGGAACAACGCTTTTACTTTTGGGTCGGACAATTGCTCAAGATCGTCATCGGTCAGCTGGAAATGGTCCTCTTCTTTCGAGGACACGTCCACCACATTCAGCCCGTAATCTTCAAGCACCGGCATTTCCAGATAGGGCGTGAAAATTGGCGTGCCCAGCGCAATGGTATCGCCCGCATTCAGCAACCGTTGGTTTTTGAGCGCCTTGAAAATATAGCACATCGCGGCAGTGCCGCCTTCGACCGCGTAAATGTCAAACTTGGCATCGGGCCGGTGCCCCGCGCACATCGCCCACATCACGTATTCATGGACGATGGCTTCGTTATGCGCCATGCACCGGTCCGGCATTGGATAATGATCACCGACGATGCCATCGGTCAGTTCCAGCACGAAATCGTCTGGGGTAAAACCGAATTTCTTAATCGCGAAATCCACCACAGCAGCCAGAGTATCTGCGCCCGGAGGGCCGTTCTTCGCGATCGAGTCCGCGCAATAGGCGTTGAGCCGATCATAGCAACCCGGCCCCTGCGGCATCCCTGCCAGACCGACCAGCGCTTCGTTGCGATGGCGCTGTGCTTCGGTCATGGCGAACTGACCCAGCAGGAAAAACGCCTCGCGCGCTTTGGAGGCGATCCAGTTTGGATTGCCACGCCCTGCGTTCAGATAAGGCAGCGCCATCTGGCGTGACTCTTTCTGCGCCAGCTTGATCAGTTCATCTTTGATTTGAAAAGGACTTAGGTTTTCGAACTTATGCAGGTCCAGTGTTTCTGACATGGCATCAAACCCTTGCGTTAAAACAATCGGAAAAATTCTATCGGATCGTACGCAAGGATTCGCATGTGTGTAAACTGTGTAGTCAGTCGCTGACGTTGGGGTAACTGCGCAGCGGTCAGTTGATCCGGGTCGACGCCGCCAGCGCACCGACCAGCGCATTCTGAATCTCGCCAGGGAATTCCCGCCCCTTTTCATGCAGCCCTGCGGCAACCCATCCGACAGTATGCCCCCGACTGCCAATGTCATTCGCCCGAACTATCGTCGGCGACGTATGCTCGACGCTGACCAAAGCCATCGACCGCTCAATCTCACTATCGGTCAGCACCATTTTGACGGCACTGAAAATATCCATCGAAACCTGCAAGGTCTGATGCTCAAGCCGATGCGCAGCGCCCGTCAGCATACGGGTGCAAAAGGCTGACAGGAAATACCAGCGAAAAATGGAAAAGACACGGTCCTGCAACTCACCATGTACTGCGGCGCCATCTTTGGCTGCGCAGGCGACCTGTTCAAACGCGGCCTCGGCAGCTTTGGATGCCCGGAATATCTCGCGCTCGCGCTTTGCGATCGAGATGACACGCGGCGCAATCTCAGTTGCGGCTTCGTGGGATTCCAAATTCATAGATGTCCTCCAGCATTAAAGTCTAATGAGGACATGGAAATTCTAAAGGAAATCCGAATGCGATTTAACGCCATTTTTTGCAGAAAACATCCCTGTGTTGGCGAAATAAAAATGTCACGACCAGCTATTTAACACAAACATAACTGGCGGAAAGGATGTAATTTCCAGCAGGTATGTTGAAAACATGCACATTAAGATTGGGGCAAATTGCGCGGTTTCGACCGAAAGATACATAGAACTGACACGATCTTGTAATAGTTATGCCCATTTCCGCATCTATGAATACCTAATCCTGCTGATCAGTTTACGAGTTTGAATTTAACGAGGGGGTACGAGCGGGACCAGGGGGTGAGCGCCTGACCAACCGGGCTCGCCTATGGGCAGAGCAGCTCCCCCCGCCGCTTACGGCCACATTTCACCGCGCCCATCCAGCAAATTGACCGACACACAATTTTGCTAAGCACGTGGTTCTGGCCTTCATCGATAAAAAGCCCAATACTCGGATGAAGAGAGTTCATCTGAAATCAGGCAATGCTTCCCAAATCATCATGTCCAGACGCCACTATAACCTGCCGCCCCTGACCACCTTGTCCGCCTTCGAGGCCGCCGCGCGGCATCTGAGCTTTAAGAACGCAGCCGAGGAACTGTCGGTCACGCCGGGCGCGGTCAGTCACCAGATCAAGGCGTTGGAGGGCGATCTGGAAACCACGCTGTTCCAGCGCAAGCATCGCGGCGTCGATCTGACCGAAGACGGCAACGCGCTTTACGAGGCGCTGTCGTCGTCATTCGGGCGTATCTCGAAAGTTCTGGCAACGATCCGTGACCGCAAATCTGGCGGCAAGGTCACGGTCGGATCGACCACGGCAGTGGCGGCGTTGTGGTTGTCGCCCGCCGTGATCCGATTTTGGCGCGAAATGCCGGACGTCAACGTGGACCAGCTGTCGCAGGATCGCCCTTTTCGGGACCGACCGGATGTGGACTTCTTTATTCGCTACGGGCGCGACCCCGACCCGAACTTGACGCATACGCCCCTGTTCCGCGATCACCTGATCCCCGTCGCCAGCCCCGAGGTCGCGGAACGATTGGCTGGTGCTGACCTCGACGCGCTGGCAGCCGAACGCTTGATCCACATGGCCTCGGAAGACCGCACTTGGACCACCTGGCCGGAATGGTTCAAACAACTGGGATATGTGGGCACGATCCCGATTGACTCCAGGGTGAACAGCTATTCGGTTGCCCTGCAACTGGCGCGCAAGGGGGCTGGGCTGACGCTGGGTTGGCAACGGCTGATCCAGCCGATGCTGCAATCGGGAAAGCTGGTCGCCATTGGCCCGCACTATCTGACTGCGCCCAACCAATTCTACATTGTTGGCCGCCCGGACGAAGACCTCTCGGACAGCGCCCGCGCCTTAAAATCATGGATCATTCAAGAGGTTCAGGACGGTTCAGTTTAGATCAGATCACCCAGTGGTGAGGTTTTCTGATATTGAGAAAGGGCCACACCATCCTCCAATACGGAAAAGAACGCATCTAGCAACCCACAGGAGAGCCCGATGAACAAGCACAGCGCGCTGTCATCCGTTCTGAACGATGTGACCATCGCAAATGGCCTGCCGAATGAACACTATATCGACCCGGTTGTTTTTGCCGAAGAAAAGCGCTCGGTCCTCTTTGCCAATTGGTCCGGGATCGGGTTTGGTCTGGATGTCCCCGAGGTAGGCGATGCAAAACCGGTCGACTTTCTGGGCATGCCACTACTGATCGTCCGTGATCGCGACGGAGAGATCGGGGTTTTCCAGAACACCTGCCGCCACCGCGGCATGATCCTTGTGGATACGCCCCGCAAGATCGAAGGCGCGATCCGCTGCCCCTATCACAGTTGGTGCTACAGCCTGAAAGGTGAGCTGCGCGCTACCCCGCATGTGGGCGGCCCCGGTCAGAACAAGCACGAAAACGTCGATCACAAGGATCTAGGGCTGGTGCGTGTCCGGTCGTATGTCTGGCGCGATGTGATCTTTGTGAACGTAGACGGCAACGCACCGGAGTTTCAGGAAGCCCATGGTGCCCTGCTGGATCGGTGGAAGGAATTCGAACAACCCCTGCATGACGGCGGCGAGATGGCCTCGTTCAAGCTGGAGGTCAAAACCAATTGGAAACTGGCGGTCGAGAACTACTGTGAAAGCTATCACCTGCCTTGGGTGCATCCCGGCCTGAACAGCTATTCCCGGTTGGAAGATCACTATAACATCGAAGTCCGCGGGCATTACTCCGGTCAGGGCACGCTGGTCTACCGGCAGCTAAAGGATCAGGACGGCACCACCTTTCCCGATTTCGAAGACCTGAGTGACAAGTGGGATGAAGGCGCGGAATACGTAGCCTTATACCCGAACGTCCTGTTGGGGGTGCAGCGCGACCATGCCTTTGCAATCTTGCTTGAGCCGGTCGACCACGAAAACACCGTCGAACATATCCGGCTGTACTATGCCAAAAGCGTTGAGGACACGCCGCATCTGGACGGGCTTCGCACCACAAACGCACAACAGTGGCGGGCCATTTTCGAAGAAGATGTCTTTGTTGTCGAAGGTATGCAAAAGGGTCGCCACGGGGTGCTGTTCGATGGCGGACGGTTTTCACCCGCAATGGACGGGCCGACCCATAACTTCCATCACTGGGTCGCAACGCAGATCGAAAACGGACGGGCGGAATAACCTCTCGGCCGGCCCCTTTTGGCAGGAGGTCCAATGGAAAAAGACGAATTGGATCGCCTGCTGTTAAAGGCCCATGAGCAGGACGATCATGCTGCCCTGATCCACTATTACACAATGGCTGCGGATGAGCGCGAGGCGGCACAGGACATTGATGCCGCTTGTTTTTACCTAACCCACGCCTTTGTCTTCGCGCTAGAATCCGGTGCGCCCGAGGCCGAGACACTTAATGCACGCCTTGTCGCGCATGGTCGGGCGCATCGTCTCGAATTCTAAGATTGGTGTCACGTCAGGGCGAATACGCACCAGGCTATCCAAACTCTATGTGACCCCACGGGAAGCTGTTCAGACGTCTTTGGTCCCCTATAGTCAAATGAAACCGTCACGGTTGCTTTGGGAGGGGCAGGTGCATGGCGCACAGCGCGGAAATGCTGATCATTGGTGCCGGGTTCTCGGGGCTGACCATGGCAATCGAGGCACGCAAACGTGGAATCAGCGATATCGCCATCCTTGAAAAAGCGGGCGATATCGGCGGTACATGGCGCGAAAACACCTATCCCGGCGTGGCATGCGATATTCCCTCGCATCTGTATTCGATGGCCACGCACCTGAACCCGGACTGGAGCCGCGCCTATGCAGGTGGGGCCGAGATTCAGGCGTATCTGCAAAAGATCTGCCGGGATGAGGGCCTGTACGATCTGTGCCATTTCCGCCAGCAACTGAAATCCGCGCGCTGGGACGGCGACCAATGGCAGGTGGAAACCGAGGGCGGGCAGCACTGGACGGCGCGCTTTTTAGTCTCGGCCATTGGGGCACTGCATCTACCGGATGTGCCCGACATACCCGGTGCTGACAGCTTTCCCGGCCCCAAGTTCCATTCTGCCGAATGGAATCACGACGTTGAACTTGTGGGTAAACGCATCGCTGTGGTCGGCACCGGTGCCTCAGCCGTTCAATTCGTGCCTGAAATTGCGAAAACGGCAGCCCAAATCACCATCTTCCAACGGACCGCACCCTACGTCCTGCCCCGCCCCGACGGGCCAATTGCACCGTGGGTTCGCAGACTCTATGGGCGCATCCCCATCCTGCCCCGGATACGCCGCAAACTGATCTACTGGATTTTTGAGTATCGCCACCGTGTGTTTCGGGGTGAAGAGCGGATGGTCAACTTTGCCATGAAGATGTGGCGAAACGGGCTGGAGAAAGCGATAACTGACCCCGAACAACGCGAACGCCTGACCCCTGGCTACAGGATTGGATGCAAACGTATCCTCAGTTCGAATGATTGGTACACGGCCCTTGCGCGAGACAACGTGACAGTAATCCCGCACGGGGTGGCGACAATCGAGGGAGATCAGATCATCGCCGCAGATGGCAGCCAGACCCAGGCCGATGTATTGATCTGGGGCACAGGCTTTCATGTGACGGACGTGGTCGAGCGTCTGGACATCACCGGAACCGATGGCCTGACCCTGCGCCAAGCGTGGACCGATGGGATGCAGGCCAATCTGGGCACTGCCATCGCCGGTTTTCCGAACTTCTTTATTCTGTTGGGGCCACATACCGGATTGGGCCATAACTCGGTCGTGCTGATGATCGAAGCACAGGTCCGCCATATAGGCCGGGTGCTGGATCAGATGCAGCGCAACGGCTTACAGGCCATCACACCTGACGCCGCGAAACAAGAAGCCTTTACGCAGGAAATGCAGGACCGCCACTCAGGCAGCGTCTGGCAAGCGGGCGGCTGCACCTCGTGGTATCAGGATGCCCAAGGCCGTAACACGACGCTTTGGCCCGGCACCGTATCCGAGTATGAAAAGCGCATGGCCCGATCCGGGCTGGAACAATATCACCCTGCCCCTCCCCCAGCCGGAGATCGTTGACGTGACCACTCTTCTAACCATCGCCCTGCTGATCGTCGCATTTTTTGTCGGCATGAAACTGTGGACCCGCAAACTGACTCGCCAAGGCCAAATCCGAGTTCCGCAGCTTGGAGTCATCGCGCCCGTGAACGGCGGCAGCATCCATTATGTGGAAAAGGGCGATCCGTCGAAGCAGACCCTTGTCATGATCCACGGGCTGGCCGGGCAGTTGCAGCATTTCACCTATGCCTTGGTCGACATGCTGGCCGATGACTATCACGTCATCGCAGTGGACCGGCCCGGCTGTGGCTATTCGACCCGCGACAGTGCCGATCTGGGCCGTCTGCCCGAACAGGCGCGCATGATACAAGAGTTTCTGGACAGCAAGGACGTCACCGACGCTGTCCTTGTAGGCCATTCCTTGGGCGGCGCGGTGTCGTTGGCGATGGCGCTGGACCACCCAGAAAAGATCAAGGCCCTGGCTCTGCTGGCCCCTCTGACGCAAGTTTTGCCGTCGACACCCCAGGTTTTCAAACCACTGGAAATCCGCACGGAATGGCTACGCAGCCTGATCGGCAACACAATCGCTGTACCGGTGGCCGCCAAAACTGCACCACACACTCTAGGCGTCGTTTTCGCCCCCGACCCTGCGCCTGCGGACTTTCTGGATCGTGCTGGCGGTGCGCTTGGACTGCGCCCGTCGGCCTTCATCACCGGATCGCAGGACGTTGTGGGGATTGATGACAGCATGGCGGCGCAGGTCGCCCGCTATGAGGAGTTAGCCGTACCCGGCGGCATTCTATACGGCACACAGGACGCTATACTTGCAGCCCACGCGCACGGCGATCCAATGATCCAGTTCGGCCTGTCAAACGAGTGGATTGACGGGGCAGGTCATATGATCCTGATCACGGCACCGGACACATGCGCCGCATTCATCCGCCAGATCGCAGAAACCAAGTATTTCGAATCCAAGGCGGCGCCCGAGACGGTTTGAACGGCGTGGAAAAGAATCCGGCTTTGACCGTGTTTTACCTCTTGACCCGCCACAGCCCCTCGCTTAAATCGCCTCTCACTCATGGCGGAGTAGCTCAGTTGGTTAGAGCAGCGGAATCATAATCCGCGTGTCGGGGGTTCAAGTCCCTCCTCCGCTACCAAAATCTCCTTTAAAATAAAGATATTACGTCCTGTGGCCAAAATCCTCCCTGCAGGTTATCCACCGGGACTGCAATGGGACAGCAACCCGGCGGAAGGGATTCTAACGCGGACCTAACTGATTGTCCTGTCTATAAGATCGAATCCCCGGTCAGTCGGCATGCGGAACAAGCATTGGCCACCGCTGGCGTAAGCCCATGCGTCGCCAATCTGGCGCTTGGCTTCTACCGAGTCGAAAAGATGCGCGCCCTTGTATTCGACAACCAAGATTCGCCCATCGTCGAGCATCGCTACAAAATCCGGATAGAACTTTCCATGTGGTAGCTGGAGCCAGAAAGAGGTTTTCTTGTTCTCGATATTCCGAATCCAGTACTTCACCGTATCCAACCGGTCCAGATAGACGGCGCACTCGAACTCCTCGCCTTCGGCTTTCACGTCGCCAATCAACGGGGTGAAATGCTTGTTGAACTTGGTGGCCCCGGCATAGGGCTGGTTGAAGGCGTAACTCTGCTCATCGAAGATCATGGACAGTTCTGCGCTGGTGGCAAACTGATCAGCGTGAGCGACAAACAGGGCAGAGTAGTTGTCGGTTTCTCGATTGGATCGAAGATCGGAAATGAAACCTGCCACTACATTGCGCAGATCGTATTTGTTCCGTGCCAAGGTGTCCAAGTCATGGCCGCTGGCCAGCAGCTTGTTCAGGGCGCTCCTGAAAAACACCACCGCGCTCGGCTTGGTAATGTCAGGATGCTTTATACCCCGTCCATCCAGTCGGCCAATCTGGGCAAAGTCCATGCTGGCTCTTGGATGACAGCAGCAAGCTCACCTTGGACACGCCGTGCAAAGTCGATCTCCACCTTGCCACTCTCGGATAGGTCGATCTGACCGGACTTGCTTTAATCAACGATCTTGAAACGGTTTGCGATATCCGAGGCGTCGCATTCATCAAGCCGCCAAGGTAGGTCAAGGAAATGCTCCTTGCTGAATAGCTGCAATTCGCCTTGCTTGCGGAAACCAAGCAACGGCACGATGAAGGGCGACTTCTCCTCTTCATCTGCCGCCGAGGTTTGGAAATTATTGGACTTCGCATAAGCAACGAAAGAGCAGCAATTACGCCGAATGTCGCTTCCCCGAGAAGAATCGAGGAATCAATAACTACACATCTATTTGATTTACCGTGAAGTATTTTTCGTGAATTGGGAGTGGTGCCGGGGGCGGAATCGAACCACCGACACGAGGATTTTCAATCAAGTTTCCATACGTGATTTCAAAGGGTTACATCAAAGTACGTCACTTGATGTATAACTTTTGAAAATCAAGGGGCGGAATAATTTTAAGATATTGAAATTAATAAGATAAATTTAAATCACAGTCTCGGAGGAACAGACCTTTATCCTCCAGCCACTCTCAACCTCACTGTGCAGCGATCCCATACTTACGCCGGATATTCTTAGCGTGCCGATATGCGTCCGTAACCTGCACTCGGTAAGTCAACAATCCTTGGCTAACGCCATACTCTTCTTGAACGTCTGCCAAGGGTATCCCGTTCAATACGATGTGAAGCGCAGCCTTTTTGGGTAGTAGCAGAGCTGCACCAAGCCACTTTGCTTCGTCCTCAATCTTCTTGTCATAGTCACGTTCACCGTTCGGCTTGATCGGAGCGGTAAGCGGGTGTCCCAAAATGATATGAGCCAGTTCGTGTGCAATGTTGGAGTTCTGGCGACGGGGGTGATGGTAATCGTTGTGGACGATTTCTTTATACGTCCCGTCAGCGATAATAAGGCCGGAAAACGTATCATCCTCATTGGTTCGCCAGTACTCTTTGATATCCTCAGGTATAGCCGGATGAGTTGAAAGGTCATGTACGGGTACGCCAAGGTGTGCCGCTAAACGTCGAGGGCAAAGAGGGCCATGCGATGTTAAACCAAGCTCGTCCCGATAGAGCCCTGCATAGAACTCCACCTCAGTCTTGAAGCCGTGTCTGAACTGTCTTTTAGTCACGTCTCTTTCTCATTTCGTCATATAGCGATGTAATCATTCGTTCCATCATTGACGACCCCTGTGCGCCAAGTTGCGGGTCAGCACGTAGCAATGCAGTAATTTCAGCAAGGGTTTCAGGCTTTTCTCTTACTGCCCCCTCCCGAAGGTAAAACGCTTTAACGTCGATGCCCGACCATGAGGCCAGTGCAGCAAGCGTATCGACATCAGGCCGCTTTCCTTGCCCCATTCGAGTAAGTGTTGACGGCGAAACATCGGCTTTTTCAGCCAGCTTCTTCCAAGTGATACCCAGTGACTCTCTATGAGCGTCTAGTGCCGCATAGAATCCTTCAGCATCAAAATAATTCGACATGTGCCCTCCGATTGCACTCTTGCAATTACCACCGAATCACGTATGTTTCAGTTAATTGCAATCTAGCAATTAGAACGCAACACTGCAAACGAGGTGACAATGGCAAGCTACTACGTCAACAAAAACGAGCAGACAAACGGTGACCATGAGGTCCACCGGGAAGGGTGCTCTTGGCTCCCGGCCACGCATAATCGAATCTACTTGGGTGAGTACAGCACTTGCTCAGGGGCAGTCCGTGAAGCCCGCAACTACTATACGCAGGTAAACGGCTGCTACTACTGCTCAAACGACTGCCACACTCAGTAAGGAGATATAGAAATGGCAACGAATCCACCATCTGGAGACGGTAAGAGAAACGGCGCAGTCCGGAAGCGGTCACAAACTCAAATGCCTTCGGGGCATTGGGTGAAGCGTGATGCAAAGACCGGTCGTTTCATGGACATAAAAACTTCGAGCAAGGCACCCTTTAAAGGTGTCCGCAAAGAAAGATGAGGCGAACAAAACGGTCGCTGGCATGCCGCTGCGGCACGCTGGCGACCGTTTCACCAAGAGACCCGTGGACCAGATAACACTTGCCGAACTCTTACGGATGGCTCAGCCAAAGTCGGCCTAGGTGAGTTGTTAAGCAACCCAAACACAAGTTGACCCCAAAGCTTGCCCAGCCAATTTTTTAACCTAGCGCACTTCGAATGCCTTTCATACAAGACTAGACGAAGGTAAAACTTTCTGAAATTGAACAACTTACACGTGCAACCTATATGAAACTTGGCGAATTACCGCTGGGCATCTGGTTTCGCCGCAAAGCTTGCAGATTTCAGAGGCCGATTTTCGTTGGAAGGGTGAGTTTGATGTCCACAGCGCCAGCAGATACGACTAAACAGCAAAGGCCTGTCGGTTTAGTTTGGAGTTACATCCTCGTTGCGATTGTATCTGCCCTTGCCGTAGTTGGAGCCTTGTCACTGTTTGCTATCCACTTGGTGGACTTATCATTCCTGTCGGATGCAGCCTGCCGCAAGGTGTCCGATACTGACTACTTTGACAAATTCACATACTGCTTTTACGGAAGCGACTGGGATGAAGAGACCTACCTAGCAGCAATAAGTGGTTTCTACTCAACCTTGGTAGCTGTATTGGTTGCTGTTCAAGCCTTGATCTCTTGGCTTGCATTTACCGTAATCAGAAGTTCCAACAAGCAAGCCATCGGTGAAGAAGTGGAGAAGGAAGTTCCGTACTTTTTCAAAACAAAAGATGCTGATCGGTTAATGCAGGATGCACTACGAGAGATTTCCTATGAAGCAGCAAAGGCCGCCCTCACGGAACTCCGAAAAGACGATGACAAGTCGACCGAAGAACTACAACAGACTGTTTACGATGAGTTACAGCCCGCCCTTGAAGGTGTGCGCGGCGAAATTGAAGAGCTACGTGTCAAGCTAGAAAGCGTAACCAACGGTGACGACGAAGATGCCGAAGGACAGGAGGGTAAGATTTCCGAATGAGAAAAGCTCCCAAAAGACCAATCAATCGTCCAGTCCCGATCTTGCCCGATCTTGAAGTGGATGCGCTCGATACAACCGAGCGGGTTATCCAGTATTGTGTTCGACACGGCTTAATAGACGGCGTTGAGTTGGATATTGAACGCCTTATTGATCGGAACCCATATCTAACGCTCAAAAAGAAGCCTCTCCCTGATGGCATTGATGCGTACATCAAAGAAGTCAGGCCCAATCACTTTGAGATCGGTGTAAACGCAAAACACAGTCGAACTCGACAGCGCTTTTCAATGGCACATGAATTTGCACACTACCAATTACACAGACAAAACTTGAACGGGCTCGAAGAAGGCGAACGAATACTCCACAGATCTGATGAACGAAACCACTTGGAATACCAAGCCAACTCATTTGCGGCCTCTTTGTTAATGCCAGAAGACCTCTTTCGGAATGAGGTGCGCAGAACACAGGGTGATGTGACAGAGCTAGCTAAACGCTTTGGCGTTTCTCCTTTGGCGCTGAGATACCGAGCAAAGAACCTTGGAATGAAAGGTCATGGTGTCTGAATTGAGCGAAAACTATTTTCTCCTGTTCAAAACGGCTGACGCAGAAAAAAGAGCATGGCGAAACCTGCCTGCACAACGCCGCTCGGCAATAACCCCGATAGTTGAGCTTTCTCGGGGCAAGAAAAAGAGAAATGCTGGTAAGGATGAGTCTGGCAAACCGCTTACAGCAGATCAGCTACTTACAACTTTTGGCGTTTATGGCTTCGAAAAGAACTGGCAGACTTCGCTTGAGCTAATGCAAGAATGCGATTGGTTCTTTCTCGATCTGACTAGAGAACCCAGCTTGAGCTGTGCAGAAATCGAAGCGCTGGGTAGCTCAGTCAATGGTTACTCGAAATGGACAACATTTGTCTCGGAACGAAAAAATGAGGGGTTTGGCGTTCGGCCTACGCTACTTGTAAATCCATCTGATGATGACGACGAAACTACTTACGTGGCCGACATGAAAGCGCAGTTCGCCGCGTTCTCGGCGGAATTTGACGAAATCGCCTACCGGGTAGCTGTTACCGAAGATGATGAGTTTCTCTTTGACTTGATATCGCTCAAGCCTGAAATCGATGCGTTTCGGAAAGAAGGGGGGCGCTTTTTTGTCGTCTTAGATCACGAATATGTACGCCCAGGGAATGGCCTAGTTCACGCAAAACGCACCGCGCAAGTTATTCAGTCGGTACTAACAGAAGTTGGTAACATCGAATTCATAATATTGGCGACTTCGTTCCCTAAGTCGGTAACGGATGTTGGAGACGAAGAGCACGATATCTTCAGAGTTGAAGAAATGTTCCTGTACGAAGAACTTAAAAAGTCTCATCAAGGGTTAAATTATGGTGACTACGGATCAATCAACCCTATTAGGAACGACGAGGTAATCATCACTCAGGGCTGGCGGCCAAGAATAGACTTTGTGTCACGCCACAATGGAATGCAGACCTTCTATTTTCGTGAAAAGCGCAAAGTTGTCGGCACGGAAATTGTTGAAATCAAGGGTGAGCAGAAAACAAAAAACATCCTCGCTCCGTACTCAGTCCACTATAAATCGGTAGCAAAAAAGGTAATTGGTTTCACACCTCACTATCAAAATATTCCGTCAAGTTGGGGGTGCGAGGAAATAGTGTCAGCCGCTCAAGGAAGCGTTCCAAGTAATTCACCCTCACACTGGATTTCGGTGAGGATGGAAATCCACATATCTCAAGTTCTCAAACACTTGGGGCTCGACCCAATCTAGGCAAATAATCGTGCACTACGTCGCAGTAGAAGCAAATCTTCGGACGATATCTGAGCGTCAGTTTCGGAAAAGAAAGTAGCCGAGCTTTCGGAAAAGCGATCAATAAGTTCGCCAACAAAAAGCCCCCTTAACTCAGCTACTGTGAGCAACTTAGCTGCCTCACCACGTACGTCAGCAACGCTAAACCTACGTAGGTCATTCGGCAGCGCTTGAAGCAAACGCGCTTTTGTAATTCCGGCCGCTAGGTGCGGTTTCGAAAGCTGCTTGTTAAGGACTGGTTTGCGTAGAACTCTAAGAAACTGCCCACCTATCAAAATCAAACCGATTCTTCGAGATGCGAGTTCGCGAACTGAGCCAAGGTGTTTGGCTGTCGTAACTACGGTTACATAATCAAAGGTTCTTGAGTATTCAGCAAGTTGCCCTTTAAGTCTTGTTGTATTGTCGAAGTCCGATTTGATTTCAAACGCATGGGTGTTTTCGTCTACCAACAAAAAATCAGCACGGCGGTTTTCAAATCCGTAAACAGCTTCCGCAGCAAGAATCGAATTTGTCACTCTAGCGTCTTCCGCCAAATGTCGTGCGAGAGTTGTCCGGATACTACTTTCGGAAACGGCACAACTTGCGTTTTGATCGCTACAGCCTCTCATCTCACCTTCATGCCTTAAGGGATGCATTAGTTACGGAAGAACAAATAGTGGACATCCGAGTTCCGATCAATCCGCCTAGTACCGATTCATGGAAATGTTGCTCTAACTGGGCTCATCGCTGCGATGCAACATTATTCCGCTTGGCGGCTTTCGAATAGATTCCGCACATTGTGAATGTACGAGCTCCGAGCATCCCTCACGACGACGGTCAAAAAATTTACTAGAGACAGAGCGTACTGCAGGGCAGTCCTACCTTCCGAACCGCAACACCCTTTTTTATCCCTCTGGTTAGCTGCTAAAACTGTCTCTGACATGGCAGGCGGGCCATGTTGGGGCGTGGAAACCCCTCACGTAGTAGGCCGTAGTTTCGGCTGAACACCTTTGACCTATGGTTGGCTTCCTGTGTTATACAACAGGCTCCGGCTAAAGGCACAGGGTCCGTGTCACTGCGAATTTCCAACACCTCGATCGCCAGTCAACGGCGAGGGCGCTCGCAGATCGGGGCATACGGAATGCACCAGCACAATATCGATGCAGACCGAAGCACGGGGCACCGCCCCCCCCGCCGCTTCCAAAACCGTTGGCCTTTTCCTTTTCAGAAGGGACCAACGTCTGGCCGAGAGCCAAAGCTCGTCATTCGGGTTTTGAGATCGGTGGACAGACACCAAACAGGAAGTACAAAATGAATAAAACCCTTGTCGCCACATTGCTTGTTGGGCTGGGAGCACTCTCACAAACAGCGCAGGCCGAAGCCATTTTTACACCCAAGGCATGTGCCGCTCTGGCGGACATTGAGCAGGCTTATTCGTCTTTGACAGATGAACAAACCATGGAGGTTATGTTCTTATCAGAAGAACAAAAGCAGCAAGTTCTCCAACTATCAGCGGACACACTTATTCAGACGCAGATTGCAAGTTCCTTTCCGGATGCGCCTCGCAATCTAGCCTACACCGCTGCCTCCATGGGTGTGGTCTTCGGCACACACCCAGATGTATTCACTCAAATTGAAGGAATGACCGACATTCTTTTGGGTTACGTCACATTGGCCAACACGGTTCGAGCCTTTGAATGTCAGTAGCATCCTCGGGTTTTCCGGAGACGAATACACACCACAACTAAGGAATATCAAATATGATCAATCGCGTAGTCTTTGCCGGACTTCTGTCTCTGTTTGCCACGGGGGCAGTGGCCGAAGACTTCACAATCTCATTTACATGGGATGGCCTGCAGTCCTGCACGTCAGGAAATCCAAACCGTGTCGGCAACCCAAGCTTTGTGGTCAAAGGTTTGCCCGAAGGGACACAGTACGTTCGGTTCACAATGACGGACTTGGACGTGCGCTCCTACAACCATGGCGGCGGTGTCGTGAAAATGTCAGCAGATGGCACTGTCCCATCGGGAGCGTTCAAATATAAAAGTCCCTGCCCACCGAACGGCGCTCACACCTACGAATGGGCAGCCGTTGCGCGCACCAAGAAATCTGGCGGCAAAAAACTCGGCGTCGCTACGGCGCAGCGTCAGTATCCCGAGTAGATGCCACCACCCGTCTGGCCCGGTGCATGAACTTCATCGAAGTCACCCAGAGATAGGTGGCTTCTTACTGGAAATGGCGAGCCGGAATTTTGGGCTTGTGGCCACACGCCAAACGTAGCAACGTCATGCTGATTTTTGGTTCAACAATAATGAGGTAGATCACATGGCTGGGAAATTTGAGCTCTACGAGGACAAGGCTGGCGAGTATCGGTTTCGGCTGAAGGCCGGAAATGGCGAAATCATCTTGGCCAGTGAAGCCTATGTTCAAAAGGCCAGTGCTGAAAACGGGATTGCATCTGTAAAATCAAATGCACCGAATGACGACAGGTACGAGCGTAAAGAAACCAAATCCGGCGGCTATATGTTCAACCTGAAAGCCAGCAATGGGCAGGTGATCGGCACCAGCGAAAGCTACACCAGCGCATCTGGACGGGACAACGGTATTGAATCCGTCAAGCGCAATGCCCCAGATGCAAGAGTCGAAGACCTGACCTGACTTGGGGTGACTGCTCAACCCATGTGTATCGTTATGCCGTCATTCGGTTCGGTGGCTAAGTAATGCTCAGCCACCTCTTGACCCGGCAGGAGATCACAAAGCATTAACGCCACTAATATCAACGTAAGAGCTTCACACGCAACGCAGCTTTTCTGCCGATGCGAAGGCAGAATTATCAGCTCGTTTGCTCTCAAAATAGGGGTTTGCAATGAGTACACTTGAAGAAGCACAAGCAGCAGCACTGGCCCACCGGGAAAAAATGGAGCGCATTGTTTGTGTGAAGGAAGGTCATATTGTTATCGACCTATTCGAGCTATGTGATGCCCCAAGTGAATACAATATCCCCTTGCACAAATGCGAAACGAGCACGCAGATTTTGGGATGGGTACAACATTTGACCGAAAAGACTTGGCTTACCAATGACGTACTCCGTCGTTTTGTGGCCCTTGCAACTGCGACTGCGAGAATAGATTTGCACGAGAGTTAACAATTTTGTTGTGCACGTAGGCCACTCGAACTTAAGCCAACCAAACGGTGTATCTCGGCTATATCGACGGGCACTTCAGCCGCACACAAGATTGCGGGTGTGCCCGCCACTCAATGGTGACAATTGAACAACAGTAGCCGAAACAGTTTTGAGCACTAAATTAACGACTTACGTATCGGACATGGAACTTACATACCCTATTAACTTTATTGGTATTGAACACGGCGCCACCAGTGGCGACGTGATTACCCGTGATGGAGAAATTCTCGGTAGCTGGACCTTCATCAAATACGAGGAGGAGGACACCGGGGAGTTTCAGTTTGTAGCAGATGGAGAAACTGAACCCATGTTCACGGAAGGTGTAGTCTTTCTAAGCAGTGGGCTGCGTGTGGGAATGGCACTGAGTACCATATGCAGAACCATTCGTGATTGGCATGAAGACAACGAGCAGTCTGAAAACGGCAGCGCTGATTGAGGTGGAGCAGCAACACACCTCACAGATGTCGCGGTTGGCTAGCCTATTGGAGTAGCGGATACGACTTCGAGTCGCCCAGGCATACCTTGGTGAAATCGAATTCCACCTCGTATTCTGTAATGCTTACTAGGTGAAAGTTTAGCGCCAGCGTAGTTCTCCCTGTACTCCACCGGAACAAGATATCTATGACCTTTTGGTCTAAAATGCAGATCAGGGCCTACATATATCGCAACACCCTCCAGTTCGCCATTGAGGGCATCGTCAAGCAGCGCGCGGTATTCCTCAATCTCGACAGTTTTTAGTTTCTTTTGATCAAATAGTGGAGGTTCATCAGACAGCACACGCACTAATTCGCTACGGGTCTGCTCCTTCACGTTTTCGCTAATCTGAGAAGCAATTTTTCGATCCATAATCACCACTGCTGTTTTAGCAGTGACAATCTGAATACTCTCAACTTGCCCCTTCTCAACAAGTTCCCAACCAGCTTTTGCCAAGGGTGTTATTTCAGCACTATCAGGAGCCGTAGCATCTTGAATACCCGATGCAACAGCTGCAACAAGAACTGTTGCTGCGGCAGTCGATTGAATCGGACTTGCAGCGAACTCTTTGCCTACTTTTCCTTTGACACTCCGCAAAACGCGTGTGACCACAACGAGACTACCGTCGTGATGGGCAGTGACACGCAGGACAGCGCCATTTTTCCTAGCAATCGTAGCCGCACGCTTCAGGAAGTTACCGAGTGAATCGGCATCAACACCGCTTTCACAGGTAAAATAGAATGCTAATTCGTCTGGGCCGAGCCCAAGCCCAAATTCCTCAAAGTTCATATTTTTCCACGTTGTATTACAAGATTTCAACGAATCCCAAGCAGAGTTGGTACTAGCCTTTTACTTGCGGAAAGACGAGCCCAGCAGACAGCCGAGCACCAATTTTTCAACCTTGCTCCCGTTGCCCATCCATTCGAATTTTCCGACCCCTTCTACGACAAACCAACGTTTGTCGGTTACGGAGGGATGAAGCATGGTCGAGTATGTTGTCTATTACCGGGTTTCGACCGAACGGCAGGGTCGATCTGGCCTCGGGCTGGAAGCGCAGCGGGCGATGGTGGAACAATTCCTGACACCCGCCGATCAAGTGGTTGCCGAGTTCACCGAAATCCAATCCGGCAAACGGGATGATCGAGCCGAACTGTGGAACGCCATCAACCTTGTGAAGAAGACCCGCTCGAAGCTGCTGATCCCGAAGCTGGACAGATTTTCCCGGAAGGTGTCGTTCATTTCTGGGATCATCGACCAAGGGATTGAACTGGTCGTCTGTGAGCATCCGAATGTCTCAACATTCTTCCTGCACCTGCTGGCCTGCTTTGCAGAGGAAGAGCGGCGACAGATATCAGAACGCACCAGAGCTGCACTCAGAGCGGCAAAGAACCGGGGAACCGTCCTTGGCCGGAATGCACAGGCATTGGCGGTCCAACGGCAGTCAGAGAAGAGGATATTCTTCGAAACGATCCGACCCGAGTTTGAACGAGCGTTGGCTGAGGCTGGATCGTTTTCAGGGGCGGCGAGACTGCTGAACGAATGGGGTGTGACGACGTGTAAGGGTGGCCGCTGGTATCCGCAGACGGTGAAGAATTATGCCAACACTCGAGCCATCCATCGATTACCAAGCTGAAAATTCTCTAATTCAACCGATTGCCCGCTGCGCATCGCAGAGGTTGGTCAACAACACGACTTTCTTTACTATTGGTATGATGAGAAATGGGTTAAGCGGTAGTTGTTGGCTGGCTGGCATCATCCTCAGCACATTGGTCAGGCAATCGCTCAATTGGCAGCCGATCTGCAAGTACTTCGCAGTCATCGCCGTCTACGCGCCCACCTCCACAGCTTGCAAGGAGCAGTGTTCCAGCGACCAATATTAACAATCCGCTGGAATGCCTGCCAATGGAATTGCTGTGTCGAAAATCCGCCATTTGTCGCCGTCCTCCATTAAAACTGCGGAAACTTTGAACTCTGCTATGCGCTGATTCATTTGTGGTGAAGCAGGTATAGAGAACACCATTGAAAGCGCCTCACCGGCAGCGGCAGTCAGCTCAAGGTCCGTTTTTTCTGAAAATACTTTGTCGCCATCAATTTCAACCGCGACCGAGGCATATGTCATAGAGAATGGCAACTTTCCCACATTAGACGCTGTCAATTGCAACTTCATAGTGCATCGGTCTACACCGATGAGACCAACAGTAAAGCTAACGCTGGGAGTGTGCTCAAGGCGTAAAAAGAAAAAAATCGCACCGACAGCTACACCGACGACTATAGCTACTCTTTGAAGGATGCTCAGCAGATTGTCTGCGTATTCCAATTGATTTTTGGTGAACATATCATTCTCAAAACTGGGTTTCGATGGCTTATAAAATTGAAGATATCAACTAGCTAAACGGATAAGACGTTCGTGCAATGTGTAGCATCTGTCAAGTTACACTAACACCCATCGAAGTGCACACGCCCTAACACCAAGCATCTACCGCCCGCTGAGACGTTCACGCTTTGGCCATTTCCACCTCCCTGACTGCCAGATCAAAAGCCGCTTTCGGAGTCAGAAACTGCTCAACATCCAATTCGGGGAACAATTTCAGCCTGATGCTTCTCAATACAGCAACAGATTGTGCCGTCTGGGGCACCTGATGCGGCACAAACGCCTTTTTCTTTCGGGCATTGTCCACATCCGTTTTGGCGCAGGGGATGCCAAAACCATCATTTAGGATTTCCGCCAGTTGGTGCGCCCTGAGCTTGTAGGTTGGGAATATCTTCTTGTTCCCCATTGCGTGTGGCTTAAGCTCGTGCGTGCCCGCTTTCCGCAGTTTGTGCGCTATAATCAGGTCCCGGCGCAGACGTTTCAGGACACCGTCCTCTTTGGCAATGTAAGTCCCTGCGGGACCTTGAGCGGACAGCTTGCCCTCAAAGTACAAAGCCCATGCTTGGTAGTCGCTCACGCTCTTTAAGCAATGACCGGCCTGCTTGTTGTAGTCTGCCCAGATCGCACGAGTGGTGTTAAACTGACCCACTGTGTCCCAAGGCTGGGTCGAGAACGCCAAGTGAGTTTGAGTTTGCCCGTCGGCGACTGTGACAGACACATCACCAGCCGTCTCCGGTCGTCGCTTCCAGTCGAACTCCATCGACAGCCGCTTAGTCATCGTCTTGTCCACGAAGTCCATACCCTTTTCGTACATTTCCCGAATGCCAGCGCCCATTGTGACTGTCATCGTGTCGGTCGGTTTGCGGTCAAAGAACAGATCAACGATTTTATCATTCTGCTCTGCCTTCGACAGGATAGCGTCCAACTTGATACCGCCCTTGGCCAGCACAACTGTCTCATCCTCTTTGGGCACCATGCCCGTTCCGTCCCAGTCTTCGGGTGCGGACGACACCAATGTGGCCTGCCCCCGTGTACGCCAGCCAACAGGCTGACGGATGATATGCTTGACCTCATAGATGCTCCACTGCGCGGCCAACCCAATACGGGAATTCAGGTACTTTCGGCCCAGCGTACCCTTGGCGGCTTCTTTCATTTGCTCATCATTGGCCGTGGTCAGAAAGCCATCTGTGGTGACGCTGAAGATTTGCACGTCCCGAGGCAGAGCGTTCATGATTTCACTGAGCACACCCCGGCAGAAAGCCGTGATGAAGGCAGCATAGACCGGGTTGGTGATTGGACTGGGCTCTAAGCGTTTGGTTTCGGCATCCCGTAAATCGTATATTCGGCGCTCCCGCAAACCCTGAGCGGTCTTGCCGTATGTTGAATTGACCAGTTCCTTCCAGAACAGATTGTGCAGGGTCTTCTTCGGATGTTTGGCACGCTCCTCGATGCAGTGACGGGCAAACTTCAAAAACGGTTTCTCCGCAGGGCCATATTCCCTGCCGCCACCCTCTCTGCGGCTGAAGACACGGTCAGAGTTGATCCGCCGCCCCTCCACCAGTTCGATCTTTGCACCTAATTGCTTAGCCAATAGGATTTCACTGATATGAGTGGTGCTGTTGCCCTTGCGGGGAAATAGCAGACCGTTTTCTGTGCGTACTGGCAAGACCGGATAGCGAACGTCTTCCGGAAATTCAAAATCCACATTGGCAAAGGCCAGGTCTTCGACAGTCAAACCGCCACCGAGCAGTTCGTTGGTGCTGGTGATATGTGTGATCGTACCCCAGTCCGGCTCGCCGATAAGCGCCATGGCTGATGGATAAGCGCTGGTCAGATCATAGTCATACCAGACCCCCTCGGGTGCCGGACCAAACCAGAACTGCTCATTGCGGCCCCCATGATAACACTCAGTGAAGAAGTCTTCGCTCCAGAACAGTTTCTGAACCGTCTTGGCTTCAGTTTTTGTCACATATCGGCTGTTTTTGTTGCTCCAGTACTTCTCGGTAACTTTCTCCTTGCCGACGATTTCCAGCGGATCGAGCCCTTGGGACAGCCAGTGCTTCTGAATGAGATCGACACCAATCGAGGTCAGCGTGACAGGCAGCTTGAACTTACCCGTCTTCTCAAAATAGAGCCGGATCATGAGAGCAGTGTATTGTGCGCACACCTCAGCATCCCGAATGGCATAATCACGAAACAGCGGCCAATTGGTGTCCAGCAGGTCGGCCATGTTTTCTTTGTAATATTGCTCCTGCTTAGGATCGTCGGACAGCTTCATCTTCTCAAAGCCAAGGATTTCTCCCAGCTTAGCAAGGCTTTTGGCTCCTGCGGGGGCCAGAGCAATCGTGTCCCGGATTTTGACATGAAGGCTGATTGGTTTGAGATTTTCTCCCCGCTTCAACTTGACCACTATTTTGTCGCTGACATTCATGAACAGGTTGCGGACATTCTCCAAGTTCATGGCCTTCCGGGACTTCTCGTCTTTGAAGTCGGAAAACCCCGGCACATCTGCCCGTGTGAAGTGCGCTACCAGATATACGTCCGCCGGCACTCTTAGGTTGGGATGCCGGGTAAACCCATCCCGCAGCGCATGTTCTACAAACTCGGCCAAGGTCAGCCGGTCGTCGTCTGCTGGCCCCTTAGGCAACACAATGCCCGACCAGTGCTGTTCATCACCTGCGTTGTCCGGCGTTATGACGTGGCAGCTATATTGGTAGGACAGGACCTGATTGCGGACCTCGGCCAGACCATCCGCATTTACAAAGGCTTCCCGCTGGTACTCCGTGTCAAAGCCGATCACGAGGTAACGAGTGTGTTTAGAATTTGGCTGGTTCTTCGGAAAAAACTGGTCTTTCCTAAACGCTACTTTGGCTTGCATGGGACCCCGAGTTCAGATCAAGATGCTGGAACGTGCCACGCTGCCATAACGGCAAAAATGGTAATTGTTAATCCCTGACATCTAAACGGCACTTTTACTATTTTTTTGTGCTGTCATAGATCAGAACATACAGTCCAAAGCAAAGTCATGAGCAGATTTTGCAACTTCGGGAACAAAGCCATTGAGTACCCTAGAACACCCCCTGATAGCCTCACTTGAAAAGCACGAGTACTTACGGACCGAAGAAATTTTGCCCGTGCACGGCAACCGGATGGTGGTCCATGTTGCAGGGGCAGAAGCAATGAATGACCCTCACACGGTGTCAGGAATAAAGGATGTCCGCTCGATTGAGATTCCGGACCAATCCGCAGTCTACTCTTTCACCTTTCATGACTTTGTTGCCTACTGCGTGACGGATGAAACATTTGTCGAAGCTAAGACCAATGAAGCCTCCGAGGGCCGACGAATACGTCTCTATTCTCAATCTCACTTCCTTGACTACGTGTCCGCTGCAACATGGGCGACTTCAGACTTCCCCGGTGAGTTAAAGCACTACCAGTTAAACACACTTGATCACAGCATTGACGTGATAACTGCCACAGCCCCCGAACTTGCATACCACCGGAGAATGCAGCAACTTTGACTGGGATCGCTTCACCCGGCATTTTAGAAACTGCTTAAGCAACTTGCATGGGACCCCGAGTTCAGATCAAAATGCTGGAAGGTGCCATGCTGCCATATCGGCAAAAATGGTAATTGTTAATTCCCTACACCCACACGGCACTTTTACTATTTTTGCTGATACCCGATTGCACTGCTGTGGGAGAATTTGCCCCGATCCTCGTGTCTCAGGGGATACTCTCCCGAATTTGTGCTGTCCCCATTAAAATCACGGCTTCTTGGCCAAACATTGGTCAGTGCCCCCTAAATAGACCATACGCAGACACACACCGCACACGACAACACACATCGCCACATTGAACACAGCCCGTAGCTCTCTTGTATCAGGACCGCGATACAAACCACATATAGACAGCCCGAAGCGTCATGCGATCAGAAGGTACTTTCCGCCGGATGGTGACGAACCGAATTCAGTAGGCCAGCAGACATGACGTCATCGAATAGTAGGGTCAGGAAACAGCGAAAGCGGGGGAAGGATGAAAGCCCCCATTAGAGAGCCAGAGCAATATAATTGTCATCACGAGACGGGGAAGTGCCGTCGCCGAGCTAGTCAAGCTGCTATCCACGCAAAGCTAGCATATCGGTCCGCTGTTTAAGCAGCACGTAGGCTGAGACCGGATAACCGCCAGCCGTGCTTTGGGAAAGCAATCGTGTGTGGATGGTATGACAGAACCAACGGGTTCGTCGGACTTCTCCTCAACGGATAGGAGAAGTATATCCAAAATCCAAATTGACCAAAAAGGATTAACATTCGCGAAGCGAATGTCTTGCGAAGCAAGCGATTGATCAAGCATTGCCAGAAGATAGCCAAACAGATAGCTACCTGCTTCACTTCGTGAAGTGCTTCGCATGTACCAGATTGATTCGCTGGTTGGTTGGGCTGGCCGGGGTAAGTATTTGGTCCCATGGCGTTCGATCTGGTGGCTGTCAGGACCACAATGGGACAACAGATTGCTACCCTTTGCCATCTGCCAGCAAATGGATAGCCATCAATTTCACTTCGTGAAATGCTTCGCATGTGCTTGGCGATCTTGGTTCAACAATTGGTCTGGCTGGACAATGATCTTGATCTCATTGCATCCATATTGGGCCTGACAGACCCCTATGGGATCAACGCTTGCCAACCATCCAAATCGTCCAGCTACTGTTTGGCTAACCAACTTCACTTCGTGAAGTGCTTCGCATGACTTGGGTTTGTTGCTCGTGGATTGGACCACATGGAAAGCAAAAAGTCCCGTAGCACTCCAATTGAACGCCAACGGGACCATTTGAGTGTTCAAAACAACTGGCAGATGTCACTTTCCGAAACGGCTGCGGATTGCTGTGGCAGCCGTCTCAAGGACCGCATCCAGCTTGCCGTCGCTTGTGAGGGATTTCAGCTTTTCGAGGTTTTGTACAACGTCTTCCGCATCCGTGCATTTGATTGCCGATAAGCCCGGAGCAAGTTCCAGAGATGCTTTGCCGTACCTCGGCGAAATGAACCAATCCCCTTTGCTCGACTGCCAGACCCAAGTGCTTTTCGCCGGGTTACTAGCTTCCCCTGTCGCCATTCCGGCCAACTGCTTGTCGATTGCGGCGATGAATTTCTGACGACGCTGATGGGACGGCTGCGTGGTTTTGGGCTTTTCTGCTGCTTCCAGATTGAATTGCTTCTCAAGTGCCATTGGGGGTCTCCTTTGTTACCCCAACGGCGTCCTTTGGCTCACGGTTGCAGATAACGGGTTTGGAAACTGAGCACGGCGACTTGGTGGAACGACAAGCTTGAAGCAAAGCAACTCTTCGTTCATTGGCGAACTGTTCCGATCGTGTGTTCAGATGTGGTTTGGGCTAAACTCGCTTTCATGACCATCGAACCCAGACTGGACATTATCGGCGCTGCGCTGGCCGACCCCAGCCGCTCACGCATTCTGTGCGAGTTGATGGATGGTCGGGCATTCACAAACAAGGAGTTGGCCTGCGCTGCCAGTGTCAGCCCGCAAACAGCAACCGCACACCTCAAGCAACTTGAATCCGCTGGATTAACGTCTTCATTGCGCAGTGGGCGGCACGTATATCACCGGATCGCCAACGAAGACGTTGCTGGCGTTCTTGAAAAACTGGCAAGCCTTTCACCAACCGATCACCTCTCCCGGAACCGCAAGACCGCTTGCGACACACTTCTGGCCCGCAGTTGCTACAATCACATAGCTGGTCGGCTCGGCGTTTTGATGACGGATCGCATGATTGTCATGGATGTACTGCTCATAAACGCTGACAGCGTTTCCATTGGCCCATGCTACGATAAGTTCCTGGACAAGATCGGGATTGTGGCTCTGACCACATCAAGCAACAAGCCCGTCGTGAAACTGTGCCTCGATTGGACAGAGCGGCGCCACCACATCTCAGGTCCACTTGCCACCAAGATAATGAAAGAAGCCCTTGATGCAGGATGGCTTGAACGACGTATTGGAAGCCGTGCATTGACCATTACCGATAACGGTTTTGGCGCTTTCGAACGTGTTTTCGGCTTGAGCAGAACGGAACTGGAAATCTCAGCCCACGAATAACTGTTCGGTCGGTACCGAACCGTCTTTTACCTCAGATCGAATGAAAGCGGATATCCCGGAAGCATCATAGCCGGAGAATTCCATGTCACTGCCCAAGCTTCACAATGATCGATTTATCCCAGAACAAGGACTTAGAGTTATCGTTCAGGTGCCAGATTCCCATGTGCAAAGGATTATCGATTCTGTTCTGGCCATCGACACCCTGAAATACGGTGATTACGACAGCGTCACATTCAAGACCGCATCCGGAATACAACAATTCAGATCGCTTGGCAGTGGACGAAACACTGCGACCGATAACGCTGTCGAAGTGCCCTGCGTCGAACTTTCGTTCTTTCTTGCCTGCGATGAAGAACAGGCTGTGCAAGTACTCAAATCAATTTACGAATCCCACCCCTATGAAGAACCCGTCGTCTTTGTGGGACCGTGTCTGAGGGCAACGCACATCAGGGGTATGGACGAAGACAATCCCAATAGGTTTTGGAACGGGCAAGCCGAAGAGTGGGTGCCGAAGGAACACCGGTAGCCCAAGAGACAGGGATGCAGTGAAACCAAAGCTGAGCATTACACCGCCCAGCTTCACTCCCTGTGCTGCAAGTTCTCAATGAGCTCTTTGGTCGGGGCCATGTTCTTAAGATAGAAACGCTCCAACTGATCAACCGACGTTCCAGCGTTTGTGGCAAGGGTGTGGAGGTTGACCTTCCCATTCGACCCTCTGAGCCGTGCTTGGATCGCATAGTGCCTCAGAGAGTACGGTGACAGCTTCCGGTCCTCATCCAGCAGATCGGCCTTCTCCAAAATATGGTTGAAGATACGTCTGGCCGTACTGATGGCCGTTCGACGATTTGGATATTCCGGCATCCAGACATAGGCATTCTTGTCGGGGCCGCTCTCTTCAAATGGATTTATGGTGCCTTGATACATAGGCACTGCTATCGGCATAGTGACACTTTTCCGGCCACCTGTCTTGCCGCCCCGTACATTCAGTTCCAAATGCGCAGGATTACCCTTAATCTGAATGTCCTTGTGCTTTAGGCCGAATAGCTCTCCCTCGGTCGGACGCAGAAAGGTGTGAACCACAAAACTGAACATCTTGGTATGGTGGCCAGTGATCTGAACACCACGAACTTTTTCTCTTTTCTTTACACATTGGTTGGCTGCTCTAATGAACCGTTCGTATTCATCGTCGGTGAAAGCATGTCGGGGTGAATCAACGGTTTTCTGCTTCGGCGTCACCGGCAGCACATCCAGCAGACCGTCTTCCACAGCCAGCGTCAAAACCTTACGAATGATGAAGACGTGCTTCGACTTGGTTGAATCCGCCAAGCGCTTTGGCCGGTTCTCATCGAGGTGAATCAGGTAATCCCGAACCATCCCCGTGTTGATCTTGGTGACATCGTATTTGCCGAAATAGCAGATCAGACCGTCCTTGGATCGGTTCAGCAGCTTGTTGTCACCGTCCGACCACTTCGACTTGCCCTTCTGTACAGCCATCAGCTTTTTGGCGTAGTGCTCAAAGCTGGTGGCTTTCTTCTTGGCATGGTCGCTGTTGGCCTTGCTGCGGTAGGTATCAGCAAACTCATAAGCCACTTCAATGGCTTCGAGCCGTGATTCTTCCTTGGACGAGCGATGGACATACTTACCCGCTATCGGGTCTCTGAATCGAATATACCAATAAGGGCTGCGGCCCGTCCGATAGATCGCCAGACCTTTTCGGAGATGTTTCAGCTTGGAGATTTGGTTTTTTGAATCTTTGGCCAAGGTCAGCCCGTCGGAAGAGTGTATAACTGTGTATAACTTTTGCGACTGAAAATCTGAACTCTCAACGATCAAATTTTACCAATTATATCAGTGATTTAGTGGTGCCCGGGGGCGGAATCGAACCACCGACACGAGGATTTTCAATCCACTGCTCTACCCCTGAGCTACCCGGGCATGGGAACGATGTTCATCGTTGGGTGGAGGCCTTCTATGACTTGCCACAGGCAGTGTCCAGAGGCTTTTTCAGATTTTTTCAGTGTGGACGCGATTGCTCGGTTTGACCTTCGGATCCATCCGTGTCCAAGTCCTCTTCCCGCTGCGACGGAACCGCATATGAGCCGTTCAACCATTTGGCCAGATCGAGGTCGGCACAGCGTTTTGAACAGAAGGGGCGGAACTTGGTTACCGTGTCTTCACCACAGATCGGGCAACTCATTTCAACACCTCCGTCAGTGGAATACGGCCGCGTTTGCGTTGCAGTTCGTAATGGCCCAATGGTGTCCAACCCGCCAGGGTGGTTTCAATTCCATCTGCCTTAAATGCGGCGCGCAGGGCTGATTCAAAACCGCGCCGATCTTTCTTGGGCATTGGGGCAAGGTCCAAGGTGATTTGCCCGCCCAGACCCCGCACGCGCAACGCACGTGCCAACACCTTGGCGCAGGCGAAGTTCGCCTTGGTTCCGGCGGCCATTGAGGTGTCGGATCCGGTGTTTACATCCACAGCGACCAGGGCGCGTGTGGGCTGAATATACAAGTGCCCGCCGCCCGGAAGTGGCTCGGAAATACCGCGCACCTCGTCCAACGCATCTAACACGCCCTGTGTTTCAAAGCTTCCGTCCTGCGTCACCACTTCGGCCGGGTCGGTCCAGTCGCGCCAGGCCAGAACGTGAGGGCCATCGCCCTCCAACAACAGCTCGGGTTCGGTTCCCGGATCATTCAAAACCTGATCGGCATGGGCCAGCATGGCGTTGATATCCTCGGCGATCTCGCCCGCATCTTCACCCAGACAACAAGAGCGCAGAATCAGGCCATAAGTGCTGCCGTCCATGCATTCATGCGCAATCTCAAGCAGACGGTCGCGCTCGTCCTCGTCACGGATTGAGCGTGAAATATTCAGGCCCGGCGCTTCGGGTGTGACAATCGCATAGCGGCTTTTGAACAGGATGCGATCTGTGACTGGCAGCGCCTTGCCCGGCTCTGCATAGCCAGTGATCTGCACCAGCATCAGGGTGCTCGGGGCCAATCCCTTCACCTGCCGCAAGAAGGCCGGACCGTCGGGAGTTGTCAGGAACATGCCACCCTGCCCTTTGACGGGGCGGTCGGCACGGGCGCGGTAGATCGTGCCCGGTGCGGGGGCACCCCCTGCGATCAGGAAATCATCCAGCTTGCCATCCACCATTAAGGCGGCAGCTTCGCGGTTGTCGATATGATCCAGAACGATGGTGCGGCCCTTCATGACACCTCACGATACAAGGGATAGCCGATACCCTGCAAAAGGGCGGCAGTTTCAGACAGGGGTAGCCCTACGATGCCGGTGAACGAACCTGAAATCCAGGGAATGAACGCCCCGGCCGGACCTTGAATGGCATAAGCACCTGCTTTGCCCTGCCAATCTCCGGTTGCCAGATAGGCATTAATCTCAATGTCCGACAGGCGCTTGACCTTGACCTGCGAGACCACATCACGTTGCAACACCCGATCCCCACGCCGCACAGCGACCGAAGTGATCACGCGATGCCGCCGACCGGACAGCGCATGTAGGAATTCGGCCGCCTGCCCCGCATCTTCGGGCTTGCCCAGAATGCGACGGCCAAGCGCGACGGTCGTATCCGCACACAGGGTGACATCATCGCTATCCGCCTGAATAGCCTGCACTTTTGCCCGTGTAATACGATTACAGTAAGGCACTGGCAATTCACCTTTCAAAGGCGTTTCGTCAATGTCGGGGGCGCGAATTGCATCGGGCTGCACGCCAAGCTGGGCCAGCAGGTCCAGCCGCCGTGGGCTGCCCGATCCTAAGATAAACGCCATTGCGGCAGGCGTTACTTGAAGCGGTAGTTGATCCGACCCTTGGTCAGATCATAGGGGGTCATCTCGACCTGAACCTTGTCGCCGGCCAGAACACGGATGCGGTTCTTGCGCATCTTGCCTGCCGTATGTGCGATGATCTCATGGCCGTTTTCCAGCTCGACCCGAAACGTCGCATTAGGCAGGAGTTCCTTCACGACACCGGGAAATTCGAGCGTATCTTCCTTGGCCATGTTGTCTCCATCATTACGTTGCACCCGCAGAATCTACGGGGATGTGCGCTTAAATGAGCCCATTTTGGGCTTATTTCAAGGCCAGAATCACCTAAAGGCGCGATAATGTGACGGAATCGACTCGCGGCGACTGCTCCTCCCAATGAGTGCGGTTCAGAACATGCCCATCGGTGCGAACTTCGGCAATTGCTGAAAGGTCGATATCCGCATAGGTCCATCCCGGCTGGTTCAAAGCGCCTTCGGCCAACACACCAGTCGCAGGAAACCCCTTGTCGGGTGGGCCAAAAATGCCGCCGGTGCCGGTATTCTTGTCCACCGCCTCGGACCAGTCATTGTCCCCGACCAGAGACGCCATCACCGTAACGCATTGATTTTCCAGCGCCCGTGACATCGCGCCGATCCGAACCCGCCAATAGCCTGCCAAAGCCTCGGTACATGAGGGGACCAGGATCAGATCGGCCTCGCTCAGCGCACGGCCCAACAGGGGAAATTCGCTGTCATAGCAGATCAACACGCCGATCTTGCCCAACGCGGTATCGAATAGTTTCAGCGGTCCGCCCGGCGCGATATCCCAGTCTTCGCGCTCAAAGCGGGTCATGATCTGTTTGTCTTGATAACCCTGCCCACCATCGGGCGCATAGAGTGCTGCACGGTTTACCGGTCGGCCCGGCCCATCCACAATCGGGGCCGACGCGCCCAGAATGTAAATCTTGTATTCCTGCGCAAGACGCTGATGCAGGACCTGCGCCGCTTCCATCCGATCAGACACTGCCCGGATCGAACGCTCGAGATCGCCCGCGACGTCGACCCCATCCAATGTCGACAACTCCATCGCTCCGTATTCAGGAAAGACCAGCAACTCAGCCCCCTGTCCGGCGGCGTCTGAGACCCAGCGGCCTAGCTTGTCCTCATACTGCGCCCAACTGTCGAGCCAATCGAGGTTATAGGCAGCGGTTGCGACTTTCATTTTTTGAAACCCAAATCTTTTGGTCATGCGACAGTAGATTGCAAATGGATAGCCTGTACAGCTCAATTGAACCAAAAGTAAGCGCGCCAGCCCGCAAATTACCCAGTACAGAGTTGGTTTGGACGACCCAATAAATCTGCATTACTGTCCAGATTTGCATTAACCAATTTCGGCAACGTTACCAAGCTGTCAAATCGGACGCTGTCGGCAAAATTGTAAAGCTCCTCACCGGCGCGTAATCTGGCGGTGTTAGACTGTGCAACACTCAACTGATGCTTAGGGTTTTTCATAACGGGAGAAATTGACATGCCTCATTACATTAATCACTTCACTTGCTCGGCGGCGGCATGGCCAAAAGACCGCGAGGGGGAGATCGCTGCGTGGACCGATATGGTCGGCGATGCCAGCGAACTTGTGGAAGGGGAAGGCCCAGTCAAATTCACAGGTTGGATAAGCAATACTGAGGGCTATGTTCTCCTTGAGGCGGACTCCAAAGCCGAAGTAATCGGGATCTGTGCGCAATTCTGGCCGCTTTTTCACAATGACATCATGGAAATTGTGCCAACTGCAGAAGCAGGACCAGCAATTTTGGCTGGCGTAAAGCGAGGGTGGGAAAAGAAGGCATAGCACTTCGTTCTGGCGACCATCAGTTTCCCCTGAAGATCGGAAAGGCCGGCCAATTTGCGGGATTACTACATGCTAACGGGTCAGTGCCATCTGTTAGATATCCCGTATCCAGAACTGCAGCGGCTTCAGCGTCTCGCTCTCTTCGCCAATATCCTTCCACGAAAACTGCGCGATTGCTCCGGGCAGCGGCTCATATCCCCGCGCCCGCCAGAAGGCGTCCAGCGGCCGGTAGTTTTCGGGCCGCATCGGGTGATCCGCCGGGCGCTGTACGCCGCAAAAGGCGCATTTGCTGAAACCTAGTGCTCGGGCATGCTCCTCACGCAGATCGAAAAACTTATGGCCAACGCCTTGACCTCGATAATCGGACAGCAATACGGATTCCGCGCAGTAGAAGATCTGCGACAGATCCAGACCGGTGCCCTCAAACGCCGCCGCGAAATCGTCGGCGTGGTCAGTCAGCGGTGCCCCGGTTGACGCGCCAATCAGGCGATCGCTGTCAAAGGCGCCGACGACAATTGCTTTGTCGCTGTCACGATAGGATTGCAGATATTTCCGCTCATATGCCAGATCGCCATCATAAAGGTAGGGCCACGCCCGAAACACTTCGATCCGCAAGCGCGCCACGTCGTCCAGAGCGGCCTCTAGCGCCGCTCCGATCAGGGGGCGGACGGCGGTGATCTCAGCCACCGGACACCTGCTTGGTCCAATCTGCAAGATTGTAGAAGGTGGTGACGCGGGTGATCTTGCCATCCTCAAGGTCAAAGAACGACCCCGCTGGCAGGCGGTAAGTCTGGCCGTGGGCCTCGGGCAGGCCCTCGTCAGTTTCCAGATAGGTCCCGTTTACGATGAATTCGGCCGCTGCACGTGTGCCGCCCTTGGCCTCGAAAACCACGATATCAGTCAGGTTCTCGCGATAGCAGCGGTTCATGTGATCGCAAAAAGCCGTGAATTTCTCTTTCCCGATGCGAATTTGACCTTCGTTCACGTGATGGGCCACATTCTCGGACAGGCAGGCCAACATGCCCTCTACATCGCCGGCGTTGAAGGCATCGAAATAGGTTTGGACGGTCTGGTTCATGGTCACTCCGTAGGTTCGCCCCAGCGGTCTTTCAGATGCTTGATGATCTGATCGCGGGTCTGTCGGTAGTGATGTAGCTTTTGTTCGCGATTCTCGCCCAGTCCAGTAGGGTCCATTATTGGCCAATAATCGACATCCAGATGAAAAACCCGTGTCAATTCCAGCGCCTGACGCTGACTGGCGGGCGACAGAGCCACGACCAGGTCGAAGGAACTAAGATCGTCGCCCCATTCCTGCATCTCATCAAAGGACCGCGAGCGATGCCGGGACAGCTCGACGCCGATCTCGTGACAAACGGAAATGCAAAACCCGTCAATCTCAAGGTCGTTATGGACGCCAGCAGACTGTACATAGGTGCCGGTACCATAGAATTTCTTCATGATACCTTCGGCCATCGGAGACCGGACCGAGTTGTGGTCGCAACAAAAAAGGACCGACTGCGGCAGAGGCTTCACGCGTCAGCCCCCAAAATGCAACACGCAAATCAGCGTGAACAGACGGCGGGCGGTGTCTGTGTCAATATCCGCCTTTCCTTCCAGCCGCTCCTGCAAAACGCGGCTGCCTTCGTTGTGAATTCCGCGCCGGGCCATATCGATGGTTTCGATCTGGCTGGGTGGCAGGTTCTTGACCGCATTGAAATAGCTTTCGCAGATCTGAAAATAGTCTTTGACCACCTGCTTGAACGGGCCTAGCGAAAGGTGGAACTCGGCGGCTTTTTCCTCGGCCTCGGTGGCGATGTCAAAGACCAGACGTTTTTCACGGATCGACAGTTGCACGTGATACGGCCCGTCCGGCGCCGTGCGCCCATCCCGTTGAGGAAGGGTAAAACTGTTGTCTTCCAGCAGATCATAGATGGCGACCTTGCGCTCTTGCTCGATCTCGGGGGTCGGCGGCGGCAGGTTTCGATCATCCAGTTCGATATGTGAAATGCGGGTCATGTCGCGTGTGGTCCGTTCAGTTCAGCACAGACCTATAGCAATGGTTTTCATTGAGCAACGCACAGAAACGCCATGTGCCATAGGTCTTTGCGTCAATTCAGCCCATTGAGGCGGGCCGTCACCGACAGACCGTGCGCCTCAAGGCTTTCGGATTGCGCCAGTTGTTCCGCCGCAGGGCCAATGGCGCGCAGCGCGTCGGGCGTCATCTGGCTGAGCGTGGTACGTTTTAGAAAATCCATCACGCTGAGACCGGATGAGAACTTGGCCGAGCGCGCGGTGGGCAGCACGTGATTTGGGCCACCAACATAATCACCGATGGCCTCGGGCGTGTACTGGCCCAGGAAAATCGCACCCGCATGGATGGTTTTTTCACTCAGCCCGACCGGATCGGCGATGCACAGCTCCAGATGCTCGGGCGCAATGCGATTGGACAGGGCGGCGGCCTCATCCAAATCGCGCACGGTGATTATTGCCCCAAAGTCGCGCCAGCTGGCCCCTGCGATGGCGCGGCGTTGCAAGGTTTCAAGTCGCTTCTCAACCGCTTGCGCCACTGCCTGCCCAAAGGCCGCATCATCGGTGATCAGGATCGACTGGGCGCTTTCGTCATGTTCGGCCTGGCTAAGCAGATCCAACGCGATCCAATCGGGGTCATTGTCCTTGTCCGCGATCACGAGGATTTCAGATGGCCCGGCAATCATGTCGATCCCGACCTTGCCGAACACTCGGCGCTTGGCCGCCGCAACAAAGGCATTGCCCGGGCCAGTGATCTTGTCCACTGGCGCGATGGATGCGGTGCCATAGGCCAGCGCTGCAATCGCCTGCGCGCCACCGATGCGATAGATTTCGTCGACTCCAGAAAGCCGCGCGGCCAACAGGACCAGTGGATTCACCTGCCCGTCTGGCGTTGGCACCGTAATAGCCAACCGCTGAACCCCCGCCACCTTGGCCGGAATTGCATTCATCAGAACTGACGAGGGGTACGAGGCCAACCCGCCCGGCACATAAAGCCCGGCTGCCGACACCGCCGACCAGCGCCAGCCCAGTGTCGCCCCGGCTTCGTCGGTCCATTGATGATCCTCAGGCATCTGTTTTTCGTGATAGGCGCGGATGCGCTTGGCGGCCAGTTCCAGCGCGGCGCGGTCCGCATCCGAAACCTGCGCAACCGCAGTGTCGATTTCTTCTGCGGAAAAGGCCAACGTAACGGGCGTCAAGTCAAGCCGATCGAACTTGGCGGTCAACTCTATCACAGCCGCGTCGCCCCGGCTGCGCACATCATCGATGATTTGCGCTACGGTGGCATCTACGTCCGGGCTGTCCTCGCGCTTGGCCGACAACAGCGCTTGAAAGGCGGATTCGAACTCGGACGACGTGGTATCAAGGAAAACGGGCATGATCAGGCACTCCGGGGCGTTTGATGGGGACATATCGCCGGGATGAGTTGGCCTCAACCCTTAGTCCTTTGGGTGCAGCGATTTGCGCATCGCGAAACAGGACACATCGCCACGCGCACCACATTGCCCTGTGGCCTGCCAGCCGTGCCGCCGGTAGAAGTCCTGCGCGGTTTTTGTCGCCTCTAGTCTGGCATCGAATTGACCCGAGGCAATCAGGTCTTTCTCAAGCCGGTGCAGCAGGACGGTCCCGATGCCATGACCAGTGTGATCCGGGTCAATGTACAGCAGCGTGATTTCGTCGTCGCGCAAACCGCCCACGGCGGCAACCTGCCCTGCATGTTCGGCCAGCCATATGTGCGCACCCGCCACGATCCAACCCCGGATGGATGCAGGGTCCTTGTTTGCGGTCCAATGCGCGATGGCCTGTGGGTCGCCCCGATGATCCGCGACACAAAGCTGGGTGATCGATCGGATCAACACCCGACTCAGATCGAACACATCAAAAACGGTTGCGCGGCGCAGGGATACTCCAGCTGGAATCTGCGAGAATGCCTGTGAAATGCCGCGCTTGTTCTGCATTTATTCGGGGTGATGCGGCGCCTGACCCGAAGGGGCCTTGTACGGCCGCGTCACATCCTTGAGCGTGGCGTCCAGTGCTTCGACCTTGAGCCGGATGGCGCCATCCCCTGCCAGCGTCAGCAAAACCTGACCCGCCCCGTCCTCGCCTGCCTCAAAATCAATCGACAGCAGGGACATCACCATGTCCTTGTCGCTGCGGTCGATGCCCTGACTGGCCACCGACAGCACCGAATCGAACACCAGAACCGCCTGAACCCGCTCAAACGGACGATCACGGCGTGTCGCGGCATCCTTATCTTCCCACCGAAAACGGTTCAGCAGCAGGCCGAACCGGCGCTGCGAGGGCTGCCATGTTATCTCGGTTACAGGAAATACCGCATCCTGCGCCAGGGTCGAGATCACCTGCAGATCCTCTGCATCCTCGGCACCCAGATTCAGAGGGGCCTCGCGCCCGTCGTGGAAACTTGCGTCTGTCATTGGCCCTTGATCCGTTCTATTTTTGCACCCACGCCTTCCAGCTTGCGCACCACATGCTCATATCCGCGGTCCAGATGATAGACCCGGCTGACCGTAGTTTCGCCCTCAGCTGCCAGACCCGCCAGAATCAACGAGACTGAGGCCCGCAGATCCGTTGCCATCACCGGCGCACCTTTCAGCTGATCCACACCTGTAACAGTGGCCGTGCCGCCATGCACTTCGATATTCGCGCCCATGCGCACTAGTTCAGGGGCGTGCATAAAGCGATTCTCGAAGATGCGTTCTTCCAATACCGCGGTGCCTTCGGCCGTACACATCAACGCCATCATCTGCGCCTGCAGGTCAGTCGGAAACCCCGGAAAAGGCTCGGTCACCACACCCACCGAGGTCACGCGCCCGTTCTTGCGCGCCACTTTCAGACCCTTTTCGGTTTGCGTGACGCTGACACCCGCCGCGTCAAGCTTGGCAGCAAAGGAGTTAACCAGCGACATGCGACCGCCCAGCAACTCTACTTCACCACCGCAAATGGCCGGGGCCAGCATATAGGTGCCCAGCTCAATCCGATCGGTCACAACCTGGTGGGTTGCACCGTGCAAGCGATCAACGCCCTGAATCTCGATGGTCGAGGTCCCCTCGCCCGAGATTTGTGCGCCCATCTTGCGCAGGCATTCAACCAGGTCGACGATCTCAGGCTCGCGCGCGGCATTCTTCAGAACCGTGGTGCCCTTGGCCAAGGTGGCCGCCATGACGATGTTTTCGGTCGCGCCCACGGATGCAAAACGCATCTCGTGGACTGCGCCTTTCAACCCGCCGGATGCTTTGGCGTGCAGATAGCCGTCCTTCAGCTCGATCTCAGCGCCCAGCGCCTCAAGCCCCTCAACGTGCAGGTCCATGGGTCGCGCGCCAATCGCACAACCGCCAGGCAGCGAAACCACCGCCTGCCCCAACCGCGCCAGCATCGGACCCAACACCAAATTGGACGCACGCATCTTGCGCACGATTTCATAATCCGCAGTGTGGCTGGTCAGATCATGACTCGACATCGCGATCACCTGCCCGTCCTGCAGCGACGACACCTCAGCCCCCAAAGACTGCAGCAATTGTGTCATGGTCTTGATGTCGCTCAGCCGCGGCGCATTGGTCAGCGTCAGCGGTTCTTCGCTCAGCAAGGTTGCGGGCATCAGCGTCAAACACGCGTTCTTGGCCCCCGCAATCGGTATCTGACCGTTCAGCGGCCCATTGCCCGTCACCAGAATCGAATCCATCTGCTCTTATCCCTCGTCCTTTTCGGCATCGTTATCCGAGCTTGCGCGCGCCTTGGCCTGCGCCTTGCGCCGCGCCATATTCGCCTTCAGCGCCGCCTTCAGCCGCTCTTCCCGAGCGTCCGCGGATTTGCCATGTTTTTTGGGTGTATTTCTATCTGCCATAATCTTTCTCTACAGGAGGTGAAAAAAACCGTCCAGAGACCCTTGCGCCCTGTTTCGTTTGCGTCTAATCACCCGCCCACAGCGCTGCTGTAGCTCAGAGGTAGAGCACTCCCTTGGTAAGGGAGAGGTCGAGAGTTCAATTCTCTCCAGCAGCACCATAAAATCAAAGACTTATAGAATTGTCGGCGTGCCCCCATAGGGGACAGGCGACCACATGGGGGCCATCGCACAGGATTCCTCATCCGATGGCTACGTTGCGCCGATTGGCTTGAGCATTCGATGATAGGCTGCACCTAACTGACGAACCCGCCCCCCGACCTACCCCCTCAGTCAGCCCTGCGTGTGCCATTGAGGCTCGCCGACTTTGCGGGGCATGATTTTCAAAAGACCGTCCTCTGTTAAGTAAAGCTCTAGGTGTTCTTTAAAGGCTGTCGAATTGGGGGCTCGGGACGAATGCCCGCTTCAGCCCGACAGGGGACGTTCACACAAGACGGAGCTACGTCCAAGGTGCGGACAGAGCCTCCATCCACTTAGCACAAGGCAATGACCGCTCTTAGTCCAAAGCGGACACCAAGATGTATTGCGCTAAGTACGCGCGTACAAAACGCAAAGCTGACCTTAGGCAATTTCTTTGAAATCACAATTGATTTTGCCGCGAATGACTCGGCAAAAAGGCAAAGATCTAGTGCCAGATTTTGACTCAGCTGCTTTTCTCAATAGTGTCGGAAAGCAGAAAATTATTGATCGCAAGTCGCCAATCATAAGGGTCAAGGTTGCAGAACGAAACTCTCGTATCTCCTTCACGGTCACGTAACCCATCAACTTTACTGGCGATCACATTGCGCTTCGCGGCAAGCGCTTCGTCCAGCACAAGTCCATAAGCCTCCCAACGCGAGGGAATCGCAATGATATCGACGGCTTGATAAGCTTCTGCCGGATCTTTGGCGTGACCCCGAAATTCGATGCGCGGGTCACCCTCTGCCAACGCCTCAAGGTATGACCGTTGACTGCCTTCGCCAAAGATCAACAAGCGCGCGCCCGGCGTTCGGGTTGACCTAAAGCCTTGGATCAGGATGTCGAAGCCTTTCTGCTGCTCGAGCCGCCCGATGGCGCCAATTGTGGTCTTTGACTTGGGAGGCATCGTCTTTCGTGACAACTGCTCAAGATCAACGGTCGGAGGAATGACAGCCAGTTTTTCTGAAGCAGCTAGGCGTCGTTCTTGCATCCAGTCCGCCTGCGCATGGCTGACCGCCACCAGCTGATCGAAGAAAGAATAGATCACCCGTAGCATCGCAAAAAACCGACGTTTGTGAGGGACATTCAGGGTGGTGAATGCCCGGGTGTAACTGTGTTCGACATGGACAAGTCGAGTATTAACATGCATTGCGCGAAGGGCCGAGAACGCGGGCAGGCTTCTCCAACTTGGTGCGACGTGGGACACGATGACATCCGCATCCAGTTTGCCCCAAGAAAACGCGGTCCGTTTGACCTTCAACACCTTTTGCTCGATCGCGCCGGAAAGATCTGACTGCACCAAAAGATGGTCGAGCATTCGCATCACGCCGCCCGCTGTCGTGTCGTCTACCAGGTGGAGGACCTTTTTCTGTTCCATGATGATGCCTCTCTCAAATCGATTGCAGTTTGGATTTCATTTGCCTCAGCCGGGTGATCGGGCCGGGTCCAAACGTTTTCAACACAAGGGCCGCGGCGAAGGTGCTGAACGACTTCACAGGTTCCTCAAGCACCGGGCGGAGGCTTTCCTGGACGCTTCGCGCAAACAACTCCCAAGCTGTGTCCCGGTCGAGGTTGGTGATGGCCCGCCGTGCCAAATAGCGTAGCTGATAGGCCCGCGCTGAGTGTTCGTGCTGGGCAAAAAACTCAGGGTTAATCGGGCGCAACTTCGCGACCAACCGCTCCCACGCCTCCAACTGGCGGTCCAAAGCCGCTGACAGCCCGCCTGCATTGATCCGGTAATAGGTTAACAGCCCCGGAACGCCTTCGATCTGCCAATCGGTCGTCAACATCAGCCGCATCCAGCATTCTATATCTTCGGACTGCCTGAACGTCTCATCGAAGACCCAATCCCGCTCGATCTCAAAACTCGGGCGGTAGGCCAGAGCCTCCAGTACCGTCTTTCGAATAACGGCCGCCGATCCATTGCCGATTGGATTGCGGTTCAGAACATGGGCTGAGGTCACATCCTTCAGGCGGGGTGCTTGTTTGATCCCCATCATGAACCCCGCCTCGTCGATCAAGGCACTGCCGGAGAAACTAACTCCCACATCCGGTTCGGCCTTGAGATGGTGAATATGAGCCGCCAGCTTCTCGGGCATCCACAGATCGTCGGCGTCGCAAAAGCCGATGAACGTACCCCGCGCGGCAGCGATGCCAGTATTTCTGGCCCCCGCCAGCCCACGATTGGCCTGCCCGACAAGTCGTATGCGCGGGTCGCCTTGGTGCGCGCGGGCAATCTCAGAGGTCGCGTCCTGCGATCCATCGTCGACAATGATGATTTCGAAATCGTCATAGGTTTGCGCCTGCAGTGAGGCGAGCGTTTCGACCAAGGTTGCTTCGGCATTGTAGGCGGGTACGACGATGGATGCTGTGGGCATGGTGATCTCCTTCAGAACTCTTAAGAAAACAACGCACGTTTGATCGCTTGCGGGAGGATCGGGGCCAGCGCGGCCCCTGCGGCGGTAGGCAGTCCTCGGCGCAGGGGCAGCAGGAAACTGCGCGCATGCAGGCTCAAGCCTTTGCGTGTGTAAGACAGGGCCTGACCCTGATGCCCCAACCGCAGCGCCCGGCGGGCAAGATAGCGCAAATAGACGGCCTCGGACGACCGCAACGGGAACACGCCAAAAGACGCAGCCGTTTTCACCGCATAGGCCCGCCCAGCGCGCATTGCGTTCAGGTCCGAGGACAAGCCCCCGGATCTGGTGCGATACCAGACCTGGAACTGATTGACCCCTTTGACGGTAAACCCCTTGCCTACGAGGCGGATTAACAGCTCCAAATCTTCGTTATGCACCGTTCTCGTGTCCAACCCGCCAATGGCGTTGAAGACCTCGCGACGGATCGAAAGATTCGACATGGTGCAGACGGGATTCTCAGCCAACAGGTCCTGAATGTTCAGTGGTGCGCTAGGAACGGTCGAGCATGTCTGAGAATCTCCGAGCTGATCGGCGAAGAACCCGATCTGCCCAAAAACAGCATCCGTCGAAGAGGATTGAAAGGCTTCGTTAAGCTGCACCAGCTTGTCCTTGTGCCACAGATCGTCTGCATCACAGAACGCCAGCATGTCTCCCTTGGCCAGTTCGGCCCCATAGTTGCGTGCGGCACTTGGGCCATCGAAGGGGCTGCTTGCGACCCGGATACGGGGGTCTTGGGCAATGTGATCCAACACGATAGACAGGCACGCCTTCGAGGGACGGTCGCCGACGCAGATCGCCTCCCATTCCGTGAAGCTTTGCGCGCGAATGCTGGTCAGCGTATCAGCAATTGTGTCCGCATCGGTGTGAAACGGCACGATGATGGTAAAGCGGGTCATTGGAAGCCGAACCTCTCTGTTGTCTTTTGATCCCGAGGCAGCAGCACCCAAGAGGCGATCAACATGAGGGCAGCACTGGTCATCAGGTATCCCATCGCCACTGGCATCAGCCCGAACGGGGCCATGATCGCGGTGTTGAGGATCAATGCGAATGCAAGGGCCGTGCTGACTCGTAGCTCGGTGATCGCGCGGTTCTCGGACCGCAGCCAGCCGGCCACGGCGGACCAGATGACGCTGGGCAATGCGGCAAGGCACAAGACCGAGACCACCGGTGAAATCTGCTGCCACTCAGCACCCAGCAGCAGCGGCACGTAGACCGGCGCAAGGGCGGCTTGCAGCAAAACCAGCGGGGACAGCACCAGGAGGGACGTACCGAGCCCATGACGCAGCGCCTTGGTCTTGTCCGGGGCTGCGCAAAGATGTGGGAAAAGAACGACTGAAAAGGCCTGCGTGAACGATGTCGCCAAGCCGAGTCCAGCGTTGAAAGCCATGAAGTAGATGCCAAGGCTCTCGGCCCCCAGCATCGCGCCGACGACAAGCTTGTCGGCCTGCAAACGCAGAACTTTGACAACCTCAACCCCCAGAACGGCCCAGCCGAAGCCAACAAACGGGCGAAGGGCGGCAAACCCGCGCTTCGCGTTTGATGCCCAGGGACGTAGACGGCGCATCAGGACCAGCCAAATCGGGGCGGCCAGCAATCGGGGCAGAACCAAAGCCAGCGGCGATGCCCAGAGCAGCGCCAGTAGCGCGGCCATAACATTTGCACCAACCACCTGCCCTCCGGCAACAGCGGCTGTCTTTTGTAGCTTGCCCTCACGCATCGCAAGCGCGGCCTGCACCAGGCCGGCGGGCATGAACAGGTACTCTCCGGCCAGAACAGCGAGCAGCAGCGCCAGGGTCTGGTGCCCTATCGCATAGAGGGCAATGGCGATAGTCACCTGCAGCAAAAACAGCGCCCCGCACCAGACCCAGAAGATACGATGCGCGGTGTTGCAGCGCTGTTCCAGCTCGGACTGCGGGGCTTGGATGATCCTCTGCCCCACGCCGTTCTCGGTTAGCGCCTTTAGGATATCCCCTGCCGCGAGGGCAGCGGCAGCCAGCCCTATTGCCTCGGGGCTGAGGGTGCGGGCCACAACCACGACCACCGCAAGACGTGAGGCTTTTGCCGCCACTTCGGACGCCGCATAGGCTAGCAGGTGCCGCAGGAAACTGGAATGTGCCAATCGCTGAGTCATGTCGCCAAGTGTCCAAAAACAGTATTGGGAACAGTTCTAATTGGCAGCGACATCCCTGTCCCAGACGCGGGCGGACAGCCAGACGAACCATCGGGCGAGCGACCTATCCGATTGGGATAAACGGCAATCCCGATGCCGGTCTGACGCACATCAAGACACTGCTGTAGCTGTGGATGCAGTTCAGGAGAGTTCAAAATGAAACGACATTTCAAAGTTTTGGCTTTAGGGGCCGTCAGCGCGATTGCTCTGTCGGGATGCAGCAGCATGAAGACCCCACGCAACATCGAACCCGTCGCAAAAGGCGAAAGCTATCAGGCGCAGTACCGTGCCCCATCACGCCGCCGGGCAAATGCGCCCTTGCTGCAAGCGGAACATTTGAACGGGCGCGCCTGTTTGCCTCCGACCGGGGATCAGGGCACAAACGCCTTTGCCAAATGGTCTAAACCCGCGCTTAGCCCTCTGCTGGGCGAGAAACTTTCGCGCAATGATATGGTGCAGATCACCATCGACGGGGATGAGCTTCTCAGCGACACCTATGTTGTGTCCCGCGATGGCGACCTGAAGATGCCATACCTGCCGCCGGTGCGCGCGCAGGGCAGAACGACCGAGCAGGTCGAGCGAGACGTGGCCCGGGTTCTGGTAGCCGCACAGTTCTACGACAGTTCCCCGCGCGTCACGGCGCGCATCAGCGATTTCGCCTCGGTCACTGTCGGCGTGAAAGGCGCTGTGTTTGAACCCCATTCGGTCGAGATCGGAGGCATCCCCGGCGACGCGCTGGATCGAGGGCGTCAGGGCGTACTGGGTGCCTCGACCGAGGCGCGCAACCTCTCGGTCGCCATTCGCGCTTCCGGAGGTGTGCGCCCGGATGCGGATCTGTCAGCGGTTGAGCTGCACCGGCAGGGCACGATCTACCGGATGGACCTGCGCGGGGTGTTCGAAGGCTCGGATCCGACCGACATCATGCTGCTGACCGGGGATCAGATCGTGGTCAACAGCCGAGGGTGTTTCCAGGATGATTTGATGCGTCCCAGCCCGATCAGCCCGCCCGGCGTAACGCTTTATATGTCCAACCTCACGCAACCTGCCACCGGCAACGCAGAGTCGGCCATTGGACGAGACGTGCGTGAGGTACCCTATGGGACGCGCTACCTGCAGGCCGTAGTCGATACCAATTGCGTCGGTGGGGCCAAAACCACCAATGCCAATCGCAGCGCGGTCCTGTTCACCCGCAACCCGATGACCGGGAACTCGATCGTCATTGAACGCAATATCGAAAAGCTGCTGCGACGTGGGGATCGCGATGACTATGACCCCTATGTTCTGCCAGGAGATGCGATTGCATGCTACGACAGTAAGGTGACCGGCCTGACCGAAGTCGCCCGCGCGGTTGGCATCGTCGGCGCAGCGGCGCTGCTGGCGCCCTAAGTCAATCCCTAGCGGGCGATGATTTCGCCCGCTCCCAAGCAGTGGAGACTGCAGCGAGCTTGTTAGTGATGTCTGTGTGTTCCTTGGCTGCAGTCTCTACCGCAACTAACGCCTCTCGAAACTCTTCCACGCCGAAGGTTGCTGCACTCCCAGCCAGTTTGTGACAGGCCTGAGCAATTTGATTTAGATCTGTCTGGTCAAATGCCCCGGTTTCAAGCTGTTCAACCAATTCATCCCCTTCGGCAATGAACTTGGCATGCAGGCGGGCAAAGCCTTCAGGGCCGAGGCTGCCTTTCAACTCCGCTAACGGATCTGGCTGCGCATGTTCCGAAATCTGCCCGTCGGTGCGCGTGACCACCGAAAGCGCCCTGCGCAAGGCATTCAGCGAGATCGGTTTGCCAATGAAAGCCGTCATACCGGCGGCGCGAAAGGTCTCAACCGCATCTGGCAGGACATTGGCCGACACAGCGATAATCGGCACATCGGTCGACTGCCCCCGACCGCCACGAATATGGCGCGCAGCGGTTGGCCCATCCATCACTGGCATGCTGATATCCATCAGGATCGCGTCGAACCTCTGACTGCTGGCCTTGTCGACGCCAACCTGCCCATTCTCCGCCGTAGTTACACGGTGACCGTCCAGCGCCAGCATGTTGCAGATGACCTCGAGGTTGATCTCGTTGTCTTCGACCACCAACAAGTTCAGCGGGAGAGCGGTCTCGGTATTGATCTGAGCAGCTTCTAGCAGTTGGTCGCGCGCTGACGGCTGTAACGGTATCCGCAGCCAAAAAACGCTTCCTTCGCCCAATGTGCTTTCCGCCCCCACCTCACCACCCATGGCCTGCGCGAACCTGCGGGCAATTCCCAGGCCAAGCCCGGTCCCTCCGACCGTGCGACCGATAGAGGGATCGCTGGTGTAGAAGTCATCAAAAATGGCGTCGATCTCATCCTCGGCGATGCCAGCCCCGCTGTCGATCACACGCACTTCGTAGACATGTGCCTTACCCTGACCGGAAGGTTCACATCTTTCGACCTCGATCGACACACGGCCATTTTCGGTAAACTTGATCGCATTACCCACAAGGTTCAGCAGAATTTGCCGCAACCTTTGCGCGTCAGTCGCGACATGCGGATAGGCTCCGCCCACCCATTGCCACGAGATTGAATTGCCGCGCGAGGCCGCATTGCCGCTTTGACCATCCACAAGGTCCTGCAGCATCGCGTTCAGGTCGGTTGGCTCGTGCGCGACAGACAGCTTGCCGGCCTCGAACCGAGCAATATCCAGCACCGCATCCACATGATTTTGCAGAACCTGGCCCGAGATCTCCATGTTGCGGACAAACTGAGACTGCTGTTTGGTCGTGCGTGTATTCTTGAGAAGGGTGAGGTTGCCCAGCAACCCGTTCAACGGGGTTCTGATCTCATGACTCATAACAGTCAGAAAATCCGACTTGGCCTTTTCCCCGGCAAGGGCACGGTCGCGGGCCGAGACAAGCTCTTTCTGATCCGCAACGCTTTGTGAGATATCGCGGACGAAACCGATAACAATTTCCTCGTCCCCGGCCTGAGCGGATTGCAAAGCGAGTTCGACGGGAAAAACATCGCCATTCCTGCGCAACGCCTCAAGCTGAACGCGACCCTTGCCAACCACGTGGCGGTCGCCCCCGCTCTGCATCCGCTCCATGCCTTCATCATGCGCCGCGCGTAGATGCGCAGGCACAATCAAGTCGCCGATCGAATGCCCTTTGGCCTCATCTTCGGAATACCCGAAAATCGCCTGTGCAGCTGGGTTGAACTCCAGCACTTCACCGGCGGCGTTCACCACGATCACGGCATCCAATGAGGTAGAAAGGATCGTATTCATGCGCTGGTTGGCCTGCTGGATTGCCCCACCGCGTCGATCTGCCTTGCGATTGACCACCAGGAGATAGGCGCTGACCGCGGTCAGCGTCAGAAACAATCCCCCGGACAAAACGGCCAGTTGAAACAGGCTGAGCGCGGTTTCTTCACGGCGCTGATCCGACTGGCTTGCAAAGTACGAGATCGCCGAGACCGAAAGCTCTCGCACTTTTTGAGCGATCCCCTGCGCGCCGTCATAGAGAACCGGCAGCCCCGCCTTCAACCCAGGATCCTCAGCATCGATTGTAGGCACCGAGACCTCCAGATATGCGGAGACGTCGTTCAGAGGTTCAGCGAACTTCGGGTCGCTTCGCAGCGTTTCGAACAGACGCGAGGTGTCTAGAATATCGATTCGGCTGTAAAAAAGATCGAAACGGCGCCGGACAAGGTCCAGGTTTTCTGTGCTTGGCTCTGCGTCCGATACACCCGCCTCAAGCGCGTTGAGGTAGAACAGGAACTCGACCTCGACCTGCGTCAGCGTCCATTGCACGTTATCTGTTCGGGCTGACTGCCGGTCGCGCAGGTCGGACATCACCTTGACGGAAAGCAACACGACCAAAGCAAGGGCACCCAAAACGGCGATACCGAGGAGCCCGAAAGCCCACCGGCGCCGCGAGTGATATTGGAAATTTCTTGTCAAAGTCTAGCCCGTATCATCCACTTCATACTGTATTGTAACCCCACGCTATTTAACGATTTCCAACCTGTCGAGTTGCCAAATGCTGCGAGAGTAAATCACCTCGGTCTGGTACTTGGTATCACTGTCATAGGGATATACGATCCATAGCGGACCTTTCTGCCGCCGGGACATCGCCACGCCATCCATCTCATAGGCGACAATCGGGTCCTGCGCCGATATTGAGCCCAAAGGTATCTCAACCGCGTAGTCGTTGATCGCCGTTGCCCGGATCGTAGCACCCTCTGCTCCGATCTGTTCCAGCAACACAGAGAGGGGAACGCCGACAAAGCTGGTCTCGCCTTCAGTCCAGATCGTCGAAGTTTCAAAGCTGCGCTGCGGTAGCGCCTGCAACATTTCCATATCGAACTGCGCCGTCCCGTCGGGGCCGGTCTGTGCGATGTTGCCCGAAGCGGTCAGGACGACTTCTCCTTTCGGAGTTCCCAAGTCTTCGGCTTGCGCAGGCGTCAGGCAAATGGTGAATGCCGCTGTGAGAATCGCAAAAAACAGGCGCATCTCGGTCTCCATCTTTGTGACCTTAAGAAACCAGAAAGGGGTCCGTAGCGACAGATGGTCATGAGGATATGCACCTATCCGAACGGATAGATGCCTCGGTCTCATGCGGCGGTAGACAGCAGATTCATGCGCTGTCGCAACATGGTTTTGAACCCGTCACGCAGCTCGGCACGTTCCAATGCAAAGACGGTGGTTGCCTCAAGAAACCCGGCGACCGACCCACAATCGAAGCGCTCTCCTTGAAAAGCGAAACCGCGGCATCCGGTCGCTTCGATGTCGGCCGCGATCGCATCGGTCAGTTGGATTTCATTGCCCGCACCGGGCGCCAATCCGTCCAACTGATCGAAAATAGAAGGGTGCATCAGATAACGCCCGACAATGCCAAATTCTGACGGAGCTTGATCGGCAGTGGGCTTTTCGACCAACCCTTTCAGATGTTGCACCTGCCCTGTCCTATGCTCGATATCGACCACGCCATAGGCGCTGATCCGGTCGGATGGGACGGCTTCGGTTGCAATCATATGGCTGCCTTCAAAGTTCTGGACCATTTGCGCCAGAACCGGGCGCTGCGCGTAGATCACATCATCAGGCAGGATCACGGCAAAGGGTTCATCACCGACAATGTCACGTGCCAGAGAGATTGCATGGCCCAGACCGCGCGGGCTGTCTTGTTGGATAAAGCTATATGTCTCATCCTCAAGGTTCGTGCGGCGCAAACGGTTCAGCAGGGTGGTTTTGCCGCCATCCTTCAGTTTACGCTCCAGTCCCGAGTTGCGACCAAAATACGCCTCCAGCGCGGATTGGCCGGTTGAGGTGATGAAGATGAACTCATCAATCCCGGCCGCGCGGGCCTCGTCCACCGCATATTGAATCAAGGGGCGGTCAATCAGCGGCAACATCTCCTTGGTCACCGATTTGGTAGCGGGCAGAAACCTTGTGCCGAGACCCGCGACCGGAAAAACAGCTTTGCGAATACGTGTCATTTCAATGCTCCTAGGTTTGATCAGTAAGCGCCGCGACCTGACACGACGGCACGTGCGGTCATTGCGATGAGGATGAGGTTTAGAAGGGGCGAACGGGAGCGGACATAGGCTGTATCCAGCTCGATCATGTGGTCAAAGCCGATGCCTGCGCGGCCCGAAACCTGCCAGAGGCCGGTGATGCCGGGACGCACCTGCAGGCGCTCCAGCGCTTGTTCGGGATAGGCAGCAACCTCTTCGGGCAAAGCCGGGCGCGGGCCAACCAGCGACATATCCCCTTTCAGCACATTGAAGATTTGCGGCAATTCATCCAGCGAGAACCGGCGCAGAACCTTCCCAACGCGGGTGATGCGTGGGTCATTTTTGGCTTTGAAGCACACGCCGTCTCGATCCGAATGGGTGAGCAGATCCGCACGTCGCGCTTCGGCGTCCGGGGTCATTGAGCGAAACTTGTACATCGTGAAGGGCACCCCGTTTCGACCGATACGTGTCTGCCGAAAAAAGGCGGAGCCGCGACTGTCCAATCGCACTAATGCGGCGATTGCGGCCATGGGCAGGGCCAGAAGAGACAGCGCGACCACCGCCAAAGTGAGGTCCAGCAGGCGACATGCTGAGACCTTGGGAACAGAATTGTGCACGGCTCGCCCGAGGAATTCGAAATTGCCCAATAGATATCTGCGGGCCATACGGCGGGGCTCGATCGCCAACCGCCATGCCCACTCCATCCGGACGCGCCGAACACTACGCGGTGCCCGGCGCACGTTGCCAGCCAGGAAGTCAAACAAAGCACCCACGCCCAGCGCGACGCAAGGGGCAAGCCGGTGGCGGTTCTGCATAATCCACAGCTCCTGCAGCGGGACGCCCATCGCGACCAACAGGATGTCTGCGCCAGACTGGTTGATATCGTCAATCGCCTCATCAACCCGCGCGGCCCCCGCGTAGCCATCACGCGTACCAGCCACGGCCAAATCGGGGATCATGTGCTGCAACCGCGCCGCCGCCGCCTGAGCTGTTCCGGGACTTCCCCCCAAAAGGTAGACCGACTGCCCAAAACGCGCAGCGCGTTTCAGCAGTTTGGGCACAAAATCCGTGCCGTTTAGGTTCTCGGTCAACTGGACGCCTTGCAACTTTGCCGCGACGTCTACACCAATTCCATCAGGTAGGATCATATCTGCCCGGGCCAATGCTGCTCGATAGGTATGGTTGCGGGCTCGTATGTTTGCGCAATGTGCGTTCAGGAAAAACACAGTCCGGCGTGTCCCATCCAGCAGTTTGGAGATCACCTGTCCGGATCGAGCGTTCACAACTGGCAGACCCATTAACTCAGTCTTTTCCAGAGTTGGTATGGGTGTTAACTGCGCGCCTTTATACATATCTTGGACTGACAGGAACTGCATAGAACTCTCCGATCAACAATAACAATCTGAGGCTTTAGACTGCCAATGAGACCCTGCAACCGATAGGCGAGCATCCGGAGAGGGATCGGAGAATAGGTCTATTCAAACGACCCCGCAGCACATAGCGTGGTGAAAACGGCCCGCTGACCTATCCGATTGGATATTCACCTGTCCGTCAGGAAGGCTTCATGCCATGGGTTCAATGATTTATCGACGCATTTGGGTGTGGTTGGGGGCAGACGGAGGTTTGAAATGAAAGTTCTTATTGCTGACGACCACGAGCTTATTTTGGACACGCTCGTTGCCTTCATAGATGCAGCAGGCGGGATCGAGGTGGAGACCGCGCCGGATTTCCCAGCCGCGAAAACTTTGATTGAGAACGACGGAGCCTTTGATCTGGTTCTTCTGGACCTGAACATGCCCGGCATGAACGGGTTGGCCGGACTTGAAACCTGCATCGCTTTGGACGGTGCCCAGCATGTGGCCCTATTTACCGGCGACACCTCGCGTGATCTGGCGCAACGCGCGCTAGAGCTTGGTGCAGCCGGTTTCGTCCCAAAAACTTTACCGGCTAAATCTCTGGTCAACGCGATCCGCTTTATGGCGATGGGGGAACAATACCTTCCTGCGGGTTTCATGAACGCAGAGCAGCCGGAAGACTCCCACCCCATGGCTCAAAAACTGACAGAGCGTGAGCGGCAAGTTCTGAAAGGGCTGACTGAGGGCAAATCCAACAAGGAAATCGCTCGTGATCTGGATCTGTCCGAGCCGACGATCAAACTGCATATGAAGACTTTGTACCGTAAAGTTGGTGTCAGCAATCGAACGCAGGCCGCCTTGGCCGCGCGCGAGGCTGGGTTGTTCTAGGCCTCACTATCCGAAGGGATAGGGGACGCTCCCAATCCCCTCGGCCCCTAGCCTGCTGAGCGAATGATCAGCAATCAGATGCGGTGTATCACCCTTGTAAGAAAGGGTTTTTCCATGCCGCAACAGATTTCGAACTCTTCTGAGTCCACGCGCGACATGCAATTTCTGCATTGGGTGCGCATTTCCCGATCCAATTTCAGAACGCTCGGGTGGCGTCGTTTCGTAAAGGGCGGGCGCCTTAGCGATGTAGGCCGCCTGCCCCGTTACGTGGCATTATACTTTCTTGGGGCGAGTTGCATCTGGGCCCCGATCAGCGGTTATTTGGCGACCGCGCCTGTCAAATACACCTCTCACGCATCATTGATCCTGCCAGGATCTGGCGCTTCGGCATCGGTCAATCTGGCCAATATCGGTCAGGCATCCTCATACGCGAATTCCGCCTTTGCCAACGGGTCAATCAGCCCGACCGAGACGTATAAACGTTTGTTGTCGGCCGACCGTATCCTCGACGCGGCAGCCAAGGCGGTAGAGGCTGACCGGGACGCGTTTGGAAAGCCGCGGGTGCAACTGGTCGATCAAACCAGCCTGATCCATATCGAGCTTCAGGCGGCCTCTCCGGCAGACGCTCAGCAATATGGTGACGCCTTGGTGGCCGCCTTTTTCGCTGAGATTGACGCCCTGCGCGCCGATGAAATTACCACTCGCGAGGCCAGCAATACCGGTGCGATCGAAGACTACACGCGCGCAATTCAGGCCACGCGGGCCGAGATCAAACAGCTGCAGTCGCAAAGCGGTCTGATATCGGTCGTGCAATACCAAGAGCAGGTCGCCGCTAATGACCGTGCAAAGCAGGAACTGCGAAAGCAGGAGAGCGAGCTGGCACGCCAATCGGAACGCGTCGCCGCGCTTCAAGTCGCGTTGAATCTGCCCTCTGACGCAGCGGCGGCAACGCTGAAACTCTATGCTGATGCGCAGTACCTATCGTTGCTTGAGGATGTGTCGGTGGGGGCTGCAAAGCTGGCGCAAGCCGACGCGACCTACGGATCGCGCCACCCAATCTATGTGAATGCCCAGAACGACTATGAAGGGGCGCGTTCGGTTGCTTTAAAACGCGCGGCGCAGGTGACTGGTCTTGAGGTCGAGCAGCTCGGTGGACTGGATCGCGCGCCGGAAGGGCAACGGGCGCAGTTGCTCAGCGAGTTGGTGCGCGAAGATGCCTTGCGCGCCGGATTGGAAGAGCATGTCGCGACACAGCGCGCACAAGTTCGTCTGGAAACCCTGCGCCTGTCAAACCTCGCCCCCATCGCCGCTGAATTGGAGGATCGGCAGAGAGATTTCGCCGTGGCAGAAGCCGTGTTCGCCTCTGCCATCGCTCGGTCCGAGTCGAAAAAGACCGATGTCTATGCCTCCTATCCCTTGATCCAAGTGCTGGAGAACCCGTCTCTGCCGACTCGCCCGTCTTCGCCGAACAAGAAGATCTCGATTGCCGCCGGGATCGTTGCAAGCCTTATGCTGCTGATGGGTTTGGTTCTGGCATGGATCCGAAACCCGCTGATCTCAAAGCTGCTGAAAGACCAGAAAGAGGCCGCAGTTTGACGCGTGTGGCCCCTCAAACGCCAGCCGAAAAGATCGTCTGGTGTACGCTGATCTGGACATGGCCGTTTTACGGGCTTGGCGCGCTGTATGTTGTCGGTCCGGTGCTAGGTTGGATGTTGGCTGCGATAGCCGGGGTGTCACTTTATCTCGGCCCGGCGATCCGCTTGGATCTGCGTGCAACGGGCCCTGTACCTGCTCTGGTCTGGATCTGGAGCGTTGGCATGCTGGTGATGCTGGTCTCACTATGGGCAGGCCACGCGGATTGGAACCTCGGCACCACCAATACGATCAAATCGAGTATCGGATGGGCAAAGGGTTGGGCGCTGATCCCGTTGTTTATCCTAGCAGGGGCGGTTTTGCCAATACGGCGCGAGGTTTTGGTCAGAGGGCAATGCGTGGTGGGCCTTTGGACCTTGTGCCTTCTGCCGTTGCTCATTGCCGCCCCCTATGCCGGTTTGCCGCATCTGCTGTTTACATCTCCCCTTAAAGCAGTGGGCGGCCCGGGACCTGAATATTTCTCAGTCTACCTGTATACAATCGACCCCGCCAGCGGCACGCCGCGGTGGCAGTTCTTTGCGCCCTGGTCGCCATTCGCGGCCTTGTTGGGCGTCTGCATGGTCCTATTTGCCCTGGAAGAAAAGCACCGCAGCTGGAAGGTCGTCGGCTTGGCTGCCGGAATTCTGATGATCCTTATGTCCAAGTCCCGAATGGGCATTGTTGGATTGGTGATCTGCTCGCTGTCACCCAGCCTCTTGCCACTTGTCGCCCGCAGCTCGGGGTGGATTCTTTTGTCTGCAGTCACCACCGCCGTAGCCGTTTGGGGCGCAGTCTTTGTTGAGTTCGGCAACCGAGCCCTTTACAGCTTCAAATCCGCGCGCGCCGACAGTACCCGCGTACGCGAAACTCTGCAGCGTATTGCGTATGAGCGCTGGCAATCGGATGCGGTGGTTTTCGGGCACGGCACAGTCAGACCCGGAGCGCATCTTGTTGAGTACATGCCGATAGGCAGCCATCACACCTGGTACGGGTTGCTATTCGTGAAAGGGCTGACCGGATTTACAGCGTTTCTCGTTCCTTTCCTCGTTCATTTAGCAATCGTCACCCTGGACGCAATAAAGTCGGAACGCGGGAGGCTGCCGCTCGGACTGTTGCTCACAGTTCTCCTGCTGACCTTTGGAGAGAACGTTGAAATCCAAACCTATCTCCTCTGGCCGACTCTACTCATGCTCGGATTGCATTTGCGAGAGGTCAAATCAGTGCGTCTGGGAAGCTGATGTGCCGTTAGGATTGTTGCGACGCCAGCGTAGTGTCAGCGGTCACTCTTTTGGGTCGGGTCCTTCACTGCTGCTAGGGACATATTGACCATGTAAAGTGAGTACTTTCACATCGGGTATCCGCCCTGTTGGTTTTTTAGCGGCTGCCGCAAAGCGCGGAAAGCGGACGTTCGCCCAATACACTGAAAGGCAGGTTTGTCCGCAGAGCAGACACCCATTTAAGTTGCAGCGAAGGTCCGCTCCGAGCCCATACTCACCGATGCTGCGCTTTGAACAAATGACCGCTCCGTAGTCACCAGTGAAATCTGGATCCGCATATGCAACCAATGTCTTGACTATGATTTCGGCGGTCCGGCTCAATCTAAAAACATCAAAATTCTGACCAATTATGCATATCTCAGATTTGTAAATGGAATACTCTATGCCAACCTTGGAGGAACCACATGACAGATTCTGATACGATTTCTCTTGGCTATGATCCCGATCCATCGCGTTCCAGTTCACTGCGAGCGGAGGCCTACACGGAAGAAAAGTGGTTTGACGCTGATCTCAAGGCCATCATCTCCAAGACCTGGCAGTGGGTCTGTCATGTGGAAAAAACCCGCGAGCCAGGGTCCTACGTTACAATCGAGATTGCAGGGAAGCCTATTGCCGTCGTGCGCGACAAGGAGGGCACGTTGCGTGCTTTCTACAACGTCTGCAAGCACCGCGCCCACGAACTGCTTTCTGGCGAAGGAAACACAACTCGGATAATGTGCCCTTACCATGCTTGGGTTTACAAGTTGGACGGGCAGTTGGCCCGCGCGCCCCACACCGAGAACCTAGAAGATTTTCGCACGGATGAGATTTGCCTCGACGCGGTGCAAGTCGAAGAGTTTTGCGGATTTGTATTCGTCAATCTGGACCCAAAGGCACCCTCTTTGGCGCAGCAGTCAGGCAATCTGGAAACTGAAGTGCGCCACTGGGCACCGGACGTGGATCAACTGACCTTCGGGCACCGATTGACCTATGACATCAAATCAAACTGGAAGAACGTCGTTGATAACTTTCTTGAGTGTTATCACTGCCCGACGGCCCATAAGGATTTCTGTGATCTTGTTGACATGGATACTTACAAGGTCACAACCTATGGCATTTACTCCAGCCACATGGCCGATGCGGGGAACAGCCCCAATGCCGCATATGACGTGTCGAACGCCACGGTCAAAACCCATGCGGTTTGGTGGCTTTATCCGACAACTTGCCTGATGCGGTATCCGGGTCGGTCCAGCATGATCGTGCTCAACGTCATACCTGTCGGGCCGGACCGGACGTTGGAGACCTATGACTTTTTCCTCGAAACGCCTGAGCCCGACGCGATGGAGCTGGATGCCATTCGCTATTTGGATGAGGTGCTGCAGGTTGAAGACATCAGTCTTGTCGAATCTGTGCAGCGTGGTATGAGCACACCTGCTTTCACCCAAGGCAGGATCGTCAATGACCCGGATGGGTCGGGCAAATCTGAGCATGCGGTGCATCACTTTCATGGGCTGGTTCTGGATGCCTACGCCAAGGGTGCAACGTGACGCGGGCAAACATCCTTGTGATCATGGCGGATCAGTTGGCCCCACATTTCACGGGGGCTTACGGGCATAGCGTTGCCAAGACCCCGCATCTTGATGCGCTAGCGGCGCGAGGGATGCGCTTTGATGCGGCCTATTGCAATTCGCCGCTTTGCGCGCCGTCGCGGTTCGCCTTTATGTCGGGCCAACACATCTCCCGAATCGCGGCCTATGACAATGCATCAGAATTCAAGGCGTCTGTTCCGACCTTCGCGCATTACCTAAAGTCGCTGGGCTATCGCACGTGCCTGTCAGGTAAGATGCACTTTGTCGGCCCTGATCAGATGCACGGGTTCGAAGACCGCGTGACGACCGATATTTACCCGTCGGATTTTGCATGGACGCCCGACTGGGAAGCCCCCGATGAGCGGATCGATAAGTGGTATCATAACATGCAGACCGTCAAGGAAAGCGGTCTGGCGCATGCGACGTTCCAGATTGATTACGATGATGAGGTTGGCTTTGCCGCCAAACGGTGGCTTTTCGATGCGGCACGTGACAAAGCGCTAGGGCATGATGCGCCCTTTGCGATGGTTGCCAGCTTCATTCATCCGCATGATCCATATGTCGCCCGTCCCGAATGGTGGAACCTCTATTCAGACGACGACATCGACATGCCGGTCTTTACGCCTGCTTTGGATGATCAGGACCCGTTCTCGCGCCGCCTGATGGATGGGATCGAAGCGTCCTATGTGCCGCTGACAGAGGAAGAGGTGCGCCGCGCGCGCCGCGCATATCTGGCAAATGTCAGCTACTTTGACAGCAAGATCGGCGAACTGGTTCAAACGCTCGAAGAGATTGGAGAGCTGGACAATACAATCGTGATCGTCACGGCAGATCACGGCGACATGCTGGGCGAACGTGGGCTGTGGTACAAGATGAATTTCTTTGAACATTCGGCCCGCGTGCCGTTGGTCATGGCGGGACCTGGCGTGGCGGTTGGGACAGCGCGAAACGCTGTGTCGCTCGTGGATATGTTGCCAACGTTTATTGAGATCGCTGGCGGTAGTGAAAGCATGATCGGCGAACCTATAGATGGCCGAAGCCTTATGCCCTTGGCGCGGGGCGAGGACGACCCCGTTGATGAGGCAATCGGCGAGTATTGCGCTGAAATGACGGGCTTTCCCGTCATCATGATCCGGCGTGGTTCATTGAAATACATCCACTGCGATAGCGATCCACCACAGCTGTATGATCTGAGCGTTGATCCGTTGGAGACAAGAAATCTGGCCTCCGACCTCAGTTACAATGAGGCCGCTCAAGCCTTTGCTGATGAAGTAGCCGCGCGGTGGGATGGCAAGGCATTGCGTACAAAGATCATTGCAACCCAAAAATCCCGCCGCGCGCTGCATGCCGCGATGGAAGCAGGCGCAAGTGTGCCTTGGGACTACAACCCACCATCCGACGCGAGCAAGCAATATGTGCGTAACGATATGGATTGGACCATTGCGGCCAAGCGTTACCGTTATCCCCCATTGAAGGACCAAGACCAATGATGCTGAACGGAAAAATTGCCCTCGTTACAGGGGCAAGGGGTGGAATCGGACGTGCGATTGTGGCGCGTTTCGTCAAAGAAGGTGCGACAGTTTACGCCGCAGACCTGACGCTCGAAGGGTCACTGGACAGGCATGACAATGACGGCAGCCACTTTGTAAAGCTCGACGTAACACAGGAGGCGGACGCAATCGCCGCGATGGATCAGGTCCGCAACGCTCATGGCAAGCTTGACGTCTTGGTGAACGCAGCAGGGATCGAGATTGAAAAGACGGTCGAAGACACCACGCTGGAGGAATGGAACCAAAGCTTTGCGGTGAATTCCACGGGTACTTTTCTAACCTCAAAATACGCTATTCCATTGATGCGCGAAGCCGCGAAATCTGGCAACAGCGCCAGCTTGATCAACTTTGGGTCTTACGATGGGTTCATCGCTGACCCCGGCCTTGCCGCTTATTGTGCAACCAAGGGGGCGGTGCATGCGCTAACCCGTGCAATGGCCTGCGACCATGGCCCTGAGGGTATCCGCGTCAATGCGATCTGCCCCGGCTATATTGATACTCCGATGCTGCAGAGTTTCTTCAACGGTGACGGATCTGGCGGCGGGGGGGGCAACATCGAAACACTTCAAAAAGCTGTCCGGGACGTGCACCCGATGCGTACCTATGGAACGCCAACGGACATTGCCAATCTGGTCAATTGGCTGGCCAGCGACGAGGCGCGCTATGCCTCTGGTCAGCTTTGGGTTTTGGACGGGGGGCTGTCTGCGCAAGTGCAACAGATGAAATTGTAATGCCCAAGTCAGTCATCATCACCTGTGCGCCAACGGGCGGTATTCACACGCCGTCAATGTCGCCCCACCTGCCGATCACACCTGCCGAAATTGCAACAGCAAGCATTGAAGCGGCAGAGGCTGGCGCGTCTATCATCCATCTGCACGCGCGACATCCCGAGACCGGCAAGCCAGATCCCAGACCTGAATTGTTTCAGCAATTTCTGCCTGTGATCAAACAATCCACTGACGCGGTGGTGAATGTCTCAACCGGCGGCGGATTGGGCATGTCGATGGACGAGCGTCTGTTGGCCGCGACTTCGACGAGCCCGGAAATGGCCTCGCTCAATATGGGCAGCATGAACTTTGGCATCTTCCCGATGCTTCAGAAATACACGGAATTTCAGCACGATTGGGAACGTCCATTCCTTGAGATGACGGAAGACTTCATTTTTCCCAACACGTTCAAGACCATTCGATATGCGATTGAGAAACTGGGGGGTGATCATGGCACCAAGTTTGAGTTTGAATGCTATGATCTGGGCCATCTCTACAACGTCAAATGGTTCGTGGATCAAGGGCTTATCAAACCGCCGTTCTTCATCCAGATGGTCTTTGGCATTTTAGGAGGCGTTGGCGCTGACCCTGATCATCTGACTCATATGCACAATACGGCGGACAAACTTTTTGGCGCTGAAAACTATGAATGGTCTGTACTGGCAGCAGGACGGCACCAAATGCCTTTCGCTACACAAAGCGCAATGCGCGGTGGCAATCTGCGTGTCGGGCTCGAAGACAGTCTCTTTATCGGCAAGGGAGAGCTTGCCACATCGAATGCCGAGCAAGTGAGCCGCATTCGCACAATCATCGAAAATCTGGGCCTTTCAGTTGCGACACCGGCAGAAGCACGCGAACGCCTCGCACTAAAAGGCGGCGATCGGGTTGGGTTTTAGAGAGGACCACATGCAGACAAAGATGTTAATCAATGGCGAAATGGTTGAAGGGGGCGGCGCGCCGATCTTTGTCGTGAACCCAGCCACGGGCGAAGAGATTTGCAAGATCAATTCCGCGACGTCCGAACAGGCAAGCGCTGCGGCCGCAGGGGCCCACGAAGCCTTTGAGACATTTGGCCAGACCAGCCCTGCAGAACGTTCTGAGCTTTTGACCAATATCGCAACTGTCTTGGAAGAGCATGTCGAGGAACTGGCGGAGCTGGAAAGCTTGGATGCCGGTAAGCCCTGGCCCTCGGCTTTGGATGACGAAATGCCGTTGACGCTGGACACATTCAAGTTCTTTGCCGGTGCGGCGCGCACGATGTCTGCCGTTACTGCGGGCGAATATGTGGCCGGTCATACCAGCATGATCCGCAAGGATCCGGTTGGCCCCGTAGCCGCGATTGCGCCATGGAACTATCCGCTGATGATGGCGGCTTGGAAGCTGGCAGCGCCATTGGCAGCTGGCTGCCCGGTCACGCTGAAGCCCTCGCAGCTGACGCCGCTTTCCACGCTGAAAGCCGCCGAGCTGATCGCAGGTGTTGCGCCCAAAGGGGTGGTAAACGTGCTGCACGGCCCCGGTCGTGAGATTGGCGAGCAGATGATCAACGATCCACGGACTGAGGCGATCTCGATCACGGGTTCCAACGCGACGGGTTCTGCCGCGATGGCTGCAGCCTCTCGTCAAATCCGCCATGTGCATCTGGAACTGGGCGGGAAAGCCCCGGTCATTGTTTTTGACGATGCTGATATCGATGCGGTTGCCGAAACTGTGCGCTATGGTTCGTTCTTCAACGCCGGTCAGGACTGTGCACAGCCCTGCCGTTTGCTTGTCGCTGATGAGGTCTATGACAAGGTCGTCGCCGCCGTTGTTGATCAGGTCAGCCAGATCAAAGTTGGGGCTCAAAAGGCCGAAGGCACCGAAATGGGGCCGATCATCTCGGCCGCGCAACGCAACGCTGTAGCGGGGTTTGTCGACCGAGCGCGCGATAACTGCGACGTTGTATTGGGAGGCAACATGATCGACGGACCAGGTTTCTTTTATGAACCCACCGTGCTGATCAATGTGGCGCATGATGCCGAGGTATTCTGCAACGAGATCTTCGGTCCTGTCGTGACCATCTCGCGGTTTGGCGACGAAGAAGAGGCGCTCAAGGTGGCAAATGCAGGCCCGTTTGGTTTGGCCTCATCCGTCTGGACCAACAATACCGGTCGCGCGATGCGGATGTCTTCGAAGTTGCGCTATGGCTTTACGTGGGTGAACACGCATGGTGTTGCCACGCCTGAAATGCCTTGGGCCGCGATGAAGAGCTCTGGCACTGGTTGTGATATGTCGGTCTACGCCTTGGACGCTTATACCGCCGTGCGCCATGTGATGGTCGCGCACTGATGCGGTTGGCTGGCAAACGCGCTTTCGTTACAGGCGGCAGGCAGGGCATCGGGCGCGCTATCGTAGAGGCCTTCATGGCCGAGGGTGCGGACGTTATCACCTGTGGTCGGGGACCAAAGCCGGATGGTTTGAGTACTGATTGGATATCTTTGGATGTGTCAGATGCCGCCGCCGTTGGCGAAGCTGCGCAAGAGCTGGGTGTATTGGACGTCATCGTAAACAACGCTGGCGTCCAGGTTGAAAAGACTGTTGTGGACAGCACTGACGCCGATTGGGATTTGGTTATGGGAGCGAATGCAAAGGGCGTTTTCAATGTCTGCCGGGCACTCATTCCGCAAATGCAGGAGGGTGGCTCCATTATCAACCTCGGGTCGATCTCGGGCAATGTCGCGGACCCGTCGATGGCGCTCTATAATGCGTCAAAGTCTTTTGTGCACGGGCTCACCAGGTCCATCGCGGTTGATCACGGACCGGCAATTCGCTGCAATGCGATCTGTCCGGGCTGGATTGAAACCGGCATGCTAGATGCAGGGTTTGAGCTTGCCCAAGACCCTCAGAAAGCGAAGACCGACGCATTGGCACGGCACGCGGTCAAACGCTTTGGCAAACCTGCTGACATAGCAGCAATGGCTTTGTGGTTGGCCTCTGACGATGCATCGTTTGCAACGGGCCAATTGTTTACTGTTGACGGTGGCATGACAGCGGCCTCTCCTCTTAATCCGGGGTTGTTCTGATGTCTCAGATTGAAAGAACCGCCATTCTTGGAGCCGGTGTGATCGGGGCAAGCTGGGCGGCATTGTTCCTCGCCTCGGGCCGGAACGTAACTGTCTTTGATCCTGACGAAAACGCTGAGAACGCCGTGCGTTCCTACGTTGAAAACGCATGGCCTGCGCTGGAAGACCTAGGCTTAACTGAGCGCGCGACACCTGACGCCATCACCTTTGTGGCGACCGCTGCCGAGGCCGTCACAGAGGCGCAATTCGTTCAGGAAAACGCGCCTGAGCGGTTGCCCATCAAGCATGCAATCTATGCGGAGATTGAGCCCGCGCTGGCTGCTGACGCAATTGTCTCCAGCTCGACATCGGGTCTGACGCTCGAAGCGCTCCAAGAAGGGTGGCGCGATCCCGCGCCACTTATTCTTGGCCACCCCTTCAACCCGCCGCATCTGATCCCGCTGGTGGAACTGACAGCGAATAAGGCCACCGGATCAGACATTCTGGACCGCACAGAAGCGTTCTACAATGACATCGGGAAAGTCACGATCCGCATCAAGAAAGGCATGCCGGGGCATGTAGCCAACCGGTTGCAGGCCGCAGTTTGGCGAGAGGCCGTTCATATGGCCGTTGAAGGTGTTGCCAGCGTCAAAGACATAGACAAAGCGATGTGGGCCGGACCGGGATTGCGTTGGGCCGCAATGGGACCAACCACTCTTTTTCACTTGGGCGCGGGCGCAGGCGGTTTGCAGGCTTTTTGTGACCACTTCAAAGACACGTTCAACAGCTGGTGGGACGATCTGGGTGATCCACGCTTAGACGATGATGTGATCAGAAAACTGGTCGATGAAATGACAGCGCATGCACACGGGCAAAGCACCGAGGAACTCTCAGCGCAGCGTGATGAGATGCTGACAGCTATGCAGAAGGCTACGAGACACCTTCGGACCTAATGTCAGGCTTGAACATTGGCCAGGCGCGAAACTCGAACGGCACACGACCTTCAATGCGATCAGCAGTGGGCGTCAGGCCGAACCGGTTGCGGTAAGCGCGGCTGAAATGCACTTGACCGTTGAACCCCGACGCCTCTGCAATCTCGCTGAATTTCAGCTCGGTTTGCGTGACGAGGCCACGCGCTCGATCAAGGCGGATATCTCTGTAGTATTCGACGGGTGACTTTTGAACATACTGCCGGAACAATCGGCCCAGTTGCCGCTGTGAAACGCCTAACTGTTGAGATATAGCGGGAATTGACAACGTGGTCTCCAAATGCGCTTCCATAAGGTCGATCGCATCTCGGACAACGCCAGATGTGACATACCCAAGCGGCTCCACATCCTTGGGGTTTTGTGACTGACCTTCCCCACGCACATCATGGTGAAACAGATACCGCGCTGAGGCGTTTGCGATGCTCTCGCCAGCGACGGAATGGACAAATCTCAAGCCAAGGTCGGTTGCCGCTGATCCTCCACAACATGTGAAGATCTTGCCATCTGTTACAAACATGTTCTCAGATACCGTCGTGTCCGGTGCAATTTCGGCGAAGGCATCGATATGCTCATAATGGACTGTCGCAGTTTTGCCCTTTAGCAATCCAGCCTGCGCGAGCACAATTGCACCCGTATCCAACCCACCAACTATTGCACCGCCTGCATCCCATTTTTGAAGAGCCGCCTTGAACTGGCGTGTCCCGTGGCGTTCAGGCGTCCAGCTTGTACTTACGAGAACGAGCCAAGGCTTGCCCCTGACCACGTTTGCCAAAGGGGCAGTATCAACCACCAGGCCGCTGCTGGATTCGATGTGACCACCAACCTCCGAAACATAGGTCCAGGAAAACCGCACCAATCCTGACAGGTAATTCGCAGTTCTAAAAGGATCGATGAAAGATGTCGTTGCCGAAACGTTAAAATGCGGGCTCACCAAAACAACGATGCCTAACGTTTGATCAATTGATTTCGCCATGGCTGATTTTGTAAAGTAAGGTCCAAAAATATCAAATCGATTTCTTTTCTTTCATTTGTTTGGTGTCTTTTAGAGTTCCAAAACCAACAGCTTGCCGGGGACAGAAAGCAGTCCTGGAGTAGTTTAGAAGCACCACAAGCAGACCTTGGCGCAAATTTGACGAAGGCCCGCTCTGTCCGCATAGCGGTCGTTTGCTGCAACTTGCTTGAATGTCTACTTTGCGAACAAAGCTGCCATTGATTGTCCAACGCAATCGGCACTCGAATTACCTCGGTCGGTGAGTAATCCGCATTAAACTTGTTCACTTTCCAACCGGCGTCAGTTCTATTGACACCATACTTATTGGTCACCCAGCGATATGGTAGTGTTCTTGCGCAGACAACACGTTGGATCGTGAATTGACCGTGTTTAGGTTTTCCCCGTCAAAGTATCCCCACCTACAATGCACTGCCACCAGCAAACGTAGTGGCAAGCGCTGTAAACGATGTCGTCGCCCTGGGTCGGCCGTATGCCGGATGCATGGGGCTGGAGGCCGATGCACAGAGGCACGTCAAAAACCAGAACCTATGTCGGATCGAATAACCTGAGAAATCGGATGGTGAAGATGGGACGCCGCCTCGCGCGCACCGCCGTTAGGGACGTCCCGCGAGAGGTCGAACTCGAGTTCGCTCGAAACTAAGCCGCAAATGTTCCGCAGCCCGATCACGAGAGGTTTCTACTCGCACTAACGGCGGCGCGACCAAGCCGGCAAAAAGGGTCGCGTAGTGGCAGATATTGCAGGCGTCAAACAATACTAATTTCAACGGAGCAACGAACGGGAAACAAATTGTGATTAGAAATTAGACAATTACGGACCAGTTTTGTGGTAGACTAGGATGAACTTAGCGCGCTGGGACGAAGGAGTACGAAACCTAGAGGAATTTTTGAAAATGGAGATTTTCGAGCAGTTTGCAGAAGAGTATGGGCGGACAAAGCTCATCGAAATGACATTGCAGGACTATTTGCTGGAATGTCGTGAAGACCCAACTATGCGGGCTACCGCAGCCGAGCGGATGATCGCCGCGATTGGCGAGCCCGAGCTTATTGATACCAGTCAGGATGCTCGGCTCAGTCGCATATTTCTTAATCGAACAATCAAGCGATACAAGCCCTTCCAGGACATATATGGCGTCGAAGAAACCATCGAGCGCATCGTCGGCTTTTTTCGCCATGCCAGCCAGGGTCTCGAGGAACGCAAGCAAATCCTCTATCTGTTGGGTCCAGTCGGTGGGGGCAAGTCAACGCTTGCCGAGATCCTTAAGAACCTGATGGAGCGGCAGCCGATTTATGTACTGAAGGCGGATGACCAGATCAGCCCAATCTTTGAGTCGCCGCTTGGCCTTTTCGACCGTGCGCGGATGGGGGATATGCTGGAGAACAAATACAATATCCCCAAACGGTTGTTGAACGGATTGATTTCGCCCTGGGCTGTCAAACGCCTGCAGGAATTTGACGGCGATATTTCCAGATTTTCGGTTGTCAAACTCTACCCGTCGAAACTGCGCCAGATTTGCGTTGCGAAGACTGAACCGGGCGATGAAAACAACCAGGACATCTCTTCGCTTGTCGGAAAACTCGATATTCGCAAGCTGGAGGAATTCAGCCAGAACGACCCAGACGCCTATTCCTATTCCGGTGCTCTGAACCGCACCACGCAGGGGTTGATGGAATTCGTTGAGATGTTCAAGGCGCCGATCAAGGTCTTACATCCGTTGCTGACCGCCACGCAAGAGGGGTCATATGCTGGTACGGAGAATATCGGTGCTTTCCCCTTCCAGGGTGTGATAGTTGCGCATTCGAATGAAGCGGAATGGCAGCAGTTCAAAAACAACAAGAACAACGAGGCCTTTCTGGATCGGATCAGTTTGGTCAAGGTTCCCTATTGCCTACGTGCCTCGGATGAATCCCAGATTTACGAGAAGTTGCTTGAGGAAAGCAGCCTAGGTGAATCTCCCTGCGCACCCGAGACGCTGTCTATCCTGAGCCAGTTCAGTGTTTTGACTCGGCTAAAAGAGCATGAAAATTCGCCAACATTTTCTAAGCTCCGTGTCTATGATGGTGAAACACTGAAGGATACCGATCCCAAAGCGCGGTCAGTGCAGGAATATCGGGATGCGGCCGGGGTGGACGAGGGGATGACGGGCACATCGACCCGCTTTGCCTTCAAAGTGCTGTCCGAGACCTTCAATCACGACACCGAGGAAGTGGGCGCCGACCCGGTTCATCTGCTTTATGTTCTTGAACAGGCAGTGAAACGCGAGCAATTCCCCGACGAGATTGAAAGCCGGTATCTATCTTTCATGAAAGACGATCTGTCGCCGCGATACGCGGAATTTATCGGCAACGAGATCCAAAAAGCCTATCTGGAATCCTATTCTGACTTTGGTCAGAACCTTTTTGACAGATACATCTCTTTTGCAGATGCATGGATCGAGGATCAGGACTTCAAGGATCCGGATACCGGCCAGATTCTCAATCGTGGCGTTCTGGAACAGGAGCTTGAAAAGATCGAAAAACCGGCCGGAATTTCCAATCCCAAGGATTTCCGAAACGAAGTGGTCAAATTCGTGCTGCGCGCGCGGGCCAACAACCGCGGTCGTAACCCTGACTGGCGCAAATATGAAAAGCTGAGAAGGGTTATCGAAAAGCGCATGTTCGGCCAAATTCAGGATCTGTTACCGGTCATCAGCTTTGGCGCTAAGCGGGACAAGGAAACCGAAGCCAAGCATAACGAGTTCATTGATCGCATGATCGGCCGCGGCTACACGCGCCGTCAGGTCAGGCGCCTGGTTGAATGGTACATGCGGGTCAACAAGGCAGGATGAGGAGTCTATGCTCAAATGGCCCATTTCATCGATCGAAGGCTAAACCCCAAGGATAAGAACCTTGGGAACCGCAGGCGGTTTCTGCGTCGGGTTCGATCTGCCGTCAAAGAGGCGGTTGACGAAAGTGTGCGGCGTCGGAAAATCGCTGATGTCGACCAGCAGGAAAATATCTCGGTATCGTCAGAAGGGATCGGGGAGCCGCATTTTCAACATGACAGCAAAGGTGGTTCCAGACACCGGGTTCTAACAGGAAACAAGACGTTCAAGGCAGGTGACCGGCTCAAGAAACCCCCGTCGGGTCAGGATGGGCAAGGCGGACGTGAGGGGGCACCCGATGGAGAGGGCGAAGACGAGTTCATGTTCGTCCTGTCGCGGGACGAGTTTCTTTCCATGTTCTTCGAGGATCTCGAACTGCCCGACATGGTAAAACGCAGTCTGAAAGAGGTTGCCGTCTCCAAACCGCACCGCATGGGATATACTGCCGCTGGGACGCCCGCCAACCTCAGTGTTTCGCGAACAATGCGCAATGCGTTCGGGCGACGTCTCGCAATGCGGCGCCCGACAAACACCGAGATACAGGCTCTTACGCAACAGGTTGAAGAATTGGAGGCGTTGGAAAAACCAGATGCGGTGCGAAAGGCGGAAAGGCAGTTGCTGCGTGAGCAGCTCGACAAGATGCTACGGCGACGCAAGATCATTCCCTACATTGATCCGCTGGACGTACGTTACAAGTATTTCGAGATGCGCCCCGAACCGGCAGCTAATGCGGTGATGTTCTGCCTGATGGACGTTTCGGCCTCGATGGGAGAGCGGGAGAAGAGCCTTGCTAAGCAGTTCTTCGTCCTCCTGCATCTTTTTCTCAAGCAACGCTACGACAAGATCGAACTAGTATTTATCCGCCACACGCAGATTGCCGCGGAAGTCGATGAAGATACCTTCTTTCACTCCCGCCAAACCGGTGGGACGGTCGTGAGCAGCGCGCTTAACGAGATGAAAAAGATTATCGAAGCCCGCTATCCGTCCGCACTGTGGAATATCTATGCCGCGCAGGCATCGGATGGTGAAAATTTCAGCGGAGACTCGCAACTGTGCGCCGACCTGCTGAACAGTGAACTGATGAAGTGGTGCCAATATTTCGCCTATACGGAGATCGTCGACGAGACCGAAGCCAATCTGATGAACAGCGAAGACAATGGTATGGAGCTGTGGCGCTCGTACCGACAGGTCGCAGAGGCTTGGCCAAACTTCGCCATGAAACGGATCGCGCGCGCCAGTGACATCTACCCGGTTCTGCACGAGCTGTTTGCACGCAAGACGAACGGAGTTTCCAATGGCTGATCCTGCCGAAGCTAAGGCGCCGCTGTTTGACGGAGCGGAATGGGATTTCGAGACCATCCAGCGCAGCTTTGACGCGATCGAATGTGTGGCGATTGATGATCTCGAACTTGACGTCTATCCCAACCAGATAGAAATCATCTCGTATCAGCAAATGCTGGATGCCTATTCGTCGACCGGGATGCCGCTCATGTATAGGCACTGGTCCTTCGGGAAGCGTTTCGTTCACGAAGAAAAAGCCTACAGCAAAGGTGCAAACGGTCTTGCCTATGAGATCGTCATCAATTCCGATCCCTGTATTTCGTACTGCCTCGAAGACAACACTATGGCGCTTCAGGTCCTTGTGATTGCCCACGCGGCCTTTGGGCACAATCATTTCTTCAAGAACAATCACCTGTTTCGCCAGTGGAGTGATGCACAGGGTATTCTCGACTACCTCGACTACGCGCGCGGCTTTATTGCCCAATGCGAAGAACAGCACGGGGAACGCGAGGTTGAGCAATTGCTGGACGCCGCCCACGCGCTCATGCCGTCCAGCGTTTTCCGGCATAGGCGCCCACCCCACTCATCACTCGCGGATGAGAGAACCAGACAGCGTGAGCGGCGTATCGAAGAGGAACGGGCGGTACACTATTTGTGGGACGCCTTCGATCATCCCACACAGTCATCGAAAACCGATGAAGAGGCGCGGAAACGCAAGCGTGAAATGGGGTTGCCAGAAGAAAATCTGCTTTATTTCGTTGAACGCCACAGCCCGGTTCTGGAGTCTTGGCAACGTGAAGTTTTGCGTATCGTTCGCAACATAGCACAGTATTTCTATCCGCAGCGCCAAACCAAAGTGATGAATGAAGGGTGCGCCTGCTTCGTTCACTATTACATCACCAACAAGCTGCACCGCGCCGGTCTGCTGACGGATGGCGCCATGCTGGAAATATTGCACAGTCATACCAATGTGCTGACGCAGCCCGGCTTTGACGCTCCGAACGCGATGGGGATCAACCCTTATGCGCTGGGTTTCGCGATGATGCAGGATATCCAGCGCATCTGCACCGACCCGACCGAGGAGGACCGGGAATGGTTTCCGGACATAGCGGGAAGCGGTGCGTGGCGCGATATATTAAAGGATGCCTGGGCCAACTATCGGGACGAGAGCTTCGTGCAACAGTTCCTCAGCCCCAATGTCATGCGCCGATTCCGCATGTTTTCACTGACCGATGACGAAGGGAAACCTTTCTATACAGTCGACGCAATTCATGACGAGCGCGGTTATCACCAAGTGCGCGATACCTTGGCGCACGGTTTCGACGTTTCGGAACACGATCCCGATATTCAGATCGTTGACGTAGACTTGATGGGCGATCGTCACCTCAGGTTAAATCACTCCGTGCGCAATGGTGTGCCGTTGAACAAAAAGGCGTCCGAAGCGACTTTAGGCTATCTGCAGCAAATCTGGGGTTTTGATGTGGCGTTTGAAAACTAGGTTCGGGACCCATTGATATCCGCTTTGCGGCGTGATTCATCGTTCAAAGAATGAGCGGTGACCTTTCTGATCTTCTCTGGCTGAGCCATGCGCAGATGGTGCGTCTGCAGTCCTGTTTCCCAAAGCCCCACGGCAATCTTAGGGCGACAGCGGACAGCGACAGTACCAGAGCATTTTGATCAAGATAATGTCGCGCGGATATCGACGCGCTATGGAAAGATTGCGCCGAGTTATTGTTATCTTCACGTTTGGGACAGCGATGCTTCTGTTGTACCGAAGGTTAATGCAACAAAACCGCGTCAAGAAACCCACCGATCTGGGGTGATCCACAGGTCACTTCAACCTAATAACTAAACGGGGCCAGTTCTTTAGCAACCCGAAGCCCATCCACATCCGAACGGCTTAGCGCCAATTCCAGATCAAAGCTCGCTGCGCAAACGCCTGAACTCAGCATGGCAGGCGCAAACAGTGATCCAACTTCCTTACCCCAGTTGGCAACATCTATCAGAGCGTCCGTTTAGGTATGGTGATCTTAAATAAGTGCACAATCTCCAAGCCTGTAAAAACACAATAGTTGCTCATTAGAATGCCTCCATGCTGTTGCGTGTCTAGATGCCCGCCAAGGGCAATGGGCGACAGATCTGGATTTAGGCCTAGCCCGCGGGCAAGTACATTGGCCGACCGGTCATACTGACATTGCACCCACCCTCATCACATATGACGGAATGTCTTGCGCGCCAGTCGGTTTTCGTCGGTTTGGGCCACACGTATGCAATCTCCAACAGGCTGTGCCCCGATTTATGTCATGCCCATCGGACATTGCCGCTGACGATCATTTTTTATGCCCAGATATTGGTCATGCGGCCTCGCGATGCAGGGCCTGACACAGGCAGTGAACGCCACCGCCGCCCAAGGTGAACATCGACATATCAGGATCATAGACCTGGAACCCAAGGGCCCGCATTTTTGCGTTTAGGTCGGTAGCACCAGCCATAGACAGTACCTTGCTATCCCCTAGCGCCACCAGATTAACCCCGAGGTTTTTGGCTTCGCGGAACTCGACATCAACTATTTCAATGCCCCATCCTTTGATAACATCCACCAACCAAGGCTCCATCGCGTCAATGCAGGCCACGGCAAGTTTCTCGGCCAACGGAACGATTAACCCGTCCATGTGGACAAACTCGCGACTGATCGGGGCAACGACTGCCTCCCAACCCTCGGCGCGTACAAATTCGGCTACTTGTTCCGATCCCTCTTGCTCAGACCGCTCACCACAATAGCCAATTAGAACACGGCCAGGTTCGATGATGTTGAAATCACCGCCTTCAAAGTGTCCTGCGGTCGCAAATTTCCAAATCGGGATATTGTTGTCCTGATAGAATTTTATCGCGGTGGCATAATCCGCACGCCGACACTTCAACTGCATATGGCAAATCAAAGCGCCCCAGGGGGTCATCGCCGAGCTGTCACGGGCGAAGAAATTGCGGTGAAGGACCGGATCACTGTCCAGATAGTGACAGTTCACGCCGTTTTCTTCGTAAATCGACACCATTTCAGCATGTTGTGACATCGCCTGTTGTAGATCAAAGATCGCGCCGGTTTTGTGCGCATTGGCCAACGTCCGACCGATCAATGGGCCTGCTTCAACCCATTTGAAGTATTCAGGACGACCAAGCAGAACATCCGTGAGTTTTGCGTAATCGTTGTTGATTCCCCAATTGGGCGCATTTTCCGCGTTCAACGCCATGGTGCCATTTCCTCTGGTCTCATTCCTTGTATTGCAAAGCTTGGCACGGCAATTACAATTATAAAATTACAAAATAAGTGATACTATTTGCATAAACGTACAAGTAAAAGTCATGTATGCTGCCTCCTTCCTTATCGAAAGCCGACATTCATCTGCTGCACGTGTTTTCTGTCGTCGTTGAAGCACGCGGTTTCTCGGCAGCACAAGTTGTTTTGAACGTGTCCGCTTCGACGATTTCGCGCCAGATATCCGATCTCGAAACGCGTTTGGGTCTGAGACTGTGCCAGCGAGGACGCAAGGGGTTCCGCCTAACCGACAAAGGAGAAATCGTCTATGCAGCCTCTCGCAAGCTTTTTGCAGCATTGGATTTGTTTAATGAAACCGTAGACGGGACGCGCGGGAAACTGGTCGGTCGGTTGACTATCGGAGCAATCGACAATTGGGTTTTCAATGACAACGCGCCTATCGTACCAGCTTTGTCAGAGTTTGCTCGTATTGCGCCAGATGTGGCCATCGAATTGCATTCAGTTGCGCCTGGCGATATCGAGATAGGGGTTCAGGACGGACATATCGCTTTAGGCATCGGAGTGTTCCACAATAAAAAACCGGGGTTGATATATGAGCCGCTGAAAACGGAACGAATTGGCCTGTATTGTGGACAAACCCATCCTTTGTTCAAAGCAGAAACGAAGGCCGCCGTTGATGAATTTCTTTCTCAGGCAAACTTTTGCAATCGTGCCTATTTGAACGAACAAAAAGTTGCGCCGGTTTCACGCGGCTTACGCTCTACAGCCAAAGCGCATCAGATCGAAGGCGTTGCCATGTTGGTGCTGACTGGTCGTTTCATCGGCTATCTTCCCGAAGGCTTGGCTGATATCTGGGTACGTCAGGGACGAATGCGCTCAGTCGGAAATGGTCGGTTCGATCAGAAGTCGCATATCACGCTCGTCCTCAAACGTGGTGACGAACCAAATCTGGTGGTTAAGACCTTCACAGAACTACTTGTACGCGCATGTAAATCTGATCTGTCTTCAGATTCCTCTCTGTGGGCAAGGTCTGCTACTCTCCCTAATGGCTGATAGTCTTGCGCTCGCAGCGAATGACCGCTTTCCGCCCGAACTCTCACGTGTATCGAACGGCCCAAACCGGCCATTGAACAAGTCTCATGTATTCTGCAGTGCAGCTGATCGATGCAGACCTTAGCTGCACCGGCATACCGCACTCCAAAATCATTCCATGTCATTCAAACCTGACCAGGAAGCCATAGGACGATAGCAGGGAAGGCAACGAGCATCGCGATTGTTGCAGCATCCGCCAGAAAGAAAGGCGTTACACCTTTAAAAACATCCTGAACGCTTAGGTCATCACGAACGCCGGCCACGACAAAGCAATTCAGCCCAATAGGTGGGGTGATCAGGCAAAACTCAGCCATTTTGACAACCAGAATGCCAAACCAGATGGCGCACATAGGCCCAGACATACCGAAGGTACTTTCGGCTGCGCTTACGGTTTCGCCACCGTTCAACGCCATGACGGCGGGGTAAACTACCGGCAACGTCAGCAGCAGCATACCTATCGCGTCCATGAACATACCCAGTACAGCGTAAGCCAGAAGAATACAGATCAGGATCAGCATCGGAGACATCTCAAGCGAGGTAATCCAGTCGGAGAACGCACTTGGCAGTTCGGCGAACCCAAGAAAACGAACGTAGACCAAAACGCCCCAGATGATCGTGAAAATCATGACGCTCAGCTTGGCAGTTTCCAAAAGCGCGTCTTTGAGCTCGGACCAGCGCATGCCTTGATACAGCGCCATCAGGAACACCACAAATGCTCCAATTGCGCCGCCTTCGGTTGGCGTACCCCAAGCATCGCCGCCGAACGGGTTGTAGACAAAGAAGATGATGGTGACGACGACAATCACGATGGGCAATGCGGGCGGCAACGAGAGGAAACGTTCTTTCCATGTAAATCCGGTGACTGCGGGACCAAATCCTTTGATAACGACGGCCATGCCAATGATCAGCAAGCCATAAATTACCGCCGAGAACATGCCCGGGATGAATCCGGCCAACAGCAGTTTGCCCACGTCCTGCTCGACAATAATCGCGTAGATGACCAGAATGGCCGAAGGCGGGATGAGCGAAGCGAGTGTACCGCCTGCAGCGACGACACCTGCAGCAAAACGCTTGTCGTATCCGATCTTCAGCATCTCGGGGATGGCGATACGGGCGAACACAGCGGAAGTGGCGACCGAGGCTCCGGATACCGCGGCAAACCCAGCGGTTGCGAAAACGGTCGAAACCGCCAGCCCACCGGGGACCCACGCCAGCCAACGCTTCGCGGCTTCGAACAGTGCCTTGGTCAGGCCCGCGTAATAGGCGAGGTAGCCAATCAGGATGAAAGTCGGGATAAGGCTCAACGCCTGGCTTGAAATCTTGGAGTGCGGCACCTGCCCCGCTGTTTTGACGGCCACAGTCACTGCCTTGCCGAACCGCGCCGGGTCATAACCAAACTTGGCCCAGAAGATCCAGATCAGACCAACCATGCCAGCTGTCGCGGCGGCGAAGGCCACGCGCATCCCCAACACCACAAGAACAAGCATACCGCCCGAGACGATCAGACCAATATCAATGGGTTCCATCAGATTTAACCTCAGTTATCGTGGCCCGAGACGTGCTCGGCTTCCATTGCAGCTTGAGTGGCTGCGTCAGCTATCAGCGGGACGGCAATAGGTGCTTGATCGGGGTGCCGGATCGCGCGACCGTAGGCCCAGAGCTGTAAAGAAAGCCGGAGGCAAAGCACGCTAAAGGCAACGGGGGCCAACAGCTTTGCGGGCCACAGCGGGATACCTATGTCGATGGAGCTGTCGCGGCTCCAGAGTGGAGCACCAAAGTCAAAGCTGCGTGCGAAATGCGCCCAGCTCCCCCAGATCAGCAAGACGATCAGCGCCAAAATGACAGCGGTTGTGACGAACTCAACGATATAGAGCGTCCGGCCTCTAAGCGCTCCAACAACCATGTCCATTCGGATATGACCGCCATCACGCTGCGCATAGGAAATCCCCATGAAGGCGATTAACGGCATGGCCTGCTCGATCCAGTCCACGTAACCGGGAAGTGGCGCATTGGCGAAATTCCGACCACCAACGGAGACTACTGCCATGACCATCAGCGAGAAAACCGCAAGACCGCTGATCAGGGCCAGAAAGCTTTCTAGTTTGTAGAGATGTTGATCGAGAATGCTGAGACGGCTGTCGTCAGACAGCACCAGGGATGACCCGGCCATCGTTTTGCTCCGCTGTCAGGGGAAAAGGCACCCGACGCCAGCCTGACCGACGCCGGGTTGTGAGTGGATTAGCTGCCGTTTGCGATCTTCCCAGTCACAAGATCATAGAGCTCTTGTGCTGGTAGGCCACGCTCGGTGTTTTCTGCAATCCAGGCCTCGGCCGCGGGGGCGGCAGCGGCTTCTTTGAACGCTGCGATTTCTTCATCGCTGAAAGTGACCCGTTCGATGCCGCGTTGATCCAGTTCAGGGCCCCACGCTTCCATCGTTTTGGTCTGGTAGTGGCTCACGTAGTGATCCAGTGCCTCTTCCACCGATCCCAGCAGAGCTTCGCGGTGTTCGTCAGACAGATCTTCCAGTGCCAGCGTGTTCACCACGACAGGGCAGTTGACGGTGCCGGGGTTGAGGTTCGTCGTCCACCACGTGCCATTCTCAATGGTGCCGAAGGACATATGCGCGTGTGGCGCAAAGCTGACCGCTTTGACGATGCCGCTGTCCATTGCCTGACGCACTTCGGATGCAGACATCGAGGTCGGAACTGCTCCAACTGTCTCCATCGCCTTGCCGATGCCACCTGTCGCCCGAACGCTCAGACCTTCAAAATCGGTTAGGGATTTGGGTGCTTCACCGACACCAACAAGGTTGTACTGCGGCAGCGGAGACGGCATCAGCAGAGTCGCGTCCCAGCGAGCCAGATCTTCGACAACGGCCGGATGTTGATAAACGGCCATCGACAGGTCGACTTCCTGTTCAAGGGATGTCACGCCCAAAAACGGCAGTTCCAAGACAGTGATCGAAGGGTTCTTATCGCGGTGATAGCCAGCGCAGAACTGGGCCATTTCAAACGCACCAATCGAAATCCCATCGAGGTTTTCTTTGTTCTTCGACAGGCCACCATAGCTGATGTTGAGCGTGAACTCACCGCCCGTCTTTTCGTTCACCAGCTCCGCAAGTTTCTCGACGTGTTCGGTAAAGGCACGACGCTTGCCCCACAGGGAAACGTTCCATTCGACAGCCAGTGCTTCGGATGCAACGGTCAGCGACAAAGCTGCAATGGCCGCCCGGTTAAGATGTTTGCGCATAGTGGCTCCTCCCAGATCACGCAATGTGTTTGGGCAGAGTATTCAGGATGCGCAGCAGCCTGCCTATGAAGGAAAATGCGCGAGGAATTTCTGTTTCCCTGCGGATATCCGCAGAGTGGTTTCGCTTACAACAGCGCCTCTTTATCGAGACCGAGTTTGACGATCTTTTCGTTGAGCGTCCGTCGGCCGATCCCAAGCGCTTCGGCGGCGGCATCCATGCGGCCTTTATGCGCCTTGATGGCTTTGCCGATGAGCTCGCGTTCAAAAGCAGCAACCGCTTCGCGTAGGGTATCCGGCACTTCGTCGAAGTGCTGATCGCTTTGGATGGCCTGCGCCACCGACCCTCCTCCGCGTCGGGCCGCCAAAATGCGCCGTTCGCAGACATGGCGCAATTCACGCACATTGCCGGGCCAGCTATGTGAAAGCAGAGCGGCCAAATCGTCCTGATCGAGTTCTGGCGCGTCTATCTCATAAACCTTTGCGTATTCGTTCAAGAAATGCGTTGCCAACAGAACCAGATCATCCCGTCTTTGACGTAGCGGAGGTAGAGACAGGACGACAGTATTCAATCGAAACAAAAGGTCCTGACGCAAGCGGCCTTCGTCTGCTGCCAGTACAACGTCTTCGTTGGTTGCTGATACGACTCTGAAGCTTACCGGCACCGGTGACACAGCCCCCACCGGCAGCACCTGCTGATCTTCGAGGACCCTCAGTAGCTTGGCCTGCGCCGCTGGTGGGCACGAGCAGATTTCGTCCAGAAACAAGGTCCCTCCCGACGCCGCCGCAAGCCTTCCGTCGGATTTACCCGCGATGCCGAACATTTCCGCTTCAAACGTATCGGCCGACAATGCAGCGCAATTCAATGCCAGAAACGGTGCCTCCGGCGAGCGGCCCAAATCATGTAAAGCATGAGCAACCAGCTCTTTCCCGGTGCCCGTATCTCCCTGCAACAAAACCGCAACCGATGTATCAGCAAGATCAAGTACTTCTTGTCGCAAGTCTGTAATGGCGTCTGTTTGGCCCAGCAGGATGCGGTCAAGGCCTGACAGTTTGAACAGCCGGTCTTTGAGGCGAGCATTGCTTCTTCGCATTCTGTTTTGTTCGGCTGCGTGCCTCAGCACCGTAAGCAATCGCCGTGGTTCATATGGCTTTTCGATGAACCCGTACGCCCCGTCCTGTATGGCCTGAACCGCCATCGGGATGTCACCATGTGCCGAAATCAATACCACCGGAGGCGCCACCTGTCTGTCCAGACTGGCCAGCAATTCAAGCCCCGACATACCCGGCATACGCACATCGGACAGAATGACATCGGGCGACGCGCTGGCCAGATACTCCATCACGTGGGTCGCGCGCGACAGGGCGCTAACAGTCCAGCCGGCGGCTTCGAGCAACTCGAAAAGAGACTGTCTCATTGATTTGTCATCATCGACGACCAGAACTTTAAAGGGTTGCCGCTGGGTCATTCGTTCGTTTCTTTAGTAATTGAGGCCATCGGGAAGGTGACACGAAAAACTGTTCCGCCGCCATCACGATTTCGGGCCGTCATCTTGCCATCGTGATCTTTGACAATGCTGGTGGAAATGGCCAGTCCCAAGCCCATGCCTCTCCCGCTCTCTCTTGTGGTTACAAATGGCTCTTGCAACTCAGCCAGCGTTGCCTCACCCAACCCGTGACCGTTGTCCTGAATTTCCAACACCGCTTCATCATCAGTAGCTATGACAGCGATATGGATTTCAGGTGCATCCACTTCGTCCATCGCGTCAATCGCATTGCGCAAAAGATTAGTGATGACTTGTTCGATCCGCAGTGCACTGCCCCGGATAAAAACCGGACCGGTCGGCGCATCAACTGAGATTTTTACCTTGCCCTGCTCGATGTTTGGCGCAACCAGAGCCAACGCGGCATTGACCGAGGTGCATAAGTCTACGTCGTCGAACGCCTCGCTCTCTGAGCGCGCGAAGAACCGCAATTGGCGCGTGATCCCTTCCATTCTGTCGACCAGACTTCCAATTTTTTGTGGTAGCTTAGACCCACTGGAAGATGAGATCTCTTCTGCCACCAGGTGATTGCGCATCGCAGCGATCGGCTGGCCCAGTTCATGCGTGACCGACGCGGATAGTTGCCCCAGAGCCGCCAGTCGGCTTGCGCGCTCCAATTCCCCTTGGGTGCGTTTGAGGCTCCGCTCGGCTGTCTTGCGGTCGTCGATTTCGATAGCGAGCCTTTCATTTGCCACCCGCAGCTTTGCTTCTTCCTCTTCGGACCGCACTAAGGCCGCGCTTACGCGCCTTGCGCGTTGTATCTGGAAAAAGATAAATGTAAGCCCCGCCAAAAGTACAAAAACTGCAGTTACAAGCCAACTGCGCGCTACGGCCTGATCGTCACTTGCAAAATAGTGAAGCGACCAGCCATGGGGTAAATCCGTAGCTGCAAGATGCAGGCGCTTCGTCCCCGCAATTCTGGCCTGATCTCCCGGCAACTCAATCCAGTCCAACGCATCTAAGTCTTGCCCCGGGAACTGCCTGGCATCTCGAATCCGTTCTTGCTGTGGTTCTGACAATGGCGTCAACGCGCGATATTGCCAGTTCGAGTTCGAAGAAAGCAGAACAACGCCGTCTTCATTGGCCAAAAGAACCTGTTCGCCCGAGTTTTTCCAACTATCCTGAAGATTGGAGAAATCGATCTTAATCGCTATGACGCCAGTTGAAGCGCCCTGGTCGTCAAGCACTGCGTTGGCGATGAAGTATCCTGGCAGACCAGTCGTTGCCCCGATGGCATAAAAGCGGCCCTGTTCACCAGAAATGGCAGTTTGGAAATACGGACGGAAAGCGTAGTTCTGGCCAACAAAGCTCCCAGTGTCGCGGTAGTTCGATGCGGAAATCGTGATCCCGTCTTCGTCCATCAAGTAGATCGCATCCAGCCCCGCCTGTTCCGCAAAATCCTCGAGGCGTCGGTTCAAAGTTCCGGTGCCGTCTCCTTCAGCTGTTCCAATTACAAAGGAATCCTGTGACAGCACATATGTGAGGTGGGAAAATCGTTCGAGTTCGCTGTTTACCGAGCTTTGGTAAAGAGAGAGTCGGCCCTGAGCTTTCGAAAGCTCCTCCGAAACGAAGTACTGGTAAGAAACCAAATAAAGGCCAATGCTGGCGGCAATGGCTATCAAAATACCTACAATATACGAAGCTGCTCGCATCGAATGCCCATGAACTGCGACGGCATAGGATCACAGTAGGTATTAGCCGTCCATCCCAAGAGTACTAAACTAACATTTGGATGTTTAGGCCAAACAAGAATGACCGAGTATTTAGAGAACGCGAAGCAATGAACGAACATGCCGAAACAACTATTTGCATTCCGCAAGCAGATTCGGCCCAGAGCCGACATCCAACCCTTTGTTTCGATGCTGCGGTCGCAGCCCGCATTGCAGACTTTCGCCGCGAACGCAAAATCCTGTTCAAACCGAACTTACACAACGCGGGAAAAACCGTCGTTCTCTGCCTGGTAGAATTGGCATGCAGTTGAACGAAGGAGCTTGCCTTCGAGAAGCTTGATTACGCACCGCTGACATTCGCTTGGCGAAGCAGAAATCTCTGAATTTTACCGCTGGGTGTCTTCGGCAGTTCTTTGACGAATTCGATAAGCCGAGGATAGGCGTGAGCAGAAAGGCGCTGTTTGACATAGTCCTTCAACTCCGCGGCCAACGCATCATTACCTTCTGTGCCATCCGCCAGTACGACTACCGCTTTCACTATTTCGGTCCGTTCCTTGTCAGGAACGCCTACGACCGCCGTTTCCGTTACAGAGGGATGTTCGATCAGAGCGCTTTCAACGCCAAACGGTCCGATGCGATAACCCGAAGAGGTGATAACGTCGTCGTTCCGACCAACGAACGTTATACATCCGTGTTCATCCCGCTCCACTGTGTCCCCAGTAAGATAGTATCCGTTCTCGATCGATTTGGTGCCCATGTTTAGGTAGCCGCTAAAGAACAAGAGAGGTGAATCCGCAATGTTGACGGCCAATTGACCTGGCTCATTGAGGTCGGCGATGCTGCCGTCCTCAGCCAGAACCTCAACCCTGTATCCTGGCATCACATAGCCAGCCGATCCCGGGCGTACCGGATGTTCGAGCCCGTGATGATTATTCACCAGCATACCCGTTTCCGTCTGCCCATAATGATCCTTAATCGGCGCATTCAGTTCGGTCTCGAACCAACGGATGACTTCGGGGTTCAGTGGCTCGCCTGCGCTGCTGATGCAACGGATCTGATCGCGCAGCTGTGACGCGCGCTCGGTTCCCGCGGCGATGATTAGTCGAAACGCAGTAGGCGCGCCTGCAAAGTTAGTCACGCCCTATTTCGAAATCACGTCATATGTACTGTCCACTGTGAAAGGCCCTTCGACCAGAGTGGTTGCATGTCCCAATAGTAGCGGGCCGATCAATGCATAGTAGAGTCCATAGGCCCAGCCTGGATCGGCTATATTCCAGAAAACATCTTCATGCTGCAGGCCGATCCCTTCGACCATGTAAGATCGAAAGGCAGCCAGAGCCTTTAGGGGCACGGGCACTCCTTTGGCGGGACCTGTAGTTCCAGATGTCGCCATCATGAACATCAGATCATCGCCGTTCCGCAAAACAGGGACGAACTCAGGCGAATGCGCGGCCATCGCCTGGCGGAAATCAATGTCTCCCGCAATAACCCCTTGTATTGTTTCCACAATCGTCGCGACAGGCGGACAACTTTCCACTCCGTCGAGCTTGATGCGGTTCGCGGCGTCAGTCACAACCAACTTCGCGCCACTCATGGTCAAACGGTCCTGAATGGCCTTGGGCCCAAAGGCTGTAAACAAAGGCTGATAGGCCGCGCCAGCCAGGAGGGTGCCGAGAACAACTGTCACAAGATCCGGGGTGCGAGGTAACAGACCCGCCACGATGTCACCGGGTTGGATGCCTTGTTCTTCCAGCAAGTTGGCGAAACGCGCAGCTTCTTCGCGCAACTCTGCAAAATTGCGCGTCTCATGGTGCCCATCCAATGCAACCCAGTTCAAAGCACGGGGATTGCCCTGCAAATGGGCGTCACAACATTCTACGCATGCATTTATCCCGTCGCTGAAGTTGCCGAAAAAGGAAGACTTTGCCAGCTCCAGGTCAAATTTCTCCACCGTTTTGGAGTATTCTGGGGAAGTCTCAGTGTCAGAACTCGATTCCATCAAAACGTATTCCTCCAAGTGCAGCGCTTAATTACCTTGCACTTAAACAAGTCGTGTTTCCACGTTGGAAATTACGCGAACATCAGCGCACCGTGAGTGGTCCATTTGTCCCGAACCAAAGCTCGGTTTGTGTTACATAGCAACCATCGGGGGTTGCGCAGCATCTGCATAGTTTCGACTTCAGTTTGCGACGCCAACGGCCCATTTCAGACATTCGAGTAAAGCATAATTTGAGATGACCGCTTCCGCCGAGTTGACCTCCGAGTATTGCGAAATATCGGACGGCTACGGCCCTTCGCAGATCAGCGGGAAGGCACCGACTTCTGGTATCGTGAGTGTGCCCACGGTGACGAAATCGTCACCTTCGACGGCTGTTATCAATCGAACCGAGGCAACGATCCGGCTATATTCAGGATCGGCGAAGTCGATGACAGTGTGCATATCGACATCGGCCCCCTGCGCCACGATGATTGGTATCGCACCATCAACTTCTGTTAAGCTCCAGTGTTTGCTGTCTGCGTGAATGGTCGCACTCACGACTGCGAGTCCAGGGACAGTTCCCAATCCGACAGCAACAACTGCGCCTGATCCATCAGGGGCCTCGCAATACAACTCAACAGTTGCGAATGCCGAGGTTGCCGAGAAGAAAGCAAACAGCGCCAGCGCAGAAGTCCTGATCATGAAGATTTCCCTTCGTTCGCAATCCGACCTAAAATACATTTTAGGTTCACTGTTCTCAACAAGCGTGTCTCAACGCGGGTCAAAGACAAGGAAACACCGGCATCCGCAGACCACTACGTTGCCCCAAATCATTGGCATCGAACGGCTAGAAGTTAATTGAATCCGTTAAGAGTTTGAGCATTGTAGCGGACATTCAACTTCAGCACAGCAACCGAAGCAATAATATCCCAGGCTGCGACGTGGCACGACCCAAAAGAGACGTTGGCCAAGGGCTGTGGTGTTGCAGTGCAGCTTCCGGAAAGCAGACATTTCCAGTTCACATCAAACCAACTTCACCTCGGATGGACCAGCTTATCTGCGTTTGCTGCGGCCCACTCGCGCATCGCGCGAAGCAACCCGTCACGCATGAAATACTTGTCGGAGAAGCTCTAGAGCGCGGCAGCCTGTACCACGGCTGGTGCAGATGGAATCTTTGTTCCGGGGCTGACGATTGTTTTGGTGAGTGCAGAATTTCCTTTACAAACCGACCGCCGGTCTAGATATACAGACCAACGGTCTGTATTGATGGATTCGGAAAACCACTAAAGCCTGCCCGCCCTCTCGCCTCGTGAGTACTTAAAACAAAAACGCCGGTCGCTCCACGACACCCATTTCGTGGACGCATTAGCTGTACCTGAAATCGAAAGCTTGAAACATGCACTCTGATTCCCACCGTGCCCCACGAAGTATTTTGGAGTTCTGCGCCCGTCAGTTGCGTCGAATTTGGCAAAACTCAGGAGATGTTCGAAAAAGAAATGGCTCAGTAGGAAATCCCAATACTACAACGCCATTGTCCGACCACATGCGCCGAGACGTTGGGTTGATTGAGCGAGGGCCGGATAATCGTTCGCATTGGTGGTCATATTGACGTGGTCAGCGATGGGATTGTGTATCTTCGCAACCTACAGGTTCAATTTTGCCTTTATCAACTCTGCGCATGCAATTGGCGAGGCATCTTCTGTATTCACCGATAAGTCATATTTCATCCCATCATGAACACGCTCGAATTGCCATCTGGAAAGCCCGAGCGTCCGGTCGCCTCGCTTTCGTTCCCGTGCCTCCAGCACGTCCAGCGAAGCAAACAAACCAACCATGTAAAAATCATACGGCTCCAGTAAGCTTTGATATTCAGCTACCGCGCTCGCAGACCCGGCTTCCGTGTTTCCAAACAACACCTCGTCAACAATCAAATTATTCCCGGCGCGCGCCATTGCAGCAACTGAGCGGCGCATTCCGGAAAGTGCGCGACTGGCTGTTGGCCCGACCCGTGCGAAGGTCACTGCTTTCCCGCCCACCACACGCTTTTCAAAACTCAATCTATCTGGATCACCAGCAAGCCGCTCTGGCAACATTGCCAGGAAGGAATCCATTTCGATGTGAAGGAACGGTAGTGTCGTAATGTCCTGAAGCGCTTTTGCGATAGAACTTTTACCAACGCTCCCTACTCCGTTTAGGAGAATTACTGTCGCCATAGGTCTCGTGACTGAATGATCGCTGCCAAGGTCCGTTATTTGGCTGTGGAAGGGGGTGAAGGCACAGTTTCCATCGTAACATCCACCGCTTCCGGCCATCCAAAATCTGTTGTCCCATCCGGCAGACCCAGAATTCGGTCGAGTGTTAGAAATTGCATATCGATGGCCGCCTGTAAATTGCGTGCGGCTTCATCTGCTATGTCAGTTCCCCGGGCGTCGATGGCGCGCAGCAATGCAAAATCAAAGAAGTTCATAAGGAAGAGTATAAGCTCTGCCGCCGTATCGACATCGGCGACAGTGAACGTTCCTTCGTCACAGCCCTTCTGGATGATTTTGGTCAGGACCGGCATGGCACCAGTTCTGACCCTGCGCTTGAATTGTTCGAGCAGGAACAGGTTTTTGTCCTGGTTCATGATCTTGAACATCTCGACCTGGCCTGGGTAGTCATGCTCACGCAGGTAGTTTGCCCTTAGATGGGTGAAGTTATGCAACAGATCGAGTGCCGAAGATTTCTCGTCAGAGGCAACAACAGACATTTGCGCGAACACGCCTTCTGCCATGCCATCCAATACCCCGAACAAAAGCTCATCCTTGGATTTGAAGTGGTGATAAAAGCCACCTTTCGAAACACCGGCCAGATTCAGTACATCCTGAATGGTCGTATCTTCGAAACCTTTCGAAAAGAACAACATTTGCGCACACCCCAGTAACTGCGCGCGCCGCGCCTCTGGCTGCATATTCTTCCGCTTCGTAGGTTTCATACATTTTCCCCTTGCAAACCGACCGACGGTCTGCAATTACAGACCTGCGGTCGGTTTATATCCCGACTCATCTGGCAGGACAACGAAATTCACCTGCCGCCCCGAATTAAATGATGCGCTGATGCAGCCCAAGACCGCAAGCTACAACGCTTCGCGCGCCCAGTTGAGTTGTGTCTACTACACAGGATCGAATGCCATGAATGCTCTTGTCTGCAGGGATATTTCAATATCCGAGTTACGCCAAGCATCTCGGCTGGCTGGTATCCGGGATTTGCTTGAACTTCTGGTCAGGCTTTCCCTGGACTGGGCCGAAGCCAGGCGATCTTTGTCTCAAACAAGTCCGCAGACTTGGCTCGTAAATCCGTTCTCCCTCAATTGATCCAAACCTCTCAGGAGAGAAACATGTTGGACAATGTAAGAGCGCTTTCCAAGGTTTACCGCGCAGCCAAAAGCATGACGGCAATCGCTTTGACAGAGTTGCCTGAGCCTGGGAATGTCGCGGAAGCATTGCAATTGGTGAACGTGCCCGTGCCAAGACCTTCGCGCCACCAAGTCGCGCTTCAGCTGTTCGCTTCATCACTGCATGTCGATGAAATTTATGCGGTTCAGGGCACCGCTCTTGGTCGTTTCTTCGGGCCTAAACGCGCTTCGGCAAATTCCCCCTACGTCATGGGGACTTCGGTGTCAGGGGTCGTTGTCGCAACTGGCCAGGACGCAACCCGGTTCAATGTTGGAGACGAAGTGATCGTCGTTCCCAACGAGCTTGGCGAAAACGGGTCTTGGGCAACATACAGATGCGTATCGCACGACTATCTGATGCTCAAACCCCCGGCCTTGTCTCATGTCGAGGCGGCAGCCGCGACACTATCGGGTTGTGTTGCGTGGGGTGCGATCAACACAGCACGCGTCGAAAAAGGTGACCGTTGCCTCGTTGTTGGGGCACCGGGTGCCGTCGGATCCTTGATGGTTCAGTTTCTCAAATCAAAGGGCGCAATCGTGACCGGGGTTTGCAGCGGCGCGAATGCCGATCTGGTGCACACGTTGGGTGCAGATCACACGATCGACTACAACGTCACCAATTTTGGTTCGCAGGGCAAAAACACCTACGACAGGGTCTTTGATCTGGTAGGCGGTCGGGACATCGAGGCCGCAGCGTACCGAATACTGAAACGCAATGGCCGGTTCGTCACGATTGTTGGCCCAGTGTGCCACATTGGTAAACGCAAGCTGTCCAGGGCCGATTTTCTTCTGGGTGTTGGGCACAATGTTTGCCGCAGTATCGCAACTCGGTTCCGCGGTCCTCGGTATCGTTTTTGCGCCTCCTTGCCACGGAACAACGCCTATGCAGCATTACTGAGCATCGCAAAGCACAACATACGCTCTCCCATTGAAGTCGAGATTCCATTCGATCTGCCGCAAATCCAGGCCGCAATCAGAAGTCTGACGTCCCATCGGACAAGAGGTCGGATCATCATCAATTTTGAGGCCGAAAAACAACCAGGCGAGGCTGCAATCGGTTTTAGACCTGAAGCACAACTCAATCGGTCATTGTTCTGGCAAAACTCACAACCCAATCAAGATACGGTAATAATATGAAAAACCTCTGGAAATTTCCGGGATCGAGAAATCCTAATTCTTCGGAAACCCCTCGCAACGAAAGCACTCCAACTCAATGCACAGCGAACTGCGTTTGGCCCGTGCGGTCAATAGTGGTCGCGTTTACCCTTGGCGTCGCGCTGAGCGGGTGTGCAGCAAACATGGCCGCAAAAGGCAGTGATGGTCCAGACCTGAGCGTAGTCAGCCAGGAGGCCACCCGGATGGATGTCGAACGGCAGTTGGGGTCGCCTGAGCAGCTACAGCAACAAGCCAATGGTGATTGGGTGGCCGTCTATGACGTCGAACCCCGGACAAAGCCAAATCTTGCTCGGGCGGCAGGCCACGGAACGCTGGACCTCTTTACCTTCGGGCTCTGGGAGGTTGTCGGGGGGCCTTTGGAAGTGGCCCATGCGCGGCGGGTTCTCGTCACTGCACGATATGACGACGCGGGAAAACTGCTGCAACTGACCAGCAAGCCCAAACCCATCCTTTGATCTGAGGGTGGGTCACCGCCGACCTGCAACAGGCCGGCGTTACATCCAACACCCCGACGAACAGCAAGCCATCCCCGTTGAACCATAGTGCAGGTTCAGCGGGCAGATACCCCTGTCCACACAAACAAGAAAACGGACTAAAAATGAAGACTATAACATTGATCACACTGGCCGCTATGGCTCCCACAATGTGTTTGGCAGACGAAAGCTGGACCGGCTTCAATGCTGGTTTGCAGCTATCCACGGTTGATGTTTCCCAAGACGAAAACGATAACGGAAACGCAGCGTTGGGCCTCCACGCCGGATATCTTCATAATTTTGACGGCTATGTAGTTGGCGGTGAACTGACTTATGATGCGGGCGCTGAGCTTGTGTCTGACAACAAAACCGAAAAGGTCGATACGATACGCCTGAAGTTCAAAGGCGGACACGTATTTGGCCGGACGTATCTGTACGGCGTCATTGGATATGCGAACATCGATGGCGGTTCCATCAGTGAAGATGGCTACTCTGCTGGCGTTGGCGTTACGTATCGCGCAACGGACAGAGTTCTGGTCGGCCTTGAGTACCTGCGAGACACATATGACACGTCAGCTGACGACATCACAGCTGACTCTGTCGCGCTTCGGGTGTCTTACAAGTTCTGACAGAAGGCGTTTGAGAGCCTGACACAAGCGGGGGACAGTCAATTGCCCCCACTCATAATTCAATTCCCGGGAGCCACCAGGTGACTGAAATACCAACGCTTGAGACTGAACGACTGCTACTTCGACCACCTATAGTGGCAGACTGGCCCGACTATCTTGCGCTGATGACATCAGAGCGCTCAAAGTTCATGGGAGGCCCGGTCTCTGACCGCATGACCTGGGGGATTTTCTGTCATGACATAGCTCAGTGGACCCTCATGGGGCACGGGGCACTGATGATGGAAGACCGTGTTTCAGGAGCGTGTCTTGGGCAGGTTAGCATCAACTCCGGACCGCTTTTCCCCGAACCCGAATTGGGCTGGTTTGTCTATGCTGATGCCGAAGGAAAAGGCTATGCGTTTGAAGCTGCGCGAACGCTGCGAGATTGGGCCTGTACATGGAACGTAACCCAGTCGCTCGTCAGTTATATCGATCCGAACAACTTCCGCTCCTGCCGCCTTGCAGAGCGGCTTGGAGGAATTTTGGATTCAAATGCCGAGCGAGATGACCCCAATGATCTCGTCTACAGGTACCATTGAGCTGCGCAAACAACTCCACGGACCATTCGAGCGAGGGTCACCTTCATCAGTCGCCCGATCAGACCGTCATCCCCAACATCCTTTGCTTTTTGATTGTCCCGCTATCAAGGGGCGCAACGCAGCCCTGTCTGCTTTTATCTGTTGGAAATACCGGATCACGGGCCGGGTTGTCGCAACCTATGCGCGGCAATACGGGGATACAAAACCTCAGTCAGACAATGACCAGCATCCTCAGCCCCCCGCTGAAAACCCGAAACGCCCGTCGGGCTGATCATTTGTCCGACGGATCACTTTCAGCATAATCCCGCAGGCGCTCGATATCAGAGATTACGGCGTGGTTGCGGTTGATTTGCACACCAACCGTTTTTAACCGCGAAAACGCCCGGCTAAGGCTTTCCGGCTTCATCCCTAGACGCCCGGCGATCAGCATTTTGTCATAAGGTAGCTCTACGTCGCAGCCATCGGGTTTGGCGTCACAAAGGTTCAGAAGAAACTCTGCTACCCGCTGCGCACCCGTCTGCGCCTTGAGCTGCTCCAGCTGTGCCACCAGCGAATGCAGATGCGTGAACGTGGACGCCAGAATGGAAACGCCGATCTCGGGGTCTTCTTTCATCAACGACAACAGCAAAGGGCTTGGGATATGCATCACGTCGCAGGCCGAAACGGCCTCGGCAGAAACGGGGTAAGGGACGTTTCGCAGCGCGACGGCCTCGCCAAAACTTTCGCCGCGGGTAAAGACGCTGACCACTGCCTCGGCCCCGGTCGGGGACATGCGGAACAACTTGACCCAACCGGCAAGAACCACGTGAACGGCCTTGGCCTCTTCTTCCTGTAGAAAGATCGTTTCGCCCCGATCATAGCTACGCCAAATTGCGTGGCTCAGCAGTGTATCGACATGCTGGTCCGGCAAACTCTTGAGCAAAAGCGATTGCCGCGCGATCGCTTTTTGTGCTTCGTGTGCCACGGAGTTTCCCCTTTTCCCTGGTCGACCGTCCGACCGGTACGTCCTTTTTCGCAAGGCTATGCCAAAGCTCTGCCCGGCGCGCCAGCCTTTTCCTGCTTCAACTTGACTATTGTCATGTTGCAGGCGTCACCATGCACATAAATTTGGCCCAAAGCCAGCAATCCGGGGAGCCAGTATAATGGACTACGAGCGATTTTTCACCCAGAGCCTGGACGATCTGCGGGACGAAGGAAACTATCGTGTTTTTATCGACCTGCAACGCCGCTGCGGATCATTCCCAAACGCACGTCAAACCGACGGGGCGGTACAGCGCGACGTACGTATCTGGTGTTCGAACGACTATCTGGGCATGGGGCAGCATCCGGCGGTGACCGGGGCGATGCATGACGCGCTGGACCGATGCGGCGCTGGTGCTGGCGGTACCCGGAACATCTCGGGCACCACACACGATCACGTCCTGCTTGAGGCCGAACTGGCCGATCTGCACGGCAAAGAGGCCGCGCTTCTGTTCACCTCTGGCTATGTTTCGAACTGGGCGGCCCTTGGCACCCTTGCTGCGAAAATCCCCGGCCTTATCGTTTTCTCGGACGCGCTGAACCACGCCTCGATGATCGAAGGCATCCGTCATTCGCGCGCGCAAAAGGTGATCTGGAAGCACAACGACCTTGAAGACCTCGAGGCGAAGCTGGCTGCTGCCGATCCTGACGCCCCCAAGATGATCGCCTTTGAATCCGTCTATTCGATGGACGGAGATATCGCGCCGATCCAAGAGATTTGCGATCTGGCCGACAAATACGGCGCGATGACCTATCTGGATGAGGTTCATGCCGTCGGTCTTTACGGCCCGCGCGGTGGCGGCATTGCCGAACACGAAGGTCTGATGGATCGACTGACCGTGATCGAGGGCACGTTGGGCAAAGCCTTTGGTGTGGTTGGTGGCTATATCGCGGCCTCAGCCGCACTTTGTGATTTTGTGCGCAGCTTTGCCAGCGGGTTTATCTTTACCACCGCCTTGCCCCCGTCGATTGCGGCGGGCGCTGCGGCCTCGATCCGGCACCTGAAACAGTCGAATACCGAACGCGATCAGCAGAAGTCCCGCGTGGCGCAGGTGCGTGCCCGGTTGGATGCAGAAGGCATTCCGCATCTGCCCAACCCCAGCCACATCATCCCGGTGATGGTGGGTGATCCGGTGAAATGCAAATTCATCTCGGACACGCTGCTTGAAGAATTCGGTATCTACATCCAGCCGATCAACTACCCCACTGTCCCCAAAGGAACCGAGCGTCTGCGGATCACCCCTTCTCCGGTGCATACGGACGAAGATATCAAACATCTGGTCGGCGCGCTGTCAGCCCTATGGCAACGCTGCCAGATCGCGCGGATGCCGATGGCTGCACAGTAAACAAAGCGCTCCTTGCTTGAAAAACTGCCGCCCAGATCGGGCGGCTTTTTTCTGCTTCAAACGAGGTAGAGGGCAAAGATCAGCACCGAAAACCCGGTTAGAACCATGGTGAATCCGCGCAACCAGGCTGGGCTTCTAGCAAGGTCCAGATACTGCGCAAGGATTACGCGCGTCTTGATCAGCGCAAGCAACAAAATGCCACCCCCCATGACCGCAGCCGGCACCGGCAACAAGGTCAGTACCGCTGAGCCGACACTTAGCCCCAAAAGGGCAAGCCAGGCCCGTGTCAGAGTGTTGTCCCCCATCGCCCTCATCCCAACAGATAGATCACCGGAAACAGCATAATCCAGACCAGGTCGACCATGTGCCAGAACTGCGCGCCCGCCTCGATATTGCGTGCGTCATCCCGCCAGGACACCAGTAACAGAATGCCGACCCCGGCCAGAACATGGGCCGCGTGAAAACCAGTCAGAAGGTAGTAGAACAGGAAGAAGGGATGCGTTTCATAATTGATCCCCTGCGCCATTTTATCCGCGTATTCCGTGCCTTTGATGATCAGGAAAACAACGCCCAGAAGGGCCGCGCCGATCAAGGCCATGCGCGCCGCCGCGCGCCGCGCGACCTGTCGCCAGTGCAGCGCCTGTGCGGCCAGATACCCCGATGTGACCAGAACCGCTGTGTTAAACGCCGCTCCAGTGCGATGCAGATGTGACTGCGCCTCGGCAAAACCCGCCGGGTCGGTCAGACGCACGCCCATAAAGGCGATCATCCCAGCGCCAAACACCAGCAGTTCCGAGACGATCAAAACCCACATCAGCAACTCGCCCGGAAGCTCGTCGATCAGAGAGGCATCGCTCATGCGCCGACCAGTTGGCGATAGATTTGCGGCAAAGCCATCGTCAGGCGGTGCGGGTCAGGGATCACCGCAAAACCGCCTTGCCCGAACATACGCGGGAACCAACTTTTGCCGGTTTTGTCGATGGTGACACCAAAGACCGATTGCCCGGCGCGACGCGCTTCGCGGACGGCCATGCACGTATCTTCGATACCATGGCGACCCTCATAGTGATCCAGGTCGTTCGGCTTGCCATCGGTGATCACCAGCAGCAGCCGGCGCTTGCGCGATTGATCCGCCAAATCGGCCGAGCAATGCCGGATTGCCGCCCCAAGCCGTGTGTAATGCCCCGGGCGCAGTGACGCGATGCGCTGTTCGACCGTTCCGCCCATTGGCTCATCAAACCGCTTGCAGCGCTGCACATAGACACGCTGACGTTTCAGAGAACTGAAGGCGTGGATCGCAAAGTCATCCCCACAAGCATTTAACCCCCACGCCAACGCGGCCAGCGCCTCGCGTTCAATATCGATCACGGCGCGGCCTGTGACTGCGCTTTCGGTGGATCGGCTGACATCCAGCAGGATCGAGACCGCCAGATCGCGAGCTTCGGGACGGGATTGCTGCCAGATGCGCTCGTTGGCTTCCCCACAAGCCCGACGTTCAGTCTCGGCACGCACGGCGGCTTCGATATCCAACTGGTCGCCGTCCAGATGGCCGCGTGTCATAACCCGACCGGGGCGCAGCGCCTCGAACTGGCGCTTCACCGCGCGGATGCGGCGGGCAGTGGCCGGGTCCTTGCCAAACTCGGCTGCGTCTTCGCGGATATCGGCATCCGACAACAGGACATTCACGTGGTCTGGCAAGTACTGACCGGTGCGCACGTCCCATTCGGGATAAAGGATACGGCCCGACAGACGCTCGCGATTCACATCCTCGGGCGCCAGATCTAGGTGCAGCTTCAGCTTGGTGGGCGGTGCCTTCGAGATTTGGCCCAGCCCGATCTCTTCCTGATCGTCGGCCGCCTTTTTGGCATTGTCGGGATCGTCATCATCGACCCGGCGGTTCAGGTTCAGAAACTCGGCCCAACTGAGGATCGCCTCGAATTTGTGCAGGATCAGGCTGTCTTTCCGTTCGGCCTGATCAGATTTACGGCGGCGGGCGCGGTGGGTTTTCTCACCCGATTCCTCGGGCGGGCCATCTGTATCGGGGTTTTCCACCTCGTTATGTTCCGAAAACCCGACGGCGCGCAGTTCGGGCCACAGGGGGACCGGGCGAAAACGCTGATACCCGCGCGGAGCAGACAAGCTGTCATCCAGCTCCAGCAGCTTTTCCGCCTTGGCAGACAGCGATGCCGGATCACCCAGCATATGGCGAACCAGTTCTTCTAGCGCGGCTTCGACCGGCGGCAGGTTAGGGATATCACGTTGGTGCAGCAGACCCTTGCACAGTTCGGTATAAAGGGGGAGCAAGCCGGGCGCGTTTTCCAGCGTGGCCTCGACCATCTGTCGCGCAGCGATCAGCGCATGCAGGTCGGCCCGCAGGGGGTCATCCTCATCAATTCGGGTGTCGGCATGGGCCGCAACGGCTGCCAGCCAGACATATAGCGCGCCGTTGGCTTCGCGCGCCGGGAAAACGGCCAGACGGTCCGGCAGGCGCAATACCTCGCCATCGAACGAAGCACGCGGCATCAGCTCGGCCTCAGTTCCCAAGCGGCGACGCCAGCTTAACCGGTGGCGTGAAATTTCGGGTGAGACCGGGCGTAATTCAACGCCCGGACTACCCCCAAGCCCTCGGAAGAGGACTGCCAGCCGCCCCGCGACCTCAGAAAGGTCGACCGCGGCTCCAACATGCACCTCAGGTGCATCGAGGCGGCTGGCAAGGGTGTGCCACAGTTTCCCGATCGTTTCTTCGGGTTCCCATGGCTCAAAATCGATCTTGACCATTGGCCGGCCTCACCCAAAGACAGCCGTGACAAGATCGAGGAGCCCGCGTTTGATATCCTCGTCATCAGTCAGAGGTTCGATCATTGCGGCAAGAATGGCGCGGTCCGTCGACATACCCTGTGCGATCAGCGTCGCAGCATAGACAACCAGTCGGGTAGAAACGCCTTCCTCAAGATCCTGACCCTTGAGCCCCCGCAGTTTGTTCGCCAACCGGATCAGCGGTTTGCAGCGCTCAAGCGCCAGGCCACTTTCCTGGGCGACAACCTCGGCCTCCATCTCAGGCGACGGAAAGTCGAATTCCAGCGAAATGAACCGCTGCCGGGTCGAAGGTTTCAGGGTTTTCAGGATATTCTGGTAGCCGGGATTGTAGGATGCCACCAGCATGAAGCCGGGCGCGGCTGCCAGTTCTTCGCCGGTGCGATCAATCGGCAGGATGCGCCGGTCGTCAGTCAAAGGGTGAAGCACGACGGTCACGTCCTTGCGGGCCTCGACCACCTCATCCAGGTAACAGATTGCGCCTTCGCGCACTGCGCGGGTCAGCGGGCCATCGACCCAGACGGTTTCCCCGCCTTTCAGCAAATAGCGGCCAATCAGGTCGGCAGCGGCCAGATCATCATGGCAGGCGACAGTATAAAGCGGGCGGCCAAGCTGCACGGCCATATGGGCCACAAAGCGGGTCTTGCCGCAACCTGTCGGCCCTTTCAGCAGAACCGGCAGATCGTTGTTATAGGCGGCGGTGAACACATCGCATTCATCGCCCTGGGGCAGGTAGAAGGGGGCGTTTGCCGCCCCCGTTCCCATTTGTATGGAGCCATCCATTTGCATTACTCCGCAGGGGTTTCGGCTGCGCCGGGTTCGATGACCTCTTTCCGGGGCACCCAGATCGAGTAGACGAACAGCAGCGCACCAAGGACCACGACTACACCAGACCCAAAGCGCATCCAGTAGAAGATCGCGATCTGATCCTGCACGTCCATGAAGTAGTCACCGATCACACGTTGCATGTGCGTCTGCACGGTTCCGCCGAAGGTCAGCACGAAGGTCATGAAGACCATACCGCTGGTCATCAGCCAGAACGAACCCATGTTCAGCACCTGATTATACGGATCACGGTTTTTCAGGATCGGCATGGCATAGGTGAAGATCGCCAGGTTGAGGCAGACATAGGCGCCGTAAAAGGCCAGGTGACCGTGGGCCGCGGTAATCTGCGTGCCGTGGGTGTAATAGTTCACCCCGTGCAGCGTATGCAGGAAGCCCCAGACACCGGCACCAAAGAAGGCCAGCGTGGCACAGCCCAGCGACCACAGCAACGCGGCCTTGTTGGGGTGGTCCCGGCGGCCCTTCCAGACCATGACGAAGGCAAAGGCCATCATCGCAAAGAACGGGATCACCTCAAGGCTCGAGAAGATCGAACCGATCCACTGCCAATACGCTGGCGTACCGATCCAGTAGTAGTGGTGACCAGTCCCAAGGATGCCCGAGAACAGCGCTGCAGCGACGATGACATACAGCCATTTCTCAACCACCTCGCGGTCAACACCGGTCAGCTTCAGCATCAGGTAGGCCAGGATCGAGGCCATGATCAGTTCCCACACACCTTCGACCCACAAGTGAACAACATACCACCAGTATTGCTTGTCCAAGGCCAGGTTGCCGGGGTTGTAGAAGGCAAACAGGAACAACAGCGCCAGACCCCACAAACCCAACAAGAGGATGTTGGTGATCGCGGTCTTTTTGCCCTTCAGAACGGTCATCGACACGTTGTAAAGGAAGATCAGCGCGGCCACGACAATGCCGGCCTTGACCCATTTGGGTTGCTCAAGGAACTCGCGCCCCTCTTTGCCCAGCAGCCAGTTTCCTTCGAACAGGTTGAAGGTATAGGTCAGCACCACACCCAACGTCCCCACAACCAGAATGATCAGTTGTAGATAGGCCAGCTTGGGTGAATGGATTTCACGTTCAGCCTCTTCCGGGATCAGGAAGTAGGCCGCGCCGAAGAAGCCCAGGATCAGCCAGACGATCAGCGCATTGGTGTGCAGCATCCGCACGATGTTGAACGGCAAAAGCTCGCTCAGGAAATTTGGTGATACATAGATCAGGCCAGCCAGAAGGCCACCCAGAACCTGTATCACGAACAGGGCCATGGCCACCGCAAAGTAGGCGTAGGCGATTTTTTGGGATTCGTATTTCATTGCTCCGTTCCCTTTCTCAGCCAGCCTCGTTGGGCGGCCAGTCCTGAGCGTCGATATTGTCCGTCCAGATCAGGAAGTTGGTCAGGTCGCGAATTTCTTCGTCGCTGAGGTTGAAATTGGGCATCTGCCGACGACCGGGAATGCCGGTCGGTTGTGCCTCCATCCAGCCCTTGAGGGACTCAAAGGCTGATTCCGGGTCGTCCAGCACACCCCAACGTGTCATCACGTTGCCGACTTCGGGGGCGAAATAGGCCCCTTCACCCAAGATCGTGTGACAGTTGATGCACGCGTGTTTTTCCCAGACGTGCTTGCCCCGAACCACACTTTCATCGAGTTTTGCCGAATTCTCGGAATTCACGATGTACCAGTGGGAATGGGCCGACAGGGCCAGAAATATTAGGATAAAGAACAGGGACCCGCCATAGAATATGTTGCGAGCCATGCTCTTGGTCATGACTTCTCGCATTGCGCTCTCCTTTGCGCAGTTTAGCTTGTCTAGCCAGAATGGCGGCTGGGCCGTAGGAGGGCCTTAACGAAAGTCAAGGCTGGCGGAAGTAAATGAAAATCATCCCTCCCGGCCCGTACGAGGACCCGTCAGCGCAGGCCACATGGCGATCAGGTAAAGCGCAAAGGCACAGACCCACAGGCCGTCCGACAACAGCATCGCCACCATATAGCCTGCGTTCAGCTCGGCCCCGATCCAGCGTGACAGTGCAGCAACCGCCATCAGACCATAGGCTACGACCATCGGGGCGGGCGCGATTAGTGCACGGCCGCTGTGACCCAGCGCGGCGCGGCTCATGACTGCCAGGGTCATACCGCCCACACACCCTATGCCCAATACGTGCAGGGCGGCGATTTCATTGCCCAGACCCAGCACTGCCAGCCCCCACAAGATCAACCCCATCGCCAACATGCCTAGACCCAAATGCAGCGCCAGCAGAATTGGCTGCCGGGCGGCCCAGCGGCTGCGCCAATTGGCCATGCGCAGTATCTGAACCACCCCAAGGGCAAGCGCCAAAACCCCGGCCAACGGCCCTGCACCGAGCACCAGAACACCCAGCGGCAAGATCAGGGCCAGAACCATGCCTGCCTTGTCGAACAAGGCGACCGAAACCGGCCAGTCCGCCTCTGGGACCCCAGCGCGTTTCATGGCATTGCGGGTAAAGGCCGGAGTAATCCGACCACCCAAAATGGCGATCATCGCACACAACGCCAACAATCCCGCGCGCAGCCCAGTTTGCAGAGTGCCTTCAGTGATCCCAATCCATTGCAGATGTGTCATCATGTCCGCGACCCAGATCAAGCTCAGCAACAGCAGGAAAATCATGTTCTGCGGCTTGGGACGGCGGATCAGCTGCGTAGCTATTTTGGCCCCCAGAACCGGCACAAAGGCCAGATCGACCACCGCGACCAGAACTGGCGGCAATACACCTGAAAACCACATGGCCATCCGACCGGCCAACCACAGCCCGGCAGCCAGAGTGATAAAGTGCGCCCGCGCCTCGGGGGCGCCGGTCCAGTTCGGTACTGCGGTCAGAAAGAACCCGCCCAGCGCGGCCGTCGCATAGCCGAAAATCATCTCATGCGCGTGCCACATCGGCGGCGTCATACCGTAATCCGGCGCCATGTAAGGCACTGTCAGCCACAGCCCCCAGACCACGCCGACAAACAGGCCGTAGAGACCAGCAGACAGAAAGAAAACACGAAATCCTTCACCAAGAATGCGGGCGATGATTGTGGGCATGGCTGCTCTCCTCAACCGTTTTTTTCAGCCCTAGCAGCCCACCCGCGCAACGGACTTAACAAAAATCAATCCTCACAAAAAACATGCCTCTAAAACACAGATTTTGTGACGGTTTTTTTCGACATTTTTTCCTGCCGAACCCTTGAAATGGGCCCCTGGCGTTGACTTTCGTCAAGGAGCCGTCGGGCGCGATGTCTCACCCTTGGATCTGCCTCACCACGCAAATGGAGAGTGATCATGTCACTTGGAATCAGCTACAACAAAACTGGCCGCGCCTTTGGGGTCGGTTTGGCGATGCTGCTGGGCAGCGTCGCTGCGCCAACCTTCGCCGAAGAGCCAACCCTTAGCGAGGAAGCCTTTGAATCCTCCAAACAACTTTATTTCGAGCAATGCGCAGGCTGTCACGGCGTTCTACGTAAAGGTGCCACCGGTAAAAGTCTTGAACCGATGGTCAAAACCAAAAACGACGATGGCACCGTAACCGAATCCGGCACCCTAAAACTAGGTCAGGAACGGCTTGAAAAGATCATCGCCTGGGGTACCGAAGGCGGGATGAACAACTTCTCGGACATCATGACCGAGCAGGAAATAAAGGACATGGCGACCTACATCATGATGGAGCCGCCAAAGCCGCCTGAAATGTCGCTTGAACAGATGATGGCGACCCGCAAGGTCTATGTCGAAGAAGCCGATTATCCAACCGAGCCGCTGCATGGCCGTAACTGGGAAAACTTCTTTGTTGTCATCGAACGCGATGTGGGCAAGGTGGCCGTGATCGACGGCGACACGAAAGAGGTTCTGACACACATCCCGACCGGCTATGCCGTTCACGTTCTGAAAGCATCTGAACACCACGCACTGGAAGAGCCAGAACAGCCCGGGCGTTTCTGGTACACTATGGGCCGTGACGGCAAGATGACTAAGATCGACCTCTGGCAGACGCCAGACAAGATGTTGGTTTCCGAGGTCAAGATTGCCTATGACGCCCGCGACGTTGCCGTTTCTGGTGACGGCAAATACGTCATCGGTGGGGGCTATTGGCCGCCGCATTTCGCAATCGTCGACGCCCAGACCATGGAACCGGTCAAGGTCGTATCAACCCGCGGTGTGAACGTGGACGGGGATTACGTGGAAGAGGCCCGTGTGGCCGCTATCTACACAACTCCGAACGAACCCACCTGGATCGTTGCCGTGAAGGAATTGGGGCAGTTGTGGCAGGTCGATTATACCGATCTGGACAATCTGCGGATCGACAAGATCGACAGCGCCAAGTTCTTGCATGACGGTTTCTTTGACCCGACAGGCCGATACTTCCAGATCGCCGCGAACGCGTCGAACAAGATGGTGGTTGTCGATACCGAAACCCACAAGCTGGAAGCGATGATCGACACAGCCGCGTTGCCGCACCCCGGCCCGGGTGCCAACTGGGTCGACCCAAATTGCGGCCCGGTTGCTGGTACGACACACCTTGGTGTGGGTACCGTGACCGTCTGGGGTAACGATCCCGAAAACCGCCCGGATGATGCCTGGAAGATCTGCTACGAAGTGGAAACCGACGGCCCCGGCCTGTTTGTCCGTACGCACCCGAATTCGGACTACATCTGGGCTGACCAGACCAAACACCCGGAGCCTGAAGTTCAGCAATCGGTGCAGGTCATCTCGAAAGAGACCGGCGAGATCGTGAAAACCATCCAGATCACTGAAGACGAAGGAAGCGCCGCTGTTCACTTCGAATTCAACGCGGATGGTACCGAGGTCTGGGTTTCCAAGTGGAACCTGTCGGACTCGAAAGAACCTAACGGTCAGATCGTGATCTTCGACGCCAAGACGCTGGAAGAAATCGGCCGCATCGAAGGGCTTTATGCTCCGACAGGCAAATTCAACGTCTACAACCGTTCGAACCACGTCACCTGACGAGTTCGCAACCAAAACCGGAAAGGGCGGGCCCCTCGCCCGCCCTTTCCTCGTTTGACCAAACAGCCAAATCCACCGGCCTGCCACCCAGGGCCAGATAAGACAGCCAAACGGAGCCCGGATATGACTTCCGAACCGGAAAAAAAGAAACCAATTTGGCGCCGGTATTTCCTGTGGGGAATGCCCGTGGCCGGAATAGCCGTGGCCTTTGTCGCGGGCATCGTCTTTTGGGGCGGGTTCAACACCGCCATGGAAGCCACCAACACAAAGGAATTCTGTGTCTCGTGCCACGAGATGCGTGATTTCGTCTATGAGGAATACACCGGCACGATCCATGACGTGAACCGGTCTGGCGTGGGCGCGGTCTGTTCCGACTGCCACGTTCCCAAGGACTGGACCCACAAGATGATCCGCAAGATCAAGGCGTCCAAAGAGCTGTATGGCAAGCTGGTCGGCACCATCAACACCCGCGAAAAGTTTGAAGCCAAGCGCGTACATCTGGCGATGAATGAATGGGAGCGGATGAAATCCACGGACTCACGTGAATGCCGCAACTGCCACGATTTTGAATCGATGATGCCCGAGTTCCAGAAACCACGCGCGCGTCAGCAGCACCTGAATGCGATGGAGATCGGCCAGACCTGTATCGACTGCCACAAGGGGATTGCCCACTCGGACGCCCGTGATCGGGCCGATGAGGACTATCTGGAAAAGCTTGAGGCACCCAACCCGGCCTTCATTCGTGAAATCCCGCAGGAATACCTGACCAGCCTTGCGAAGATCGAAGCCAAGGAAGCTGCCGAAGCCGAGGCTGAAAAAGCAGCCAAAACCGCCCAGCAAGAGGCCGTTCAGGCACAGATCGCGGCCGCCGTAGACGCAGCCGTCGCCGAGGAACGCGCCAAGGCAAATGGCGAAGAAGCCGCAGCACCGGCAGGCGGCGGCAGTGATGTTGGCAGCAGCGTCGACTGGAATGCCGTTGCGAGCGCCGATCTGAAACTGTTCTACCCCGGTCAAGCCTCGTTTGAGTGGGTGCAGAACGGCAAGTTCCACGGCGGGGCCCGTCCCCTGACCAAGGGCGGCGATCAATGCTCGACCTGTCACGCCAAAGAACTGGATACGATCGGCAACAAGATCGTTGCAGGCGGTGATCTGGAACCAACCCCGATCCCCGGCAAACGTGGTGTGATCGATGCGACCGTGCAGGCCGCGCATGATGACGAGAACCTTTATATCCGCATGCAATGGCCGGATGCAGGCCATAACCCTGCCCCCTTCGTCGATGGCGGCAAGATGGACCCCGACAACCAGATCAAGGTTGCAATGATGATCACCGGCACCGGGATCGAGTTGGGCGATCAGGTAGGCTGCTGGGCCTCGTGCCACGCAGACAACAGCTATATGCCATTTGATCCGGGCGCTGACGCGATTGCCGCCAATGGGGATATCGCAGGCCGCCTGAGCACTCAGGACACAGTGACCAAATACATCAGCGAAAGCCGGACCGAGGTCGAAGTTAAAGGTCGCCGCGGCAAGGCATTGGGTGGCTGGGACAAGCTGGAGGCCGAAGCGCAGATCCAGCAATACCTGGACGATGGCACTTATCTGGACCTGATGCGTATCTATGCTGATGGCAGCGCCTCCAACGGTTATCTGTTGGAACAGCGCGTGGTCAATGACGGGGAAATTGCCGCCTCGGCCAATCTGTCCGGTGGCGTGTGGACCGTCGTCTTCTCGCGGCCACTGAACTCGGGTGCGCCCGGCGACGTGCCGCTGGAACCGGGTCAGACCTATACGGTGGGCTTTGCCATTCATGATGACTTTGCCGCCGCGCGGTTCCACCACGTTACGCTGAACACCAGCCTGGCGCTGGACGACGACAGCGCCAACATCAACGTGGTCAAACAATAACGGATAGGGGCCGGAAAACCCGGCCCCCGCCCTTTTTTGGAAAGGAGAGATGGATCATGAAACCCTACTGCCTTCTTCCTGCACTTCTACTTCTCGCCCCACCCGTCTTGGCGGATGAAACCGCCGAGATTTGCGCCGAGGCCGAGCAACGCTATGTCGACTTGTTCGGGCAACCTTCGTCAGCCGTCGAAGACGCCAAAGTGGTGCTGATGTACAAATACAATTTCTGCCCCGGTCAGTTGACCGTGAAAGCAGGAACGACAGTGCGCTGGATGAACGTGGACAAACGCACCAGTCACAGTGTGCTGCTGAAAGACGGCAGCGAACCCGAAAGCGACCGTTTGTTCCCCGAGGAATCCGTTGATCTGACATTCCTTACTCCAGGCCCGCAGGAATACCTGTGCGGGCCGCATTGGGAAACGCAGAACATGATCGGAATGATCACCGTAGAACCCTGAGCCGAGGCAAAAAATACAGGCAAGTCAAAGGAGCGCGGGCGCAAAACCGCGCTCCTTAACTTTAGTCAAGGAAGCCGCGAGCAGAATCCGCCAACCTGTTCTCATGACACGCCCGGTTCGCCCAGCAACGTCCCTTTTCGCAGGCAAACCCGGGCTCGGAAGACATTCAGACCAAGCGAGTTTGCACATGAGCGGTAAGGTTTTTCTGATTGGCGCCGGCCCCGGCGACCCCGAACTCATGACCCTGCGTGCCTTGCGCATGCTGCAAGAGGCCGACGTGGTCGTCTATGACCGGCTGGTTTCGGACGACATCCTTGCCCTGCATGCCGAAAAGGCGCGGCTGATTCCGGTCGGCAAGGCCCCCAAATGCCATACCGTACCGCAAGATCGCATCAATGAGATTCTGTTGGAAGAGGCCCGAGCCGGTCACACCGTTGCACGGCTGAAAGGCGGCGACCCGATGATCTTTGGCCGTGGCTCGGAAGAAGCGGCGTATCTTGTGGCCCTTGGCGTCACGGTCGAGTACGCACCCGGCATCACGGCCGCGCAGGGGGCATCCTGTTCGACCGGCGTGCCGCTGACCCATCGCGGGCTGGCAACCTCGGTCCAATATGTCACTGGCCACCGGCAGGAAGACAAGGTGCTGGACCTGGATTGGAAGCGGTTGGCCGATCCCGACTCGACGTTGGTGGTCTACATGGGCGTAGCCAACATTGGCCAAATCGCCATGGGGCTGATGACCGAGAATCTGCCCGGATCGACCCCCGTGCTGGCTGTCAGCAAAGCCACCACACGGGCCGAACGTCGCATCGTGTCCCGGTTGGACAGGCTGGCCACCGACGTGCGCAGCGCTGCACTTGAGGCACCCACTTTGTTCATCATCGGACAGGTGGTTTCGCTGTATGCCGAACGTTCGGTGGCCGAATTGATGGAACAAGCGCATGGCTAGGCTAGGTCACCGGACTGTTGCGCCTGGCAGGCAGAGCAGCCAACCGTTGACTTCGGTTCTGCTGGCCGGCGCGGTTGTGATTGCCACCTCGGCATTTGCCGCCGACACCTTGAACCCCGACGCCCTGAGACGGCTTGTCCATCAGGATTGCGGGTCGTGCCATGGGCTGTCGCTGAAGGGTGGCCTTGGTCCCGATCTTCGGTCCCAAACGCTGCAACACTATGATCCGGACGTGTTGACCGGCGTCATTCTCGATGGGATTCCCGACACGGCAATGCCCCCCTGGCGCCCCCTTATTACCGAGGAAGAGGCCGAATGGATCGCCCGTTACCTGCTGCAACAGGAGGCACAATGAAACAGCTTATTCTTGGCCTTGCCGCCACCCTGATAATGACCTCGGCGCATGCTGAACCAACCGCCACTGGTGATCTTGGTCTTGTGATCGAACGCGCCAAGGGTTCGGTCCTGTTGGTAGATCAATCCGACCGGGCCGCGCTGGCGCGGATCGAAGGGCTGGGCGATCTGTCCCATGCCTCGCTGGTCTATTCGCCCGACGAACGCTTTGCTTATGTGTTCGGGCGCGATGGCGGGCTGACCAAAGTCGATATCGTCACCCGACAGATCGTGAACCGCGTCGTACAGGCCGGTAACGCAATTGGTGGCGCAATTTCAGACGACGGACAGCTAGTCGCCGTGTCGAACTACGAACCCGGCGGCGTCCGTGTGTTCGACGCCAATACGCTTGAGTTGGTCGCAGATATCCCCACGGGTAGCAAAACAATCGGTCTGGTCGACGCGCCGGGCCGCAGGTTCGTCTTCACCATGTGGGACTCTGGCGAAACCTGGATTGCCGATTTCGCGACTGGCACGCCCGAGATCACCAAGATCCCCGATATGGGCAAAAACCCCTATGACGCGCTGATCACCGCCAATGGCCGCACCTATATCACTGGCCTGTTCGGCGAGGATGGGCTGACCGCGCTGGATCTCTGGGCCGAGGCCCCGGAACCGATCCGCGTCCTACCGGATTACGGGCGCGGGCAGGAAGAAATGCCTGTCTACAAGATGCCCCACCTGGAAGGTTGGGCGCTGACAGGCCGCGAATTCGTTCTACCCGCCGTGGGCCATCACGAGGTTCTTTGGATCGATGCCGACTCTTTGACCGAAACCGGACGCACACAGACCCACGGTCAGCCGGTCTTTGCCATGGCCCGGCCCGACGGGCGGCAAGTCTGGGTGAATTTCGCCCATCCGCTGAACGATACGATTCAAGTGATCGACAGCGTCACCAAGGACATCATCCACGAATTCAAACCCGGTCCAGCCGTACTGCATATGGAATTCACCCCGCGTGGGCACGAGGTCTGGATCAGCGTGCGCGATGCCAACAAGGTCATGGTTTATGACACGCAAACCTTTGAAAAGCTGCGCGAGATTGAAGCGGACAGCCCATCAGGCATCTTCTTTACGGCACGTGCGCACAGAACGGGGCTTTGAGACGATGGATCACATCACTGACCCGATCGACTGTCGCTTGCTGGACGAGTTTCAGCGCGATTTTCCCATAACCGACCATCCGTTTGAGGTACTTGGCGCAGCGTTGGGTCTGGACGAGGCCGAGGTCATCGATCGCCTGACCCGGATGCGCGCAACCGGTCGAATCACGCGGGTGGGTGCGACGATTGCACCGGGGGCAGTATCGGCCAGCACCCTGGCCGCCGTTGCCGCCCCCGAGGAACAGTTGGAAGAAATCGCCGCCCTGATCGACTCAGAACCCGGAGTGAACCACAATTACCAGCGCGAGGATACGTGGAACCTGTGGTTCGTTGCCACCGGGCCGGACCGGGTGCATGTGAACGATACCCTTGCCCGGATCGCCCGACGTACCGGGCTGCGGGTACTGGACCTGCGGCTGGTACGCCCATTCAATGTCGATCTTGGTTTTCGAATGTCGGGCAATTCCCGCAATGTGCCCGGCCCCCGCAAGGTGGATCGCTCGGCCATGCGGGACGGCGACCGCGCTCTGCTACAGGCGCTCAGTTCCGGCCTAGAACTGGTCGCGGAACCCTATACCGCGCTGGCCCGATCAATGAACCGATCCACGCCCGAGGTTCTGGCGCGGATCAAGGCGCTGCACGATGCCGGCATCATCTCACGCCTCGGTGTCATCGTACGTCACCGGGCGCTGGGTTGGTCGGCCAATGCGATGGTGGTTTGGGACATGCCCGCCAGTCAGATCGACACCGCCGGCCCGGCGCTGGCCGCACATCCCGGCGTGACCCTGTGCTATGAACGTAACCCGGTCGAGGACGTCTGGCCTTACCGCCTTTATTCCATGATTCACGCCCGCTCGCGCAGCGAGGCGCAAGAAGTTCTGTCCGGCGCCGTTGCCCTGCCGGAACTGGCCGGTGCGCGCCACAAAGTTTTGTTTTCGACCCGCTGTTTCAAACAGACCGGCGCATTGATCCAACCGAAAGAGGCCGCCGCATGAGACTGGACGAAACCGACCGTGCAATCCTAAACCGAATGCAGGACGACCTGCCGTTGATCCCTCATCCCTATGCCGCGATTGCCACCGAACTTGGCATTCCGGAAAGCGAATTGCTGCACCGCCTCAGCCGCATGAAAGAGGAACGCATCATCACCCGCTTCGGTCCGTTCTTCGACGCGGCCGCCATGGGGGGTGCGTTCTGTCTGTGCGCCATGGCGGTGCCGGTCGAAAATTTCGAAACCGTCCTGACCAAAGTCAATGCGCATGCGGAGGTTGCCCATAATTATGAACGTACGCACCGGCTGAACATGTGGTTCGTACTGGCCACCGAAACGCCCGAGGGGATCGAGGCCACCGCTGATGCGATCGAACTGGAAACGGGGATCGAGGTTCTCCGTTTCCCCAAATTACAGGAATTCTTCATCGGCTTCCGGGTAGCGGCATGATCGACGCAAAAGACAGAGAGATTATCGAGGCGCTGCAAGGCGGCCTGCCCCTGGTGCCCGCGCCCTATGCGCGGGTGGCCGAGCGTCTTGGCATGGACGAAGACGCGTTGCTGTTCCGCCTGGCCGAACTGAAATCGCGCGGCGTTATCCGTCGCATTGCCGCTGCTCCTAATCACTACAAACTGGGCATGACCTCGAACGGCATGACCGTGTGGGATGTGCAAAACGACCGTGTGACTGAACTGGGCACCCAGATCGGCGCGCTGCCCTTTGTCACCCACTGCTATGAACGCCCCCGCGCCCTGCCCGACTGGCCTTACAATTTGTTTGCCATGGTTCACGGCGCGGACCGTGACGAGGTCGAAGAAAAGCGCGCCGAGATCACAGCCATTCTCGGCGGTGCCTGTCGGGCCAAAGACATCCTCTATTCCACGCGCATTCTGAAAAAGACCGGGCTGCGCCTGAAAGCGAAAGGCTGAAACATGTTCCGCCTGACCGAATACATGCACCAACTCGTCACCCCGACCCCGGTGCGCAAACGCCGCCCCGGACCGGTGAAACCGGTGGTGATCTGGAACCTGACGCGGCGCTGCAATCTGAGATGCCGCCATTGCTACACCGTCTCGGCGGATGTTGCGTTCCCCGGTGAGCTCAGCCACGAGCAAGCCATGGTAACCCTTGAGGATCTGGGCCAATTTCGCGTCCCGGCCCTGATCCTCTCGGGTGGGGAACCGCTGGACCGGTTTGATTTCTTCGACATTGCCAAACGCGCCCGCGATCTGGTGCCGATGCTGGCGCTGTCGACCAACGGCACGCGGATTTACGATGAAACCGCTGATATGATTGCCGATGTGGGATTCAACTATGTCGGCATTTCGCTGGACGGGATCGGGGCCACAAATGACTGGTTCCGCGGCGTTGAAGGCGCCTTTGCCGACGCTTTGCGCGGTGTGCGCGAGTGTAAGAAACGCGGGATCAAAGTGGGCCTGCGATTTTGCCTGACAGAAGGCACTCAGCATCACCTGCCCGACCTGCTGCAACTGTGCGATGACGAAGGGGTCGACAAGTTCTACCTGTCGCATCTGGTCTATGCTGGGCGCGGCGACAAGAACCGGGGCGAAGATGCTGAACACCTGCGCACCCGTAACGGGCTGGACCTGCTGCTGGAGCGCGCGTGGGAGGCCGCCTCGGGCGGGCGCCCGCTGGACATTGTGACCGGCAATAATGATGCAGATGCGGGGTATTTCCTGAACTGGGTGCGCACGCATTTCGATGCCGACAAGGCCGCTCATGTGCGCGAACATCTCGCCGCGTGGGGCGGGAATTCCAGCGGGCTGGGCGTGGCCAATATCGACAATCTGGGGCGCGTGCATCCCGATACGTATTGGTCCGACTACACGGTCGGCAACGTGAAGACCAAACCGTTCTCAGAGCTGTGGGCCAGCGAGGACCAGATGCTCTCTATGCTGCGCACCCGACCACGTCCGCTGAAAGGGCGCTGCGGGGCCTGCCAATTAAAGGACGTCTGTGGCGGCAATACTCGTATCCGGGCTTTGCAGGTGACCGGCGATCCCTGGGCCGAAGATCCGGCCTGCTATCTTTCCAATCAAGAAATCGGCGTGGATGACGCAGGCGAACGCCTTAAGGTCACGCCGTTCCGGGGGAAACGTCATGATCCGGCACATCAGTTCTTTTGACACGCTGAAAATAGGCACGCTCTGCTCGCTGCTGCTGGCTGGTTCAGCATGGGCCGACGCCCCGTCGGACTATGCCGAACACTGCGCCTCGTGCCATGGCGAGAACCGTTTAGGCGGTGTTGGCCCGGCCCTGATCCCCGAGACGCTGAAACGCATGCGCGGCCCGCGTGTGGCCGCCGTGATTGCCGAGGGGCGTACAGCCACCCAGATGCCCGCCTTTTCGCATGAACTTGACGCCTTGCAGATCGAAGAACTGGCGGGTTGGCTGAAATCCCCGCTGGAAACCAACCCCGAATGGGGCGAGGCCGAGATCATGGCCAGCCGTACGCTGGACGCAGAATACAGCCCGGTCGATGCTCCCGTCTGGGACAGCGACCCGATGAACATCACGCTGGCCGTCGAAACCGGCGATCACCACGTCAGCGTGTTGGACGGTGATACGTTTGAGGTATTGGATCGGTTCGAAACTCCGTTCGCCGTCCACGGAGGCCCGAAGTTCAGCCCCGACGGGCGCTATGTCTTCATCATGTCGCGCGATGGTTGGGTTCAGAAATACGATATCTGGGCGCTGAAACAGGTGGGCCGCGTGCGCGCGGGGCTGAACAGCCGCAACATCGCCATGTCAGGTGATGGAAAATGGGTGGCCGTCGCCAATTACCTGCCCAACAGCCTGACCCTGCTGTCGACCAGCGACCTTTCGGTCGCCAAGGTCATCGAGATCAAAAGCAAAAAGGGCAATCCCAGCCGCGTTTCTGCCGTTTATCAGGCCCCGCCACGCGAAAGCTTTGTGCTAGCCCTGAAAGATGTTCCCGAGATTTGGGAGGTTTTTTACGGCGACAACCCGCCTCAGTTCGGACTGGGTCATGACTTCCGTATCGAAGGGCAGTTCAAGAACCCAAATCCTTTCCCGGTCCGCAAGATCACCACGCCTGACTATCTGGACGATTTCTTTTTCGACCAAAGTTATGAATACGTCATGGGTGCCTCACGCGACGGCAAGGGCGGCCAGGTTATTGATCTGGTCATCGGTCAGAAAGTGGCTGATTTAGACCTGCCAGGTATGCCGCATCTGGGATCAGGCATCACGTGGCGGTACGGCGATACAACCGTGATGGCCACGCCGCACCTGACCGACGGCACCGTGTCTGTGATCGACATGCAGACATGGGAAACGGTCAAACGGATCAAGACCGAAGGGCCGGGTTTCTTCATGCGCAGTCATGAGAATTCTCCTTACGTCTGGGCCGATGTGTTCTTTGGGCCCAACAAGGATGCGATGCACGTAATCGATAAGCAAAGCCTTGAAATCGTAAAGACTTTACGCCCAGCGCCGGGCAAAACCGTGGCCCATGTCGAGTTCACCAAGGATGGGCGCCATGCACTGGTATCGATCTGGGAAGATGATGGTGCCGTGATCGTCTATGACGCGCAAACTCTGGAAGAGGTTCGCCGCTTGCCCATGCGCAAACCTTCGGGGAAATATAATGTCTGGAACAAAATCACCTTCTCGGAAGGTACCAGCCACTGAGGGCAAATGGCCGGTCTGGAAACTGGCCATCCTGCTCTACCCCGCCACGGCACTAACCGTGGCCATCAACCTGTTTCTGGCGGGTCTGGTTGCCAATGGCATGGGGCTCGGCGTGATCGCACCTGTAAGCGCAATCCTGTGGTCGATCCCGCTGGGCTTGCCCGCATCCTGGCTGGCCGGGCGCTGGTTGCGCGGGTTGATGGATGAAGCCGACGATTAGTCACAAATTTCGGATACCTGACCTAAGTCAAGTATCCGTCTGAGAGAATCCCGTAGGACAAAGGAAAGAACGCCGAGTTGGATTCTCCATGTCTGCCCCAGTCCCACTGCACACACTGTCTGTCCGCGCTTTACGCGCGGCGTGCGCCATGGCAGGCACCCTTCTTTTGCTGTTGCAACTGCTTAGTCCGGCGCTGGCGAGTCCCGGACGAAGCATGTGGGTTGAGATCTGCTCGGAGGCAGGCGCGGTCTGGGTTCAAGTGGACCTCGAAGAAGGGACCGAAGACCCAACCGCGCCCTGCCCGAAATGCGCCGACTGTGCCTTGTGCGCCGTCACCGCTGCGGCACCCCTGCCAAACCTGCCGGAACTGAAATCGGACGGGATTGTTCAGGTCGCTCGCTGCGATGACCGCAACCTGGTCAATTACTACCAAGTTAGGCGGTTATGGCCCGAAACCAGAGGCCCCCCGCACGCGCCCCAAGAAACATCCGAACGCGCCCCGCGCGCGTCCATGGCGTCAATCCAAGTAACCGGAGGTGCGCCGTGGTCGTAAGTCGCGCAACCCATATCCTGCTGGCCTTTGTCCTGTCCTGCCTGATGGCGATCAGCGCCCATGCCGACAGCCTTGCCAGTTTCCTGCCCGAGATTGAGCCCTCTGACCTTGCCCCCGGGGCCGATGCCTTTGGCCCGGTGCGCGATGACGTGCCTGTTGCTCCGGTTCTGACGGGGGGCGAAACCGTCGCCTGGGCTTTCCTGACTTCGGATTTCGTGGGCACCACCGGCTATTCGGGCAAACCCATCCATGTGGTTGCCGCAATAAACGCTGATGCCGTGCTGACCGGTGTGCAACTGGTCAAACACTCGGAACCCATCGTGCTGATCGGCATTCCCAATTCGCGCATGGTCGAGCTGACCGAAGGCTACACCGGTCTGGACCTGAAACACGAGGCCGCAACGGGTGGTGAGGGGCATGACCTCGACATCATCTCGGGTGCCACCGTGACCATCATGGTGATCGACGACAGCCTTGTGCGCGGCGGTATCAAAGTGGCCCGCGCGCTGGGTTTAGGTGGGCTGTCGCCATTACAGGCCGACGGGCCGAAACGCGAAGTCGATATGGCTAAGAACGCCATCTATGACTGGACTACCCTGTCTGGTGACGGCTCGATCCGGCGGCTGACGCTGGATGTCGGTCAGGTCAACGCCGCTTTTGAAGCTACCGGAGATCAGCGCGCCATCAAACGCCCGGAACCGGGCGAACCGGATGACACGTTTATCGATATGCATATGGCGTTGGTCTCGGTTCCCTCGATCGGGAAATCCCTGCTGGGTGAAGCCGAGTATCAAAACCTGGTCGAGTGGCTGAACGACGGCGAACAGGCCATTCTGGTACTGGGGCGCGGGGCTTACAGCTTCAAAGGCTCAGGCTATGTGCGCGGTGGGATCTTCGACCGGATTCAGCTGATCCAAGGCGACAATTCGGTCCGGTTCTTTGACAAGCAACAAGAGCGCCTAGGCAAGGTTGCGGCCGCTGACGCGCCCAGCTTCACCGAACTGGATATCTTTAAAATCCCAGCCGAGGCGGAGTTTGATCCCGCCGAGCCGTTCCGCCTGCAACTGCTGGTACAGCGGGCCGTGGGCGCGGTCGAGAAAACCTTCCTGACCTTCGATCTGGGTTACAAACTACCCGAGCAGTACCTGCTGCCCGTTACCGCCCCAACCGTTGTTGACGACGCCACCGGCGAGGCCGCCGCCAAAGCCACCCTGTGGAAGCGCATCTGGAAGGACCGCACAGTCGAAATTGGCGTCCTTGGCGTCATGCTGCTGGTCCTGACAGCGACGTTCTTCTTCCAGTTCCACGTGACGATGAACGCGAGGGTCTTCTATTGGTTCCGCATCGGCTACCTGACCATGACCCTGTTCTTCATCGGCTGGTACGCCAATGCGCAGCTGAGTGTGGTGAACCTGATGGCACTGGCTGGCAGCCTGCGGACCGGGTTCAGCTGGGACGCCTTCCTGCTGGATCCGCTGGTCTTCATCCAATGGTTCGCGGTCGCCGCCGCGCTGCTGTTCTGGGGGCGTGGGGCCTATTGCGGCTGGCTGTGCCCGTTTGGCGCGCTGCAGGAGTTGACCAACAAGATCGCTCGTGCGCTGAAAGTGCCGCAATGGACCCTTCCCTGGGGTCTGAACGAACGGCTTTGGCCCGCGAAATACATGATCTTCCTGGGTCTTTTCGGCCTCAGCTTCGTCTCGATCCCACTGGCCGAAACATATGCCGAGATTGAGCCCTTCAAGACCGCGATCATTCTGAAATTTATGCGCGACTGGCCGTTTGTGGTCTTTGCGCTGACCTTATTGGGGATTGGGCTGTTCATCGAACGGTTCTACTGCCGCTACCTGTGCCCGCTGGGCGGAGCGCTGGCGATCCCCGCCCGTATTCGCATGTTCGACTGGCTGCGCCGCTACAAGGAATGCGGCACCCCCTGTCAGACCTGCGCCAACGAATGCCCCGTTCAGGCCATCCACCCCACCGGTGAGATCAATCCGAACGAGTGCGTCACCTGCCTGCATTGTCAGGTGCTCTACCAGTCCGAGGACAAATGTCCCGTCGTTATCCGCCAACTGAAACGGCGGGCCAAGACAGGGTCGGTCGACCTCAAGACCCCCCTCGGACAGCCACCGGCGAACCATCCGAACGCCAAACCGCAATCCGTTTCCTAAAAAAGGAGGAACGAACATGTCGGAACATGACAACAAGCTGAACATCACACGCCGTGGGATGCTAGGTGCAACCGCAACTGGCGCGGTGCTGGCCGGGACCGGTCTGGGCTCGACCCTGATGACCGCGAAACAAGCCAGTGCTGCTGCCAACGCCAACCTGCAACCCGGTGAGCTAGACGAATACTACGGCTTCTGGTCCTCGGGTCAGACCGGCGAGCTGCGCATCCTGGGCTTCCCGTCCATGCGCGAGTTGATGCGCGTGCCAGTGTTCAACCGCTGCTCGGCCACCGGCTGGGGTCAGACCAATGAGTCGTTGAAAATCATGACCGACGGCCTGCTGCCTGAAACCAAAGAGTTTCTCGCCAAGCGTGGCATGAAAACCTATGACAACGGCGACCTGCACCACCCGCATATGTCGTTCACCGATGGCACCTACGATGGCCGCTACCTGTTCATGAACGACAAGGCCAACACCCGCGTTGCCCGCGTGCGCTGCGACGTGATGAAATGCGACAAGATCACCGAGATCCCGAACGCCAAGGCGATCCACGGTCTGCGTCCGCAGAAATTCCCGCGCACCGGCTATGTCTTTGCCAATGGTGAGGATGAAACCCCGCTGGTCAACGACGGCACAGTGCTGGACGATCCGTCGCAATACGTGAACATCTTCACCGCGCTGGACGGCGACACCATGGAAGTGGCATGGCAGGTGATGGTGTCGGGCAACCTCGACAACACCGACTGCGACTATCAGGGTAAATACGCCTATTCGACCTCGTACAACTCGGAAATGGGTATGAACCTGGCCGAGATGACCGAGAACGAGCTGGACCACGTGGTTGTTTTCAACATCGCAGAAATCGAGGCGGGTATCGAGGCCGGTGACTATCAGGAACTGAAAGGCGTCAAGGTTCTGGACGGCCGTAAGGGTCAGAACAAGAAGTACACCCGTTACATTCCGATCCCGAACTCGCCGCACGGCATCAACACCGCGCCCGACGGCAAGCACGTCTGCATCAACGGTAAGCTGTCGCCGACCGTGTCGATCATGGACGTCACCAAACTGGACGCCTTGTTCGAAAGTGATGCCGACCCGCGGTCCTGCATCGTGGGTGAGCCGCAACTGGGTCTTGGCCCGCTTCACACCGCCTATGACGGCCAGGGCAACGCGTTCACCACGCTGTTCCTGGACAGCCAGATCGTGAAGTGGAACATCGAAAAGGCAATCGAGGCTTACGGCGGTGCCGATGTGGATCCGATCATCTCGAAGGTCGACGTGCACTATCAGCCGGGCCACAACTCGACCTCCATGGGTGAAACCAAGGATGCCGACGGAAAGTGGCTGATTTCGATGAACAAGTTCTCGAAAGACCGCTTCCTGAACGTGGGTCCGCTGAAGCCCGAGAACGAGCAGTTGATCGACATCTCGTCCAACGAGATGAAAGTGGTTCACGACGGTCCGACCTTTGCCGAGCCGCATGACTCGATCATCGTTCGCAGCGACATCGTCAACCCGGTAAACGTCTGGGACCGCGCCGATGTTACATGGGAAGACGCCCGCAAACAGGCCGAGGCCGATGGCATTGATCTGGAAGAAGGCGCCGAAGAACCCATCCGGGACGGCAACAAGGTGCGGGTCTACATGACATCGCAGGCTCCAACCTTCAGCCTTGAGAAGTTCACCGTCAAACAGGGAGACGAGGTGACGGTCTACATCACCAACCTGGATGACGTGGACGACGTGACCCACGGCTTCTGCCTAGGTAACTACGGCATCGCAATGGAAGTTGCACCGCTGGCAACTGCGTCGGTCACCTTCACAGCCGACCGTCCGGGCGTACACTGGTTCTATTGCCAGTGGTTCTGCCACGCACTGCACATGGAAATGCGCGGTCGGATGTTGGTCGAACCGCAGGGAGCATAACCCATGCGTTGGCCTCTGCTCATACCGCTCCTGCTCGGCTCGCCCCTTTGGGCGGCGGACTGGGATGTGCCCAACCGGGCGGGGGCCATCAATGAAATATTGGCGCAGGCGGCGGCTGGAGACACCCTCCGCCTGAGCCCCGGTGTTTACACCGAAACGCTTGTGCTGAACCGGCCCGTCACCATCGATGGGCTGGGACAAGCCACCATTGACGGCCAGGGCGCGGGAAGCGTCATCACCGTGACCGGACCGGGCGTGACCGTTCGTGGACTGACGGTGATCGGCTCGGGCTCAAGCCATGACGGGATCGACAGCGGCATCCAACTGACCAAAACGGCCAAAGCGCCGGTGGTCGAAGACAATGTGTTGTTGGGCAACCTTTATGGCGTCGACATTCACGGTGCCAAGGACAGCATCGTGCGTAGCAACCGGATCGAAGGTCGGCAGGACCGGCGGATGAATGACCGCGGCAATGGCGTCTACGTCTGGAACGCGCCGGGTGCGCGGGTTGAAGACAACGACATCCGGTACGGGCGCGACGGGATCTTTGTGAACTCGTCGAAAAAGAACACCTTCACTGGCAACCTGTTCCGCGACCTGCGGTTCGCCGTGCATTACATGTATGCGGACAATTCGGTCGTCAGCGACAATGTCTCGATCGGTAATGATCTCGGCTACGCGGTTATGTTCACCACAAACGTGACCGTGGCCAACAACGTGTCCATCGGTGACCGCGAACATGGCGTCATGCTGAACTACGCCAACAAGAGCGTCATCACAGGCAACGTGGTAAAAGGTGCCAAGGAAAAGTGCACCTTCCTGTATAATTCCAACAAGAACGAATTCACCGACAACTGGTTCCAGGGATGCGGCATCGGCATCCACTTTACCGCTGGCAGCGAACGCAACCGCATCGTTGGCAACTCTTTCATCGGGAACCGGACACAGGTGAAATACGTCTCGACCAAATGGGTTGAGTGGTCCGAAGACGGGCGCGGCAACTACTGGTCCGATTTCGCCGCATATGATGTGGATGGCAACGGCATCGCCGATACCCCCTATCGCCCCAACGACTCGATGGACCATGTGCTGTGGACCCAACCCTCAGCCAAACTGCTGCTCGGCTCCCCCGCCGTGCAGCTGGTGCGCTGGTCGCAATCTGCCTTCCCGGCCCTGTTGCCGGGCGGCGTGATGGACAGCAATCCATTGATGCAAGCCCCTGAACCCCCAGCTATGAAAAAGGTGCCTCATGACGGATAAGGCCCTAGTTATCGACCATGTCAGCAAGGACCGCGGAAAAACTCGCGTTCTTGACGATATCAACCTGTCTCTTGCCCCCGGACAGCGCGTGGCGCTGCTGGGCCATAACGGCGCGGGCAAGTCGACCCTGATCAAATCCATCCTCGGCCTGACGCCGATCCATGGCGGAGCCATTCGGATCGGAGACGCCACCCCCGGCAGCGAACAAGCGCGGCGCGAGACCGCGTATCTACCCGAGGCGGTGTCGTTTCATCCCGCTTTAACCGGACGGGAACAGCTAACACTGTTTGCGAAATTGTCGGGAACCAAAGCTGATGTGCCCGGCCTGCTGAACCGTGTCGGTCTCAGCGATGCGCTGGATCGCCGGATCGGAACGTATTCCAAAGGGATGCGGCAACGTCTGGGCTTGGCTCAAGTTCTGTTGGGTCAGCCGAAAGTGGCGCTGCTGGATGAGCCCACCTCGGGGCTAGACCCCATTTCGCGGCAAGACCTTTACGCCATCATTGACGAGTTGGCAGCGAAAGGTACCGCCGTCCTGATCGCATCCCACGCCCTGACCGAAGTTGAGGCGCGCACCGACCGCATTGCGATCATGCGCAAAGGCCGGATGGTGGCTGATGATACGTTGACCAACCTGTCGGCCCTAGCTGGTCTGCCGATCCGCCTGCGCGTGCGCGCCAGCACCAACCCAGAAGCCCTGGCCGCGGCATTGGGTGGCGACCGGATCAATGGCGCATCCGTTGAGTTGCTGTGTTCCCCAGATGACAAAATGGAGGCCCTGCGCCGGATCGCAGGAATGGGCGATGCCGTGGCGGATGTGGAAATGACCGCACCCAAGCTGGAAGACCTTTATCGCCACTACGCTCAGGAGGAGATGCAATGACCCGCTTCCTCGCCATTACCCGCACGGAGATGCTGATCCTGCGCCGCAACCGCTGGCTGCTGGTGGCCACCCTGATCATGGTGCTGTTCGCCTTGGCGCTAACCTTTGCAGGCAGCGCGCCTACCGGTACGCTGGGCGTCGATATGCTGACCGTCTCGGTTGCCTCGATGACTACGTTGTCAGTATATCTTGCCCCTTTACTGGCGTTGATGATCGCTTTTGATGCCATCGCAGGTGACGTGGACCGGGGCAGCTTATCGCTGCTGCTATCCTATCCGGCGGGGCGTGGAGAAATCTTGTTGGGCAAATTCACCGCCCATCTGGCCGCACTTGCCTTTGCCATGACCGTCGGCTTTGGCACCGCTGGTGCAGTGGCCGCATGGTTCGGCGGCGCGGGGCCAGAAAGCCTGATGGCATTGCTACGCCTAATCCTCACATCCATCCTGCTGGGCGCCGTATTTCTGGCGCTGGGTTACCTGCTGTCTGCCCTGGCTAGGGGCGCCACGGCAGCAGCAGGTTTGTCGGCCGGGCTCTGGCTGGTCTTTGTCGTCCTTTATGATCTGGGCTTGTTGGGAGCCGTCGTCATGGACAAGGGCGGCACCTTCACCCAATCCGTCTTTCCGTGGGTGATGGTAGCCAACCCGGCCGACGCATTCCGTTTGTGGAACATCGCCGCGACCGAAGGCGTTGCGATGGCATCCGGCATGACCGGAGCCGCGCAGGCGCTGCCCCTCTGGGCCGCTCCTGCCTCCCTGCTGATCTGGCCGGTATTGGGCTTTATCCTCGCCCGCGCCGCGTTTCGGAGGGTCGAGCCATGAAACGTCTTGCTTTGATCGCGTTTGTCGCGCTGGCGGCCTGCAAGGAAGAGATAGCAGAGGCCCCTGACCCAGTAGACCTGACCCCCGATGCGCTAAGCTTTTTCTGCCAGATGAACATCGCTGAACATGGTGGCCCCAAGGGTCAGATCCATCTGGAAGGCTACCCTACACCTCTGTTCTTCGCCCAAGTGCGCGACATGGTGGCTTACCTTAAAAGCCCCGAGCGTGATGCACCCATTGCAGCGGTCTATGTCAGCGATATGGGCGCCGCGCCCAACTGGCAACAGCCGGGTGTTTCCAACTGGATCGCCGCCGAGGGTGCGACCTTTGTGGTCGGAGCCAATGTTGCGGGCGGCATGGGCGCGCGCGAGGTGGTGCCCTTTGCAGACCCCGCTGCCGCTGAAACCTTTATTGGCCAGTACGGTGGCAATCTGCTGCCTCTGTCCGACATTCCCGACACCGAGGTTCTGGGCCCCGTTGATCTGGACCTGAAACTGGAGACCCCCTCATGACTGCCCTCTCCCGCCGCCGGTTTCTGACCATGTCCGCCGCTTGTGCCGCCTTTCCCGCGGGTGCTAAGTCTGCCCCTACGGCTCACTGGCACGGGGTCGCGCTGGGGGCCTCGGCCAGCTTGCGACTTGAGGGGCTGACGGACACACAGGCCGCGCCAATCATCACCGCGGTCGAAGCCGAAGTGAACCGGCTTGAGAACATCTTCAGCCTTTACCGACCGCAATCCGAACTCAGCCGCCTGAACCGCGACGGGCAACTGCCAGCCCCAGCCCCCGAACTGCTGAACGTCCTCAGCCTGTGTTCGGCCTTGCACGAGGCCACAGACGGCGTTTTCGATCCTTCAATTCAACCGCTCTGGTCCGCGCTGGCCAATGGGGCGACCGCGCAAGACGTCCATTCCGCCCGAAAATCCATTGGATGGTCTCGCGTTTTAATCGGGTCCGACATGATCCGCCTGCCCCAACCCGGTGTTTCAGCACTGACGCTGAACGGTATCGCACAAGGCGCCATTACCGACCGCATCGCGGCTTTGCTGGCCTCGCACGGTCTACGCGATGTATTGGTAAATATGGGGGAAATCGCCGCCCTTGGCCATCGCCAAGACGGGCAAGCCTGGCAAGTCGGACTGGCCGGACCCAGCAGAGAAGTTCTCAAATCCATCGAATTAAGCGATCGTGCCGTTGCAACCTCGGACGCAGGCAACCTCATGCTGACCAATGATCAAGGCCACATCCTGAACCCGCAAGACGAGGTAGCAACGAACCACATAGTATCGGTCTCAGCCCCCAGCGCAGCCATCGCCGACGGGCTGTCCACGGCCTTGTGCGCGTTGCCTGAAACGCGCGTTGACGCCGCGATCAGGTCATTCCCCGAGGCGCGCAAAGAAATGTACATCTGAAAAAACTTCGGTGGTCATCCTAGTAAGCGAGGCCATTGGCTTTCCAATAAGCCAAACCATCAATTGCCCACAACGGCTTACAACATAAGCCTTTGTTCCGACCGCATCTAAAAATGGTGGGTGGCGGAGACGAAGGGATTCGAACCCTCGAGACCCTTCCGGGCCTACTCCCTTAGCAGGGGAGCGCCTTCGACCACTCGGCCACGTCTCCGCTGGCGGGTATATCCTTGCCTGTCACCCGGATACAAGGCGATTTTCTATGCCTTGCTCACTTTTCTCAAATTCGTCGCAAAGGCACACGCAATCAGCGAAATTTCGACGCTTTTGAAGACGGATATAGGCAGTCGTAATTGCGCGAAGGAATTCTTCAAACTACTCAATATGACGCGCTCTAAACTGAAAACTTGCCAAATACACGGGCTATAAGGCATATTTGTATAGATTTATTAGCGTATAATTCAAAAATACGAATTTATTGAGGGGCAAACCGAGCGGTGGGCGCGATGCGCTCAGTACCTATCTGTGGGGGAAGGACGTTAGGTTGGCTTGGTTGAAATCGTTACTCGTTATTTGTTGTGTTTTGCTTCTGCCTTCGCAGGCCTTAGCCAACATAGGAAAAGTCATCGGCGTCGAACAAGGCGCTGAAATAACACGCGCAGGGAAATCGCAGCCGTTGCGCACAGGGATGGAAGTTGCATCTGGCGATTCCATATCCACCGACGGCAGCGGTCTGGTTCAGTTGGTTTTCGTCGATGAAACCAAGATCGCGATTGGCCCGAATGCTCGGATGACACTGGATGTGACAATGCTGCGCGGCAACAAAAAGGCCAAGAACTTCGCGGTTCAGGCCCTTGGCGGCAGCTTTCGCTTTATCTCTGGCAAAAGCAAAAAGCGCGCCTACTCGATTCAAACGCCCACTGCGACCATGGCCGTACGCGGAACGACTTTTGACATATGGGTCGCGCCCGGCGCGCAAAGCGCCATGCTGATTTTACAGGGCCGGGTAGAAATGTGTGGTCAGAACGGCATTTGCCAAGAGACCGGGCGCAAATGCAACCTTCTCGCCACCACACAGAGTGGACGTATCGGGCGCTCTGTCGATCAGGAAAGTTACGAACAAGCGGTGAAAGAAGGGTTCCCCTTTGTTCAGTCACAAGAGCAATTGCTGATTCCATTGCAAACAGATGTGACGGGCTGCGGCAGGGACGCCGTGCCACCTCTGCCGCAACGATCAGAGGTCCCTGCATCCGGCCCTGACTGGGGGCCGCGTGAAGTGCAAAGCGCTGGGGCCTCCGGGTCGTCCCCGTCAAACAGCGTCGGCGTCGGCAGCGGCAATGGCGGCAGCGTCGGCAGCAGCACTGGCAGCAGCAACGGCAGTGGCGGCAATGTCGGAAACGGTAGCGGCAGTGGCGATGGCAGTGGCGGCTCGATCGGCGGCGGTTCCGGCAGCGGCGGGCCAGGCAGCGGTGGCACGATTGGTGGTGGCGGAACAGGGGGATTTGGCGGCGGTAGCGGCAGTGGCACCACTGGCGGTAACGGCGGCAATAGCGGCGGTTGAGCAAACACAGGCCCCGCTGCATGACATCAGATCAGTCGTTGCCGCAGAAAAATGCGCACATCCCGTTCAGGTCCGTCCGGGCTGACCACGATATTCGGAGGCAAACGTGACCGGGAAGCCCAAAGAACGAACAGGGCGGCGGCGGGCCTTCCAGCTGGTCGGGCTGGGCCTGATCCTTTTCGGGTGCTTTATCCGGGTTCTCGATCCGTATCCGGTGCGGATGACGCGGCTGATCTATTTCGACATTCTGCAACGCATCTCACCACGCGAATACAACCCTGATCTGCCTGTCCGCGTTGTGGATATCGACGAACAGTCGCTGGCAAACTGGGGGCAATGGCCCTGGCCCCGAACCCTTTTGGCACAGATGGTCCAGAACCTGGGCGAATATGGGGCCGCCGCTATCGCCTTTGACATTTTGTTCGTCGAACCTGACAGGTTCTCGCCTGCGCGGTTGCTGGAAGAACCCTCGCTCTCTGGGGTGCTGTCAGTTGAGCGCCACGCCGAGAAGCTGGACCATGACGTGCTGTTCGGAATGGAGATCGCCAATTGGCCGGTTGTATTGGGCGCAGCTGCCCGGCAATCCAGCGACGGCAGACACGTCACGCCGATGGCCGGGATCATCGAAATAGGGGAATCGCCGACCTCAGGGCTGGTTACTGTTCCTTATTGGACCCCACCAGCCTCACCGCTGGATCGAACGGCAGCAGGCATCGGAGGGGTCAATGTCTCGCCCCTTGGCGGTATGGGCATCGTGCGCCGCGTGCCTATCTTGTGGGGCGGGCCGGATGGTGCGCTGCCGGGGCTGGGGATTGAGGCGCTAAGGGTTGCCATAGACGAACCCGTCATCATTGCCGAAGGCATGCCGGATGAGGCCGGTATCATGCTGGCGGTCGAGATTGGTCAATTCCGCCTGCCAACCACCGAAAACGGCGAGGTCTGGGTCAGGTACAGGCGCGATAACCCGGACCTGTATCTGTCAGCTGATGATATCATGCAGCCACAGGACAATCCCGATCTGCGCGCCGAAATCGAAGGGCGGATCATTCTGGTCGGCACGTCGGCCGCCGGATTATTTGACATGCACCAGACACCTTTGGGTGAATCTGTTCCGGGCGTGTCGATCCATGCGCAAATTCTTGAACAGGTCCTGACCGACGAAATGCTAAGTCGCTCGGATGTGACGTCGGCGCTCGAACTGCTGTCTTTCGTCATTCTTGGCGTAGTGGTCACGGCCGTCATGGCGCGGTTCGGGGCGGTTGCGTCATTTGTTGCAGGTGGCGTTGCTGCGGCGGTTGTCCTTGGCATCAGTTGGCTGGCATTCCAGCACCAGTTGGTTCTGTTCGACGTTACCTTTCCGCTGATGGGGGGCATGGCTAATTTCGGCCTGCTGGCGGGCTATCTGTTCATCTCGACCGAGCGCGAAAAACGTGTGATCCGACAGATCTTTTCCCACTATGTCGCGCCCGAGATTCTGGACGAAATTGAGGTGTCGGGTCATCAGCTTCAACTGGGCGGTGAAACACAAGAGATCACCGTCATGTTCTCGGATATACGGGGCTTTACGCCTTTATCCGAGTCAGTTTCGGCCACCGATCTCGTCACCTTGCTGAATCAACTGTTTTCTCAGATCGGCGACCAGATTTTGCTGGAACGGGGCACCATAGACAAATTCATCGGCGATGCGGTAATGGCGTTTTGGAACGCCCCCCTGCCGGTCGAAGATCACCCGTGCCGTGCCGCAAAGGCGGCGTTGTTGATGCGACGGGCGCTGGTAGAGTTCAACGCCTCGGACGTCATGCAGGGGCGGCCGCCAATTGCGCTGGCGACCGGTTGCGCCACGGGTCGGGCCTGCGTCGGTAATATCGGGTCAAAGCGCAGGTTCAACTATACCGTCATCGGGGATGTGGTGAACGTCGCCGCACGGATCGAACAAAGCTGCCGCCATGTGGACTATGACATCGTTGTCTCAAGTTCGGTGTATGAGAAAACGCGGCACGAAATGGCGATGCTTGAGGCCGGGTATGTCGACCTTAAGGGACGAACTGACCTGGAACCCGTTTTCGTGCTGGTTGGCAATCAAGACGTACTGGAAACCCCTGAATTTCAGAAATTGGAAACAACCCACCAAAGGCTGATCGCGGCTATTCGGGACCGGCACCCTCAGGATCGGATTGAACGAATATGCGAGGATTGCATCGAACAAGCCCACCATATCGAACCCGGATTGATGAAGTTCTATTACGCGCTGTCCGGCAGGGCCGCCGATTTCCGGTCGGATTTCCAATCCAATCAGTTGATCTTCAGCCACCAAAGGCGCGCCCGAAAACCATCAGCCTGAGCAATTTGAATGGAAAGGCTATGCCAATTCCGCCAGCGCCGTATCAATGCGTGTCAGCATCGGAGATCGCCCTGCAGACTCGACGATGACGCGGGCCCGGCTTAGATGCTCGATAGCCTGCGCCTTGTTTTTTTTCGCCTTGTACAGCAGCCCCATGATCATATCGCAGCGCGCGATATAGTGGCCCTTTTGGTCGAACTGAGGGTTCTTGCGCACCTGCTCGACCATCGCGATCAGACGTTTTTTGCCAAACAGCATAACCCAAAGGATCGAACGGAAATTTCGAAACAGAACCCGCAGCGAACCGCCGCCTTCACCAGTTAGGACGGCCAGGTACATCTCACACAGAAACAGACGGGCCCAGTCAGCGGATATCTGAGTGCCCTCGTCGGTACGTTTCTGAATGGCGCATTCAATCTGGCGCAACCCGTCCGTGATCCGACCGTTCAGCGCATAGGCCACCGCCAGCATCGCCGCGGGCCCGAAGGTGAAAAGGGTCCAACCCTTTTCGTTGCAGGCCTTGATGTGGTTTTGAACCACCTCAGTCGCCCCTGGCATTTCCAGCGGCACCATGGCCCCTACTCTGGCTGCTTCGGCTATGGCCAACTCAAATTCGACCTTTGATGCTTTGCGCGCCTTCTCAGCCATTTGAAGCGCCAGTTCGTGATCATCGGTGACCATCGCGATCAGCGCCTTCATGGCGGTTCCATAGCCCAGCGCACGCGGGTCGCTTTTGGCTTTTCCCAAGGCGATCATCCGATCTGATGCGGCATGCGCCCGCGCCACCCGCCCCCGTGTCAGTTCGTTCCACCCAACAGTGGCCTGATAAAAATTGTGGATATAGGCGTCGTCGATCTGTTCCAGCACAGCCTCGACTTCGCGTTTTCGCGCCTCGAAACGGTCATTGTCGATCGGCGCGTGATAGATTGAGACCGAAAGCTCATTCACCATGGCATACGCCTTAGAGGCCGGATCATTCAGACGACCGGCCATGTCTGTCAGCTCCTGCTGAACCCAATGCGCCTCGTGATACTTGCCGTTGCAAACCAGACAAGAGACATAGTGGTGCAGGAACAACGCGTGATCCTGACTGTCACCAGCCTTTTGCAGGATCGGACGAACTGTCCCGGCCAGTTCGATAATCTTTTTGACCCGCAGTGAGATATTGGAACACAGCGCGAAACGGGCCATGAATCCGGCAAATTCTGCATCTGTGGCGCAACTTGGGTCGTTTTGGTACAGCTCAAGAGCGTCCACAAAGTACCGGTTGGCTTCGTCCAGTGAATAAACGCCGAGGCATTTATCACCAGCCATGGCACTGTAGTGAAACGCCTGATCTGCCCGATCCGTCTGTCTATAGTGAAAGGCCAGCACCTCGGCGGACTCGTGCAACCGGTTGGCGTTGCGCATCATTAACGCCTCGGCAATGGCAAGATGCAGGTCGGACCGGCGGGACAGAACCAGGCTTTGATAGACCGAATCCCGCAGCAGAACATGTTTGAAGATGTAATCCGACGAATTCGGCTCGCGGTACAGCACATCCTGCGCTTGCAGCCGTTGTAGGGTGGCGCCGGTTGACTTGGTCGTCTCGGTGATCTGGGACAACAGACCGGGATCAAAACGCCGACCAATCACGGCTGCAGCCTGCAGCAAGGCGCGATCTTCGGGATCAAGCCGTTCAATTCTGGCTGTCAAAAGGCTGCGCATGGTGACGGGCAGCCCGCTGTCGCTGATATCCGCTTCGACATGGGCGCGGCCATTTTCGACGCGCAAAACTCCCTGATCCAGCAGAAAGCCCAAGATTTCTTCGCCAAACAGTGGATTACCGCCGGCACGGTCAGCCAGCTGTTCGGCCAACCCATCGGGCAGAGCGTCCACCCCAAGACGGTTTTGTGCTAGAGCGGCAAGGTCTTCGACCCTCAGCGGGCGAAGCACCACGGTTGTCACCCCGGCCATGTTTTGCCAATCCGGCGTATATTCGGGTCGCCGTGTCTGGATGATCAGCAGGTCCGACAGGCCCGGAACCTCGATCATATTCGCCAGCAAATCCTTTGACGCGCAGTCGATCCAATGTCCATCTTCGATCAGTAAAACAACCTGGCCCCGCGCGCATTTCAGACGCAGCAGTTCGGTCAGCAACTCGCGAATACGCAGACCGATCAGAACACCGTCGAGACCGTCCAGAACCCCCTCGGGCGGTGTGAGACCCAGAAAATTCATCATTAACCCAAGGTTCTGTTGCGTGAACAGCCCGGATTTTTTTAACCCGGCCTCAAGCTTGGCCCGAACCCGCAGCGGGTTGTCGGCATCGGTGATGAGAAATGAATTTCGCGTGATTTCCAGGAAGGGCAGAAACGGAACCTGCTGGCCATCTGCAAAGCAGTTTCCCGTCAGGACCGACACCTCGTCCGCAGGTAGGCGATGAAGAAACTCGAAAACCAGCCGCGTTTTGCCCAACCCCGGCTCGGCAACCAGGTCAATCACGGACCGGGTGTCTTTCGCCCGCTCCAGCGCGGTGGAGATCATGCTTAGTTCATCTGTTCGGCCAACATAGCCGCTCAACCCTTGCGCCACTGATGCGTCGAACCGGGTTGCGTCGGGGTGAACGGCCTGCAACTGCCACAGCTTTTGCGGCGCGGACAAACCCTTGATCTGATGTTCGCCGAAAAAGCCAAGCTCGGTCACCCATTCGACCAGCCCCCGTGTGGTGTCGCAGATCAGGCTTCCACCCGACGGAGCAAGATTTTCAAGCCGCGCGGCCAGATTCACTGTGCTGCCCACAGCAGTCGTCGGGCCGCTCTCGCCCTGGACAGCCGCCATCAGAACCGTACCGGAACTGATCCCCACGCGCACCTTCGGGCGCACGCCGAAACGCGCTTCGATATCCGCGGCGGACGCTTCGAATGCCGCATGGATCGCCATAGCGGCCCGGCAGGCCCGCAGTGCTGTATCTTCGGTCGCGTCGGGAATGCCGAACAGCGCCATTATGCTGTCGCCAGCAAAATCGCGCACCGTTCCACCGTGGGCCTCGACCGCCCGAACCAGCGTATCGTAGGTCAGCCGAACAAAGCCCAACGCCTGTTCTTCCCCAAGCGATGCAACAATCGCAGTATAGCCGACCATATCGGCAAACAGCACCGTGACCTGACGCCGTTGCTCGCTATCTGCTTGTTCCCGCTTAGGTTTATCCGCAATCTTCCCCATACCTGAAAAGGTGTACTACAGCCAATCCAGGCTCGCCAGTATTTGCAGATGAATTGCCGCAAAGGCTTATTCAAATAGCAGTGAAAATGTCACGCCCAAAGCCGGGTGCGACCATAGTCGGCGACACCTGTCTGTTTCAGACAGTTTCCGCCCACAGATCATCTGCCTGAGGGATGCTGCAGACCCCAAGATACCGACGAACCGTCTCACTCATTCCAAAGTTCAGAGCATCGCAAAACAACGCGTGCCCGATGGACACTTCGGCAATCGACGGGATCCGAGCGATCAGTTTGCGCGTGCCACTGACCGTCAGATCGTGGCCCGCATTGACCTTGAGCCCTTGCGCCGCAGCCGCGGTCGCTGCAGCGGCCAGACGGTCAAGTTCCTGCGCCTCGGCCACTGGGTCGTCATAAGATCCGCCGAACGGGCCGGTGTAAAGTTCAACCCGATCTGTTCCGGTCATCGCCGCATGGGGCATGTGCGCTGCCTCGGGATCGCAGAACAGCGACACGCGGTGACCGTTCGCCTGTAACCCGGCAACCACATCCGCAAGCATCGCGCCCTGTGCCGGGAAATCCCAACCATGATCACTTGTCGCCTGACCCGGATCATCGGGAACCAACGTCACCTGGTCCGCGCGCACCTGCTGAACCAGCGACAGAAACCGTTCATCTGGATAGCCTTCGACATTCAATTCCCGGTCTGGAAATTCCGCGTCAAGCATAGAGCGTAGCCCGCGCACATCATCGGGCCGGGTGTGGCGCTCATCCGGGCGGGGGTGCACCGTCACGCCCGCCGCGCCCGCGTTCAAGGCGATCCTTGCCAGACCTATCAAATCCGGCCAGGGGTGCTCACGCCTGTTGCGCAGCAGGGCGGCAACATTCAGATTTACCGAAAGGTCCGTCATCACCCTGCCCTACAGCCGAAAGGATTGCACATGTTCGGGCGTCGGCACGCCATCGATGTTTCGGGGATCAGGAATAGGATCACCAACCGACGTGTGAACGGGAATGACCCCGGCCCAGATGGGCAGATCATAATCCTCTTCCTCGTCATTTGGACCGCCCGTGCGGACCTTGGCGCTACCTTCCGATATATCCATGCCCAGCACCATTGTTGCCTTCAGATCCTGCGCGTGATCGGGCCGCAGGCTTTCATATCGCCCCGGGAACAGGCCGTTCACAAACCTGCCTAGCTTGTCCAGCTTTTCTGCCGGGTCTTCAACCTTGACCGCGGTGCCAAACAACGTGACCGACCGCGAATTAACGGAATGATGCATACCGGACCGAGCTAGGACAAACCCGTCAAGAATTGCGACCGAGAGACAAACCTGCGCATCGCGAGAATTGCGCAGCGCACGACTGGCCGAGGACCCGTGCCAATAGATGCGATTGCCCTCTCGCCATTGCAACGTCGGAGTGACAAAGGGCTTGCCATCAATCACATAACCCACGCTGCACATGGGTTGCGCGTCCAGGATACTGTTGATGGTGGCACGGTCGAAATGCCCCCGCTCATGGGATCGACGCAGGCGGGATTTGTCGGTGATGTTCAAAGTCTCATTCATGGTCATAGCTCGGGTTTGATCTTGCTATGACTGTAGTGCCCGGGTATTGGATGTTTTCAAATGTCCAATTTTAAAACTTTTCCTAAGGCCAATTTGAATCGAGATCTTTTTGCGATCTCGTTGGATGCATCGCTGAAGACCTCGCTTCAGGCGCAACTGCTTGAGGCGCTGCGCGGTCTCATATCTAAGTCCTCTGACCTGGTCGGGACGCGGCTGCCAGCCAGCCGCACACTGGCATCCGAGTTGTCGATATCCAGAACAACGGTTCAGGCGGTTTATGACCAGATGATCAGCGAAGGGTATCTGGTCACCCGGCAAGGCAGCGGCACATTTGTGGCCAGCGAGATCACCCACCTGTCGCAACCGCAGCCCATCCCCCGCCCGGCGGGTCCAGAGACCCAGAAATGGCTGCCCTTTCAAACCGGTCTGCCGGATCAATCCCAGCTGCCGCACAAACAATGGGCACGCCACCTTGAACGCGCATGGCGCAACCCAACACCCGAGCTTTTGGCGCGAGCGGACCCTTTGGGTTGGTATCCGCTGCGCGCGGCCATCTCGGACCACGTTGCCGCGTGGCGACACTTGTCCTGTGATCCGGGGCAGATTGTGATCACCTCAGGCGCGCGCGAAGCCTTCGAGTTGATATTCCACGGGCTGCTTGGTGCGGGCAAACAGGTGGCGATCGAAGACCCATGCTGGCCGAAACTTCACACGATTCTGAGGGATACAGGAAACTTAGCCTGCCCAGTGCGTATCGATCAGGACGGGCTGGATGTGACACGCCTTCCAGACAAGGTCCATGCCACTATCGTCACGCCTTCGCGGCATTATCCAACAGGGGTCAGCCTGCCCTTGCCCCGCCGGGTCACCTTGCTGGATTGGGCCAGACAGACCGGTGCGGTGGTGATCGAGGACGACTACGACAGCGAATTCCGCTTTCGGGGGCAACCTCTGCCATCGCTTTCGGGGTTGGATGGCCTCAATAACACGATCTACCTTGGCAGCTTTTCAAAACTCGTCAGCCCGGCACTGAGGATCGGGTATCTGGTTGTGCCCAAACGCATGCTGCAAAGCACGCGGACCTATCTTGATCGTGTGGGACCACGCGCCTCGCTGATCCCGCAACCCGCCTTGGCGACATTCATGAACAGTGGTGAATTCGCTATGCATTTACGACGCATGCGACGCGTTTATGCGCGACGTCAGAGCCATCTGCTCACCGCGCTCGCCCCCGCCTGTGACCTACTGGAGCTTCAGCCGGACTCGTCGGGCATGCATCTTTGCGTTGCACTTCGAGCGGCACTTGCAGACAGAATGTCCGACATTGAAATCAGCCAGCGGGCCGGGGAAAACGGACTGCGCATCAGCGCGCTGTCTGACCAATGTGTGTTGCCGCAAAAGATGCAGGGCTTACTGCTGGGGTACGCGGCGTTTGACGAAGATACACTTTCGGACGCGGCGGATCGGTTGGTTTCTCTTATACAGCTCCCACTTTGAAGCAAGCCATGCTGCCTACTGGATAATGGTCAAAAAGTTTTTCACACGTGAAGCACACAACATGATATCGTCAAATTAGAATATATATTCTCGGTATTTCACACGCTGAATCCACGAACTCTGTGAATGGGGAGGTTCACATGCTTCGACTGTCTGTCTGCTTACTTACTTTAGTCTCTGTCCCGGCAAGCGCTATTGCCGATGCCGTTCCCACCAAGGAAGCCGCCGAGGGAACCTTTGCCGAGCGTCCCTTTTCACCCTACGCCAACCGCACTTTCCCAGAGCGCCCGCTTTGGGGCGACACGCATCTGCATACGGGGCTGTCACTAGATGCGGGCGCATTCGGCAACACGCTGCTGCCTGACGACGCATGGCGATTTGCCAAAGGCGAGCAGGTGATTTCCTCCACCGGGCAACCAGTCAGACTGGCCAGACCGCTGGATTGGATGGTGCTGACCGATCATACTGACCTGATGGGTTTCGCGCCCGATCTGCAGGCGGGCAAACCCGGTGTGATCTCAGACCCGAAGGGCTTGGAATGGTACGAAGGATACAAGGCCGGTGGCGAAGAAGCTGGTAAAGCAGCCTTCGATATCATCACAAATTTTTCTCAGATGACGTTGCCGGAGATTTTGCTGGAGTCCTACAGCCCGGGGGCCGATGCCTTTGCGTTCACCTGGGAACATATCGTCCTGGCCGCGGAACGGCACAACGATCCCGGTCAATTCACCGCGTTTATCGGTTTCGAATGGACCTCGGTGCCCAAGGGCTTCAACCTGCACCGGAATGTTATGTTGCGCGACGGACCAATCCGCGCGTTGCAGGTTGTTCCGCCGGTAACACAGCCACCCTACGGCAACACCGATCCCAAGGCGCTTTACTCTTGGCTGGAGGATTACGAAGCCAAAACCGGCGGCCGGGCGGTGGCTTTCGCCCACAACGGCAACTTATCAAACGGCTGGATGTTCCCAACCGAAGACACGTATCACGGTGGCCAGGTTGACGAAGAATACGTCCAGAACCGCGCAAGGTGGGAGCCTCACTACGAGGTCACCCAAATCAAAGGAGACGGCGAGGCCCACCCGTATCTCAGCCCGGATGATCCCTTTGCCGACTATGAGAACTGGGATATTGGCAACCTCGATATCACCGAATTGAAAACCGAGGATATGCTGGCGGGCGAGTATGCGCGCGAAGCCCTCAAGCGCGGCCTGATGCTTGAAGAAAAGTTCGGCGTGAACCCCTATAAATTCGGCATGGGCGGCGCGACTGACAGCCATACTTCGCTGGCAACCGCCGAAGAAGACAACTTTTTTGGCAAATCTGTAAGTGTGGAACCGTCGCCCACCCGGATACAACATCCCTTTATTGCCAATGAGCTGGGCGAGATACCGGGCGATCTGCTGGTCGCTTCGGGCTACACTGCCGTTTGGGCCACCGACAACACACGCTCAGCCATTTTCGATGCGTTCAAGCGCCGCGAAACCTATGCGACCACCGGCCCTCGGATCGGTTTGCGTTTCTTTGGAGGCTGGGCGTTTGACGAGGGCGACCTTGAGACGCGCTTTCTGGCGGATGTCGGTTACACGAAAGGCGTACCCATGGGTGGTGACCTACGCCCGCGCGAAGGGGATGGCGCACCGAATTTCCTGATTGGTGCCTTGCGCGACCCGATCGGTGCAAATCTGGATCGGGTTCAGGTCGTCAAAGGATGGCTGGATGCAGACGGGGCGATGCAGGAAAAGGTTTATAATGTCGCCTGGTCTGATGATCGGTCACAGGATGCAGATGGCAACCTACCCGAGGTCGGTAATACTGTGGATGTGGAAACCGCGAGCTGGAGCAATACCATCGGCGCGTCCGAGTTGATCACTGTTTGGTCCGACCCGGATTTCGACCCGAATGAACGGGCCTTTTATTACGTCAGGGTTCTGGAAATCCCCACCCCGCGTTGGTTGCTATACGACAAGTTGCGGTTTGGCATTGATCTGCCGGAAGACGCACAACTGATACATCAGGAACGCGCCTATTCCTCACCGATTTGGTACACTCCGGGGTGAATGGCCTTTTTCGAAGAACCACCACTGCGTTGGAATATAAGCGTAATTATTCTGCAGTCTGTTTGACTTATCCAAGGACCCGCCACTACTATTAAGGCGGGTCTGAAAGCGTCTTCGGAACTAAGCATGCATATTTTGAAAGAACCCCTGCTCCACTTTATTCTGATCGGAGCCGCCATCTTTGGCTGGTTTGCCATTGTGGGCCCAAAGGACGAAAGCGCTGAACGGGGTGATGCAATTGTTATCGACGACGCTGATGTCACGCTTTTGGTCACCCGCTTTGAAACAACCTGGAAACGCCCGCCCAATGACGCAGAGTTGCAGGTGCTGATCGACGCCCTGGTGCGCGAGGAAATCTTGGTGCGCGAGGCGCGCAACCTGGGGTTGGATCGCGGGGATCAGGTAATCCGGGCACGGTTGGCACAAAAGATGGATTTCCTGTCGGATGCAATCGCCGCCTCGGTAGACCCCGAAGATGCAGTGCTTGAAACTTATGTCGCAGCAAACTCGGCACGTTTTACTAAACCTTGGCAGATTGCATTCGATCAGGTGTATCTGGGCGATCAGCCGGTGCCCGAGGATGTGGACACCGCGCTTACCGCACTAACAGCGGGCAGGGAATGGTCAGAGTTTGGTGTGCGATCCCTGATGCCTCGATCAATGCCGCTGTCGCCCCCCGGCGCCGTCGATGCCGCATTTGGCCCGGGGTTTTCGGCTGCGCTTGTCCCTTTAGAACCGGGCGTCTGGGCTGGGCCGATTCAATCGGGATATGGGATGCATCTGGTCCGTGTAACCGAAACGCGCCCCGAATATCTGCCGCCTCTTACGGACATTCGCGATGCGGTTCTGATAGCATGGCGTCGGGACACGGCCGAGGAACTGGCGCAGGCGCAATACGAAACCCTTGCCGCGCAGTACCGGGTTGAAACACCGGGGTCCGGTGAATGAGGGCCCTGTTTTGCTTGATATTAGCGATCTGGTTGGCCTGCACCCCAAAGACCGGCAATGCACACGCGCTTGACCCCGGATATCTGGACCTTCGCCAATTGACGCCAGGCACCTGGCAAGTGATGTGGCGCATACCAGATGTGAACGGCCAACCCATGAGGATTGACGCGATCCTGCCCGAAGCTTGCACCCCATCGCACGGTCCACCGCCGATCTTCGACTCGGTTGCTTGGGTGTCCTCTTGGGTTGCAGAGTGCGGGGCTGAGATCGAAGGACAAACAGTCACAATCCGGGGCCTCGAACGACAAAACAACGATGTCCTTCTGCGCGTTCAGCCACTGGAATCTGCGATTGCCACCCTCCGGTTCACACCTGAAGAGCCGGCCCTGACTTTGCCAATAGATCCGACCACATGGTCCGTTTTCATCAGCTATTTCTGGCTTGGCTTCGAGCATATCCTGGAAGGGTGGGACCACCTTCTGTTTGTTTTCGCCTTGTTCATTCTGGTGCGTAATCCTTGGCGGCTGGTCGGCGCAGTGACAGCCTTTACAGTCGCGCATTCGATCACGCTGGCATTGGCAACGCTGGGGGTGCTGCACGTTCCTGCCGCCCCGGTCGAAGCGGTGATTGCCCTGTCGATCGTTTTCCTGGCCCTGGAAATTCTCAAACACAAAGAAGGGCAGATCAGACTGTCCGAGCAATACCCATGGATTGTCTGCTTTTGTTTTGGTCTGCTACACGGGCTGGGTTTTGCCGGTGCCCTGTCCGAGATCGGCCTGCCCTCTCAGGATATCCCAGCTGCACTTCTGGCCTTTAACCTTGGGGTCGAGGCCGGACAACTTACCTTTATTGCGGGCCTGTCAGTAGGAATGTTTCTGTGGCGTCAGGTGGCGCGCTTTAATCCACTACGACTGAGCGGGGTTACCCGACCAATCACTGGCTATGTCATCGGCAGCGTGTCGGTCTATTGGCTGGTCGAGCGTGTCAGTGGGTTTTAGGCTTTTGGTCCCAGAGGCTGAGGTCTATTTGGTTTTCCGGCATTGAAGCTTTGTTTTGGATGAGGTTATTGCCTCTCACCCCATTGTTTTATGGTTCTGACGGGTTGAGTGTGTTAAGCGATTGATCTTGGGGATCAATTGTAGTGTGACCGGGCTGTTCTGA
>NZ_JBQFTX010000004.1:0-383730 GCF_056538905.1 Ruegeria sp. BE10
CGTCGACAAATACTGGTCCCCCGTCAACCGCGTCGACAACGCATATGGCGACCGAAACCTCGTCTGCACATGCCCACCAATGGACGCATACGAAGAAGCCGCAGAATAAACACAAAACACAAAGCCCCGCCGGAATACCGGCGGGGTTTTTCGCCAATAGGAAACCTGTGTTCCAAATTGCGCACCCACCCTATGTCGTTTTCTGCGGGTGAACGGTCTTTTTTGCTTGCTGGATCTGCGAAGGCCTCATACCCCTGTCCGTGGGACACCCCTCCCCAACGAGGGGCGTGTATCTGGAAGGGTAATACACATGACCATCGAACAACCGGCAACGCGGCCGGCGAATCCGCGTTTTTCCTCGGGCCCCTGCGCCAAACCCCCCACATTTGATCTGTCCAAACTGGCCGATGCCGCGCTGGGTCGGTCGCACCGTGCAGCCGTTGGCAAGGACAAGCTGAAGGCGGCCATTGAAGGCACGCGCGAGGTTCTGGGCATTCCGGCGGATTACAAGATCGGCATCGTTCCCGCCTCGGACACCGGCGCGGTCGAGATGGCGCTGTGGTCGCTGCTTGGCGAACGCAAGGTAGAGATGCTGGCGTGGGAGAGCTTTGGCTCGGGTTGGGTGACCGATGTTGTCAAACAGCTGAAGATCGACGCCGAGGTGAAAACGGCCGAGTACGGGCAGATCGTTGATCTCGCATCCGTCGATTTCGCCAATGACGTTGTGTTTACATGGAACGGCACCACCTCGGGTGTGCGGGTTCCCAATGGCAACTGGATTGCGGATGACCGTCAGGGTCTGACGATCTGTGACGCAACCAGCGCAGCCTTTGCGATGGACCTGCCCTGGGACAAGTTGGATGTCACCACCTTCAGCTGGCAGAAGGTGCTGGGTGGTGAGGCCGCGCATGGCATGCTGATCCTGTCACCCCGCGCGGTGGAGCGGCTGGAGAGCTACACACCTGCATGGCCCCTGCCTAAGATTTTTCGTCTGACCAAGGGTGGCAAACTGATCGATGGTATCTTTACCGGTGCCACGATCAACACGCCTTCGATGCTGGCGGTCGAAGATTACCTGTTCGCGCTGGATTGGGCGCGCTCGGTTGGTGGTCTGCAAGGGCTGATCGCCCGAGCTGATGCCAATGCCGGTGCGGTGCATGCATTCTGTGACCGGAACGACTGGATCGCCAATCTGGCCGAGGATGCTGCGACGCAGTCGAACACTTCGGTCTGCCTGAAGTTCACCGATGACCGCATTCAAGATGGCGCAGTCTTTGCCAAAGCCGTGGCGAAACGGCTGGAGGCCGAGAATATCGCGCTGGATATCGGCGCCTATCGCGACGCGCCTGCGGGCCTGCGCATCTGGTGCGGTGGTACGGTCGAAACCTCGGATATCGAGGCGATGCTGCCCTGGCTGGCCTGGGCTTTTGAGGCCGAGATCGCGGCGCAAACCGAAGCCGCCTGACCTTTTCACCGGGCCCCATCAGGCCCGGACCTTCCCTACAATTCAAGGACCGAGATATGGCCCCCAAAGTACTCGTATCTGACAAGCTCAGCGAAACCGCCGTTCAAATCTTCCGGGATCGCGGCATCGATGTGGATTTCATGCCCGATCTTGGCAAGGACAAAGACAAGCTGGCCGAGGTGATCGGTCAGTATGACGGCCTTGCCATCCGTTCGGCCACCAAGGTCACGCCGACCCTGCTTGAAAAGGCTGACAACCTGAAAGTCATTGGCCGCGCTGGCATCGGCACGGACAATGTGGACAAAGAGGCTGCCTCGAAAAAAGGCGTGATCGTGATGAACACGCCTTTTGGCAACATGATCACAACGGCCGAACATGCGATTGCCATGATGTTCGCCGTTGCGCGGCAAATCCCAGAGGCCAGCACCTCGACCCATGCGGGCAAATGGGAAAAGTCCAAGTTCATGGGGATCGAGCTGACCAACAAGACCCTCGGCGTGATCGGTGCGGGCAATATCGGTGGTATCGTTTGTGAACGCGCGCTGGGTCTGAAGATGAAGGTCATCGCCTATGATCCCTATCTGGGCGAAGAGAAAGCCGCCAAGATGGGCGTGGAAAAGGTCGAACTGGACGAACTGCTGTCGCGGGCAGACTTCATCACCCTGCACGTGCCGCTGACGGACCAGACCCGTAACATCCTGAGCCGCGAAAACCTGGCCAAGACCAAGCCGGGCGTGCGCATCGTCAACTGTGCCCGTGGTGGTCTGGTCGACGAAGAGGCGCTGGCCGAACTGCTGCAATCCGGTCACATTGCTGGCGCCGCCTTTGATGTGTTCAGCGAGGAACCGGCCAAGGAAAACGCCCTGTTCAACCTGCCCAACGTCGTCTGCACGCCGCATCTGGGTGCGGCCACGACCGAGGCGCAGGAAAACGTGGCGCTGCAGGTGGCCGAGCAGATCTCGAACTATCTGCTGACAGGAGCGGTGGAAAACGCGCTGAACATGCCCAGCGTCACCGCCGAAGAAGCCAAGATCATGGGGCCGTGGATCAAGCTGGCCGGTCACTTGGGCAGCTTCATAGGTCAAATGACGGATGAGCCGATCAAGGCGATTAACATCCTCTATGACGGTGTCGCCTCCGAGATGAACCTGGCGGCCCTGAACTGCTCGGTCGTGGCGGGGATCATGAAGAAGTTCAACCCCGAGGTGAACATGGTCTCGGCTCCGGTCGTCGCCAAAGAGCGTGGCATTCAGATCTCGACCACCAATCAGGACAAGTCCGGTGCGTTCGAAGGCTATATCAAAGTGACCGTGGTGACCGAAAAGCGCGAACGCTCGATCGGGGGCACGGTCTTCAGCGACGGCAAGCCACGTTTCATCCAGATCAAGGGTATCAATATCGAGGCCGAGGTGGGTGCGCACATGCTCTACACCACCAACGAGGACGTGCCGGGCATCATCGGTGCACTGGGTCAGACCATGGGTGACAATGACGTCAACATCGCCAACTTTACCCTTGGCCGGGCGGAAGCAGGCGGCGAAGCCATTGCGTTGCTTTACGTGGACGAGCCGGTCCCGGCCGAGGCGCGCGCCAAGCTGGCGGAAACCGGTCTGTTCACCCAGATCAAACCGCTGGAGTTCGACGTCGCCTAAGCAGTGTTGAATTTCTGGAACAATTCTTGCCCGCGCCCCTCAAGGCGCGGGTATTTTCTTTTCCTGACACGCATTTCGCGCCAAAAGCCGGGTACGCGTTTATCCGAGGGATTTTCATGACATCCGCCATCTACGCCATCGGCGATATCCACGGGCAGTTAGAGATGCTTGAAAATGCGCTGCACCTTATCGAACAGGACGGTGGGCGGGATGCGCGGATCGTGTTTTTGGGTGACTATGTAGATCGTGGGCCGGATTGTCGTGGCGTTCTGGACCTTTTGGTCGCTGGGCAAAAGGTCGGACGGAACTGGGTTTTTCTGTTGGGCAATCATGACCGGATGTTCGCCAGATTCATGCACGATGGTTCGACCGCCGAGGCCAAATTGCGGATCGGCGAACACTGGCTGCATGCGCGTTTGGGCGGGACCGAGACGTTGGCGTCGTACGGTGTGACGTACACCGAAGAAGAACGCGTTTACAAAATTCTCGACCGCGCAAGGGCAGCGGTGCCGTCGGACCATGTCGACTTTCTGAACCGGCTGGTGACGTACCATCACCAGGATGAGGTCCTGTTCGTCCATGCCGGGATTCGCCCCGGTGTATCGCTGGCCGATCAGACCGAGGAAGACCTGATCTGGATACGGGGCGAGTTTCTGGATGATCCGCGACCGCACCCGTGGCTGGTGGTCCATGGGCACACACCTTCGGAACAGGCTGAGCATCGCGGTAACCGGATCAATCTGGACGGAGGTGCCGGGATGGGGCGACCATTGGTTCCGGCGGTGTTTGAGGGCCGGGATTGCTGGCTGCTCACCAACGATGGCCGTGTGCCGCTGATCCCTTAACCCTTGGTGAACAGGTCCTTGTAGTCCTCACGCAGGAAATTCTTTTGCACCTTGCCCATCGTGTTGCGCGGCAACTCTTCCAGCACGATCAGTTTGCGCGGGTGTTTGAACCGGGCCAGCGAGTTCTGCACGTTGGCCAGAATGGCCTCGGGGTCCAGTGTTTGTCCCGGCTCGGGCACCAGAATGCCGACCGGTGTTTCGCCGAAATCCGGGTGCGGCACGCCGATCACGGCGCTTTCCAACACGCCCGGCTGGTCATCCAGAACCAGCTCAACCTCTTTGGGGTAAATGTTGTACCCGCCCGAGATGATCAGGTCCTTGCCGCGCCCGACGATGTGAACATACCCGTCCGCATCCAAACGCCCCAGATCGCCGGTGATGAAAAACCCGTCTTCGCGCAGCTCGGCGGCGGTTTTCTCGGGCATTTGCCAATAGCCCTGAAACACGTTGGGGCCGCGCACCTCAAGCATGCCGATTTCACCCTGCGGCAAGTCTGTGCCGGTTTCAGGGTCGGTCACCTTCAGTTCGACGCCGGGCAGGGGAAAGCCCACCGTGCCCGGGCGACGTTCGCCGTCATGGGGGTTCGAAGTGCTCATGTTGGTCTCGGTCATGCCGTACCTCTCAAGGATACGGTGGCCAGTGCGCGCCTCGAACCGCTCATGGGTCTCCGCCAGTAACGGCGCCGAGCCCGAGATGAACAAACGCATGTGCCGGGTCAGATCGCCAGTGAACCGCTCATCGCCCAGTAAGCGGGTGTAAAAGGTTGGAACTCCCATCATCGTCGTGGCCTGCGGCATCAGCCGCAACATGCCTTCAAGATCGAATTTCGGCAAAAAGATCATCGACCCGCCCGCGGACAGCGCCACATTTGTCGCCACGAACAGCCCGTGCGTGTGAAAGATTGGCAGCGCATGCAGCAGCACGTCATCCGCCGTGAACCGCCACTCCTGCACTAGCGTTTCAGCGTTTGACAGCAGATTGGCATGCGTCAGCATCGCGCCCTTCGATCGTCCCGTTGTGCCCGAAGTATAAAGGAATGCGGCCAGATCATCCTCGGACCGCTGGACCGGCTCAAACGCGGGTAACATCCCCAGCGCCCGCCGCATAAGGCTTCCCGAACCATCGGCGTTGAGCGTCTCTAACCGGGCGTCTTGGGCGGCGGCGATGGGGGCCAGCCCCTGTTCTTTTGCGGCGTCACAGACAACCAGTTTCGCACCGCTGTTTTCGATGAAATTTTGCAACTCGGCCGTGGTGTATCCGGTATTCAGTGGCAGAAAGATCAATCCGGTCTGCACGCAGGCAGCATAGAGCGCCAGCGCCTGGGGCGATTTTTCCACCTGTACGGCCACGCGTTCACCGGGCTCAAGTTCGTATCCGCTTAGGGTATTGGCGATCTGCGCGGCCATGTCCAGAAAATCGGCATGGGTCAGGATCTGACCATCAGGAAGATGAAGAAACGGTGTGTGTTTGCCCGCGTGAATGCCAAACAGCCGTTCGTACAGCGGGTTACCCATTTCGTCTTTCCTTTGCGTCTGCTCAATCTTGAGTGAATCTGTATCGGATTGAGCAGAGGGTAAAGAGAAATCCGGGCGCGGTTTAGAATTGCGTGGTCATGCGATACCCGGCGGCAAAGAACATCTTGGCAAAGGTCACGGGCTGACCCTGCAACCAGGTGGTGCGCTCTCCGGTAAAGACGGGTTCTCCTTCGGGGACGTCCAGAAACCCGGCGAGTGTTGTATCGGCACGGCTGGCCAGAAAACTCAGTTCGACATTGGTGAAGGGCAGGGTCTGGATCAGCCACTCATTCGGTCCGATCTGCGAGAAATCTGCCTGCTCCACCTGCGGGACCGAGGCCGTGACGATCCAGCGATCCTCAAACTGAAACGGCGTGTTGCCGTTGAAATGCATGCAGCGAACATGCATCACGCTTTGCTCCTCAGACAGAGCCAATCGGGCGCTTAGCCATTCCGGAGCAGTCTCTAACTTAGAAGAAACCAGCGCATAGCGATACGTGCCGCCCATCGCCTCAACCTCGTCCCGGACCATGGGGATGGTGAAACGGGCCTGTCGCTGCGGTGCGCTCAACACCCGCGTACCAGCCTTGCGCCGGCGTTCCAGATAGCCCTCGTCAGCTAACTCCCGCAGGGCGCGGTTCACTGTTGTGCGGGTGCAGGAAAACTCGACCGCAAGATCTTGTTCGTTGGGCAACAGAGAGTCGGGCTGCCACTCGCCCGATCGGATGCGGGACAGAACGGTTTTCTTGATGTCTTTGTAGCTGGTGGTGTCACTGGATTGGGGCATGATGACCGTTCCCTTAGACCGAGGCCAGCAGGCCCGCAATCGCGGATCTATAGGCGGATATGATCTGATCACGTGCGACGTGGCGGCCCTGTTTCACCATGTGGCGTCCGGCAGACCACAAGTCAATTACCAGCCCATCAGGGGCGGCAAAACACAGTCCATCCAGCAATTGATCGTCCGTCAATGCGCAGAGCGTCGGGTGGGTCCGGTCAATGGCCAGCAGATCAGCTAACTTGCCCTCGGCAACCTCACCAGCGTTACGTCCAAGTGCTTGCGCACCACCTTGCGCGGCACCGGTATAAAGAGCGTGCCCGACCGAGCCTTCGCCCGGTACCAGGACCGCCCGCTGTTGATCACGCAGACGTTGGGAGTATTCCAGGGTGCGCAGTTCTTCGGGCAAGGAAATCCTAATATTAGAGTCTGATCCGACCCCGAATCGTCCGTTTTCTGCGACGTAGGTCGCGCCGTTGAAAATACCATCGCCCAGATTGGCCTCGGTGATCGGGCACAGCCCCGCCACAGCACCGGACTGGGCCAGTGTGCGGGTTTCGGCATCGGTCATATGGGTGGCATGGATCAGACACCACCGCGCGTTCACGTCTGCATTGTCCAGCAGCCAGGCCACCGGACGCTGGCCCAACGCGGATTGTACGTCGGCGACTTCCTGAACCTGTTCGGCGATATGGATATGGACCGGACCCTTGGGTGTGTTTTGCAGCAGTTCGCGCAGGTCTGTCGGTGAAGTTGCGCGCAGGGAATGTGGCGCAACCCCCAATATAGAGTCAGTGTGTGGCAGTTTATTACGGCAATCATCCACCAAATTCAAAAACCGGGACACATCATTGCTGAACCGCAACTGCCCACCTGACAGCGGGTCCTGCGCAACGCCGCCATAGGTGTAGAGGACCGGTAAATGAGTCAGACCGATCCCTGACTGGTGCGCGGCGGAAAAGATACGCTGGCTTAGTTCCGAGAGTTGATCGTAGGCCGCTCCGCCGGGTTGGTGATGGACATAGTGGAATTCACCGACCGAGGCATACCCGGCCTCCTGCATCTCCATGAAAACCAGTGCGGCGATGGCTTCGATCTGGTCGGGCGTCAACCGATCCAGAAAGCGATACATCAGGTTGCGCCATGTCCAGAAACTCTCACGTCCGGCCATGCGGGTTTCCGTCATGCCCGCCATGGCCCGTTGAAAGGCGTGGCTGTGCAGGTTTGCCAAAGCGGGCAAAAGAACGTCAACGCGCGTATCATCGGGCAATGCCGACACCTGATACTGCACCTGGCTGATACGCCCATGGTCGATTTCTACTCGCACATCGTGAACCCAATCAGAGCCTAATAAAGCTGTCTTGGCATGAATCTGCATTTTGATTTCCATAATGTGTAGACTTCATATCTTTACACCTATACATAAAAATCAAACAAGAGGGGAGCCGAAAAGAATCGCCATGACCAGAAAAGCGGTCTTACTCAGCGCCAGGATGGCCACGATGTCAGAAGGGGGCACGCCCTATGGGCTGTGTCGGGATGCAGCGATCGCCGTTAACGGGGCAAAGATTGTCTGGGTCGGCGAACGCCAGGACCTGCCGCCGGAATATGCCGATTGGCCGGTCGAGGATTTCGGTGAACGGTTGATCACTCCGGCGCTGATTGACGCGCATACCCATGTGGTGTTTGGCGGAAACCGCGCAACTGAGTTTGAAATGCGGCTGAATGGCGCCTCATACGAGGACATCGCCCGTGCCGGGGGTGGTATCCTCTCCACGGTCAACGCCACGCGGTCCGCCAGCGCTGAGATGCTTTTGTCAGATGCTCTAACCCGCGTGGACGCCCTGATTGCTGAGGGTGTCAGCACCCTTGAGGTCAAGTCGGGCTATGGGTTGGATACCGAGACCGAATTGAAGATGCTGCGCGTTGCCCGCCGGATCGGTGAAACCCGCCCTATCCGCGTCAAATCCAGCTTTCTGGGCGCACATGCAGTGCCGCCGGAATATGCCGAATGCCCCGACGACTATATTCGCGAGGTCTGCATCCCAACCCTGCGCGCGGCCCATGCCGAGGGGCTGGTGGACGCGGTGGATGGGTTCTGCGAAGGAATCGCCTTTAACCCCGCACAAATCGCCCTGGTTTTTGATGTGGCGCAAGAGCTGGGCCTGCCGGTGAAACTGCATGCCGAGCAGTTGTCCAATCTGGGGGGGGCGCAACTGGCGGCCTCTTACGGGGCTTTGTCGGCGGATCACATCGAATACCTGGATGCCAATGGTGTATCAGCCATGGCAAAGGCCGGAACCACGGCCGTGCTGTTGCCGGGCGCGTTTTACACACTGCGGGAAACGCAGGTGCCACCCGTTGATCTGCTGCGCCAGCATCAAGTGCCAATGGCCCTGGCAACCGACTGCAATCCCGGTTCTTCGCCGCTGACCTCGCTGCTGCTGACCATGAACATGGGCTGCACGCTGTTTCGTCTGACGCCTGAAGAGGCGCTGGCGGGTGTCACCCGCAACGCCGCGCGCGCGTTGGGGATCAACGATGCGGGCACTCTCGCGCCGGGGCATAGGGCGGATCTGGCGATCTGGAATGTCACTCATCCGGCGGAACTGGCCTATCGCGTCGGCTTCAACCCACTGCATAAACGTCTTTTCGGAGGGATCGAATGACGTCTCTGATTTTGCAGCCCGGTCAGGTTTCTTTGGCGCAACTGGCCGAGATCTATTGGGATCAAACGGCTGTTTCACTGGATTCTGACTGCAAGCCCGCAGTCGATGCGGCGGCGCAACGTATTCAGGCGGCGGCTCGGGGCGATGACCCCGTCTATGGCGTCAATACCGGTTTTGGGAAACTGGCCAGCCTCAAAATCGCGCCACAGGACACCTCGACCCTGCAGCGCAACCTGATCCTCAGCCATTGTTGCGGTGTTGGTCCCGCCATACCGCAAAGGCTGACCCGGCTGATGATGACACTCAAGCTGTTGTCCTTCGGTCGCGGTGCATCGGGCGTGCGGTGGGAACTGATCGAGCTGTTGCAGCAGATGCTGGCCCGCGGGGTCACTCCGGTGATCCCGGCACAGGGTTCGGTTGGGGCATCGGGCGACCTGGCGCCACTAGCCCATATGACGGCGGTGATCATTGGCGCGGGAGAGGCGGAGGTGAGCGGCACTGTCCTGCCGGGGGTTGAAGCACTGAAAACAGTTGATTTAGAGCCTATTCAACTGGGTCCCAAGGAAGGACTGGCCTTTATCAACGGCACCCAGTTTTCAACCGCCTTTGCTTTGGCTGGGTTGTTCGAGGCTTGGCGCGCGGCGCAAAGTGCGTTGGTTGTTTCGGCCTTGTCGACCGATGCGATCATGGGGTCCACCGCACCCCTGCGGCCTGAAATTCACACTTTGCGCGGTCATCGTGGCCAGACCGAAGCCGCCGGCGCCATGCGCGCCGTGCTGGACGGGTCGGAAATTCGGGAAAGTCACCGTGAGGGCGACACCCGCGTTCAGGATCCTTATTGCATCCGCTGTCAACCGCAGGTCACGGGTGCGGCGATGGATGTATTGCGGCAGGCCGCCGCCACGCTTGAGGTTGAGGCCAACGCAGCCACCGACAATCCGCTGGTTCTGGCCGACGGGATTGTCTCGGGAGGGAATTTCCATGCTGAACCTGTAGGGTTCGCCGCTGATATGATCGCGCTGGCCGTGTCCGAAATCGGTGCTATCGCGCAGCGACGCATCGCACTGATGGTGGATCCGACGCTCAGCTTTGATTTGCCGCCTTTCCTGACCCCTGATCCGGGGTTGAATTCTGGCCTGATGATTGCGGAGGTCACCACCGCGGCATTGATGAGCGAGAACAAGCACCTCGCCAATCCCTGTGTCACCGACAGCACCCCCACCTCGGCCAACCAGGAGGATCATGTTTCGATGGCGGCCCATGGTGCGCGGCGCCTGATCCGAATGGTCGAGAATTTGAACTACATTCTGGGTGTGGAACTACTGTGTGCGGCTCAAGGGGTTGAATTTCGCGCGCCTCTGGTCACCAGCGGGCCTTTGCAGCAGGTCATTGCTCGGTTGCGGGCTGACATTCCGGCCCTGACCGAAGATCGTTATCTGGCCCCTGAGTTGGAGACCGCGAAACAATTGGTAGCCGGGGCGTCGATCCTACGGGCCGTTGGCACCCCAATGCCCGAGGTGGTGTGATGCAGGTGGTTAGCGTGCATCACGGGGATGGCCCTATCGTCTTGGGACAGCCGCATGGCGGGACCTATGTGCCGGATGACATCGCAGCTCGTCTCAATGGCACTGGGCGTGCATTGGCGGACACGGATTGGCACATAAACAGGCTCTATGAAAAGCTTTTGAGTGGTGCGACGGTGGTTCAGTCGCATGTTCATCGCTATGTCATCGACGCCAATCGCGATCCCGACGGTGTTTCGCTTTACCCAGGGCAAAACACGACAACGCTGGTGTCATTGACCGATTTCGATGGGCAACCGATCTGGCGCGACGGGCAGGAACCATCGGAGGATGAGATCGGTCAGAGGCGCGAAACCTTCCATGCACCCTATCATGCCGCGCTTGCCGAAGAGTTGGAGCGCGTGCGGGCAAAGCACGGCGTGGCTGTTCTGTTCGATTGCCACTCGATCCGCAGTCGCATTCCATTTCTGTTTGAAGGCATGTTGCCCGACTTGAATATCGGGACGGATGGGGGAGTGACCTGTGCGCCAGACATAGAGTCTATTACAATTGAATTTGCCGCATCATCGCCCTACAGCACCGTTCTGAACGGGCGGTTCCGGGGTGGCTGGACAACCCGCCACTATGGCCGTCCGGCCGACGGTCTGCACGCCATACAGATGGAACTGGCGCAATCCACTTACCTGACAGCCGAGGCCGCCCCGTGGAGTTATGACACTGCCAAGGCCGACCGCCTGCGTCGTTGGCTGCGCGATATTCTTGAAGCCATCCAAGACACTGCATTGGAGACGATCCCATGACCGACCCTCGCAAGAACACGCGCGATATCTATCCGCCGACAGGCCCCGAACTGAACGCCAAAAGCTGGCTGACTGAGGCCCCGCTGAGGATGTTAATGAACAACCTGCACCCGGACGTGGCCGAAAACCCGCATGAACTGGTGGTCTATGGCGGTATCGGCCGCGCGGCGCGGACTTGGCAGGATTTCGACACTATTGTTGCCGGTTTGAAGGATCTGGAGGAAGACGAGACCCTGATCGTCCAGTCCGGCAAACCCGTGGCGATCATACGCACGCATAAGGACGCGCCGCGGGTGCTGATCGCCAATTCGAATCTCGTGCCCCATTGGGCGACCTGGGATCACTTCAACGAACTCGATAAGAAGGGCTTGATGATGTACGGCCAGATGACCGCTGGCTCGTGGATTTACATCGGCACGCAGGGCATCGTTCAGGGCACCTATGAGACCTTTGCCGAGGCCGGGCGCCGGCATTATGGCGGCGACCTGACCGGCAAGTGGATTCTGACCGGGGGCTTGGGCGGCATGGGGGGGGCGCAACCGCTGGCCGCCGTTTTTGCCGGTGCCTGCTGTCTGGCGGTCGAATGTAATCCAGACAGTATCGATTTCCGCCTGCGCACCAAATACGTCGACGAAAAGGCCGAGACTCTGGACGAAGCGTTGGAGATGATCGACCGCTGGACCAAAGCGGGCGAGGCAAAATCCGTGGGCCTGTTGGGTAACGCGGCCGAGGTGTTCCCAGAAATCTTCAAAAGAGGGAACGAAGGCGTCCGCCCGTATCCCGATATCGTCACCGACCAGACCAGCGCCCATGATCCGATCAACGGCTACTTGCCAATTGGTTGGTCCATGGCGCAGTGGCGTGAAATGCGTGAAACAGACCCTAAAGCAGTTGAAAAGGCTGCGCGGGCGTCGATGAAACAACACGTCGCCGCGATGGTTGATTTTTGGAACGCGGGCGTGCCGACGCTGGATTACGGTAACAACATCCGGCAGGTGGCACAGGATGAGGGGTTGGAGAACGCTTTTGCCTTCCCCGGTTTCGTTCCCGCCTATATCCGTCCGCTGTTTTGCAAAGGCATCGGTCCGTTCCGCTGGTGTGCGTTGTCAGGTGACCCCGAGGATATCTATAAGACCGACGCCAAGATGAAAGAGCTGTTCCCTGAGAACGAACATCTGCACCGCTGGCTCGACATGGCGCAGGAACGGATTGCGTTTCAGGGCCTGCCCGCGCGGATTTGCTGGATCGGGCTCGGCGACCGGCACCGCGCCGGGTTGGCGTTCAATGAGATGGTCGCCAATGGTGAGCTAAAAGCGCCGGTCGTGATCGGCCGGGATCACTTGGACAGCGGTTCCGTCGCTAGCCCGAACCGCGAGACCGAGGCGATGTTGGACGGGTCTGACGCCGTAAGCGATTGGCCGCTGCTGAATGCTCTGATCAACACCGCCAGCGGCGCGACCTGGGTCTCGCTGCATCACGGTGGTGGGGTCGGCATGGGGTTCTCTCAACATGCGGGTGTGGTGATCTGTGCCGATGGTACCGAGGACGCGGCCCGACGGTTGGAACGTGTGCTGTGGAACGATCCGGCCTCGGGCGTGTGGCGGCATGCGGATGCGGGGTATGACATTGCAAAGGATTGCGCCCGCGCCCATGGGCTGCGATTGCCTGGCATTCTGGGGTAACATATCAACTGTCTCTGGTGAATTGGCGGCCCCTGCGTTATGCGCGGGGGAGCCTGCAGGAGACCGATGATGTACGTAGCCACTCTGTTGACCAATCCGAACATGCCGAAGCTCGAGCAGGCTTTGGTCGAGTCGATGTGCAACGCGTGGGGCGGGGGCGATCTGGTTTGGCTCAGCGAAGATGAGGCGGCGCAGTTCACGTTTCCCGAGCTGCCTGATAATCAGTGGGACGTCTGGGCAGAGCTGCAGTTGTTGGAGGTCGACCTGATCGTGCAGCCGTTCGGGAAACGCCGCAAGCTGATGCTGCTGGCCGATATGGACAGCACCATGATCCAGCAGGAATGTATTGACGAACTGGCCGATGAGGCGGGCGTGGGCGATCGCGTCAAAGACATTACCGCGCGGGCCATGAATGGTGAGCTTGATTTCGAAGGTGCGCTGATTGAACGTGTCGGCCTACTGAAGGGCTTGGATGAGGCGGTGATCGACAAGGTTCTGAACGAACGCATTACATTGATGCCGGGCGGTAAGGAACTGGTTGCGACGATGCGCCTGAACGGGGGCTATGCGGCCCTGGTGTCGGGTGGGTTCACGGCCTTCACCGCGAGGGTGGCTGATCTGCTTGGCTTTGATGAAAACCGCGCCAATACATTGCTGGCCGAAAAGGGCAAGCTGACCGGCGATGTACAGCGCCCGATTCTGGGCAAACAGGCAAAGGTGGATGCGCTGGCGCAGATTACCAAGCGGCTGGGCCTGTCCGAGGCCGACGTGATTGCCGTGGGCGATGGCGCCAATGATCTGGGCATGCTGAGCCGGGCCGGAACCGGTGTGGCGCTGCATGCCAAACCTTCGGTCGCCGCCAAATGCGATATTCGGATCAACTACGGAGATCTGACGGCTTTGCTGTACCTGCAGGGCTATTCCCGCGCGGCCTTTACCGAGGTCTGATCCCAAGGGGCTTCCCTTTATTTAACAAAAATGTTAAACAATGGTCATGAACACGCTTCTGACCGCATTTTCGGCATTGTCCGATGCCACCCGATTCTCGATCGTCGAGCAGTTAATGCAAAACGGTGAACTGCCCGCTGGTGACCTGATCGAAGGTCGCGGCATGTCCGGGGCCGCGATCTCGCGCCATCTGAAGGTGTTGCGCGCCGCCGGGCTGGTGCAGCAGCGAGTGCAGGGCAGTCAACGCATGTATTCCATCCAGCCCGAGGGGCTGCGGACCATCGCGGAATGGACCATCTCGAAACGGCAATTCTGGGAAAGCAGCCTCGACCGTTTGAACGATTTGATTGAAAGGGAGAATTCATGGCCGACCTGAAATTGGAACGCGCGTTTCCCACATCCCAGGAAAACCTGTTTGCCTGGATCAGCGATGGAGCAAAGCTGTTGCAGTGGTGGGGCCCCGAAGGGATGCATGTGCCCGAACATGATTTGGATTTTTCACGCCTTGGGCCGTGGCACTCGGTCATGGTGAATGCCGAAGGGCAGCGATACAAAGTATCCGGGCAGGTGACCCATGTTGATCCGCCGAATTCAGTGGGGTTCACCTGGGCCTGGCATGACGATCAGGATCAGCGCGGAGCGGAAAGCCACGTGACGCTGACGGTCACAGCGACGGAAGCTGGTGCAAAGCTGGTTCTTGATCACCGCGAATTGGCCGATGCCGAGGTCGCGGCCAACCACAATCAGGGTTGGACTTCGTCACTGCGCAAGCTGGAAGCTCAGTTTTAAGATTTTCATTAGGGAGGAAGAGAAATGCCTCAGTTCTTGTTTGTCTATCACGGCGGTCACACCCCAACCGACCCCGCCGAAATCGAAGCGACCATGGCCGCCTGGGGCGCATGGTTCCAGAATATGGGCGATGCGCTGGACATCCCCGGCAACCCGGTGGGCCAGTCCTATACCGTTAGCAACAGCGGTGTCGTCGACAATGGCGGTGCCAACCCGGCCTCGGGGTTCACGGTCATCAGGGCCGACAGCATCGACGCCGCCAACGAGATGGCCAAGGGCTGCCCCATGGTCGTCAACGGATCAGGCTCGGTCGAAGTGGCCGAAATTCATCCGATCGAGATGTGATCGCCTTAGCCGGGGAAACCCGGCGCAGGCTTGATGATGCCGCATTCCAGCCCGCGGCGGCTGTACTGAATGGCGTTCATGAATTTGCGGGTGGCCGGGTGTTCGGCCTCCAGCACACCCAGATGGACCAGAATGGATGCGATGGCACATTCAGCGGCACGCGTGGTGCCGTCTGTGATCTTCAGTGCCACGCCCATGCGTTTTTCCGGAATGATGGCGATGAAAACAGCTTCGGCCCCGGTCTTGATCGCGGCGCGGCCCTCCATCGCGCGCATCAGTTCGGTACAGGCGCGGCTTTCACCGGCAACCAGTTCGGGATGTTTGATCATCGCGGCGGTCAGTTGCTGCGCCGCATCGCTGGCCCGGTCCGACCGGTCGGCGGCCGAGGCAAACCACGCCATGGACCGCGCCAACCCCATCAGCGAGGTGGCAAAATTCGGCGCTGAACATCCGTCTATCCCATAGGCGGGGCTGGCCTCACCGGTTGTTTCTTCGATGGCTGACAGACAGGCCTGCTGAACTGGGTGGTCGATTTCCAGATACTCCGGCCCGGCCCCCATATGCTGGGCCACGGTCAGGAACCCGCTATGCTTTCCCGAACAGTTATTGTGAATCTGGCAAGGCGTGTCGTCGGCCAGAATCAATCCGTCGCGCGCGGCCATATCCTGCGGCTCTTGCGGGCCGCAGCGCAGATCATGTTCGGACAGGTTCAGATGGTCCAACCAGGCCGTCACGCGGTCAGTGTGGATATGCGCGCCGCTGTGTGAGGCGCAAGCCAACGCCAGATGCTCGCTGTTCAGCCCGTATTTCGCCGCGGCACCTGAGGTGATCAGCGGCAGTCCTTGGATCATCTTGGCAGAAGAGCGGGGGTAGATAATCGCATTTGGATCACCCCAGCTTTGTACGATCTGGCCACTGTCATCGCAGATCACTGCATGGCCCAGATGCAGGCTTTCCAACAAGGGGCCGCGCCATAGTTCTGTCATTGGTACCGGCTGCGTCATCAGGCCTCTCCGTAATATGCGCAAAATTCTGCCAATCGCCCTTTCGCCTGTGGCGAAACCTGCGTTAGTGTGTGTATGTCGACAATCATCGGAATACGCAACTTACAGACGAACCGGCAGGGTGCGCAGGCTTTTCCGATGGGTATGAGGTAATAGGTCGAGCTAGGAGGCTGGACAGATGGGATTGAAACTCGTCCGTGTAATCGCGGGCCTGTGCATGGCAGGGATGGCCACTACGGCAACCGCTCAGCAGGCGTCAAGCACCAACCGTGTGGCAGCCAAAACCGATTGGAGCGTGTTCGTCGAAGACGATCCCACCGAATGTTGGAGCGTGTCTGCACCCAAGGAAACCGTCAACACACGCGGTGGCCGGGTGGTCTCGGTCCGCCGCAGCGATATCCTGCTGTTCGTGTTCTACCGTCCCAACGCCGAGGTGAAGGGGCAAGTGACCTTTACCGGCGGTTATCCGTTCGCGGCAGGCTCAACCGTCAATCTTGAAATCGACGGGACCGAGTTTGAACTGATCACCGAAGGCGAATGGGCCTGGCCCGCAACCGAAGGCGAAGACCTCAAGGTGGTTGCAGCGATGAAGCGGGGCACTGAGGCTGTTCTGACCGCCCGGTCCGAGCGTGGGACGCAGACCAAGGACACATTCTCGTTGCTGGGTTTCACGGCAGCGATAGAAGACGCCGAGAAACGCTGCACAAACTGATACGTATCTGAAGACACGCGAGACCCCGTCTTTTGGCGGGGTTTTCTTTTTTTGAATCGCCAAGTGTCGGCTTTACGCCACGTCTGTCTGCAAGTTTGATCCGTATCAAAGCGAGCCCCCGACATTTCTGAACTAATTAGTTCAGCTGAATAGAAGGAGCTTACGAATGCTGAATAAGCCTATTGTCGCGCTGATGATGGCAGTCGCCGTGTTGTTGAGCGCGTGTGAAAAAGATTCTGAAACCTACCCCGTATCCGGTGAGCAATGTGGGCCAGAGGATCCGGTAAAAACTTTGGATGCAGCAGATTGCGATATCCTGCCAGCGGGCATCTGAAGCGGCTTACCTGATAGCATTGATTTCGGCCGCATCGGCGTTGACGGTGCGGCCAATCTGTATTTGGGGCGCAGTAGTTCGCGTGCTACCGTCGGCAGTGGGAACCTCTGGCAGGAGCGAGTTATGCGGTACGTATTGATCATATTGTTGTTTTCCTCTGCGGCACTGGCAGACCCAACGTTGGAATGTTCAGACGCAAGTTCTCAGGTGGAAATTGGGGCGTGTGTTGGCGAGATGGAAGATCGGGTCAGTCTGGCGCTGGAGGAGAGCTACGGATTTGCCATGCAATCGGCCAAAGAGTTGGACGAGATCACCGAGCGGGTGGTGGCGCAGCCCGCCTTGGAAGCTTCGCAATCAGCCTGGGCAAGCTACCGCGATGCGCAGTGCGAAGCGGTGGGCGCTTCCTATGGCGGAGGGTCCGGTACTGGCATCGCCATCACCGCGTGCCGGGTCGATCTGGGACGCGCGCGTGTGGACGAGTTGCTGCGCTTTGCGAATTGATTGATACGATTCCTTTTGATCTTTGCCAGCGATCCTATATAGAGGCGCATCCCAAGCCAGAGTCCTTTGAGATAGCCACATGTCGCCCAAAGCGCCGATCACTCAAGATGTCATGACCATCCCCCGCAAATTGCCCGAGGGGAAGATTAACCTTGTCGGCCTGACCCGCGCCCAGCTGCGTGAGGTTTTGATCGAACATGGCACGCCGGAAAAGCAGGCCAAGATGCGCACCGGTCAGATCTGGCAATGGATTTATCAATGGGGTGTGCGCGACTTTGCCGAGATGACCAATCTGGCCAAGGCCTATCGCGCGCAACTGGCCGAAAACTTCGTGATCGAAATCCCTGAGGTTGTTACGCGTCAGGTGTCCGAGGACGGCACCCGCAAATACCTGTGCCGTATCGCGGGCGGGCACGAGGTTGAGGTCGTGTACATCCCCGAAGAAGATCGCGGCACGCTGTGCATCTCGTCTCAGGTGGGTTGCACGCTGACCTGTTCCTTCTGTCACACCGGTACGCAAAAACTGGTGCGCAACCTGACCGCGGCCGAGATTGTCGGTCAGGTGATGATGGCGCGCGACGATCTTGAGGAATGGCCGGTTCCAGGCGCGCCCAAGGACGAAACCCGTCTGCTGTCGAACATCGTTCTGATGGGCATGGGTGAGCCGCTGTATAATTTCGAAAACGTCCGCGACGCGATGAAGATCGCCATGGATCCTGAGGGGATTTCCCTGTCGCGCCGCCGCATCACCCTGTCGACCTCGGGTGTTGTGCCTGAAATCGCGCGCACGGCTGAGGAAATCGGTTGTCTGCTGGCGATCTCGTTCCATGCCACCACGGATGAAACCCGTGACGTGTTGGTGCCGATCAACAAGCGCTGGAATATCGAGGAACTGCTGGGTGCGCTGGCCAGTTACCCGAACGCATCGAATTCCGAACGGATTACCTTTGAATATGTGATGCTGGATGGCGTGAACGACAGAGACGAGGATGCGCATCGCCTGATCGACCATATCAAGCGTCATAACATCCCGGCCAAGATCAACCTGATCCCGTTCAATGAATGGCCGGGCGCGCCGTACAAGCGCAGCTCGAACAATCGCATCCGGGCCTTTGCGAATATCATTTACCAGGCGGGTTACGCCTCACCCATCCGTAAGACGCGGGGCGAGGATATCATGGCGGCTTGTGGTCAATTGAAATCGGCCACGGAACGCGCCCGAAAATCGCGCAAACAGATCGAGGCCGAAGCCGGGGTGAAAAGCTGAGGCGTGTTATTGTCGCCAAGTGGTCGACAATAAATAAATTCTCGCCTTGCTGTTCTTTGCATTCGAAATTTGGTATGTTTTAAGCGTCGGGGCTGGATCGGCGCATGTCACTCTTGCGCACAAAGCGGTGAAAGCCGTGGTCTGGCCGTGGCGCGTTTGTTCAGGGCCGCTATCTTATTTCAAACATGATAGGCGGCTTTCAGGCGAACCTTAAGAAACAGGTAGGCCATCCATATGTTTTTACGATTTAAACGTGTGTTTTCGATCTCACTGACAGTGCTGTCAATTTCGGGGTTGTCCGCAACCGACGGGTTTGCGCAATCAACTGGTGAGGACGCGCATATTGCCATCGAGAATCCAGCGGATTTGTCCAAGGAGGAAGCATTGCGCATCTATGAATCCCTGCAGCGGCGCATGGCGCGGGGTTATGGCGCTGCACAGCTGGATTTGCTCCTGAATTATCAGAACTGGCCATTGTTCAACGATGCGCCCTATATCTCGGCCACCCATGGTCAGCGGTATGTGAACAGCTATGCTAATCGCATGGCTCATAACTACGGAACGCTGGCTGAGGGGGAAAAGCTGCCCAAAGGCTCGGTTTTGGCCAAGGACAGCGTGACCGTCACGGATGAAGGCAATATCCATCCCGGCGCTTTGTTCGTAATGGAAAAACTGGCCCAAGGCGAAAGCCCCGACACGGGTGACTGGCGTTATATCATGGTGATGCCAGACGGATCGCTGTTCGGGGACACGATGGGTGCGCGCGCAAATTCGGTCGCCTATTGCCATGATTGCCACGAGGCGGTGGCCGACCGGGACTACACCTTTTTCGTGCCCGAAGAATACATCGTCGGCAATTGATCAACTGCGCTTGAGGCGGGCGGCTCCGATCACCTCGATCAGGGTCTGACGCACGGGTTCGGGCTGCGCTTCAACCGCGTTCAGCACTTCGCGCAGTTCTGCGCGCAGGCCGTGCATCTGGTCGATCAGCGAAATCATCATCGACAGCGCGTCGGGTTCCATCTCGTATTGCTCATGCAATTCGCAGGCCAATTCCAGACGGGCGACGTCGAGGCTGTGATAGACCAAGCCCTGATCGGTTTGTTCGGGGATCACGATCTCGGCGGCCAAGTATTCGGTCAACCGGGTCGAGGTCAGGCGGGTGACGGTTGCGATCAGCTGCTCTTCGGTCAGAGTGCGGGTCATGATGGCATTCCTTTACGCGGATCATAACTGTGGCTCTCGCGCCATGTCTCCATGAATTGCTTTAGGTCTTCGTCGATCTGTCCGGGCATCGCGATGGTCAGTTCGATCAGCTGATCGCCGCGCTCGGTTGAGCCGCGTTTCTTAACCCCTTTGCCGCGCAGGCGCAGTGTCTTGCCGCTGCTGGTCCCCGCAGGAACGCTGACGTTAACGCCACCGTCGATGGTGGGTGCAGGGACCTTGCCGCCCAGAATGGCCTCATCAATCGTGATCGGCAGAGTGAGATGTATGTCGTCGCCCTGACGATCGAAGACGGGGTGTTTGGCAACCGAGACGGTCACTAGAGCATCACCCGGCGGTCCGTCGCCAAAGCCCGGATCGCCTTTGCCGCGCAGGCGGATGGTTTGGCCGTCGGTGATGCCAGCGGGAATCTTGACTTCGATCCGGTCGCCATCGGGCAGGGTCAGTTTCTGGCTGGCCCCAAAAACCGCATCCAGAAAACTGATCTGCAGGCTGTAGCCTCGATTGTGCCCCGGCGCGTGGAATTCATGGGTGCGCTGGCCGTATCCGCCACGGCCCCGCATGAACTCGGCAAAGATGTCCGACATGTCATCGGGGTCTGCAGCCTGTCCCCGATAAGGGTTCCCGGCGGCCTCGGCGTAGTCGCGATAATAATGCTGCTGCGGGCGTTCCTGACCCGAGGCGTCAATCTCACCATTGTCGAATTGCGCCCGCTTTTCGGGGTCTTTGAGCAAGTCGTAAGCGGCGGCTGCCGCCTTAAACTTGGCTTCGGCCTCGGCATCGCCGGGCTTTAGATCCGGGTGGCATTCCTTGGCGATACGCCGATAAGCCTTTTTGATTTCGGCGGCGCTGGCGTCTTTGGCGACACCAAGGGCGGAATAGGGATCGTCACTCATCTCACCTCTCGCGGGTCGGGCTGAACAGGTTGGTTTTATCATGCGATTTCAAGGACCCAAAAGGAAGAGGCTTTTGAAACCGCTCGCAAAACCCCGAAAGTCTGCTAACATATGCACGTTTCGAATTATTTTCTGACGGAGACCCCCATGACGCGCAGAATCAAATCCGCCTTGGCCCTGCTGGCCGGCAATGCCATCGGGTTGCTACTGGCCACGCTGCTGCTGTCAGGGTTTGCGATCAAGCCGATCTCTTTCATCGTCGTGGTGATCGTCTTTACGCTGGTGCAGGTGGTGGCCGAGCCGCTGATCCTGAAGCTGGGCGAGAAAAAAGCACCCGCGCTGAAAGGCGGCATCGCGCTGATCGTTACCTTTGTAGGCTTGCTGATAACCGATCTTGTCACTGCCGGGTTGACGGTTGGAGGTATCTCGAACCTGTTGGCGGCCACGCTTCTGGTTTGGCTGGGGGCGCTGATCGCCAGCATAGTGCTGCCGATCTATGTGTTTACAGAATTGCGTGAGCCCAAGAAGAAATCATAGCGCGTTCAGGCTGATTTCAATCGCCTGCCACAGTTCCTCGACCGGTTCACAGCCGACAGACAGGCGGATGAAGGCGGGGTCGACATCGTCGCCCCAGCGCGCGCGGCGCTCTGCTGAACTGTGGACGCCACCAAAGGAGGTTGCGGGACGCAGCATCGGGCAGGCGTTGATGAAGGCCTCGGCCTTGGCCTCGGTCTCAAGCGTGATCGACAGCAGGAACCCAAACCGCGACGTCTGTGCCGTGGCCAGCGCATGCGATGGATCGCTAGGCAGACCGGGATAGCGGATTTGCCTGACCGTCGAGTGGACGGCGAACCGTTCGGCCAGCACCTGCGCCGAGGAACACATGCGGTCGAACCGCACATCCAGCGTTTCCAGTCCGCGATGCAACAGCCAAGCCTCATGCGGGCCGGGGATCGCCCCAGAAACGCGACGCCATTCTACTACCCGTTCCATAATCTGTGCATTGCGGCTGGCCACGTGGCCCATCAACAGGTCGGAATGCCCACCCATGGCTTTCGTATCCGAGGCCACAACCACGTCGATGCCCATATCCAGCGGGCGCTGGCCCAGCGGGGTCAGGGTCGTGTTATCAGCAATCGTGATCCCGCCCGCTACACGAACAGCAGTGGCGATAGCAGGCAGGTCCAGCATGTCCAGCCCGGGGTTTGAGGGGCTTTCGACAAAAACCACATCAAAGCCGTCAAACCCGCCCTCGGTAAAGGTGGCCGTCGGGCGTTCGGTGACCGTTACACCCAGCCCGGACAGGAACTGATCGGCCAGCACGCGCGTGACATAGTACCCATCCGACGGAATCAGCAGGTGCGACCCGGCCTTCAGGGTTGCAAACAATGCGGCTGAAATTGCCCCCATGCCAGACGGAAAAGTCAGGCAGGGCGCACCTTCAAGATGGGCCAGCACATGTTCCAGATGCTCCCAAGTGGGGTTGTCGACTCGGCCGTATGTGGGCAGGCCGTCCGTCACGCCCGGCAGATGATACATACTGCTTTGAGTCAGCGGCAGCGTCACCGGCTCACCCGCGTTCAAGGCATTGCCGCGCAGGTGCAGCATCTCTCCGGTCTTCGGGGCCATGGTTCAGCGCCCCGGTATTTCGTCGCGGGGCGGGGCGGGTTCCCAGTTCTCGATGATCTCGACCGCCTCTTGCGCCGTGTCGACAAACCGGAACAGATCAAGGTCTTCGTCCGAGATGGTGCCCGCGTCCGCAAGCGCCTCCCAGTTGATAACCTTTTCCCAGAACTCGCGGCCAAACAGCAGGAAGGGCACGCGCTCCATCCGACCGGTTTGGATCAGGGTCAGGGATTCGAACAGCTCATCCATGGTTCCGAACCCGCCGGGAAAGATGGTGATGGCGCGGGCGCGCATCAGGAAATGCATCTTGCGGATGGCGAAATAGTGGAAGTTGAAGCTGAGCTCGGGGGTCACGTATTCGTTCGGCGCTTGTTCGTGCGGTAACACGATGTTCAGGCCGATGGAACAGCCGCCCGCATCCTGCGCGCCGCGATTCCCTGCCTCCATCACGCCGGGGCCACCGCCGGTGACGATGACGTTCTCGCGGCAGCCGGTTTCATTGGATTTCTCGGTCATCAGCCGGGCGAATTCGCGGGCCTCGTCATAGTACTCCGACAGGTTGGCCAGCGTCTGGGTCCGGGCGGTGTGTTTCTGCGACGGCTCGGGGATACGCGCACCGCCGAACATGACGATGGTCGAGGTGATCTCACGCTCGGTCATGAGCATCTCGGGTTTCAGCAGTTCCAGCTGCAGGCGAACCGGGCGCAGCTCATCCCGGCACAGGAAATCGTCATCGGCAAAGGCAAGGCGATACGCGGGTGAGCGCGTTTGCGGCGTGTCCGGTACCTCACTCGCGGTCGAGCGGTCGGTCTGCGCGTCGCGGAAAGGGCTGAGGCGGTCTTCTCTCATGAGTGATGGTTCCCTGCTTGCGTGTTCTTGAAACAGCTATAGGGTTCGCGGGCAGAGTGCCAGTCACGGAAGAACAAGAATGAATTGGAAGAGTGAAATATTGGCGGCCGCCGACAGGATCAACGGTTATGCGCAGGTGACGCCGGTGATGGAAAGCCGGGCCTTGGGGTTGGGTTACCCGGTTGAGATGAAGCTGGAACACCTGCAGCATACCGGCAGTTTCAAGGCGCGCGGGGCGTTCAATACATTGCTGAGCCAGGATGTGCCCAAGGCGGGTATCGTTGCAGCGTCTGGCGGTAATCATGGTGCGGCGGCGGCCTTTGCAGCGCGCGCATTGGGGTATCCGGCAAAGATTTTCGTGCCGGAAATGGCGGGGCCGTCGAAAATCGCGCTGATCGAACGGACCGGTGCGGATCTGAGCGTGGTGCCGGGCGAATACGCTAACGCGCTGACCAAGGCGCAAGCGCATGAGGATGCAACAGGTGCGATGCAAATCCACGCCTATGACGCGCCCGCAACCGTAGCCGGGCAGGGCACCTGTTTCGCCGAGTGGGAGGCGCAGGGTCTGCAGGCCGACACGGTTTTGATTGCCGTCGGCGGCGGCGGATTGATTGCAGGCGCACTGGGCTGGTTGCAGGGCGCGCGCAAGGTTGTGGCGGTCGAGCCCGAAACCTCATGCGCGCTGAACGCGGCACTTCAGGCCGGAGAGCCTGTGGATGTTACCGTTTCGGGTATTGCCGCCAATGCGCTGGGCGCGCGGCGGATCGGGTCGATCTGTTTCGGACTGGCGCAGGGGCTGGCATCGGTTCTGGTCAATGACGAGGCCATCGCCGAAGCCCAGCAGGTTCTGTGGCGCACGCATCGGATTCTGGTAGAGCCAGCGGGCGCGACCGCATTGGCTGCGCTGCTGTCTGGTGCCTATCAGCCGGAACCCAATGAGCGTGTGGCGGTGCTGGTTTGTGGCGGGAACCTCTCGCCGGACCCATTGAACGGCTGAAACTGCAGCAATCAGCCGCAAAGCGCGCATTCTGCGTCGCATTGCGGCCTGTCCCCTGCTTGCGTATAGGCAACACCAACGTGAACAGATTCTGCAGGGAGCCGCCAAATGTCCAACGCGCAACTGGAAGCCGCTATCGAAGCCGCCTGGGAGGCACGCGATACCATCACCCCCGCCACCTCTGGCGAACAACGCGAGGCGATCGAAGATACGCTGAACGCGCTGGACAGCGGTTCGCTGCGTGTGGCCGAAAAGATGGACAGCGGCGACTGGCATGTGAACCAGTGGGCCAAAAAGGCGGTTCTGCTGGGCTTCCGCATCAAGGACATGGAGATTCAGTCGGGCGGTCCGCAGGCCGGCGGCTGGTGGGATAAGGTGGACAGCAAATTCGCGGGTTGGGGCGAGGATCAGTGGCGCACCGCCGGGTTCCGCGCCGTACCGAACTGCGTGGTTCGCAAATCCGCCTATGTCGCGCCCGGCGTGGTGCTGATGCCGTCTTTCGTGAACCTGGGGGCTTATGTCGACGAGGGCACCATGGTCGACACCTGGGCCACCGTGGGGTCCTGCGCACAGATCGGCAAAAACGTACACCTGTCGGGCGGCGTCGGCATCGGTGGTGTGTTGGAACCGATGCAGGCAGGCCCCACCATCATCGAAGACAATTGCTTTATCGGCGCGCGCTCTGAGGTGGTCGAAGGCTGCATCGTGCGCGAAGGCTCGGTTCTGGGCATGGGTGTGTTCATCGGCAGGTCGACCAAGATCGTTGACCGCGAAACCGGCGAGGTCACATATGGCGAAGTGCCGCCCTATTCGGTGGTTGTTGCCGGATCGATGCCATCAAAGAACAATATCAGCCTGTACTGCGCGGTGATCGTGAAACGTGTGGATGAAAAGACCCGCTCGAAAACCGGGATCAATGAATTGTTGCGGGACTAACAGGTCGGAACAAACAGAAATGCCCGAACGACGTTCGGGCATTTCATCTGGTTTAAGTTTGGCTATCGAAACAATCTGGATATCACGCTAGGTGAGGTCTGATCTCGTTTCCTGACCAACACTAGAATATAACCGGTTAGCGATCTTCGCCTTGCCGTTCGACCACGCTGCCTTCACCGCCAGAGTATCCACTGTCGTCGCTGTCGTCGGACTCGCCGTCGTCTGAGCTTTCGCCTTCGCTTTCGCCTTCGCTTTCGCCTTCGCTTTCGCCTTCGCCTTCGCTTTCGCCTTCGCTTTCGCCTTCGCCTTCGCTTTCGCCTTCGCCTTCGCTTTCGCCTTCGCTTTCGCTTTCGCTTTCGCCTTCGCTTTCGCCTTCGCTTTCGCCTTCGCTTTCGCCTTCGCTTTCGCCTTCGCCTTCGCCTTCGCTTTCGCCTTCGCTTTCGCTTTCGCCTTCGCTTTCGCCTTCGCTTTCGCCTTCGCCTTCGCTTTCGCCGCCGCCTTCGCTTTCGCCGCCGCCTTCGCTTTCGCCGCCGCCTTCGCTTTCGCCACCGCCTCCTTCGCCTTGCTCTTCAGCTTGCACAGGGTTCGTAGACGCGATTGTTGCAACAAACGCTACGGGAGCCAGAGCCAGAACGGATACGCTTGCAACAGTAGTTAGAAGTTTAGACAACGTACTCATCGAACTTTCCTTTTCAAAAAACACCGATCAATAGTGGGAGTATTCTAAATTTCGCATTCCATACCTCGTATCGACCCAAATATGCGGCGCTGCCGTAAGCTAATTTCCGCGCAAATAAACTCAGGCTGTCGGCGGAATTGCACCGATTTCAACCATGCGGATTCTCAAAAATTTCCGTGTCAATCCAGCGGAGAAATTTTTACTTTCAATATGTGTCAATTTTGCATGAAGGCGGAAGCCTGTTGGCTTTGATGTAAGGTACTTCGCTTATCTGCAAGTCGAATCAGGCCCTGCTACCGGGTCGCTCTATGAGTTGACCATGTCTTGTTCCACCCGTAATGCAGGCGCCATGGAAAAGCAAAAGAAACCCTCGCGTCAGCAAGTCTATACCCTGCTTGTGCAGATCGGCCGCAAGGATGGCGATGGCCTGCCCGACGGCGCGACCGGCGCGGCGCTGATGTGTTTCGCCAGTGGCGTGGATGAGGCCGAAGCCGTGCGCGAGACCGTGGCGATCCTGAAACAGGCAGACACCGCGCCGCTGGACGTCACCGGCTATGGTACATTGGCCGAGCGAGAAGCACAGGGCCATGACATTGACGCCGACGAGCGCGCGCTGATGCAGCGGGCATTGGATGAAAACGCGGTCATAGTCGCGCAGATGACGCCGTTTTTCGGCGATGAGGAGCAGGGTTAGTTCCGAACCCCGAACCACTTGCGGTATATCTCGTCATAGGTGCCGTCTTCACGCAGCGACAGCAGCGCCTGATTGACGTCCTCGACCAAGGGTGATCCCGTCGGGAAGGCGATCCCGTAATTCTCTCGCAAGAACACGCCGCCGGTCACCGATGCGATCCGTCGTCCTTCGTGCGAGGCATAGTAAGACAGGATCGGCGCGTCAAAAACAACCGCGTCCAGCTCTTTGTCCTTGAAGGCGGTCAGCATCTCATCCAGACCGGAATATCCGGTAAACTCGATCTCGCGCCGGTTCAGGAAATTGGCGGCGGTCGAGTTCGAAATCGTGCCCACCTGTTTGCCATACAGATCGTTGACCGAATTCACGTTGCCGCTGATCGCATCCACCGTCATGACCGAGGTGATGCGCGCGGTAAAAACCGACACGATGAACAGGGATGACACCACCAGAACCACGCCCAGCACACGGCCAAACGGGGTGCGCGGCATGCGTTCTTCGAACCCGCCATTGACCACCAGGTTCAGCGCCCACCAGAAGGACGGGAACCATGCCTCATTCAATTTGCGGTCGAAATAGGGCTGCGAGCGGCGCTCGAACCCCCACATCAGCATGCCGCCGCCCAACAGGATGGCAAAGGCCAGGCCAATGGCGATGAACAATTCGGTCGACAGCAACGCATGCAGCAGCGAGGGCCGGCGCGCGGCCTCGGACGGGACCATGATCTGCAAACCGGCCTCAAAGATCGGCTGGCTGAAATCCATCTGCGTTTCGCGCGCCGCGGTGATAGAGATGTTGGCGATGGCCAGATCGGCGGTGCCGTCCTGCACCGCACCCAGCATGTCGCTGAACGCCTCGACCCGGTTGACCGAATAGTCCCAATCCAGCGACTGGGCCAGCGCCGCCAGCAGATCCATGGAAAAACCGGTCTGTGCCCCGTCTTCGACATAGGAAAACGGAGGGCGGGTCACGGTGGTGACGTCCAGTGTCTGCGCCTTGGCTTGTTGTGCAAGCGTGGCGAAGGTCAGGCAGATCAGTGCGAATAGGGCGCGTATCATCGTCAGTTTACCTGTTTGGCGCGGCTCTAACGCAATTTTGACGGGTGCGGCAAGGTGGTCGCGGGGTCAAGGTCCGTGTTTTATTGGGGTATCGGCGCGATACAAACAGAAAAAAGCCCGTGGAATCGGGCGTGCGGGGGTTGGCAATCGGCCCAATTCGTTGAATCTGTGCGCGAACCAGCGCCCGAATGAAGCAAAGAGGTCTCACCATGACAGATCCGGTAGAATTGACAGCGGACCTAATCCGTTGCCCATCGGTCACACCCGAGGAAGGCGGCGCGCTGGTGTTGTTGGAAAAGTTATTGTCGGATGCGGGGTTCGATTGCACGCGGGTCGATCGCGGGGGTGTCGCCAACCTGTTCGCGCGCTGGGGCAAAAAGGGCCATGCGCGCAGCTTTGGGTTCAATGGCCATACCGATGTTGTTCCGGTCGGGGATGAAGCCGCCTGGACCATGCTGCCCTTTGGGGCGGAAATCCGCGACGGCGTGATGTATGGGCGGGGGACGACTGACATGAAATCCGGCGTGGCGGCCTTTGCGGCAGCGGCGGTGGATTTCGTGCAAGACACGCCACCAGACGGTGCAGTCATTCTTGCCATCACCGGGGATGAAGAGGGTGATGCCGTGGACGGCACGACCGCGTTGCTGGATTACATGGAGCGCGCCGATGAACGGATGTCGGTCTGTCTGGTCGGCGAACCGACCTGCCCGAAAACGATGGGTGAGATGATGAAGATCGGGCGTCGTGGCTCGATGACGGCGTGGTTCACGGTGACCGGCGTGCAGGGACATTCCGCCTATCCGCATCGCGCCAAAAACCCGCTGCCCGCCATGGCGCGGCTGATGCACGACCTGGCCAGTCATGAGTTGGATCAGGGCACGGATCATTTCGATGCCTCGACGCTGGCCGTTGTGAATATCGATACCGGAAATACAGCAACCAATGTGATCCCGGCGCAATGTCGTGGGGCAGTGAATATACGGTTCAACGATTTGCACTCGGGTGCAAGCCTAAGCGACTGGTTGCGGGCCGAAGCGCAGCGTGTGGCTAAGGCATATGACGTCGAGGTCGATATCAAGATCAAAATCTCGGGTGAAAGCTTTCTGACCCCGCCCGGCCCGCTCTCGGATCTGGTGGCGCAAGCGGTCGAGGCGGAAACGGGCCTGCGACCCGAGATGTCCACGACCGGCGGTACTTCGGACGCGCGGTTTGTGAAAAACCACTGCCCGGTGGTCGAATTCGGCCTGGTTGGCCGCACGATGCATCAGGTGGATGAATGCGTCGAGGTGGCGCAGATCGAACAGCTCAAGGCGATCTACACGCGCATCCTGCGGGATTATTTCGCCTGATCCATGCAGCGGACTCTGGTCATCATGGTCAAGGAACCACGCCCGGGGCGGGTAAAGACTCGTCTGGGTCGCGATATCGGCATGGTCGGCGCAGCCTGGTGGTTTCGGCATCAGACCCAGTCGTTGATCCGGCGGTTACGCGACCCGCGCTGGCAGATTGTCCTGGCGGTCTCCCCGGACCGCGAGGGGCTGAACAGCCGTATCTGGCCGGTGGATCTGCTGCGAGTGCCACAGGGGAACGGTGATCTGGGTGATCGCATGGGCCGGATGTTGCGGGACATGCCAAAAGGTCCGATCTGTTTAATTGGTGCGGATATTCCCGGCATCACGCGGGGGCATATTGCGCGGGCGTTCAAGGCGCTGGGCTCGACGCAAATGGTGTTCGGGCCTGCGCCGGACGGGGGCTACTGGCTGGTTGGCGCGCAACGCTATGGGGCTTTGCCCACGAACCTGTTCCGCGATGTACGCTGGTCCACGGAACACGCACTGGCCGATACTCTGGTCTCAATCCCCGGAACGCGGGTGGCTTTTCTGGATCATCTGCGTGACGTGGACACGGTTGCCGATCTGAAACCCTGATCTTTTTTAGTCATGACGCCGTCGCATCCCCGTGATACGCCGGACTTATGACTCGCATCCCTACCAAGCAAGAGGTCCTCGATTGGATCTCGGCGAACCCCACCCTGACCTCGAAACGCGATATCGCCAAAGCCTTTGGCATCAAGGGTGCAGATCGAATTGATCTGAAGCGCATCCTCAAAGAACTTGAGGCCGAAGGGCATCTGGAAAAGCGCAAGCGCAGCTATCGTGACCCGGACCGGTTGCCGCCGGTCAGCGTGTTGCAAGTAAAGGCTCCGAATGCCGATGGTGACCTGTTCGCGCGCCCGCTGGAATGGCATGGTGAAGGCGTTGAACCCATCGTTCTGATCGTTGCGCGCGCCAGCGATCCGGCGCTGGGCGAGGGCGACCGCATTCTGGCTCGCCTGACGGTGGTACATGAAGAAGACCACAACTACGAAGCGCGCTTGATCCGACGTATCGGAACCAATCCGCGCAGGATCGTCGGTATCTTCCGCAAAAGCGCCGAAGGTGGACGGATCGTCCCCATCGACAAGACCGGCTCGACCGAATGGCTGGTGCATGACGGTGCGGTACTGGGCGCCAAGGATGGCGAACTGGTCGAGGCCGAACAGGCAGGCCCCAAGAACCGCATGGGTCTGCCGCGCGCCCGTATCGTCGAGCGGCTGGGTGACCCATCGGCACCCAAGGCGGTGTCGCTGATCGCGATCCACCAGCACGGTATCCCCGACGATTTCCCTGATAAGGTGATTGCCGAGGCCGATAAGGCCAAACCCGTCGGCCTGAAAGGGCGCGAAGACCTGCGGGACATGCCGCTGCTGACCATCGACCCCTCGGACGCGCGCGACCATGACGACGCCTGTTATGCGCACGCGGATGAGGACCCGAAAAACCCCGGCGGCCATGTGATCTGGGTCGCCATCGCGGATGTTGCTGCTTATGTGCAGCCGGGAACTGCACTGGATCGGGAGGCGCGAAAGCGTGGTAATTCCAGCTATTTCCCGGATCGTGTGGTGCCGATGTTGCCGGATCGCCTGTCTGGCGATCTGTGTTCGCTGCACGAAGGCGTTCCGCGCGCCTGTATCGCCGTACGGATGCAGATCGACGCAGACGGCAACAAGATCGAACACCGGTTTGTGCGGGGCCTTATGCGTTCGGCCGCTTCGCTGCACTATGCCGAGGTGCAGGACGCCATTGACGGTAACCCGAATGACCGCACCGGACCTTTGTTGGAAACTGTTCTGAAACCGCTCTACGCCGCTTATGCGGCCCTGAAGAAGGCGCGCGCCGAACGGCAGCCGCTGGAGCTGGACCTGCCGGAACGCAAGATCGTCCTCAGCGACGCGGGCGAAGTGACCAGCGTGGCGTTCCGCGACCGGTTGGACGCCCATAAGCTGATCGAGGAGTTCATGATCCTCGCCAATGTCGCCGCCGCCGAGACCCTGATTGCCAAGCGCCGCCCGCTGCTGTTCCGCGTGCATGAAGAGCCCGCGCCTGAGAAACTGGAAAGTCTGCGGGAAACGGCGCAGGCCGCCGGTCTTAATTTGGCCAAGGGCCAGGTTCTGCAAACCCGGCATCTGAATGCGCTGTTGAACGCCGCCGCCGGGACCGAGGATGCCGAGTTGATCAACCTCAGCACATTGCGGTCGATGGCGCAGGCGTATTACAACCCGGAAAACTTCGGGCATTTCGGGCTGGCGCTGCGGAACTATGCGCATTTCACCTCGCCCATTCGTCGCTATTCTGACCTGATCGTGCATCGGGCGCTGATCACGGCGCATGGTTGGGGTGACGACGGTCTGACCGAGGATGAAATCGCCCGGCTGGAAGAAACCGCCACCCATATTTCGGACACCGAGCGGCGTTCGATGATGGCCGAACGGGATACGACAGATCGCTACCTGGCTGCCTATCTCAGCGAGCGCGTAGGCAATGAGTTCAGTGGCCGTATCAGTGGTATCGCCCGGTTCGGGGCCTTTGTGAAAATGGACGAAACCGGTGCGGATGGTCTGGTGCCCGTCCGATCACTCGGGCGCGAATTCTTCCATTTCGACCGTGAGGCAGGGACGCTGATGGGATCGGACACCGGGCTGATCATCGCCATCGGACAGCGTGTCACCGTGCGTCTTACCGCGGCGACGCCTGTGACCGGCGGTTTGGAACTGGAATTGTTGTCCATTGACGATCAGGCCCTGCCACGGGGACGCGGTGCGAAAGGGCGGCCAACCCGACGCAAAGCGGTTAGCAACAAGCGCAAGAAAGACAAGATCAAACGCAAGGTCGAACGCAAACGCCGTCAGAGGTGATAGGTCAGCGCCCGCGCAATCAGCCAGCCATGGCGCGTCGGGTCGATCTGCGCGGGGTCGTCAAACAACACGGCCCTGTTGCCATCCAGCCGATCCTCGCTGGGAAAGGCCGAGGTGAAATCACCCATCAACCGGCTTTGGCAATGCACATACAGTGCAAATCGCGCGGACTTATGCGTGCCGATCCGGATTGTTGAACCCTTTGGGGCCAGATAGGCGGGCTGACCCCAGCGCAGCGATTCCTGCAAAGGCTGCGCGTCGGGCAAGGACGCGGCAGTGTCAAAGATCAAGTCACGCAGGGCAAGCGCCCCGACACGAGCATCAAATGGCAGCGCGTCAAATGCCGCGGCAACTTTTGGATCGTCAAAGGGTGTCATCTCAACAGCTTATTCGGTTTGGCCGGGCGCGTCAGGCATTTTGACTTGAGCGCTTTGTGAATCTCTCACTTTGCGCTATCCTGAGGGCGAGCAGTAATCAGGAATTTCGGAATGCGTAAATGCGTAAGTGGCATCATAGCCGCTGCATTATGGGCATCCATTGTGCAGGCGGAATCCCACAAATCAGCGGATGGGTCACAGACCTTTCAGCTGGCCTCGGCTGATATAACCGTGTCCCTCCGACCGGTCGTGCGGCCTTCAGCTAAGGAGTATCGAGTGTCAACCGAAGGAAACGCGCGGTTTCAGGCGTGGCTGGGGGCGTTCCGCGAACGTGCAGAACAACAGGGCATTTCAGTCGCGACGCTTGACCGGGCGCTGGCGGGCCTAACCTATGACAAGAAAATCATCGAACGGGATCGCAATCAGGCCGAGTTTTCAAAACCGATCTGGGAGTATCTGGATGCCGCTGTGTCAGACACGCGAATCCGCAACGGTCGCGCCGGGTTGGAACGCCATCACGCGACCCTGACCCGGATCGAGGCGCAATATGGCGTCGAGAAAGAGGTTGTGACAGCAATCTGGGGGCTCGAGACAGCGTTCGGGACGTTTAGGGGAAGTGATCAGACCATCCGTTCGCTGGCGACACTGGCCTTTGACGCGCGGCGGGCGCAGTTCTTTGAAACTCAATTGATCGCGGCTTTGCGGATCGTTCAGGCCGGGGATGTCAGTGCCGGGAAAATGGTCGGCAGCTGGGCGGGCGCGATGGGTCATACACAGTTCATGCCGACCTCATACCTGGATCACGCGGTGGATTTCGATGGCGACGGGCGGCGCGATATCTGGTCCGAGGACCCGACCGATGCGCTGGCCTCTGCCGCCGCCTACCTAGCGCGGCACGGCTGGACCAAGGGTCAGCCTTGGGGTGTCGAAGTACGTTTGCCGCAAGGGTTCGACTATGCCGTGGCCAAGCGGGATTATACATTGATGCCCTCTGACTGGGCCGCGCGCGGCGTGTTGGGACGCAATGGTACGCCGGTGCCGGATTACGGACAGGCGGCCATTCTATTGCCCGCCGGAGGGCAGGGTGTGGCGCTGATGATCTTCGACAATTTCGGCGTGATCGAGAAATATAACGGTGCTGACGCCTATGTGATCGGTATCGGCCATCTGTCCGACCGTCTGGCCGGCCAAGCGCCGTTTCAAGCCAACTGGCCGCGCGGTGACCGGGTGCTGAGTTTCACCGAGAAAAAGGAACTGCAATCCCGCCTGACCGAGGCTGGCTTTGATACGCAGGGCATCGACGGGCGCACCGGACCAAACACGACCGACGCCGTCCGCGCGTATCAGTTGGCGCAGGGGCTGCTCCCGGATGGATATGCCAGTTTGAAGCTATTAGAGCGGTTGCGGTGATAACGAACGGGTCCTGTACGGTGTTTAGGTGCGTGGTGCGGACATTCTCTCAGTTTTCGGCTTTATGGGATGAGTAACCTCCCGACTACCGGCACTCACTACCATAGACGGGAGGTGGACCCAGCAGTTTAGCGGGTCGCGACGCCAGTAGAGGTAATAAAAAACTGGATCGCATTCATATATTTGAACTTATGATGCATCAAATCAAGTTTTTTGTCGCGCGACAATTTTTATATTCCCGCGCGATGCGGTTGCAATGCTCGTGTGCTGAGCTTTGCTTAGCGCTGAAAACTGCTAGCACGCCTGACAGAGGCTGGAACTGATACGCAGGGTATAGACACGGGTGAACCGAGCCAAACACGACCGGCGTCGTACGAACGTACCAACTGTGCCGAATTTACTGCCGGATGATTTCGTCAGCTTGAATATGCAAGGGCGGCTTCAAACACTAACGTCACTGAGGTGTCTTAGTCTGAATCTTATGGTCTCGGCCGCCATTTTGTTGTGACTACCCGCCACGTATATTGCCGGTAGCTTCATCAATCCCAAGTGTGCCTCAAATGATGAGGCCGCACTATGACCGAAGACACACCACAACCAGCGCAGTACTATGACAAACACGACATCTGGACGTTGGATCCAACGTCCACGGACAAAGAGGTCTATGATGTCTTTGCCACAGAAGTCGCCAAACTTGTTCAGTTGCTGGATGAAAACGAGCCACTCATGTCGCGGGATTTTTACGCACGACTTTTTGTGTCACTATTGGGGTTGTCCCGAGTTTTGGGAGAGTACGATGATAGCTGGAGCCGGAGTGTCTATTCTCCGGACGAAAATTAGCTCTGTCACATATAACCTAATGAGGCAGAGCAAGACTCGGATCTTCAAAGCTAAGGGCGGTTGTTAATCCAACCGCCACTTGCGTTTCGTAGTTACTCTGAACGCCGACCTATGCCGCCACCTTCATCAAGCCCTGCGCGATGATTTCGGCATGTGCCTCATCCAGCGACTTGTAAATCCGCACGAACATCTCGTCGATATCCGCAGGGGTCAGGATCAGCGGGGGTGAGATGATCATCCGGTCACCCACATGGCGCATGATCAGGTTGTTGGCAAAGCAGCGGTCGCGGCAGATATAGCCGACCGTGCCGGGGTCCGAGGCAAACTTGGCGCGGCTGGCCTTGTCCGGCGTCAGCGCGATCGAGGCCATCATGCCGACGATTTTGGCCTCACCGACCAGCGGGTGATCGGCCAGCGCCTCCCATTTCTCTTTCAAATAGGGCGCGGCCACGTCGCGGACGTGTTCGACGATCTTCTCCTCTTCGAGGATGCGCAGATTTTCCAGCGCTACGGCCGCCGCGACCGGGTGGCCGGAATAGGTGTAGCCATGGTTGAACTCGGTGCCGCCGATAACCTTGGCGATCTCATCACTGACGATGGACCCCCCGATGGGCGCATAGCCCGAGCTGAGCCCCTTGGCGATGGTCATGATATCCGGTCGGATACCTACGGTTTCTGAGCCGAACCAGTTGCCCGTGCGGCCAAATCCGCAAATCACCTCATCCGCGATCAGTAGGATATCGTATTTATCGCAGATTCGCTGAACCTCGGGCCAGTAGCTGTCGGGTGCCACGATCACGCCGCCCGCACCTTGCACGGGTTCGGCGATAAAGGCGGCGACGCGGTCTTCGCCCAGCTCCAGAATGGCGTCTTCCAACTCGCGCGCGCGGGCAAGGCCGAATTCCTCGGGGGTCATGGTGCCGCCTTCGGCCCACCAGTTCGGTTGGTTAATGTGGTGGATGTTGGGAATCGGAATGCCGCCCTGCGCGTGCATCCCTGCCATACCACCCAGCGATGCGGACCCCACGGACGAGCCGTGATAGGCATTGTGGCGGCTGATGATGATGTTTTTATCGGGCTGGCCTTTTTCGGCCCAATAGGTGCGCACCAGACGGATGTTGGTGTCATTCGCCTCGGATCCGCCACCGGCGAAGAAGACGTGGTTCAGATCGCCCGGCGCCAGTTCTGCCAGCTTCGCGGCGAGCGCGATAACAGGCACATGGGTCGTTTTGAAGAAGGTGTTGTAATACGGCAGCTCGCGCATCTGGCGGGCGGCGACCTCGGCCAGCTCATCGCGACCATAGCCGATATTGACGCACCACAGACCGGCCATGGCGTCCAGAATCTCTTCGCCCTCGCTGTCGGTCAGATAGACGCCATTGGCGCGGGTGATGACGCGGGCGCCTTCCTGGCCAAGCGAACCATTGGCCGAGAACGGGTGCATGTGATGGGCAGCATCCAGCGCCTGCAATTCAGCGGTGGGCATGTGATTAGTTATGGTGGACATCCGGACGTCTCCTGCAAAAGCGGTTGGCATTTACAATATGATCAAATTTTTCCCTGTCAATCGAATCGCCAATTTCTAGCCGTCGGTCAGGGCGTCGGCCATCAGTTCCATCCCCTGTTCGATATCCTGAGCCGTGGCTTTTGCTGCCATTTTCGCATCTTTTGCGCGCAGCGCGGTGATAATGTCTTTATGCCGGTCCGGCAGGCTTTGCGTGCCGAAACGGCCACAGACCACACGCAGAGACGGCCCGAATCTCAGCCAGAGCCGCTCGGTCAGATCAAGCAGAATTGGGGCGTCAGCGTAGGAATAGAGGGTTTCGTGAAACGTGTGGTTCAGATGCAGATAACCGCTGACGTCGCCATCCGCGATTGTGCGGTCAAGCCGCTGATCGATCCGTTCAAGATTATCGATATCCGCGCTGTTCATATTCGCAGCCGCGCGGCTTGAAAGCTCTGATTCTATTGAAATTCTGGCAAATATCATCTGTTCAACATCTCCCGCCGACAACAGCGGTACGCTGACCCTTCGGTTGCCCTGAAACACCAGCGCGCCATCCGAGATCAAGCGGCGAATCGCCTCTCGCACGGGGGTCATTCCCACCCCCAGCGAATCAGTCAGCCCCTGTATCGTGACGGGCTGTCCCGGCACCAAGTCGCCGAACATGATCTGCGCTTTGAGGGTTTGATAGACCTGTTCGTGCGCGGGTCGTTTTTCGGTCTCTACCTTCGCGCTGAATGCCTTATTTTTGATCAAATCCAATTGGTTTGCCCCGTTTCCAGTGATGATGTCTTGCCAGGTTTCAGGCCTCGTGAAACCATACGCGGGATCGGGGGAAAACGCAAAACTTGATCAAATCCAAAAAAACGGGATTATACCCGTACACTTGCAGGGAGAAGAAAATGACAATCAAAACGCTGACCATGACAGCGGTCATCGCGCTGGGGACTTCGGCGGCCTTTGCCGAAGAGGTGCGTGTTTACAACTGGTCCGACTATATCGATGAGGAACTGCTGTCCAAGTTCGAGGAAGAAACCGGCCTGACGCTGATCTATGATGTGTTCGACAGCAATGAGGTTCTTGAAACCAAGATGTTGGCCGGTGGTTCGGGGTATGACGTTGTGGTGCCGTCCGGAACATTCCTTCAGCGCCAGATACAGGCTGGTGCATTTCAGGAGTTGGATTCGTCCAAACTGTCCAACGCGGGCAACCTGTGGGACGTAATCCAGGAACGCACCGCGGGTTATGATCCCAGCAACGCGTATTCGATAAACTACATGTGGGGCACCACTGGACTCGGCGTGAATGTCGACAAAGTCAAAGAAGCGCTGGGTGATGACGTCGCCCTCAATAGCATGGATCTGGTGCTGAAGCCTGAGAACATGGAAAAGCTGGCCTCATGTGGGGTTCACTTCCTGGACGCGCCAGCCGAGATGATACCAATGACTTTGCAGTACATAGGCGAAGATCCAGATAGCCACGATCCTGACGTCATCAAGAAAGTCGAAGAGGTTCTGACTAGCGTCCGCCCTCACATCCAAAAGTTCCATAGTTCGGAATATATCAACGCGTTGGCCAATGGAGATATATGCGTAGCCGTCGGCTGGTCGGGCGATATTCTTCAGGCACGCGATCGCGCAGCAGAGGCTGACAACGGTGTCAACATTGAATACCACCCATTTGCCGAAGGCTCGTTGATGTGGTTCGACCAGATGGCAATTCCGGCGGATGCTCCGAACCCAGAAGGTGCACACAAGTTCCTGGATTTTATTCTGGATGCCAATAACATGGCCGCTGCATCGAACTACGTTTACTATGCCAATGGCAACAAGGCATCACAGGAGTTTCTTGTAGAAGACGTGATCGGTGATCCGGCGATCTATCCTGATGATGCTACCATGCAGAATCTCTACATCACGACGCCATACCCGTCGAAAACACAACGGGTGGTGACCCGTCTGTGGACCAAGATCAAATCGGGCACCTGACCGGTTATCTGCACAGGGCGGATTGGCCCGCCCTGTGCCATTTCCCAGATTGATGCACGGGGGCCGTTTTGAACTCTGACGTCTTTGAGCCGTGGAATGATCCACAGGCGAAACCTTTGATCCAGTTCCGGAATGTCACCAAACGGTTCGGTGAATTCACGGCCATCGACAACCTGTCTCTGGATATCTTCGAAAAAGAATTCTTTGCTTTGCTGGGGCCTTCGGGCTGCGGCAAGACCACTATGATGCGGATGTTGGCAGGGTTCGAAACGCCGACCGAAGGGCACATTATGCTGGGCGGTCAGGACATCGATCCGATCCCGCCGAACAAGCGGGCGGTGAACATGATGTTCCAGTCCTATGCCCTGTTCCCGCACCTCAGTATCTGGGACAATATTGCCTTCGGCCTGCGCCGGGACAACATGCCCAAGCATGACTTGGAAGAGCGTGTCGAAGAGATGCTGCGCCTGACCCGGCTGGAACAATTTGCCCGCCGCAAGCCGCATCAGATCTCGGGTGGGCAACGTCAGCGTGTGGCGCTGGCGCGGTCGCTGGCCAAGGCACCAAAGCTGCTGTTGCTGGATGAACCGCTGGGCGCGTTGGACAAGAAACTGCGGCAGGACACGCAGTTTGAACTGATGGACATTCAGGAAAAGACCGGCACCACCTTTGTGATCGTGACTCACGATCAGGAAGAGGCGATGACCGTCGCCAGCCGCGTCGCGGTGATGGATCAGGGCAGGTTGATGCAGGTGGAAACGCCGGATCGCATCTATGAAAACCCGAACTCGGTCTATGTTGCGGATTTCATCGGGGATGTGAACATCATCGAGGGCCGGGCGTCCGCCAACGGCGAAGACTCCTATCAGATCGACTGGGCCGAGGGGCAGGCACCGCTGACGGCAACCTCAGCAAATGGGATTTCTAGCGGTCAGACCTGCCATCTGGCGATCCGGCCCGAAAAAGTGACGATCTCGGCGGATCGTCCGGCAGATGCGATCAACGCGGTGCAGGGCAAGGTGCATGACATCGCCTATCTGGGCAACCTGTCTACCTATCATGTCGAGCTTGCAAACGGCACGATCATCAAGGCGCAGACGGCCAATACCCGTCGAATCTCGCGCCGGTCGTTCACCTGGGAAGACCCGGTCTGGCTGTCTTGGACAGCGACAGCCGCGGTTCTGCTGGCCAGCTGATGCGCCGCGCATTTCTGATTGCCGTTCCCTATGTCTGGCTGTTGGCGCTGTTTCTGGTGCCGTTCTTCATTGTTTTGAAGATCTCGTTGTCGGATACCGAACTGGCCATTCCGCCCTACACGCCAACGCTGGACCTGTCGCAGGGCTGGGCCGGGATCAAAGAGTTCTTCAGCCAGTTGGATTTCGAAAACTTCGTCTGGCTGACCGAGGATGACCTGTATTGGAAAGCCTACCTGTCCAGCGTCAAGATCGCGGTGATCTCGACTTTTCTGACGCTGTTGGTGGGCTATCCGATTGCCTACGGCATGGCCCGCGCGCCGGTCGAGTGGCGGCCCACGCTGATGATGCTGGTGATCTTGCCGTTCTGGACCTCGTTCCTGATCCGCGTTTACGCGTGGATGGGGATTTTGTCGAACGAAGGCTATCTGAACCAGTTTCTGCTGTGGCTGGGCATCATCTCGACCCCGCTGACCATTCTGAACACGCAATGGGCGGTCTATATCGGCATCGTCTACACGTATCTGCCGTTCATGATCCTGCCGGTTTATTCGTCACTGGAGCGTATGGACGGGTCCCTGATCGAAGCGGCTGAGGATCTGGGCTGCTCACGTCTGCAGGCCTTTTGGCTGGTGACTGTTCCGCTGTCGCGCCCTGGCATCATCGCGGGATGTTTTCTGGTGATGATCCCGGTGATTGGTGAGTTCGTGATCCCATCATTGCTAGGCGGCTCGGGCACATTGATGATCGGCAAGGTGCTGTGGGAAGAGTTCTTCTCGAACCGCGACTGGCCGGTGGCCAGCGCCGTGGCGGTGGTACTGCTGCTGATCCTTGTCGTCCCGATTGTGCTGTTCCAGCGCAACCAGCAAAAGCAGACGGAGGCCGAGCAATGAACAGGCTAAGCTGGTTCAACGCGGTGTCCCTGACGCTGGGATTTGCGTTCCTCTATATCCCGATGATAATCCTGATCATCTTCAGCTTCAATGAGAGCAAGCTGGTGACAGTCTGGGCCGGTTTCTCGACCAAATGGTATGGCGAAGTGATCCAGAACGAGGCCTTTCTGGATGCAGCCTGGGTGACCGTGCGCGTCGCGGTATTCTCATCCACATTGGCGACAATCTTGGGTACCGCCGCGGCCTATGTGTTGGTGCGCGGTGGGCGGTTCTTTGGTCGCACGCTGTTTTCCGGCATGATCTACGCGCCGCTGGTGATGCCCGAGGTTATCACCGGGCTTTCGCTGCTGTTGCTGTTCATCGGCATCGGGTTGGATCGGGGTATCCTGACCATCGTTCTGGCGCATACGACCTTTTCGATGTGTTTCGTCTCGGTCGTCGTGTCTTCACGCCTAGTGACCTTCGATAAATCTCTGGAAGAGGCTGCGCTGGATTTGGGCTGTTCACCCGCTCAGGCGTTCCGGCTGGTGACTTTGCCGATCATCGCGCCTGCGGTGATCTCGGGTTGGTTGCTGGCCTTCACTCTGTCGCTGGATGATCTGGTGATTGCGTCGTTCACCTCTGGGCCGTCGGCGACAACCCTGCCGATCAAGATCTTTTCGGCCGTGCGCCTGGGTGTCAGCCCCGAGATCAACGCATTGTCCACGATCATGATCGCGATTGTGACGGTGGGCGTTATCACCGCATCATTGGTCACAAAACGCGCGATGGTGCGGCAAAAGCAGGATGAAATGGCTGCTGCGCGTACCGAATGAAGCGGCTGTTCCCGGATTACACCTATGGGCCCGGCCCCCGGACCAACTGCTGGTGGGACGAAACGATTGCCAGCCCCGACTGGCCGGTTCTCAACGGTGAACAAAAGGTAGACGTCGCCATTGTTGGTGGCGGTTTCACCGGGCTGTCAGCGGCGCTGCATCTGGCAAACGCGTGTGTTTCGGTTGCGGTGCTTGAGGCCCGGACACCTGGTTGGGGCGCCTCGGGGCGCAATGGTGGCTTTTGCTGTCTGGGCGGATCAAAACTGAGCTACAGCGCAACGGTCCGCCAATTCGGTGAGGCGGCCGCACACAGTTATGATCAAGCTGAAATGGACGCGGTTCACCTTGTCGCTGATCTGCTGAAAACCAATGCCATAGATGCGGATGTGCATTCACAGGGTGAAACCCAACTGGCTCACACCCCCCGTGCGATGGAAAGGCTGCGCAAACGGGCCGAGGCCACGGGCACTTTGCACGCCCCAGATGATCTTCCCGGACTTGGGTTTGGTGGTCGGTTTTATGGCGGGTACACCAACCCGGTCGGGTTTGCACTGAACCCCAGAAAATACCTGTTCGGTTTGGCGCAAATGGCGCAGACACTTGGGGCCAAGCTGTTTCAGAACAGTGCGGTGCAGACAATTCGGAAGACGCAATCTGGCTTTGACTTGGAGGCAGCCTCGGGTCGGATCAGCGCCGCAAACGTTCTCATCTGCACCAATGGTTACTCCAGCGAGGACGTGCCGCCCTGGCTGGCTGGCCGGTATATGCCTGTCCAATCCACGGTTCTGGTGACGCGCCCCTTGTCCGACGCTGACTTGCAAGCTCAGGGTTGGACATCTGACCAGATGTCTTACGATACCCGCCATTTGCTGCATTATTTCCGCCTGATGCCCGACCGACGGTTTCTGTTCGGAATGCGCGGCGGGTTGCGCGCGTCTCCGCAGGCTGAGGCGGCCATTCGCCGGAAGGCTCTGAACGATTTCAGGCAGATGTTCCCGGAATGGGCGTCGGTCGATGTCACCCATATGTGGTCCGGTATGGTCTGCCTGTCGCGAGGGTTAATGCCGTTTGTGGGTCCCGTGACGGATCAACCGGGGATGTTCGCCGGGTTTGCCTATCACGGTAACGGGGTGGCGATGGGGACCTATTGCGGACGGGCGCTGGCCCGGATGGTTTTGCAGCAAGAGACCGGGCTACCTGAACCCATAACACGTGTCCCAGCGCGGTTTCCGCTGGGACGCTGGCGGCGCGCATTGATGCCGCCGGCCTATGCCATGATGGGGCTATTGGACTTATGACCGCTCTAGCACCGCGCGTTCTAGTTCCAACCCCGTGGCGTAATCCGGTGACCCGTTTTCGATCCGCCACAAACAATAGGCCGCCATCCGCCAGGCATACCAACGACGCAGCGATTTGAACCGGGTCACGATGTCTGCGCGTCTGTACGAGGACAGAAACTGATCTTCTTCCTCAGGTGTCAAAGCTGACCCCCGGTACAGGTGCTGCATGGCGGGCGACACAAACAGTGCAATGTCTTCGCACGGATCGCCCTGCGCCGGACATTGCCAGTCGATCAGGGTCAGCCCGGATGGCGCAACCAGAATGTTCCCCGCAACCGGGTCGCCGTGTATCAGGCAAGTCTGTTGGGTCGGTTGTACCTGTTCGTCAGGTTTTAGCTGTTCCAATTGGTGCCGCATGGCCGAGGTGCATCCGTCAAGGATGCTCTGGCCGTGCCGGGCCAGATCCGCACCGCCATTGCATCCGCGCGGCGCCGGAACCGACACATCCAGTCCATGTAGTTTGCCGAGCAATTGGGCAACGTCGGTTGTGTCCTTACGCCAGGGCGTACCCGGCGCGTGATCGTAAAACACCCATCGACCGTTTTGATGTTGACCCGCCGCGCGTAGACGCGGGGCAAATCCGGTCGGCTCCAACGCGGTTAGGCACTGCGCTTCCAACTCGGCATCGTTGCGAAACAACGGATTGCGCAACCCTGTTCGGTACAGTTTCAAAACCTTGCCGCCGTTCTCTTCCAGCACTTTCCAGACCTGATTTGTCCGTCCGCCATACAGGGTCTGAAACTGTGCATCCACTGCGATCAGCCCCCGGTGACGCAGGTCATCAACAAGATCCAAAGGGGGGGGTGTCGGGGCAGGCAGTGGGTTCACCAAAAAAACGAGTCGCAGTTTGCACTGGTTTGGCCTGTCCCGCCCTGCAGATCAAGTTCCGGTTCGGACCCCGGTCACCATCCCTGCCGGAACCACCTGCCCGCTTTCCAACGTCAGCACGACAGCATCCTCGCCAACCTGTGCCTCGACCACCTGACTGTAAGTTGAGACAGGCTGGACCGAAAGCAACTCTTCCCCGTCATAGCTTTCCAATGTGGCTGAATAGCTGCCGGTCGGCAAAGGGCTGCCATCGCTAGTTGTCCCGGCCCAGTCAAATTCGGTCTGGGTCACCGGTACGGAAATCCTTTCGATCTCGGTGGCGTCACTGTCCCGGATCACCATCACCGCACTGTCTGCCGCCAGTTCAGCCTGCGCGGACAGGGTCACAGGCTCGCCATCAAAGTGGAACGCTGCGGTGGTCTGGACATCCATACCGACCCAATTGGCAAGATCCTCCAGCTTTATACCGCCCAGAGACAGCGCCAGTTCGGACAAAAGCTCGTTGCTCTGAACCTGTTGTTCAACCATCGAAAATTGCGCCAATTGCGAGGCGTACTCGGTCGAATCCATCGGCTCCAACGGGTCCTGATTTTGCGCCTGGGTTGTCATCAGCAACAGGAAAGTGTCGAAATCCGACGCGATCGAGGTTGCCTGTGACTGGGATGCTGATTGGGCCTGGGTATTGGCTTGCGTCGTCGATTGGGTTGGGGTGATCATGCTCAAAGCCTCATGTCGATCCGGCCGTCGGGGCCTAGTTTCGGAATGGCGGGACCTGCCTCGGTGACAGGCTCGTCCTGCGTTTCCGCAAGCCGGGTGCCGTCGCCCGAGTCAGACCAATCCTGCTGTGCGTCTGCAGAGGTGCCCAGATCAAAGGACAGGTCGCCCAGCCCAAAGTTCTGGAATTCGGCCTCCAGCACCGAGATGTGACGGCGCATCATATCCAGTGTTTCCGGCCGTTCCGCCGAGATTGTTACGTGCAGACCATCCTCGCGACCATTCAAGACTATCGAAACGCGTCCCAGTTCTTCGGGGTTTAACGCGACCTCGATTGTGCCTTGCTGTCCACGGGTCGAAACAACGGTTGCCATTTGATTGGCAACCGAGCGTGCCGTATCAGCGCGCGCCGTCGATGTCATGGTCTGTGTTAATGGTGCCGAATCTCGGGCAGAGGACAATGTCGGGGTCTCTCTGGTGGTCGATATCTCTTCGACTTCGAGAAAGGTCTGAAGCTCGGCCTGCGTGTTGGTTTGATCCGTGGCCAAAAGCTGCATTTGTACAAGTGTTGGCGCCCGTTCAGGCACCACCGCTTGCGATTGCGCCACCTGTGGCGTCGCGGGGACACTTGGTCCGCCCATGTCGGGTCGGATGATGGGCGAATGATCCAACATCTCTTTCGGGAGCACGTTCGGTGTTACAAGCCCGGCGGGAAAACTTGGCGGATTGGTGGCCGCCTGGAGCGTTCTTCTTGGGGAAACTGTACCGAAAAGCATGGCTTGAACGGCTAGAGATACCGCACGCCGAGCAGGGTCCGCCGCGGGTTCCAACCTGTCTTTTTGAGGGGGCGGGTGCGTCTCATCTACCGTTGCAGCCTCCGCCTCAACAGTCGATGACGTCATGGTTGGTTTTTCGGCCAAGGTCATGGCAACCGGAGCCTGAACAGCTTCCGGCACAGCCGCGCGGAGTTCGGCAGGCGGCTGATCCTCGGGGGTATCGGAAACATCCGGAATTTCAACGTTTGCTGCGATGTCGTCCACCTCTGACACCGTGTCTGGGTCCTGAACCAAAAGGTCGGTGAGATCGGGCTCGGCTGACTGCGGATCGGCCTCTTGATCCATGACCATTTGAAAGGACGCGGCCCCTTTAGACGCACGAGGTTCTTGCGGTGTTGCATCGGGTTTCGCGGCGGTGCCCGACGAAGACAACAGTGCTGAAAGTGGGTTGGGCATTTTGCTCCGACTCCGTTTGTGTGAACGGAAATCTGCCCGCAGGAGGTTACGTTTATTTTAACTGCTTTCGCCTTTGATCAAGAAAGTTCGATGCAAATTTCGGAGAAAGTGATGAAGATTTCCACAACCCTTCCTACTGCTCAGCCCCTCACCACGGTCGAGAAATTGCAGGCTGCGGCGGTCGAGTTGGAGGCCGCGTTTCTGGCGGAAATGCTCAAATCTTCTGGGTTGGGCAAGGCCAGCGAATCTTTTGGCGGCGGAGCGGGTGAAGATCAGTTTTCGTCCTTTCTTGTGCAGCATCAGGCGCGTGCGTTGGCCGCATCCGGCGGCATTGGCCTTTCCGAAATTTTGTTCCAGTCCATGATGGAGAAAACCGATGCCGACCAATTCTGAAACCGACCTGATCCGATCCCTTGAGGAAGTGCTGGATCTTGAGCGAACCGCGCTTGTCGACGGGGATCTGGACCGGCTGAGTCATATGACACCGGAAAAGGAAAAGCTGATCGGCGCGATCAATGAATTGCAGGTTTTGGACAGCGCCGAATTGATTCGCCTGCAGCAGAAAGTCGAACGGAACCAGGCGCTGTTGAACAGTGCCGCCGAAGGGATTCGGGCCGTTGCCAGCCGTATGGCCGAATTGCGGCGCGTTCGGCAGGAGTTCAGCACCTACGGAGCGGACGGACAGCGCAACGGATACGCCGTGCGTCGCAATGCGAAACTGGAAAAACGGGCATAGGAGCGGGTTTGATTCAAATCCGAATTTTCTGAGTGAGGGGCTTTAGCATTCCGTTAGGGGATCAGGGGCAAAGGTGGCCGGGCATCTGAAACAACAGGTGGCGCGAACAGCCCGACGGCGAATCGCATTGATCAGAAAGACGTCAAAGCCCGCATGTGGTGCGGGGTAAGCATGGGCGCAGAGGGCCCGAACGGAAAAGGAAGAAAGCTATGTCCAGCATTCTAACAAACAATGGCGCAATGGTGGCGTTGCAAACCCTGAAATCGGTCAACAAGAATCTGGAGATGACCCAGAACGCGATCTCGACCGGTAAGGACGTTGCAACTGCCAAGGACAACTCGGCCGTCTGGGCAATCTCCAAAGTCATGGAGTCGGACGTCAAGGGCTTCAACGCGATCAAAGACAGCCTGGCGCTGGGTGAATCGACCGTTGCGGTGGCGCGGAACGCGTCGGAAACCGTGACCGATCTGTTGACGCAGATGAAAGAGAAAATCGTCGCCGCGCAGGAGGACAACGTTGACCGCGGCAAGATCAACGATGATGTGACCGCTCTGCGGGATCAGATTGCGTCGGTTGTTGGTGCGGCACAGTTCAACGGGCTAAACCTTGTGGACGGCTCGGCCGGTACTGCTTCGATCTTGTCCTCACTTGATCGGGATAGCACTGGTGCAGTGAATTCGTCGTCGATTTCGGTCGCAAGTCAGGACCTGTCCATTGGCGGTTATACTGCCAAAGGCGTACTTGCAGGTTCGGGAGGCGCGACCACCGACAATGATGTTGCAGGCTTTACCATGGATAAAGCCGGCGGGTCAGGTGACATTGTGATCGACAGCTCGACTGACAACTTTGAAGTCGGTGATAGTGTCTCGATCCGAGTCGGTGATCAGGATGTTTCGTACACCATTCAAGCCAGCGATCTGGATCCCTCTGGAACCTATGACGATGCCTATACAGATGCTCTTGTTGCTGTTGGCCTCAAGAACCAGGTTGATGCGCTGGGCATCACAGGTGTTGCAGTCGACTATGACTCGGGATCGCCGAATACCCTGTCCTTTACTACAGGTACGGCAACGGCTGGTGCGGATGCGGATCAGGACATTACCGTGTCGGCTCAATTCACTAATGCTGGTTCCGGTGGGCTTGGCGCACTCAGCTCGATTGACGTTTCGACAGATGCAGGCGCGGCAGCCGCGCTGGGCACCATCGAAACACTGATCGACACGTCGATTGATGCAGCGGCAGCCTTTGGTTCGGCGCAGGGCCGTATCGAAACACAGCAGGATTTCGTTTCCAAACTGACCGACTCGTTCAAGTCCGGCATCGGTTCGATGGTTGACACCGATATGGAAGAGACCTCGGCCCGTCTGCAAGCTCTTCAGGTTCAGCAGCAGCTGGCCACTCAATCGCTGTCGATTGCCAATCAAGCGCCGCAGTCGATCCTGTCGCTGTTCCGTTAATTTTCGGAACCTGGTCGGGGCGCCCAGACGCGCCCCGACCCTGACCGCCAAAAGACGGCCTATTGGAAGGACTTCAAGTGACACCGCAAACTCTTGCACAACGTGCCTACGCGCAGACCGCCGCCCCGACCCGTACCCCGCGCGATACCGAGTACGAGGCGATTTCGAAGATCACGCATCGGCTCAAAGTTGCGGCGGCCCGACGCAAAACCGATTTCGGAGGGTTCGTTCACGCGCTGCACGAAAATCGTCGCTTGTGGACCGTTCTGGCAACTGGCGTGTCCGACTCGGACAACGCGCTGCCCAATGAATTGCGTGCGCGAATCTTCTATCTGGCAGAATTCACCGAGCAACACAGCAGTCAGGTTCTGGGCAATAAGGCGACCGTTGAGCCGCTGCTTGAGATTAATATGGCCATCCTGCGCGGCCTGCGTCAGATGGGTGCTACCTGATGGGAGGGCTGGTTCTGAAACTGGCACCGAAAGAGAGGGTGCTGATAAACGGCGTGGTTGTCGAAAACGGAGATCGCCGCAGCCGCTTTTCAATCATGACGCCGGACGCAAATGTCCTGCGCCTGCGCGATGCCATTCATCCGGATGAGGTGACTACCCCGGTGCGGCGGGTGTGTTATGCCGCCCAGCTTGTCTTGTCCGGCGATATGGAGCCTGAGCGGGCGCGGCAACAGCTTTTGCGGCGGGTTGAAGAGTTGAGCCAGGTCTTTACCGATGCCGACAGTCGTCGTGTACTGTCCAAAGCTACTGAGGCTTTATTGGCCGAACAGTATTACAAATGCCTGAAATCCCTGCGGGCACTGTTGCCGCGTGAAGAACGGTTGATGGCGTATCAGCAATGACATTCCGGCCTGTCATCCCCTCTGATGGTATTGTCGGCTGGCGTCTTTTGCAGCGTACCTATGATACGCAGCTCGAAAGCTTTTCGGCCTCGCCAGTCAATGAACGAGAGACAAAGTACTTTCTGGACAATATCGGCAAGGTTCAGACGGCTGAGGAATTGGTTTCGGATAGGCGGTTGCTGCAAGTGGCGCTGGGCGCTTTCGGGCTAGAGGATGACATCAACAATCGCTATTTCATCCAGAAAATTCTGTCCGATGGGACAAGCGCCGAGGATGCATTGTCCAACCGTCTGGCCGATAAGCGGTATCGGGAGTTTTCCGAAGCCTTCGGCCTGGGTCCGGGCGAAGTGCGCAGAACGGGTTTGACCACCTTTATGGAAGCAATTGCGCAGGACAATGTCGTGTCTCGGTTCGAAATCGCTGTGGGTGAGAGCGATGAGACGATGCGCATATCGCTTTATACGCAACATACCTTGGCGGATCTGGCCGCGCAGGACAGCAGTTCGGACACAAAGTGGTTCGACCTGATGGGGCAACCGCCGCTGCGAAGCATGATGGAGACGGCGCTGGGGCTGCCATCAAGTTTCGCGCAGTTGGACATCGACAGGCAGCTTGAGGTATTCAAGGATAGATTGTCGGGCCTGACTGGATCAGACGATCTGGCCCAATTTACCGACGAGGCGTCGGTGGCCCGGCTGACAGACCAATATCTTGCACGCAGCCAGATTGCACAGCTGCAAAACACGATTTCCCCTGCTCAAACGGCGCTGATTTTGCTGGGGGCGTAACCTAGGTGCGACACAGGTAACTATTAGAAAACTCAGGCGTTCAACACGGCATCCGCCGATGTTCTGAGTGCAAATGAGGTCACTGGCTGGGACACATTGTGCAGCTTGACCTCGCCCAATGACAAAGCATCCGCGCATGCAGGCTGAATATCGGCCGAGACGACAATGCGCTGACCGATCGTTTTGCTGTATTCCCCCAGCCGGGCCGCGACATTTGCGGCCTGTCCGATGACGGTGAAATCCAGCCGTTCGCGCGATCCGACATTGCCATATGTGACCCGACCGTAGGCAACCCCGATCGAGCAATCACAATGAACGTCAGAGCCAGACTGGCGCAACTCACCAAGTTTTTCGACAATTTCAACGGCTGAGCGTTGCGCGTTTCGGCGCGCGACCATGGAATCTTCACCCTCGGGAAAGACTGCCAGAACAGCGTCGCCGATGAACTTCAATACTTCGCCGCCATTGTCATGCACGATATCGGACACGGTTTCGAAAAAGTCGTTCAGCACGTTGATATAGGCGGTACGGCCAAGCTGCTCTTCCAGGCTGGTCGAATTGCGCAAGTCGCAGAACATAATGGCCGCATCAATCTCATCCCCGTCGCCGCGCCGGATTTCACCGCCCAGCACCCGCGCGCCCGAGCGTTTGCCGACATAAGTCTCAAGCAACACCTGTGCGTTCTCGCGCTGCATGAAAACTTCGTAAAAGCGGGCAATGACAGATGAGCACTCGAACACCAGCCCGAGGTTTTCTGTTGTAAACCCGTCAGGATGATCGCAGGTCAGGGTCAGGACATTTGTCCGCCCGTCCGAGAACGGCAATGGCATGGCGACGTAGTCGGTGGCACCCTTGGCCCGCAGGTCCTCCATAATCGGGAAGCTGTTTTGGGGGTTTTCGTCGTTCAACCGCTGGCGCACACCGCCCAGCCCGTTCGAGACGTGACGCAGGGGGCTGTTGATATAGGCCGGGTGATCGTGGATTTCATACGTGGGCACGTTGGTCGAAATCTCGGCCTCACCTTTTTCCCAGATATAATGCTTGCCCGCGATCAGCGGATGCAGAGACCAGGCCAGAATGCTGAGCCGTTGAATGGCGATGCCGTGTTCCAACATTTTTTCGGCCAATGCCTTGGTGAAGGCTTCCGGCGTGCTGAGGTTGGATGCACCACGCATCAGCCAATCAATCAGAGGGCCGCTTATATTGCCATCCTCGGTATCTCGCAGTTGGTTTTCGCCCAAGTCGACCCGTGTATAGGCCGAGGGCATAAACCCGACATAGCCCTGAATGGCGGCGCTTTCAGGCAGTGCTTCTTCATAGGCCCAGACCGAGTTGGTCAGCCGTTGCCCATTCAGAATGACATCGTGATAGGTCGCCGTTCCCTTGAATGGGCAAAACGTCTGCAACTCGGTTTCTGCACCAAGATCGACACAGACATCTGCGCGCGGGACGTAAATTGTGGCCGGCAGCCGCGTTTCATACATGACTTTCGCGTCGGTGCTTTCGGCCAACAGGGTGTCATCCCGATAGATCGCGATCCGACCTTTCAGCGATTCGACCGATATCCCATAGCCTTTGGTCGGCGGTGTGGTATGGACGTTCATCATCAGTTTCCCTGACCCGCTTGGTAATAGGATGGGCCTTTGGGGCAAGCATTCCAAGGGGGATAACTGGCATTTTATCACACATACCTTGTGCGATGCGGCAAAGTCAGACCATCTGAATCACATCTTTTTCGATCGACAGCATATAGCCTTTTTTGGCGATATTCTTGACCAGCAACTCACTGACCATCTGATTGCCCAAGGCATCGCGCAGCCGTTTGATCCGTGTGGCACCTGCGGCCTCGTCACAATCGGCGGTGTCTTTGCCCGAAATCATCGACTCGATCTGGACGCCGGACAGGACCTCGTCGTCCAGCCGGGATTCGGCCAGCACCGACAAGGTCTCCATTGCCGCGGGGGTCAGTTTGAAATCCATGTTGTTCAGATAGACGGTATTTTCCTCGCGGCTGATCAACAGCGAGGTGACCTGAATGCCGGTGCGTTCGATCTGTGCCATTCGCCGGTTCAACAACACCAGCATTACCAGAAACACCAGCGCCGTTACCAACATAGCAGTGGCAAAAACCAGCAACACGAAAATCACCATTCGGTAGCTGGACAGTGTATCGGCAAAAGCGGTGCCCGATTGCGCCAATATCTCAAGCAAGCGGATTTCAGTTTGCGAGGTTAGATCGCTTTCGATGAACAATCGTTCGACCCGGGCGTTGAATGCGTTCGCATCGGGCAGGGTCCAGAATAAAAAGATGGCCGCTGTTACCAGAATCACCACGATCGCCGCGATGCCCGCGCCGACCAGTCTGACACCGGATCGGCGGGCCTCAGTAACGGAGATAGAATTTTCCGGCATTGGCCTTCCTTTTATCCAACCCTTCCGGCCCGAACACGGACATGACGTTCAGCAGGGTCCAGCCCGACCCCTTGAGGCGCTGGGCGACTTCTTTTTTAGCCTGCCCTTTGCCGCAAGCCGATACCTGCATGACGCCGTAGTGCAGGCGCAATGGATTGTCCTGCTTGGCCTTGTAGTCGGCATAGCAATCGGCCGCCGAAGCGGTGGTGCCAAGCGATATCAGGGCCAACAGGGCCAGAGAAGAGAGGATCTGTTTCATAGGCCGCATCCTGCGCATGTGTTGGCACGATATTCAATAACCTAAGGGGTTTCGCGGGCCTGATATCGGATAACACCGGGCCGTTATTGCCTGTCTGAACGAGGCGCGGCCAGTGTCGGGTCATCAGCACACGGCCCGCCACCGGGTCACCTCAAGACTACTGAAGGACAAGCACCATGCATAAGAAATTCATTGCCCTGATCGTGGCCTCGGCAGTTGCCATCACCGGTATTTCCGCGTCTCAGGCGCGGGCCGCGGATGTCGAGGATATTCTTGGCGGGCTTGCTGCCATTGCGCTGATTGGCGCCGCTGTGAAGCATTTCGACGACAAGAGCAAAAAGAACAACGTGACGCACAACTACAATCACATATATAAGGCGCCCCAGAAACACGTACACACCCGGCCAAAGCACCGGCCACATCACGTACGCCCGCTGCCTCCGCGTGTTGCGCGTTACAGCCTGCCGCAACGATGCTTGCGCACGTTCAAAGGGTATTCGCCCAATCAACGACTGTTGGGGCAGACCTGTCTGGGCAAGCATTACAAATACAGCAATAGCCTGCCTAACCAGTGCAAGGTCAGGTTCTGGAATGGCAAAAAGGTCAAGCGGGCATACCACCCCGGTTGTCTGCGCCAGAAAGGATACCGCGTTAGTTACAAGTAACGGTTTTCGAGCAGGAGCGGCGCCACAGAAGCGCTGTGCGGGAGAGGGCGGCGCAAGCTGCTCTCTCCTTTTTTCTTGCGGTGGGTGGCAAAACGCGGTTTTCCGGGGGTATGACGACTCCGGATTATGAAATTGAGAATGCCGCAGCGGCGCGTGGATTTCTGCGGATCGCAGGTGTCGACGAGGTTGGGCGCGGACCGCTGGCCGGACCGGTGGTTGCCGCAGCCGTGGTTCTGAACCCCAGTGATATTCCTGACGGGCTGAACGATTCCAAAAAGCTGAAGGCGAAACGGCGCGCCGCGTTAGAGGCAGCCCTGCGTGAGAAGGCCGAGATCGCAATTGCCGAGGCGTCAGTGGCCGAGATTGACGAACACAATATCTTGCGGGCCTCACATCTGGCGATGGAGCGCGCGGTGGCAGCGCTGGACCCGCCGCCTGATTACCTGCTGATCGATGGGAATATGATTCCACGAGGCCTGACGATCCCCGCGAGGGCGGTGGTCAAAGGCGATGCGCATTCTGTGTCGATTGCGGCGGCTTCGATCGTCGCCAAAAACTGGCGCGATCAACTGATGGTGGATTTGGCGCAACAGCATCCGGGCTACGGATGGGAGACAAACGCCGGTTATCCGTCGAAACAACACAAGGACGCGCTGCAAAATCTTGGTGTGACCCCACACCATAGACGTTCCTTCAAGCCGGTACACAATATCTTGTATCAAGAGTAAATCGTAAGCCGCTGATTCAAAAAAGAAATTGACGGCGAATCGACTTTGACTCATCCTTGTCTCAACCAAATGAGCGCAAAAGCGCCGTGGATACTTGAGGCAGTACAAATGACAACAACCACTAAAAAGGGCGCAAAAGCGCTCCCTTTAAACACGATTCTATCCGGGGACTGCATCGATGTGATGAACAGTCTGCCCGAGGCATCGGTGGACCTGATTTTCGCGGATCCGCCCTATAATCTGCAGTTGAAGGGTCAATTGCACCGCCCCGATAACAGCCAGGTAGATGCGGTTGACGATCATTGGGATCAATTCTCCAGCTTTGCCGTTTATGACCAATTCACCCGCGAATGGCTGAAGGCAGCGCGTCGTCTGCTTAAGCCAAATGGCGCGATCTGGGTGATTGGATCTTACCACAATATCTTCCGTGTGGGTTCGGCCCTGCAGGACGCGGGCTATTGGATTTTAAACGACGTCGTGTGGCGCAAATCCAATCCGATGCCGAACTTCCGCGGCAAACGCTTTACCAACGCGCATGAGACGATGATCTGGGCGTCGAAACGCGAAGGGGCGAAATACACGTTCAACTATGAAGCCCTAAAGGCGCTGAACGAGGGCGTTCAGATGCGCAGTGACTGGGTACTGCCGATCTGCACCGGGCACGAGCGCCTGAAGGATGAAAACGGCGACAAGGCGCATCCGACGCAGAAACCGGAATCGCTGTTGCACCGTGTGCTGATCGGCTCGACCAATCCGGGCGATGTGATCCTTGATCCGTTCTTCGGTACCGGAACCACAGGTGCAGTTGCCAAGATGCTGGGCCGCGAATTCATCGGCATCGAGCGCGAGGAAAGCTATCGCAAGGTCGCTGAAAAGCGCATCTCGAAGGTCCGTAAGTTCGACCGTGAGGCGCTGGAGGTCAGCGCCAGCAAACGTGCCGAGCCGCGCGTGCCCTTCGGCCAACTGGTTGAACGTGGGATGCTGCGCCCGGGTGAAGAACTGTATTCCATGAACCAGCGCCACAAGGCCAAGGTTCGTGCCGACGGCACGCTGGTGGGCAACAACGTCAAGGGCTCGATCCACCAAGTGGGGGCGCAGTTGGAAAACGCGCCGTCCTGTAACGGCTGGACCTACTGGTGCTTCAAACGCGACGGCAAAACGGTGCCGATTGACGTGTTGCGTCAGCAGATCCGGGCCGAGATGAACTGATTTTACCAACACCGCCGGTGCCTGTGGCCTGACACAAGGCACTAAGCCTTGCCCCGCCGATCTCGGCGGGGTCTTTTGTTTTTCAACATCTGGTTTCGAAACGGGCCTTCTGTATTCTGCGGTGCAGTGAAGGAGCTTGTGCAATGTCGGATACCACAGCCAGCGAGTCCCGCTTTGACCGGTTCTTTGTGACCCGCCCGGACAATTTCGATCTGGAAAACAAATATACCGAAGCCGCGATGGAACGACACAAGCGCGAGGGGCTTGAACTTGCGGTCCGCGCTCGCTGGATCGCGATGGCGCTGACTGGTGTGCTGCTGATCTACCTGAATCCGCAATGGGAAGTGCTGTGGTATCACTTCATCTTGCTGCTGATCTGCGCCAACGGCTGGTTTATCCGGCGGGCGGGCCGTGTGGGGCAATCGCGGACCGAGCTGCTTTTGATCTTTGTGGACCTGCTGATCATGACACTGGGGATGATTGTGCCCAACCCGTTCAGCGACGATGTCCGACCGTTGGCGATGCAGTACCGGTTCGACAATTTCCAGTATTTCTTCATCATTCTGGCGGCCGGTACGTTGGCCTATTCCTGGCGCACGGTGATTGCGATCGGATCATGGACGGCAGGGGTCTGGACGGCTGGATGGATCATCGCCTGGTGGGTCGCAACCCCGATGCCCGGTCTCAGCGAGCGTGTGGCTGAGGCATTGGCTGGCTATCCCGATGTGGCAGAATTGCTGGACCCCAACAGCTTTATGCAAGCGCAGCGTATTCAACAGGTGATCGTGTTCATGATGGTGGCGGTGACATTGGGCGTGTCGATGCGGCGGCTCAATCGGTTGCTGATGTCGAATGCGGGGTTGGAGCGCGAAAGGGCAAACCTGTCGCGGTATTTCTCACCGAACGTGGTGGATGAGCTGAGCCAGAATGATGAGCCGCTGAAGCAGGTGCGCAAAGAGCAAATTGCCGTCCTGTTCATCGATATCGTCGGATTCACCAGATATGCCGCCGGGCGCGACCCTTACGAAGTGATCGAGGTTCTGCGCGGCTTTCACGCCCGGATGGAGGCCGAAGTGTTCCGCCATCACGGAACGCTGGACAAATACCTTGGTGACGGGTTGATGGCCACGTTTGGGACGCCGGTGCCGACACCGCAGGATGCGAGTAATGCAGTGGCTTGCGCGCGCGGGATGATCGATGTGATTGATCGTTGGAACGTGGAACGCCGCCGTACGGGCGAGCCTGAGATACGTGTGGGGATCGGGGTCCATTTCGGCGCGGTCGTTCTGGGGGATATCGGCGCCAACCGTTTGGAATTTGCGGTGATAGGGGATGCGGTGAATGTGGCCGCGAAGCTTGAGGCGCGGACCCGCGAATTTCAGGCAAAAGTCATCATGAGCGACGCAGTTCGGAGCCGTTTGGAGGAAGAAGGCCGCAACGTATCCGAACTGATGGCGGGGTTTGCGAAACACGAAAACCGTGCGGTCCGGGGGGTGGAGGCCCCGATGGATGTATGGGTGATGACCGGGTGAGGGCTCCCGCCGATCAACCATGCATCGAAGATGCAAGGCGGATCGTTGGGCCGGGCAGCACGCTGACGCGTGCTGCGGTCAGGCACGTGGCAGCGGGTTTTGCAATTTGTTATAGGGCGTCCAGTCCGTAACTTCGGGATAATATTGGCGCCGCCAAGCGCGGACGCGCGGGTTCATGATGCGACGCCACAGCGGTGGGATCATCGCGGCGACCGTCATCACCGGATAGCCGTAGGGCAATTGCGGGGCGGCGTCCTCGGGGTGGTGTTGCAACAGTGGAAAGCGGCGGTTGGGTTTATAGTGGTGGTCCGAGTGGCGCTGCAAATTGATAAGCAGCCAGTTCGACGCTTTTTGTGACGCATTCCATGAGTGGCGTGGTTGGACATGCTCATACTTGCCTGCGCCCAGATGTTTGCGTGTCAGGCCATAATGTTCGACGTAATTAACCAATTCTAGCTGCCAGATGGCGACGCCCGCTTGGATCAGGAACAGTGCGAGCCCCGAGAGACCTCCCATCACGAAGGCCAATACCAGCATTGCACCTTGTAATGCCCAGTAGCGCCAGAACGGGTTGGAGAGGTCACTCCACGGGCGGTCTTTACGGGCCAGTTTTTCGCGTTCAGCCCGCAAGGCCGAGAACAGGCATTGTTTCAGCACCCGCGGATAAAACCGATGAAACCCCTCGTTATAGCGTGCAGTCACCGGGTCGCGGGGCGTGCCGACATAGCGGTGATGCACCAGCAGATGTTCAGAGCGGAAATGTGAATACAGCACCATCGCCAGAAGGATATCGCCCAACCAGCGTTCGACTCGGCCTTTTTGGTGCATCAACTCGTGGCTGTAGTTGATGCCGATCGTGCCCGAGATTACTCCCATGCCGAAGAACAGCCCAACCTTAGCCAAGGTTGACAGGTGGTCGGTATGCGTGGCGTACCAGATCAGCCCGTAAAGGGTCAGGAATTGCACCGGAACCCAGGCTTTTGTCAGCAGGATGTACCAGTGCAACACCGAGTCGGGGGTATCGGGGCTGGCATTGGTCAGATCCAGTCCGGTGAGCCGGTCGAGCAACGCAAAGGCCCACCATGTGGAAAGTGGCACCAGCAAGACCCACCAACCGCCGGCCATTGCGGTGAACCAGATCAGCGGGATCAGCAGGAATGAGATCCAGAACGGCAGGGCCGATTGCCAATGGGGTAAGGTTTCTGTTGCGGTCATTGGGTGGCTCCGGATGACTACGCGCACATTAGCCACAGTCCGGCAGGACAGACAATGGGTTACCGGTTGCGCCAGAGGTCATATGCTTTGCGCATCACGGTCGGCAGGTCGCTGGGGCGGAAAGTGTGTTTTTCCAAAACGATCAGATCATCGAGGGTCGTTTCCGTCGGCAACGTAGCTGTCCAGACACATAGGATCAGGTGAAAATGGGTGAAGGTGTGGCGCACCTCACCTGCTAAAGCTTGCCAGTCAGCGGAAAAGGGAGGGGAGTCTGCTGGCGCATCTGACCAAACTGACCCCGGCCAGCCCAGCATGCCGCCCAGCAACCCTTTGTCGGGGCGCCGCTCCAGCAGCAGGGCTCCATCCGTACGCTGAGCGATATAGACATGGCCATACCGCGTGGGTTTCGGCTTTTTCGGTGTCTTTCGCGGCAGGTCGGGCTGGGTTCCGGCCGCACGAGCCTGACAAGGGTTGCGCAGGGGGCAGATGCCACAGGCCGGAGATTTCGGGGTACAGATCGTGGCCCCCAGATCCATCACGGCCTGTACATAATCTCCGGGTCGCAGGTCGGGCGTTAGCGCAGCGGCTTTTTCTTTCAACAGGGGTTTCGAGCCTGGCAGAGGGTCGTGAATGTCATACAGACGCGCCATGACCCGCTCGACATTGCCATCCAGAACAGTCTCGGGCTGGTCAAAAGCGATGGCCGAGATAGCGGCGGCCGTATAGGGGCCGATGCCGGGCAGTTTCAGCAGGGCGTCATAGGTATCAGGAAAAACGCCGCCATGTTCATTGGCCACCGCGCGCGCGCATTTCAGCAGGTTGCGGGCACGGGCGTAATAGCCCAGCCCGGCCCATTCGCCCATGACTTGATCATCCGGTGCGGCCGCCAGTGTCTGAACCGTAGGCCAGCGCGCGGTGAATCGCGTAAAATAATCTCGGACAGCGGCCACAGTGGTCTGTTGCAACATCACTTCGGACAACCAGACCCGGTAGGGGTCGGGTATCATGCCCGCCGCCCGGTCGGCTGGTCTAACACGCCACGGCATCGTGCGAGCGTGGCGGTCGTACCAGGCCAGTAACGCACCGCTCAGGTCATATTGAATAGTGTCACGCAAGTTTTATCTATCTCTCTGTCGGGTTTCGCTGGCGTCCGATATCATGCCCTTTACAATAGCGGCGCAGGAGTTGGAAACCAGATGCAGCGCAGACGTTCTTCGACCCGCGGGTTCAAACGCACCGCGACATTGCTGAACGGCCAGATCAGGCGCGCCGGGGAAAGCCGGGGCTTTGCCGTTTCGCGTCTGCTGACCCATTGGGCCGAGATCGTGGGCCAGGATATGGCCGCCATCGCGCGACCGGTGAATGTGGGCTATGGCAAGGGCGGGATCGGCGCGACGCTGACGGTGCTGACCACTGGCCCGCAGGCTCCGATGCTTGAAATGCAAAAGGAACAGCTGCGCGGCAAGGTGAATGCTGTTTATGGCTATAACGCCATCAGCCGGGTGCGTATCACCCAGACCGCGCCGACAGGATTTGCCGAGGGGCAGGCTAGCTTCGATCACAAACCGAAAGCGGCGAAACCCAAAATCGATCCCGAAATCGTGGCCGAGGCGGACCGGACCGCGCGCGACGTCAATGACGGTGATCTGCGCGCGGCCCTTGAACGTCTGGGCCGCAACGTATTATCCAAGCAAAAACGCTAAGAAAGGGCTGAGAAATGAGCCGTATTGCAACCGGAATCTGCGCGGCCGTCGCTATTGCCGCTGGCGGCTATTGGCTGTCGAATTCCTCTACTTCATATCCGATGATTGGCAGTGCCGAGGCGCAAGAGGCCGATATTGACACCTCGACCATCGTCGAGATGGTGCAGGGGGCCGAAGATGCGCCGGTCGAGATCATCGAATATGCATCCTATACCTGCCCGCATTGCGCCAACTTCCATACGGGGGCGTATAAGCAGCTGAAGAAGGATTTCATCGACACCGGCAAGGTAAAGTTCATCTATCGCGAGGTCTATTTCGACAAATATGGCCTGTGGGCTTCGATGGTCGCGCGTTGTGACGGCCCCGATAAGTTCTTTGGCATTTCCGACCTGATCTATGAAGGTCAGTCCGAATGGACCCGCGCAGGTGGTCCAGCTGAAATCGTGGACGAGTTGCGCAAGATCGGGCGTCTGGCTGGTATTGACAATGACCAGCTTGAATCCTGCCTGCAGGACGGCACCCGCGCGCAGACACTGGTGGCCTGGTATCAGGAAAACGCCGAACGTGACGGTGTTCAATCCACGCCTTCGTTCGTTGTAAATGGCAAGAAGGTCGACAACCAATCTTATGCCGATTTCAAGAAGCTGATCGAAGAAGAACTGGGCAGCTGATTGCCTGTTGCGACCGGTTCTGCATGGACCGGTCGCACTTTACGGCGACGGGGCGATTTGCAGCAGCATCTGCCGCACCTTGTCGGCCTCATTCACTTTCAAACGCACGGGCAGTGTGATGACCTTGCTGCGAAACGCCGGTGGCAGGCGCACGGCGTCTTTTTCCGTTGTCACCATTTGCGCGCCCAGCAGGCGGGCCTCGTTCTCTAACCGGGTCATAAGGGCAGGGGTCAGCGGTTGGTGATCGTCCAGTGCCTCGGCCCGCAAGAGTGTCGCGCCCTGTTGGCGCAAGGTGGCAAAGAACTTTTCAGGATGGCCTATCCCTGCAAAGGCCAGAACCGGCGTATCTGCCCAATCCATACCGGTTTGCAGGGGCTCAACCGCGCCGGTGGCGTGGGGCACGGTCAGCTTCGCCCCCCAGCGATCGGCAAATTGGGTTTGCGCGTCGGTATCACCCAGCGACAGTACCAGATCGGCGCGCTGCAATCCGGTATCGACAGGTTCCCGCAATGGTCCGGCAGGTAGGCATAACCCATTTCCGAACCCACGCGCCGCATCGACCACGATGACCGAGAAATCCTTGGCGACCGAGGGGTTCTGAAACCCGTCGTCCAGCAGGATCACACTGGCCCCGGCTTCGGCCGCCGCGCGCGCGCCGGCGGCACGGTCCTTGGCCACCCAGACCTCGGCAAAGGCGGCCAGCAACAGGGGTTCATCCCCGACTTGCGCGGCGGTGTGTTTGGATGGGTCAACCTGCACGGGCCCTTCTAACGAACCTCCATGGCCACGCGTCACCACATGCGTTTCGTGCCAGGCGTCGCGTAATTGCTCGATCATCCAGATCACGGTTGGGGTCTTGCCGGTGCCACCCGCGTTCAAGTTGCCGATGCAGATGACCGGAACGCCGGGTTTAACCCCCGGTTTGGACGCAACCCGCCGGGCGGTTGCGGCGGCGTAGATTCGGCCAAGCGGTGCCAGTAGTCTGGCACGCACATCCAGCCGGTTGGGGGCGGTGTTCCAGAAATCAGGTGCTCGCATCAATCCGCACTCCGCTGATCCAGGCAATCCTGCACCATATCGATCAGTTGATCCGCTTGTGGTGCGCCTTCGGATACGATCTGCCACCCGGCCAACGCCATATCTGCAGCTCGGTCAGGCGATAGCAGCTCGACCACGGCGTCGCCCAGTTCGGTTGCGGATCTGACCATGCGGGCAGCCCCGGCCCGATCCAGTTGATCGTACATCTGGTGATGACGATGCACAAACGGGCCGTGGATGACGGACGACCCAAGGGCAACGGCAACAAGTGGATCGCGCCCACCCGCGTCGCGCTCTAGCGAACTGCCCATGAATGTGACTGGCGAGACCCGGTGCCACAGGCCCAGATCTTCGAAGTGGGCGGACAGGATAACTTGCGTGTTGTCTTCGATCTGACCGCTGGTGTCCCAATTGGTACAACGCAGATCCATAGTCTCAAGGCGGTTTTGCAGTGGTTCTGCCTCGGCGGTGTCTGCCACATGCAGCACCAGTGTCAGCCGGGGCAACATCCGCAATGCCTGGCGATGGGCACTGAGGATCGAGATGAACTCTTTGTCCCGCACACATGCTGCCAACCAGACCGGACGCCCCGCCAGTGCGTGATTGGTTTCGATCAGTTCATCCTCGGGCCAGGGCTGCGGGTTCGGGCTGACATACAATGGTGGAGAGTCGGTGACTTTGCCCGACGTGATGCCAAGGCGACGGATTGTCCGGGTGGTTTCCGAATTCGTGGTCAGGATGGTTTTGAAACAGTCTAAAGTAAAACGGGTGATGTCCGGCAGCCACCGGGCGCCGCGCGCGATCTTTATATCGACCCGCGCTTCGATCAGGATCAGGGGAATACCGCGCTCTTCGGCGCGCGTGATAATATTGGGCATCAGCCCGCCCCCGACCCACAAGCCGATTTCGGGGTGCCAATGGTCCAGAAACGCGCGTGCTGCCCCCGCTTGTTCCGAGGGCAGGTTCACCAGCGGGTAGTCTCCTTGCTCCCAAAGGCTCAGGTCGGCTTCGGCGGGCACTGTCAGCAGCACATGCAAAGTGGGTCGAACCTGCTGCAGCCTATGGCAGAAATCTACGACCGCGCGCTGGCGATCCTGCGCGTTGATATGGACCCATAGCAACTCGCCCTCAGGACGCTGGATTTCGGGTTGGCTGCTCGGGTTGGACACGCCCCAGGACAGAACCCGATAGGCTGCCAGGCTGAGGGATCGCGGTCGGCTCATGGGCGGATTCCGGTGCTGCCCGGGTCAAGCTGTGCGTGCAGGGTGTCATGAATGGGCGTGCCGGCCGCGATCACGCCGTTCAGGCGCGGATGGGCGTTGTTGAACCGCAAGGGTTGCGCCAACCGGTCGGAACAGCGGCCGCCAGCCTCGCGGATAAGCAGGTCGCCCGCGGCGATATCCCATTCCCAACTGGGCCGCAGCGTCAGCATCCCGTCGAAACGCCCTTGTCCGACCAGCGCCATTCGATAGGCCAGTGACGGGCGATAGACCCGTTCAAAGTCAGGCACCTGACCCTGCCGCCAATGGTGTGGCTTCATATTGGGTTTGGCCGCCAATATTTGCGCCGTGTCCAGCGTCGTGACGCCCGAGACGTGGATCGCCGCCCCATTCAGAAACGCGCCTTGTCCTTTGGCCGCAGTATACAGCAGATCGCGCAGGGGCAGGTAAATTACAGCCGCAATCACTTCGCCCTGTTCTGCAATGGCCAGTGAGTGTGCCCAGGTGCGCGATCCTTCGGCAAAGCTGCGGGTGCCGTCGATCGGATCGATGATGAACACCCGGTCCTTCGTCAGCCGGTCAGTGGAATCCTCGGTTTCTTCGCTCAGCCAGCCATAGCATGGCCGGGCGGCGGGCAGGCGCTGTTCCAGCATGGCGTTGACGGCCAGATCGGCCTCGGTCACCGGTCCGGCGCCGTCGGGTTTATCCCAGCGCTGCGCCGTTGTGCCCGAGTATCGGGTGGCGATCTTTCCGGCCTCTAATGCGGCGTCGATCAAAAGTTGCAGGTCAGCTGCCGGCAAGTGTCATTCCTTCGATCAGCACCGACGGAACCACCCGCGACAGATACGGGCGCGCGTCGTTTGCCGGGATGATCCGTTTCAACATATCGCGCAGGTTGCCCGCGATGGTGCATTCGTTGACCGGATGCGTGATCTCTCCGTTCTCGACCCAGAACCCTGATGCACCGCGTGAATAGTCACCCGTGTTTGGGTTGATGGTCGAGCCGATCATAGATGTCACCAGCAGCCCGGTGCCCATGTCACGCAGCAGGTCCTGGCGGCTGTGTGTGCCTTGGGTCAGGCTCAGGTTCCAGTTGCTGGGCGAAGGTGGCCCCGACACGCCGCGCGTGGCGTTACCGGTAGAGGTCATGTCCAGCTTGCGCGCGCTGGACAGATCAAGCGTCCAGCCGGTCAGCACGCCGTTTTCGACAATGGCGCGCCGCTGCGTTGGCAGTCCTTCGGCGTCGAAGGGGCGCGAGCCCGCGATGCGTGGGCGGTGCGGGTCTTCGATCAGCGACAGGTGGTCAGGTAACACCTGTTCGCCCAGACAGTCCTTAAGCCAAGACGCGCCCCGCGCGATAGCCGCACCATTGCTGGCCCCCAGCAGGTGACCGATCAGCGAGGATGAGATGCGTTCGTCAAACAGCACCGGAAATGTGCCGGTGGCGGGTTTCTGAGCCCCGACCAGCGCCACAGCACGTTCACCTGCGGTGCGGCCAATTTCCTCGGGGCTGCGCAGGTCGCTTTGAAAGGTGCGGCTGTCGCCGTCATAGTCGCGCTCCATCCCGGTACCTTCGCCCGAGATCGCCACGCATGAGGTCGAGCGGCTGCTGCGGGCATAGCCACCGGAAAAACCGTTGGTTGCTGCCAGATGTACACGGTGCGTGCCATAAGCCGCCGCTGCATCGGATACTTGCGATACGCCGTGAACCGCCAGTGCCGTAGCTTCGGCTGCCAGCGCGTCATGCAGCAGGTCTTCGGCCGCTGGTTCCGGGGTGGGGTCGAACAATTCCAATGCGGGCAGATCCCAATCCGTGGCCAATTGCGCCGCATCGGCCAGCCCGGTGAACGGATCTTCGGGGGCTTCGCGGGCCATGGCCACAGCGCGCTCGGCCATCGCGGTCAAGGTTTCCGGGCGGCTGTCGGAGCTGGATACGATCGCCTGCCGTTGCCCCAGGAACACCCGCAGACCAAGGTCAGTACCCTCGGACCTTTCGGCATGTTCCAGCGCCCCGCTCCGCACTTCGACTGAAACCGAGGAGCCATCGATCACAATAGCATCCGCTGCGTCAGCCCCGGCATTGCGGGCCGCGTCCATTAAGGATTGGCTGATGTCTTCAGGTGTAAGGGTCATGCGGCCTCCGGTTGTATTGCATTGGACCTAGCCTTGGACCGCCCGTCCCGCAAGACCTCTGGGCAGATAGATCACAGGTCAGACCCCTTAGTTTGGCCTAATTTCAGATGGGGCAGCCGAAGGGTTTACATTTCCGTATAAACTTTCATTAGTTGGGACGCATTACAGATTTCCGGGTGACGATCACAACAGATTGAAACTTTCACCCGGGCAAGTGAAGGCAAATAGGAGAGCTTGGCTTGGCTCAGTTTTTCGTAGTTGATTTTGACGAGCCGCATGTCGTTGCCGCGGGCAAAGGGTCGAGCAATATCATCAGCCATTTCACAAGGGTTCTTACCAAGCTGCAAGTCCCTGCTGAAGTTTTGCCTTTCCGGGAACTGATTGAGCGCGGCCCGACAACAGATCCGAAAAGCTATGTTTTGCTGCATTACAATGAGCTTTTCGTCGTTCAGCATCAAAAAGTAGACTGGCTGCGCGCACGTGAAACAGAGCTTGCTGCTCTGGGTCACAAGGTACTGCATTCCGTTGAACATGGGCGCGTCATTGGCCACAAAGTCCGCCAGAACAAGGTTTTGACGGTCGCGGGCGTTCCCATGCCTAGGTTGATTGAGGTGGGTGACAGTTTCGGAACTGTTTTTTCGAACGAAGTGTCAAACGCGCATGTTCCGGTCCAACTCGTGAGTGACGAAAGGGAATTGGATTCCACGCGGTACAACACCGATTACATCAATTGCAAATACGAATACAAAGGTAAGCCCTGGCATGTATCCATTCGTGCCATGGCGGTAGGCGAACAGGTCCTGTTTTCGTGGATAAGAGCCGGAAAAGGACTCAATGTCCGAACTCGGGGGACGCCGGTCGATGCTGAAATGCTAACACATTTTCACGACCTACTGATCAAACCCAATATTGACCAAATCCGCGACATCGCGAAAAACGTCAAGAATGCTGTGGGCGTCGGGCTTTACGCGCATGACATTCTTCCATGCGCAGAAACCGGGAAATTTTTTCTGTGTGAGACCAACTTCAAATTTTATGAGGGGATGTACCGGTTCCACATGCAGAGCATTGCTAAGGATCTGCCGACACCCGCGTATTTTAATGGTCGAACCGCCGGACGGCGTATCGCACGAGCTCTAGTCCACGAGTTGGATTTGCAGACCTGAGTCAGTTAGCGGGCGAAGCTCTGGTAATATTGAGCTTCGCCCCCCAACATCACTTGATGCGCTGACCGTTGGCCAGTATCTGGCCATCTTCCGTGAACTCGATTTTCGAGTTCAGCGTATCCGGTTCGTCGCCGGGTACGGCCATCAGGCCCATCATCATCCGCGCACCCATCGCGTCGCTTTCGCCGATCACGCCCATGGTGATCAGCGTGTCGATCAATGCGTTGGCGCCCGCCAGCTGAAGGTTCGCCACGCCGGCCGGGGTCGGCAGCCCGTCGAATTCCTCGGTGCTGGAATTGTCGAAAGTAAAGTCCGCGTCACCCGTCAATTTAGCTCCGACCATTGAGACCAGCAATTCGTTGATCTTCAGCGAGTTCAGCTCACCCGGTGCTTCGCCAGATGTTTCCAGAGCCTCGATGGCGGCCGGATCGAAGAAGTTCGTCAGGATTCTTGCGGTTCCGGTGGCGTCCAGCGCGATGGTTGCCGGGTCGCGCGGCAGGGCTCCTGCCGGGTCGAAGATGCTCCACAACACGTCCGACATGGTGAAATCGGTTACGTTGACCGACAGTCCAAAGGGCTGCTCTTCTTCCGATTGTTGCACCGGGAATTCGAACCCTAACCCTGTCTTGGCCATTGCCATCTCGATTGGGAAGGGCAGCTCGGCGGTAGTCACGGCGAGGTTTGCGCTGTTTTGTTCGACATCATAAGCCAGACGCTGATCATCCAAGCTGGCGCCGAACCGGCCACCTTCGGATTGGGTGGCCATCGAAAATGCCTGACCTTCGCTCGTCCCTTCAATCGCGGTCTGACCCGAAGCGTAAGTGAACAGACCCGAGAATGAGACCCCGCCGTTGAAGAAGGATTGCGGATCGGTGCCGTCGAAATCTTCGGGGATCACGCTGGTGCCTTCGAAGGTCAATTGGTTCATCGACCCGTTGATCTTGCCATCATCTGACCCTTCGGGATCGGTGAATCCCAGATCATAGGTCAGCCCGGCTGCGGTCATTTTCTGGTCCACTGTGCGGGTTTCGCCGATCTTCATCCGCGAATCTCCGGACAAGTCGGTCAGTTTGAAATCCATGGCCAGCATGTCGTTGGGCAGGGTCTCATCCTCGACCTGTACGCCACCCAGTTTCAGACCAAGTGTGGGCGCGGAATAGTCATAAGTCATATCGTCCGGTTGGCCCGAAACGACCATCTCAAGCCCGGTATGGTAGTACTCGATATCAACGGAAAACGCCTCGCCCTCTTCCTCACCGGACAGGGTCATGGGAAAGCTTTCGGGAAAACCGATGCTGACTGTGCCGTCACCATTTTCAGTCAGGGTCATCTGCGGGACGGTCATCTTGAACGATCCGTCCGTGTCCGGCGAAGACAAGGCAACATTCATATCGGTGATCGTGGTCACCCCGCCCGAGTTGGATTGTTCCGCCGAAACCGTATAGCCCATCTGGGACAGGTAGGCCTGCCAATCATCCCAAACCTGCTGGGCGGTGACATCGGCGAATGCGCCCTGAGTGACAACGGCATAGGCCAGAACTGCGCCGCTGCTGCGGCGGAGGAAAGCGGACATTTGAGAACCCTTCTTGATCAAATTTGGCGGCATCGTCGTGCCTGAGGCCGCAGGCGTCAAGGGGCAAGGGCTGGACCCTTTCCCCGTTGGCACGGTAAAGATTCACACAATCTAAAAACAACGGAGGTACAGGGTCCATATGCAGGGTAAAACCGTACTGATAACAGGGGCCAGTCGTGGCATCGGGGCCGAGGCGGGGCGCGTATTTGCCGCAGCGGGGGCAAATGTCGCGCTAGTGGCCCGTAACCTCGACCAGATTGATGCGCTGGCTGCTGCATTGGGTGACAATGCTATCGCGCTGCAATGCGATGTCAGCGATTTTGCGCAGGTCGAACAGGCCGTCGCGGATTGTATCGACCGTTTTGGCGGGTTGGACGTTTTGATCGGCAACGCGGGTGTAATTGATCCGATCTTTCACTTGTCCAATGCCGATGTCGCCGCGTGGAGCCAGGCAATCGACATCAACCTCAAAGGTGTCTTCTACGGAATGCGCGCCGCGTTGCCGGTTATGCGCGCGGCGGGTGGGGGCACGGTGATCACGGTTTCTTCGGGCGCGGCGACAAACCCGATCGAGGCGTGGAGCCACTACTGCGCCTCGAAAGCCGGGGCTAAAATGCTGACCGAATGCCTGCATCTTGAAAATTCAATGCACGGCATTCGTGCTATGGGCCTGTCGCCGGGCACCGTGGCCACGGATATGCAGCGGGTGATCAAGGCGAGCGGCATCAATGCCGTTAGCCAGCTGGATTGGGATGATCACATTCCCGCCGATTGGCCTGCACGGGCATTGCTGTGGATGTGTTCGACGGATGCAGATGAGTTTCTGGGCTCAGAAATCTCGCTGCGACGCGAAGATATCCGGCAAAGGGTAGGGCTGACGTGATCAAACTAACCAAGAAGGACGGGTTGTGGACGGTCACACTCAACAACCCGCAAAAGGCCAATGCACTGACCGAGGCGATGCTGAGTGAACTGGTTGAGATCGCCGAAGCTGCTAATGAGGCGCGGGCCCTGATCCTGACAGGTGAGGGTAAGGTGTTCAGCGCCGGGGCCGATCTGGATGAGGTCCGTGCGGGACTGGCGACCTCGGATCTTTGGGAGAGGTTGTCAGGCGCCATCGCGGCCTTGCCGTGTCTGACGGTGGCTGCTTTGAACGGGACGCTGGCGGGCGGTGCCAACGGGATGGTGCTGGCCTGTGACCTCCGAATCGCAGTGCCGCAAGCCAAGTTCTTTTATCCGGTGATGAAGCTAGGATTTTTGCCGCAACCCTCGGACCCGGTGCGTATGGCTGCCCTGATCGGGTCATCGCGCACCAAGATGATTCTGATGGCCGGGCAAAAGATCACGGCAGAGGAAGCGTACGGTTTCGGTCTGGTCGACCGGGTTGTCGACCCTGATCAACTGATGCCAACGGCGCATGAACTGGTGGCAGACAGCCTGGCCGCCGATCCCCGAATTGCCGCTGGAATCGCAAGGATGTGCCAATGAAATTGTCCGCCGTGCTTCTGCGTGTTGCCGACCCCAAGCAACTGACTGATTTTTATACGGATGTTCTGGGTATGACGGCGCGTGCGCAGGGGGCGAATTATCGCATTGGCTATGGTGGCCAGGACGCGGACCTGCTGCTGATGCCGGGTGGGGGCGGATATGCCCACGATGGTGGACAGCGGTATTGGAAGATCGGTATTACCGTGCCCGATGTTGACCTGGCCGTTTCTTATCTGCGTGAAAAAGGCGTCGAGGTCTCGGAGCCGAAACAGTTCCGCGACATCGGCTATATGTGCCACCTGAAAGACCCCGAAGGGTTTGTGATCGAGCTGCTGCAACACGACTTTCAGGGCAACCGTCCTGACAACGCAGCCGACCCTGCCGCACCATTCGCCAAAGCCTGCATCGGCCAGATCACCTTGCGGACAGGGGACATAGCCGCCGAGGATGCGTTCTGTCGGGCGCAAGGCATGCAACTGCTTTCAGTGCAGGATGTGGCCCAATACGGGTTCGACCTGCATTTCTATGCCTTCACCGATGATGTGCCGCCTAATCTGGACCTTTGGTCCGTTGAGAACCGCGAATGGCTTTGGAAACGTCCCTATACCACGCTGGAATTCCAGCACATCGCCGGGGCGCAGTTTGCGCCGGCTCCGGATTACAGGGGGTTAGAGGTTCAGGGGCTGTCGACGTCCCTGAGGGATGCTTTTGGTGATCCGGTGCGGCCTGGCTGATCAGCGCCCACGTCGCTTGCCTGGAACTTTCGACCGAAATCCGGGTGGTCGTTTGCGCACCCAGATCAGGAATTTTTCTAGTCGCGGATGGGCACGCAAGGCCTCGACCGTGTTGAAAGTGCGGGCCAATTCACCCTCGGTCAGGGTGGCGTGGATTTCTTTGTGGCAAATCACGTGCAGCAAAACCGTGGGTCCGCCCTTGCCCCCTTTGAGTTTTGGGATCAGATGGTGCAGGCTGCCGCCCCCATCCGGAATAGGGCGGTCACAAAGCGGGCAGATTGGATCGCTGTCTGACATGGCAGGTACAAATTTGCGCTGGATGGCGTGAAAGGCAAGGGGACAGACATGGCGCAGGCAGTGGTGATCGGGGCCGGACCCGCAGGCCTGATGGCGGCAGGGGAATTGACAGCTGCTGGCCATGACGTGCTGGTAGCCGAGGCCAAGCCATCAGTCGCACGCAAGTTTCTGATGGCGGGCAAGTCGGGTCTGAACCTGACCAAGGAAGAACCGTTCGAAACCTTCCTGCAGTCCTACGGAGAGGCGGCTGGTTGGCTGCGCCCGATGATTGCCGAATTCGACGCCGCTGGGGTGCAAGACTGGGCGCAGGGCTTGGGGCAAGAGCTGTTTACCGGCTCGACCGGGCGGGTTTTCCCGACAGTGATGAAAGCCTCGCCGCTGTTGCGCGCATGGCTGAGGCGGCTTGAGGGCGCGGGCGTTCGGATACAAACCCGCTGGCGTTGGTTGGGATGGGACGGCGATGCGCTGATTTTCGATACGTCTGAAGGTACACAGAGCCTGAAGCCGGATGTGACCATTCTGGCGCTGGGCGGGGCCAGCTGGGCGCGGTTGGGGTCAGACGGTCAATGGGCGGATACCTTGCGACAGAAAGGCGTCGCGCTGACACCCTTCGCCCCGGCGAATTCCGCCTTGTCCGTTGACTGGAGTCCCCACATGACCCCGCATTTCGGCGCGGCGCTGAAATCGGTGCGTTGGATGGCCGGAGAGCTGGACAGCCGCGGAGAAGCCACGATATCGGCAACGGGGCTTGAGGGCGGCGGGTTGTATTCTTTGACCCCGGCTTTGCGCGCCGGTGCGGACCTGTTAGTCGATCTTGTGCCCGATCTGGACGCAGTGGCGCTACAGTCTCGGTTGGATGCAAAGAAATCCAAGACCACACTGTCACAATGGCTGAAGAAGTCATTGAAGCTGCCGCGGCAAAAGATTGCGTTGTTCCATGAGATGTCGAAACGTTGTGGATTGCCGCAATCCTCTGAGGCCACTGCACTCAAACAACTTCCTGTTTCCGGGGCTGCCCTGCGCCCGATGGATGAAGCCATTTCAACGTCTGGTGGGGTCAGATGTACAGCGCTGGACGAGGGGCTAATGCTGACTGCAATGCCCGGCGTGTTCTGCGCCGGAGAGATGCTGGATTGGGAAGCTCCGACCGGGGGCTATCTGCTGACCGCTTGCATGGCGACTGGGCGATGGGCCGGGCGTTCGGCTGTGGATTGGTTGCGCACCGGTTAGCGGGATCGGGCCAGCATAGCCAGACGGATCATTGCGCGTTCCACCAGTGCCATGGCAGGCGCAGTCTGCCCAGCTGAGCGCAGTGACAGGTCAGTATCAGTCAGAACTGTCAGAGCCGTTTGCAACTTCGGTGCCCCCCAGCCCTGGGCCTGGCGTAAAATCCGGTCGCGGCGTTTGCCATAGACCGGTGGCCGCAGCTTACCGATGCCCTGTGCCGCCCCGCCGGGGTCCGAGGCACAGGCATACAATGTGCGAAAGTGCCGGGTTGCGCCGATACACAGGCTGACCGCATTGGTGCCCTGTGATTGCAGCCGTCGGATCAGCGGACCGATCTCTCCGGCGCGGCCTTCAGCGACCACGTTTAAAACATCATCCAACGCTGCCTCGGTCGAGCGGGGCGCGCAAGCTTCGATATCTTCGATGGCCAGTTCGGAACTGTCTCCACGTTTATAGAGCGACAGTTTTTCAATGGTTTGCGTGAAGTCTCCGGGGCTGATGCCGGTGGCCAGTTCAGCAACGGCAGACATCGAATCGCGAGGGATGTTCTGCAACCCGGCCTGAGTCAGAATGCGTTCGATCTCGGTCCGCGAGGGTGGGTCGTCATAGATGCCGACGGCATAGGCAGCGGGATGCGCCTCGAACGCCTTGCGGACTTTCGAGCTTGGTTTCAGCTGCCCGGCGGTGACGATGATCTGGGCATCACCGGGGGCCCAATCCTCGAACGCGGCGGTAATCGCCGGGGCGGCGGTGTCGGTGGTGTCTTCGACGAATACGGCGCGGGGGCCTGGGAAAAACCCCACGGCCTTGACCGCATCCAACAAAAGTGCGGGATCGCCGCGCAAATCCGTGCCCGGAATGCGGGTCAGGCGCATTTCCTCTTCGGCATTGGCGCCCAGAAGTGCCGACAGAACCTGCTGGCGTTTCAGTGCCACGCGCATCGTATCCGAACCATAAATCAAAAGCCCGGCCTTGTCGGTGTCGGGCCGGGCGAAATACCCTTCAGCCTCGCGCGGGCTGAGCTTCATGAACCAAGGCCTGGCGCAGCATAGAGTTCGTTTACGATCTGATCCGATAGGATCGCCATCAGGCGTTTGCGGGCGTCGCGTTCGTCCGCCAGCGTGGACACTGTCGATCCGGCGGCAGAATAGCTGACGAAATTCTCGACCGTGCTCGAGGCAATGACCTGACCGGTCTCGTTTGATTTGAGCGTGTAGCTCGACCTGCCTTCGATGGTATAGCGGTTGGTTTCGTTCGTCGAAGTGATCGCTGACCGCTGGAAAGCAATCGAGACGTTTACATTCAGATTGTATTCGCTGCCCGAGGTCGCGCTGCGCCCCAGCCGCTGTTCCAGATTTTGGACCAGCAAATAGGTGTCGACCGAGTTTGGCGCTGAAACGGCGACCTTGCCGTTCAGGGCCGCACCCGAACCACCGGGCGCGTAGACCGGTTCAAAGCCGCAGGCAGCCAACACCAGCGGTATCATCAACAGGATTCTGCGGTTAAACAACGACATTTACGATCCGGCCCGGGACAACAATAACCTTCTTAGGCGCATTGCCATCCAGCGCCTTTTGCACAGCTTCGGTGCTGAGCGCGATTTTTTCAACCTCGTCCTTGGCCAAATCCTTGGCCACGCTGATTTCCGCGCGGCGCTTGCCGTTGATCTGAATCGGCAGGGTCACCATGTCGTCGACCAGCATCGCCTGATCCGCAACGGGCCATGGGGCTACCGCCACCAAGCCTTCGCCGCCTTGATGTGCCCAGATGTCTTCTGCAAGGTGCGGCGTCATCGGCGACATCAGCTGCGCCAGCGTTTTTATTGCCTGCTTTTGCGCCGCAGCGCCAGCTTTGGATTTTGCCAGCGTATTGGTGAAGGCGTAGAGTTTCGCGATCGCTGCATTGAAGCCAAAGCTCTCAACGCCAAGGGTAACGTCGTGGATGGTCTTGTGCATCTCGCGCAAAAGCTCTTGATCGCCTTCCCCTTCGGCTGCTGGGTTCATGGCCCCGATCTTGTCGCAGAGGTTCCATACCCGGTTAAGGTGCTTATAGGCGGCCTCGGCCCCGGACGCGGTCCATTCCACATCGCGCTCGGGCGGCGAATCGGACAGCACGAACCAGCGCGCGGTGTCGGCACCGAACGCCGAGATAATGCTGACCGGGTCGACCACGTTCTTCTTGGATTTCGACATCTTGGCCGAAGGGATGATCTCGACCTCGGTGCCGTCTGCCAGTTTGCCGTCGGTCACATCCTCGGGCAGGTGATAGACCGGGCGGCCGTTTTCGTCGCGGGTCTGGTAAATCTCGTGGGTCACCATGCCTTGGGTGAACAGCGCATCGAAAGGTTCGATGGCCTTTTTGGGCAGATGGCCCGTGATGTTCATCGCCCGCGCGAAGAAGCGGGAATAGAGCAGGTGGAGAATCGCGTGCTCGATGCCGCCGATATACTGGTCCACATTCATCCAGTATTCGGCCTCGGCCAGATCAGTGGGCGTTTCGGCGCGCGGGGCGGTGAAGCGGGCGAAATACCACGACGAATCGACAAACGTATCCATCGTGTCGGTTTCGCGCTTGGCCGGGGCGCCGCAGTTCGGGCAGGAACAGTCGCGCCAGGTCGGATGACGGTCCAGCGGGTTGCCTGGTTTGTCAAAGGTGACATCATCGGGCAGGCGGACCGGCAGGTTCTCTTTCTTCTCGGGCACCACACCGCAGCTGTCGCAATGGACAACGGGAATCGGGCAACCCCAATAGCGCTGGCGGGAAAGGCCCCAGTCTCGCAGGCGGTATTTGGTGACGCCTTCGCCCCAGCCTGCCTTTTCGGCAAAATCCACGGTGGCGTTGATGGCCTCATCACCCGTGGCTTCGGTGAGACCCGCGAAATGGTTCACCCAACGGACTTTTTCGGTCTTGGGCGGCACGAAGGCGATCTTGTCGACCGGAGTGGCGTCATCCAGCGCAAAGAACGTATCGACCACGGGCAGGCCGTATTTGCGGCAGAAATCCAAGTCGCGCTGGTCATGCGCGGGGCAGGCAAAGATCGCGCCCGTGCCATAGTCCATCAGGATGAAGTTGGCGATCCAAACTGGCAGTTCCCAGCTTGGGTCCAGCGGGTGCTTGACGCGGATCCCGGTATCGTAACCCAGCTTTTCAGCCGTTTCGATGGCTTCTTCGGTGGTGCCACCTTTGCGACATTCAGCCACGAATTCAGCAACTTCGGGGTTCTCGGCTTCCAATTGCTTGGCAATCGGGTGATCCGGCGAGATGCCCACAAACGACGCGCCCAGCAGCGTGTCGGGGCGCGTCGTATAGACGGTGATCGGTTCGCCTCCGTCCGTGCGCTCGAACCCGAATTGCAGGCCGCGTGACTTGCCGATCCAGTTTTCCTGCATCAAGCGGACCTTTGCGGGCCAGTTTTCCAGCGTGTCCAGTGCGTCGAGCAGTTCCTCGGAATAGTCCGAAATCTTGAAGAACCATTGGGTCAACTCGCGGCGTTCAACCAACGCGCCCGAGCGCCAGCCGCGCCCTTGTTCCACCTGTTCGTTGGCCAGAACGGTCATGTCGACCGGGTCCCAATTCACAACGGCGTTCTTGCGGTAAACAAGCCCAGCATCGAGCATATCCAGAAACAACGCCTGTTGCTGGCCGTAATATTCTGGGTCACAGGTTGCAAACTCACGCGACCAATCGATCGACAGGCCCAATGGCTTCATTTGCCCCCGCATGTCGGCGATGTTCCCGTAGGTCCAGTCTTTGGGGTGGCCACCGATGGCCATGGCGGCATTTTCCGCGGGCATTCCGAAGGCGTCCCAACCCATCGGGTGCAATACGTTGTGGCCGGTCGCCAGTTTGTGTCGCGCGATCACGTCGCCCATCGTATAGTTGCGCACATGTCCCATATGGATTCGGCCCGACGGGTAAGGGAACATCTCAAGCACATAGTATTTCGGCTTGTCCGCCTTGTGGTTGGCGGTGAAGATTCCGGCCTTGTCCCAGGCCTCTTGCCATTTTGCTTCGATTTCGTTGGCCGAGTAGCGAGACATCGTACGGTCCTTCGTGAATGAAAACGCCGGGTAGGAACCCGGCGTGGTATTAGTGTGATTTTCGACGAGTTGCTAGAACTTGTTGTCCGCAATGCGCAACTGACGGGCGCGGGACAGGATTGCATCTTCGACTGCGCGGGTCGTGGCCGCACTGACCGGAGCGCCCCCACTGGTCTGCAGCGAGACCGACAGAGACCGCGCCGCCAGGGCCGGGTCGCTGATGTGAACCGTCGCGCGATATTGCCGCCCCCCACCCGGAGGTGTGCCGTACCCGGTCACGATTACCCCGGTAAAGGGATCAACTTCCTGAACCGGCAGGAAATTCAATACATCCAGCGACGCCGTCCAAAGATAGCGATTCACATTTGTGATCTGTTCAGCATTGGCCGTGTTGAACACATCCCAGATGGTCTCGCGATTCGGATCGTTGAGCTGGCGCTCATCGGTTTTACCCGCATCGAGATTCGTAGTGTACTCGGTTGGTGCGGCCCGATTCTGTCCGCAGGCGGACGCGGCAGCAGTCATTATGATCAAACCGAAAATCGTCTGCAGGCGCATTATCGACTGGTCCTGTTCACTTTGGTCAACGTTGTCAATTGTTACTCCTAGACAAGGACCCGTTCAGCAACAACCCTATTATTGTCACATATCAGTGGTCGTAGGGCTTACCGATGCCCAAAAACAGACTGTGGCATCCTTGCACCAATTTTCCCTCAATGCAGCCGAGTCATTTATGCCAAGCTTGCGTGTTGGGGGCAAAAAGAGCGAAACGGTTCCCGTGCTGAGACATGTGCTGAGGCATGTGTCGAGTAGAAAAACTTTTGAAACCGAGGGAAACAAGATGAAAAAAGTTCTCTTCGCATCGACAGCTCTGATTGCAACCGCAGGTGTTGCAGCGGCTGATTCCGGTGTAAACTTGAGCGGTTATGGCCGTTTCGGTATTGGCTACGTTGAAGATCGCGCCAATGCGACCGGCGTAACTGCTGCCACTCTGACCACCGTGAACGGCGGAACTACAGCAGGTGTCATCCCGACCTTTGCTGATTCCGACGACGCGATCCTGGTATCGCGCTTCCGTCTGAACATCGACGGTTTCACTGAAACCGACGGTGGCGTTCGCTTTGAAGGCCGTGTTCGTCTGCAAGCCGACGAAAACTCGTCGACCGGCGAAGCCAACTCCGCTGGCCTGAACGGCGCGCGCTTCTCGGTTATCTACGGTGGTCTGCGTGTTGACGCCGGCAACGTTGCCGGTTCGTTCGACAACCTGGCAAACTACTACGGTAACGAAGTTGGTCTGGAACTGTTCGCAGGTCAGTATTCGGGTGTTGACTACAGCTTCCTGTCGTACACCTCGACTGGTTCGGGTGCGAACGCAGTGTTCTTCCAGTACGCAGTTGGCGACTTCGCTTTCGGCGCATCGTATGACCAGCGCACCATCTTCCTGAACGACGGCCTGGGCGGCACCATCGACGCCGACCGTTGGGACGTGAGCGCGACCTACACCTTCAACAACATCACCGCAGCTATTGCTTATGGTCAAACTGACGCTGGTGTTTCGGGTGTTTCGGATCCAGAACTGCTGGTTTTCACCCTGGGTGCTGAATTCGGTGACTTCTCGGGTACCCTGTTCGTGGCTGACGAAGACAATACCGCTCCTGCTCTGATCGGTACTCGCTTCTATGAAACCGACGGCACCGCTTGGGGTGTGTCGGGTGCCTACAACCTGGGCGCAGCAACCACCCTGCTGTTCACCTACGGTGACGGTAGCGCGGACGCTGACCTTCAGCAGATTGCTATCGGCGCAAGCTATGACCTGGGCGGCGGCGCGTCGCTGGTCGGTGGTATCGGCCGCAACGATTGTTCGGTTTGCGAAGACTCCATCCAGGCTGACTTTGGTGCAATCTTCAACTTCTAAGTTGGGTTGAACCGCAAAGTTTAAGGGCAGGTCTTCGGACCTGCCCTTTTCTTTTTTGCCGACATGGTGTTTTCCTGCGCTGAAAGCAGATTGAGGAAGCTTATGTCGCTGCAAGATATCACTGCCCGTATTTCCAAAGCCGAAACTGCCGCCGGGCGACCTGCCGGTTCTGTCAAACTGATCGCCGTATCAAAAGTGCAGCCGAACGAACGTGTGCAGGCTGTTCTGGAGCAGGGCCATCGGTGTTTTGGTGAAAATCGGGTTCAAGAGGCCGTAGGTAAATGGCCGGGTTTCATGGAGCAGTTCGCCGACATTGATCTGCATCTGATCGGCCCGCTGCAAACCAACAAGGCCCGTCAAGCGATTGAGCTGGTCAACTCTATCCACTCGGTCGACCGGCCCAAGCTGGCCAAAACGCTGGCGCGGCTGGCACAAGAGGTCGGCACCTGCCCGGATCTGTTCATTCAGGTCAATACCGGGGAAGAGGATCAAAAGGCCGGTATCCTGCCTGCCGAGGCGGATGCGTTTATTGCAGAATGCCGTGGGCTGGACCTGCCGATCCAGGGATTGATGTGTATCCCACCTGTCGATGAGGAACCTTCACTGCATTTCGCACTGCTGGCGAAAATAGCTGAACGCAACGGCCTGACTGGTCTATCGATGGGTATGAGCGGTGATTTCGAACAAGCCATTGCGCTGGGGGCAACCCATGTGCGCGTGGGCTCGGCCATTTTTGGTGAACGGGTCAGGCCGCAGGAATAATTACACGCGTGCCAGGCGAAATCTGGCGCGCGATCCAATGCAGGTGGTCCCGGCGGAAGGCTACGCAACCCTCGGTCGGGAATCCCGGGCGGCGCCATTGGTGAACAAAGATCGCCGATCCGTGGCCCGGTATCGCATTGGGCCAGTTCCAATCGGTGATCAACACCAGATCATACAGCGGATCTGCGCGGCGCAGCTTTTCATGGCTAAAGTCATAGGGCGCGCTGACCAGATTATTGTACTGGTCGTCCCGCCCGTCATCCGACCAAAGATCGCGCGGACCGATGGGAATCGCCCAAGGGGCCGGTTTGGCCATGCGATCTGGCCGGTACAGCATCCCCACGATGTGATGTACGCCCGTGGGCGTGGCGCCATCCCCTTCGCGTTTTGCGTGGCTCAACCCACCTTTGCCGATTGTGCAGGGGAAGACACGCCCGGCAAATCGTACTCCGCGCGGTGTCAGGACCAGATCATTCGGCGTCACAGCAGATGCCCGGACTTGGCCGCCTTGGTCGCAAGATATCCGCGGTTATGGGCGGTTTCGCCAACCTTCAGCGGCACGCGCTCGGTCACGGCGATACCGGTCTTCTCCATCATCGCGATCTTTGCCGGGTTGTTGGTAAGCAATCGGACCGAGTTGAACCCCAAAGATTTCAGAATGTCCGAACCCAGCCGGAAATCCCGCTCATCATCCTCGAACCCTAACCGATGATTGGCTTCGACTGTGTCGAACCCCTGATCCTGCAGGAAATAGGCGCGCATCTTGTTGGCAAGGCCAATCCCGCGCCCTTCCTGGTTCAGATACAGCAGCACCCCGGCCCCTTCCGAACCCATCTGAGCCAGCGCACCACGCAATTGCGGACCGCAGTCGCATTTCAGACTGCCCATAAGGTCTCCGGTAAAACAGGCCGAATGCAAACGGGCCAAAACCGGTTTATCCCGATCAGGGCGGCCGATCTCGACTGCGTAATGTTCCTCGCCACCGTCTTCGGGGCGAAAAACGTGCAATCGACCGGCCTCGGATACTTCCATCGGCAGGCGGGCGGCAACCACAGCATGAAGCTCACTGCGATCGGCCAGATGTGGCGCAGCGCGGGTGTGGTCAATGCATGTCAGGCCATGTGCCGCTGCAAAGCCACGCCCATCCTCAATGGGCATCACAACGGCTGCGGGCAGCAATCGCGCCGACTTGGTGAGGGCGATTGCGATGCGGTGCAGGTTGGCGTTGCCCTGACGTTCGGTCATCAGGGGGCCCTTCATCGGAGCGTTCAGGTCGTCTGACGGATCGGCCACCGCCTGCACCCAGGTCATATCGGCATCGGCAGGGATAACCACACGCGCCAGATCGCCATCATAAGACCGGGCCTTCAGCGTCTCCGCCCGCCGCACAGTGACAGCAACCACCGGGTCGCCACCAAGCCCGCGCAGATCCGCGAGCCGTTGCGCGCTCAGGGTCTCAGCCGCGATGGCCAGCACGCTGAACCCGCTGTCGTCGGTCAATGCGACGGGAACCCCCATGCGCAGATCGGCGCGGGCCCGCGCCAGCAATTCTGAAATATCCGGGATCAGACTCATTTATGTTACCCTGTAACGTTCAAGCCTTCCTGTAGCCTGATACGGCAGAAATGTGAAACATTTCCTCTACCTTGGACACGAGGGCGTGAGACAATTGCAGCAAACCTTGTTGATTGCATCTTCCGCGCGCAAGTGGTGGAAAAGGCTTAGGAGGACCGCACATGGCTCAGCTCAAGAAAATTCTGCTGGTGGATGATGACGAAGACCTGCGCGAGGCGCTTAGCGAGCAACTCGTGATGACTGAGGATTTCGACGTGTTCGAAGCCCATGACGGTCAGTCCGCGATGGAGCGGGCGCGTGAAGCGATTTACGATCTGGTCATTCTGGACGTTGGTCTGCCGGATACCGATGGGCGCGAGCTGTGCCGCCTGATGCGCAAGCAAGGTGTAAAAAGCCCGATTCTGATGCTGACCGGCCATGACAGCGACGCAGATACCATCCTGGGCCTGGATGCAGGTGCCAACGACTATGTCTCGAAACCGTTCAAGTTTCCCGTGCTGCTGGCCCGTATCCGTGCCCAGCTGCGCCAGCATGAGCAATCCGAGGATGCGGTGTTTGTTCTGGGGCCGTACACGTTCAAGCCTGCGATGAAGATGCTGATCACCGAAGAAGATCGCAAAATCCGGCTGACCGAAAAAGAAACCAATATTCTCAAGTTCCTGTACCGCTCGACCGATGGTGTGGTCGCGCGCGACGTACTGCTCCATGAGGTCTGGGGTTATAACGCCGGTGTCACCACCCACACGTTAGAGACGCATATCTACCGTCTGCGCCAGAAAATCGAGCCCGATCCGTCAAATGCGCGCCTTTTGGTCACAGAATCGGGTGGATATCGCTTGGTCTCTTAACTCGTTGTGGATTGACGTGGATCAAAGTGATACTCTGGATACGTAATTAGATTACTCCCAACCCGCGCATGTCCGGGTTATGACATGCACCTCCCTGTTGGACTGCCGGGCCTGATGGCCCGGCCTTTTTTTGAAACAAGCTGGGTCGAAGATACAAATCCGATGGCCAGATTTGCTCACTCAAGCACAGTTTAGCTGGTGCCGTCGTTTTCCAGAACGGTACCGTAGGTTATGCCGCTGCGTAGGCTGCGAAAATCAGCATAAATCTTGCCATCTTCAAATGTGGCATCGATCAACCCGTTGACCTGGCGGTCTTCTCCGACCCGGGTTTCAACCATGGCGATTGAACCAGTGCCATCGCGGCTGATTGTCCCGGTAACCTGCCCTTCGTTCCACCGGTCCGAGCCGATCCGGCTCCATTTGCTGGTTCCCCAGAACGCATTGTCCTGCTGTTGTTTGATCTCAAGAACCCACTCAGATTGATTAAAACGCGGGGCTCCGTCGCTGTGTTCGTTGGGCAGGGCCGCAACGGTGTGGGTGCCGCTCCAGACGCCGCGCAGATCAGGTGTGTTTTCCGCAACTGCATGGGTTGCAAAGGCAAGGGTGCTGGCCAGCGCGGCAGCGCCAAGTGTCTTGAATCTGGTCATGGTTTCCTCCGTTTTCTAGTCACAAATGTTGGGAACCGCTGATCTGATTTCCATGCTGGCGACGAAACATAAACAGGATTTAACCTGCGCTTTATGTTGCGAACGGTGTGGTGGATTGAGCCCGTTTGCCCTCAAAACCAAAAACTGGCTCAGGACAATTTTTTCTCGTGGCACCGGCGGATACGCCACGCTAACTTGCGCCAATTGCGACAGAGGAATCCCCCATGCCCTTTACCCTTGCCACCTGGAACATCAACTCGGTCCGCCTGCGCGAGCCTATCGTGCTGAAATTGCTGCAGGAGGAAGCGCCGGATGTTCTGTGTCTGCAGGAGTGCAAGTCGCCGGTCGAAAAGATCCCGACCGAAGGGTTTGCGGAACTGGGCTATACCCACATGGTTGCACGTGGACAAAAGGGCTATAACGGCGTCGCGATCTTGTCTCGGCTACCGATGGAAGAGGTCGGCGACAAGGATTTCGCGGGTCTCGGTCACGCGCGACACATTGCCGGACGGTTGGAAAACGGGGTCACAATCCACAATTTCTATGTCCCCGCAGGTGGCGACGTGCCGGACCGCGAAAAGAATGAGAAGTTCGGGCAAAAGCTCGATTACCTCAGCGACATGCGCGATTGGTTCCATGCGGAAAAGCCGGAAAAATCCATTCTGGTGGGGGATCTGAACATCGCCCCGCGCGAGGATGACGTCTGGTCGCACAAACAACTGCTCAAGGTTGTTTCGCACACACCGATCGAGGTCGAAGCGCTGGCTGAAACCCAGGATGCGGGCGCTTGGGTTGATATCACCCGCCAGGATATTCCCGAGGGGCAATTGTACAGTTGGTGGTCCTATCGCGCGCGCGATTGGGACGCCGCTGACAAGGGGCGGCGGCTGGATCACGTCTGGGCCACGCCCGATATCTCGAACGCGGGCCACTCCAGCCGAGTCCTGCGCGACGCGCGCGGATGGGAAAAACCAAGCGACCACGCACCCGTTTTTGCCAGTTTTGACCTGTAATTACGCAACTCTGCCCTTGGTTTCCGCTGCCAGCGGTTGCATATAGGGCGCAAGTTCGAACCGGAGAGTGAAAACCATGGATCTTCTGAACGCCGCAGCCAGCCCCGAGGCCACCGATCTGATCAAGGACGGGTCCGAGGCGACCTTTATGGTCGACGTGGTCGAGGCCTCTCAGGAAACGCCTGTCATCGTTGATTTCTGGGCGCCGTGGTGCGGGCCATGCAAGACGCTGGGGCCCGCCCTGGAAGAAGCTGTAACCGCTGCCAAGGGTGCGGTGAAGATGGTCAAGATCAACGTGGATGAGGCGCAGATGATCGCGTCGCAAATGCGCATTCAGTCGATCCCGACCGTTTATGCCTTTTTCAAAGGTCAGCCCATCGACGGGTTTCAAGGCGCTCAGCCGGGTTCGGAAATCAAGGCTTTTGTTGATCGTGTGATCGAAGCCGCGGGCGGCGAAAGCCCCGGTGGGCAGCTGGATGACGCAGTCGAAGCTGCCGAAGATATGCTGGCCGATGGCGCCGCTGTTGATGCGGCCCAAACCTTTGCTGCGATTTTGGGCGAAGATCCGAACCATGCCGGGGCTTACGGCGGGCTGGTTCGCGCACACATCGCGTCAGGCGATTTGGAACAGGCCGAAGCCATTCTGAACGGCGCACCTGCCGAGATTTCTACCTCGGCCGAGGTGGAGGCGGCGCATGCGCAGCTGGAACTGGCCAAGCAGGCCGCTGATGCCGGTCCGGTGGCCGAACTGACCGCTGCGGTCGAGGCTGATCCCGACAACCTTCAGGCCCGGTTCGATCTGGCGCAGGCACTGCACGCCAATGGCAATGTGGAGGAGGCCGTGGCGCAGTTGCTGGACCTGTTCCGCCGTGATCGCGAATGGAATGACGGTGCCGCCAAGGCGCAGCTGTTCACCGTCTTCGACGCGCTAAAACCCAATGATCCGATCGTTCTGAACGGGCGGCGCAAGCTCAGCTCGATGATATTTGCCTAATTCGGGATCAGAGCTACACTCGGATACATGATGCATCCCGCTGATCTGCCGGAAACGGTATCCGTTTTTCCATTGCCGGGGGCGCTGTTGTTGCCCCGCTCGCGCCTGCCGCTGCATATTTTCGAGCCGCGCTATCTGCAGATGCTGGACGACGCACTGAAAACGCAGGAGCGGCTGATCGGCATGGTGCAGCCGAACCCATGTCACAGCAACGAAGATAAGCTGCACCAGATCGGCTGTGCTGGGCGTGTGACGCAGTTTTCGGAAACCGAAGATGGCCGTTACCTGATTACCCTGACCGGGATTTCACGGTTCCGCGTCCAATCCGAGTTGGACGCCTTTACGCCTTACCGGCGCTGTGCCGTGTCGTGGGGTGGGTTTGATCGGGATTTGGGCCGGGCCGAGATGGACGATAGTTTCGACCGCAGCGCATTTTTGGGCTTGTTGGAACGGTTTTTCGCCTCGCGCCAGCTTTCGACCGATTGGGATACGTTGAAAGACGCAGATGATGAGTTGCTGGTGAATTCACTGTCGATGCTGCTGGATTTCGATCCCGAGGAAAAACAAGCGCTGCTTGAGGCCCCCTGTCTGCGCACCCGGCGCGAGACACTAACGACACTGATAGAATTCGCCATGCGCGGCGGCACGAATGAGGAAAAACTGCAATGACCGAACCCCAACACCCTTTCGACCGGCATATGCTTGAGGCTCTGATTTGTCCGCAGACACACACGACTTTGCACTACGATGCCGACAAGCAGGAACTGGTGTCCAAGGCGGCCAATCTGGCCTTTCCGATCCGAAATGGGATCCCGGTGATGTTGGTCGATGAGGCGCGAGAACTAGACTAAATCGCGCGACCCTGCAGCAGTTTTGGCAGGTCTCCGGTCAGCCCGGCGGCCTCACGCACGAAGCCACGGCGCAGGCCGGGCAGCGATCCCACAATTCCCATTCCAATGTCGCGTCCGATCCGCAGCAGTGGGTTGTCGTTGGAAAACAGCTTGTTGAACACGTCTGTCGCCATAGCCAGCGCCGCCGTGTCGAACCGCCGCCATTCCTGATAGCGTTCCAGCACCAGGACAGATCCGATATCCTCGCCGCGCCGTCCGGCCAGTGTTAGCACCTCGGCAAGAGCCCCGACATCGCGCAGACCCGCGTTCAGGCCTTGCCCCGCGATGGGGTGCATGCCGTGGGCGGCGTCTCCGACCAGGGCCATTCGGTCGCCAATGAAGGAATTGGCGATGGTCAGGTTCAGCGGATAGGTGAACCGGTCGCCCTGCAGGCGGATATCGCCCAGAAAATCTCCGAACCGGGGGCGCAGGACCTGCAGGTACTCGTCTTCGGGCAGGGTGTTGATGTGCTGGGCCGTCTCGGTCCGTTCGCTCCAGACGATCGAACTGCGATTGCCGGTCAGGGGCAGAATGGCTAGCGGGCCGGGTGGCATGAAGAACTGGTGGGCAACGCCGTGGTGGGGCAGGTCATGTTCGATGGCGCAGACCAGTGCGGTCTGGCCGTAATCCCAGCCAGTACGCTTGATGCCCGCCCGCGTGGCGGTCCCGCTGCGGCGACCGTCGCAACCGACCAGCATTGAACCGGTCAGTGTGGTGCCGTCGTCCAAGGTCAGCGTCACGCCGGTCGCATCGCAATCCTGCGCGACAACGGTTCTGCCGCTGATTTCTGTGATGCCTTTTTCCTCGGCCATGGCGCTCATAAAGGCGCGGCGCAGGTGGCGGTCTTCGACCATGTAGCCCATCGGACCTTCTTCGATCTCGGCATGGTCGAAATGCATGAAGAACGGGGATGGCCCAACGCCTGCATGCCCATCGGTCACCTTGATTTCCAACATCGGCTGGGCGTGTTCGGCCACGCGATCCCAGACCCCGATCGCATCCAACAACCTTTGCGAGGCTAGCGCCAGCGCATAGGCACGCCCATCAAAGGCTGCGTTCTTGCGCACTTTTTCCGCCAGCGCGTCAATCACGGTGACCGAATGGCCGGTCTGCGCCAGTGCCAAAGCCAATGCCGGGCCGTTCAGGCCGCCGCCCACGATCAGGATATCCGAGGTTTGTTCCATGCCCCGCAATATGCGCGCCCATTCGGGATTGTCCATGTGCGGTCCTGTCGCTACCGTCCGTCAAAGCGCAATTTTTTCAAGGGGGCGGTGATGCAGGATTGGCTGACCATGACGGCGTGTGATCTGGGTCGGGGCATCGGTATGGGGCGGATTGACCCGGCGGAATTGACCGAAACATACCTGTCGGCCATCGACGAACATCCCCACAGCGACCGAATCTATGCCCGTGTCACCCATGATCGCGCCAGGTCTGAGGCGGCAGCGGCGCAAGCCCGCGCCAAGCTGGGGCGGCGCCTGTCGCTTTTGGATGGGGTGCCGATCAGTTGGAAAGACCTGTTCGACACTGCCGGTATCGGAACCGAGTCCGGGTCGGCCCTGCTGAATGGTCGGGTGCCGGAAACTGACGCGGTCGTGGTGCGCAACGCCACCGCATTGGGGGCGGTCTGTCTGGGCAAAACCCATATGAGCGAGCTGGCCTTTTCCGGCCTCGGCCTGAACCCAATTACTGGCACGCCGCCCTGCGTCGATGATGTAGAGGCGGTGCCGGGTGGATCCTCGTCTGGTGCCGGGGCATCGGTGGCCTGGGGATTGGCGGCTGGCGGGATCGGCTCGGACACCGGCGGATCGGTCCGCATCCCCGCGGCCTGGAACAACTTGGTGGGGCTGAAAACTACCGCCGGACGGATCAGCCTGGAAGGTGTAGTGCCTTTGTGCCTGCGATTCGACACCGCCGGTCCGCTGACCCGGTCGGTTGAGGATGCCGCGCATATGCTGGCGCTGTTGGAAGGAGGCACACCGGCGGACCTGCGGGGGGCCAGCCTGAAAGGTCGGCGCTTTGCTGATCTGCAGAACGTCGCCAAGGACGACCTGCGCGATGCGCCCCGCAAAGCTTTTGACGACGCTGTTGACCGGTTGCGCGATGCTGGCGCGGAAATCGTGCCATTGGAAGTGCCCGAACTGGATGAGGCGATGGGGCTTTCGGGCATTCTCTACACCACCGAAGCCTATGGTTTGTGGCGCGACGTGATCGAGGCCAACCCAGACGCCATGTATCCCGAAATTCTGGCTCGGTTCCGTGCAGGCAAAGATACCTCTGGCCCCGATTACGTCGCCGCATGGTCCAAACTGAAAGCCTGCCGGGCCGCTTGGGATGCGGCAACCTCTGGCTTTGACGCCGTTCTGGCCCCGACAGCCCCGATTCTGCCACCGAATCTGGAGCGGTTGATGACGGATCACGACTATTACGTTACCGAAAACCTGCTGGCGCTGCGCAATACGCGGATTGGCAACCTGATGGGGCTTGCAGCCCTGACCCTGCCCACCGGCACCCCCGGTTGTGGGCTGATGATGTTAGGTTATCCGGGCTCGGAAGAAGTGCTTTTGCGACTTGGATCAGCAGCCGAAGCAGCATTGGCCTGAATGCCACAATCCCCTGATTCGGCACCTCTTTGTCTGGACGAAGCGGGGTGCGGCCTGTAATCTGCTAAAAAAACGGGGCGAAAATGATCCCGATATTGAGGCAGCAGTTATGAATTTCCCCGAGCGGTTTTCGAACCTACCGGAATACGCATTTCCGCGTTTACGCACCCTGTTGGACCACCATCAGCCGGGCAGAGACGTGATTCACATGACCATCGGCGCGCCGATGCATGACTTCCCGGCTTGGGTGACGGATGTGATCTTGGAGAACGCTGCGGGGTTTCAGGGCTATCCACCAAACGAAGGCTCGCCCGAGCTGCGTGGCGCGATCAGCGACTGGATCAAGCGCCGCTATGGCGTGGCGATGGACCCCGAAACCAACGTGATGGCGCTGAACGGCACGCGTGAAGGGTTGTATAACGCCGCCATGGCGCTGTGCCCGGAACAGAAGAACGGCCAAAGACCGGTCATCCTGTGCCCGAACCCGTTTTATCAGGTTTATATGGTCGCCTCGATCTCGGTTGCGGCCGAGCCGGTCTTTGTGCCCGCAACCGCCGCGACCGGTCATCTGCCCGATTACGCTGGATTGCCCGAGGACGTGCTGAACCGCACCGCTGTGGCCTATATCTGCTCACCCGCCAACCCGCAGGGGGCCGTTGCCTCGCGCGATTATTGGGCCGAGCTGATCCAATTGGCCGAGAAATACGATTTCCGCATTTTCGCGGATGAGTGTTATTCCGAGATTTATCGCAATGATGCCCCCGCCGGAGCTCTGACCATAGCGCAGGAACTGGGGGCCGATCCCGAACGGGTCACCCTGTTCAACTCGCTGTCAAAACGGTCCAATCTGGCAGGGCTGCGGTCCGGCCTGATTGCGGGCGGGCCTGAGACGATCAAACGGGTCAAGCAGTTGCGCAGTTACGCGGGCGCGCCCTTACCAGCCCCCTTGCAGGCCGCAGCGGCACGGGTTTGGGCGGATGAGGCGCATGTCGCTGAGAACCGCGCGCTGTATCAGGAAAAATACGCGATTGCCGATGAGGTATTTGCCAATGTTCAGGGTTATATGCCGCCAGAGGCGGGGTTTTTCCTGTGGCTACCGGTCGAAAACGGCGAAGAAACCGCATTGAAGCTTTGGCAGCAGACCGGGGTACGGGTGCTGCCGGGCGCATATCTTTCTCAAGGCGATCCGGGGCAAAACCCGGGCGAACAATTTATCCGGGTCGCCATGGTGGCCCCAAAAACAGAGATGAAGCGCGGGCTGATCATGCTCCGCGACTGCATCTATTCGTGAGGTACGAGGGCAAAATGGCATCTTATAACGCGCGCAACCGCGATCCATTGCTGGACAGCACGACTCAGGCCGCGATTGAGCGGCGCAGCAAAGAGCTGATCGGGATCGCCCTGATCCTGCTGGGCCTGGCCGCCGCTGCGATGATCTGGTCCTACACGCCGGATGATCCGAATTGGATGGTTTCAACGGACGCGCCGGTGCAAAACTGGATGGGGCGGATTGGTGCCTCAATCGCCGCACCGTTGTTCATGATCGTAGGTTGGGGCAGCTGGAGTATCGCGCTGGTGCTGATCGGCTGGGGCGTGCGCTTTGCTGGGCATTTCGGCGAGGAGCGCGCGGTTGGCCGCCTGATCTTTGCGCCGATCTGGATTGCCATAGTCTCGGTCTATGCCGCGACTCTGGTGCCGGGGGAGGCGTGGCGTGCGACCCACAGCTTTGGTTTGGGTGGTCTGTTCGGCGATACCGTAATGGGCGCGCTTCTGACGCTGCTGCCGATTTCCTCGCATTTCATGGTCAAGCTGATGTCACTGGCGATGGCTGCCGGGATGCTGGCGCTGGGTGTCTTTGTGCTGGGCTTTACCAAGGCGGATGTGCGCAAAGGCTTCCGCGCCTTCTTGCTGGGCTTGGTTATGGCCTATGACATGCTGATGAACATGCTCGGCCGCGGTGCCACCGCCACCGCGCAGGCCGCCCGCGATCGCCGTGCACAGTGGGAAGAACGCAAAGCCATCCGGGCGGAAGCCGCCGAAGCCGTTTTTGACGATGATCTGGCCTATGCCGATCCGGTGTTCGAAGAGCCGGACTATGAAGAACCCGAGCCCGCAAAGCCGGGCTTGTTGGCGCGGATGCCCAGCCTGATCCGCCGTCCCGATCCGATGATTGAGCCCGAGCTGGTCGATCCTGAACCCGTTGCTGGGTTTGACGAAATGCCGGGTGAGGATCGTATCCGATCCAAGATCTCTGCCGCTGTGCGCAACCGCAAGGTCGCGATCGGCGAAATGACCCCCGAGCCTGATCCGAACCTGCCGTTGACCAAAGGGCGGGGCCGGGGGCCCGATCCGCTGATCCTGAACCCCAGAGGTGGCGACGAGCTGCCGCCCGAACCGCCGATGACCTCGGCTGGACTGCCGCCGGAACCGATGTTGACAGCAGAACCCGCGCCAGAGTGGCAGCAAGAACCGCTGCATCAGGACTTTGCGCCCGAGCCGGATTTCGAAGACGAAGCCGTGTTTGAGGACGCGCCCGAACCCGCGCCACAGCAGCGACCTGCGATGAATATCCCGGTGGCCGAGCCGCGCAAACCGGTGGTGGCGCAGCCTGTGCGCCGGACCCCGCCGCCCTCGCGACGCGCGCAGGCCGAGGCGCAGCCGACCCTGTCATTTGAGGAGCGGCATTCCGATTTCGAATTGCCGCCGCTAAGCCTGTTGTCCAACCCCGCCAGCATTCAGCGCCATCACCTTAGCGACGAGGCGTTGGAAGAAAACGCGCGGATGCTTGAAAACGTGCTGGATGACTATGGCGTCAAGGGTGAGATCACCAGCGTCCGCCCCGGTCCGGTTGTCACCATGTACGAACTGGAACCGGCGCCGGGCCTGAAAGCCAGCCGTGTGATAGGTCTGGCCGACGACATTGCCCGTTCGATGTCGGCGTTGTCGGCCCGGGTTTCGACTCTGCCGGGCCGCTCGGTGATCGGGATCGAACTGCCGAATGAAAACCGTGAGATGGTGGTTCTGCGCGAAATTCTGGCCAGCCGAGATTTTGGTGACGGTAACCATGCGCTGCCTCTGGCGTTGGGCAAGGATATCGGTGGCGAGTCCGTTGTGGCGAACCTGGCCAAGATGCCTCACTTGCTGATTGCGGGGACCACCGGGTCTGGTAAGTCGGTAGCGATCAACACGATGATCCTGTCGCTGTTGTACAAGTTGTCACCGGACGAATGCCGCCTGATCATGATCGATCCGAAGATGTTGGAACTGTCAGTTTATGACGGCATCCCGCATCTGCTGTCGCCCGTTGTAACCGACCCCAAAAAGGCGGTTGTGGCCCTGAAGTGGGTCGTGGGCGAGATGGAGGACCGCTATCGCAAGATGTCCAAGATGGGCGTGCGTAATATCGCGGGCTACAACGGCCGTGTGAAGGACGCGTTGGCCAAGGGCGAGTTGTTCAGCCGCACGGTCCAGACCGGGTTCGATGACGAAACCGGCGAACCGATGTTCGAGACCGAAGAATTCGCCCCCGAGTCGATGCCCTATATCGTTGTCATCGTCGACGAGATGGCCGACCTGATGATGGTAGCGGGCAAAGAGATCGAAGCTTGCATTCAGCGTCTGGCGCAAATGGCGCGGGCCTCGGGCATTCACTTGATCATGGCTACGCAGCGTCCCTCGGTCGATGTGATCACCGGTACGATCAAGGCGAACTTCCCGACCCGGATTTCGTTCCAGGTGACCTCGAAAGTCGACAGCCGCACCATTCTGGGCGAAATGGGTGCTGAACAACTGCTGGGGCAGGGCGATATGCTGTATATGGCCGGTGGGGCCAAGATCACCCGCTGCCACGGGCCATTTGTCTCGGACGAAGAGGTTGAAGAAATCGTCAATCACCTGAAACAGTTCGGCCCGCCGGATTACATGAGCGGCGTTGTCGATGGACCGGCAGATGAGAAGGCTGACAATATCGATGCCGTTCTGGGTCTGAACACGGGCGGCAATACGAACGGCGAAGATGCCCTCTATGATCAGGCCGTGGCGATTGTGATCAAGGATCGCAAATGCTCGACCTCATACATCCAGCGGAAACTTGCCATTGGCTACAACAAGGCCGCGCGGTTGGTTGAGCAGATGGAGGACGAAGGCGTTGTTTCTTCTGCAAATCACGTCGGTAAGCGGGAAATCCTCGTCCCCGAGCAGTAGGATATTTAATAACAAGGGCAAAGCGCTTATCTGGGTTTTATGAAACAGATTGCTTTTGCCCTTGCTCTGACCCTGGCCGCACCTGCCGCCTGGGCGGCCGACAAACTGCCATTGTCGCAGATATCCAATTATCTGAACGGACTGAATACCGTTGAGACGACATTCACTCAGGTCAATGATGACGGCTCGTTGAGTACCGGCAAGCTGTGGATGCAGCGGCCGGGCAAGATGCGGTTCGAATATGATCCGCCCAACAGTGCCGTTGTTCTGGCCAATACGGGCACGGTGCAAATCTTTGACCCCAAGTCGAACCAGCCGCCCGAGCAATACCCGCTGAATCGGACACCGCTGTCACTGGTGCTGGCGCGTAACGTGAACTTGGGGCAGGCAAATATGGTTGTGGCTCATGACTTCGACGGCACCGCCACAGTTGTCACCGCCCAAGACCCGAAAAACCCCGAAAGTGGACGGATCGAGCTGATGTTCACCGACAACCCGGTTGAGCTGCGCAAATGGGTGATCCATGACAATGCGGGCACGAAAACAACCGTGCTGTTGGGTCAACTGGATACAGACAGCAACCTGAGCCGAGATCTGTTTACCAAAGCGAAAAGAAGCGGGTCAGGCAATCGCTGACCCGCGTTCTGGTCAATAGCGGCAACCGGACAGTTGCGCTTGGTAAAGTTTGGCGCGCGCATCCACATCATTGGCGACATTCAGCAACCAGGTCTTGCTATAGTGGCTGCCCCGGGCATAGCCGGTGTGGCCTTCGTGATAGGCTAGATACTGGTTGCGGGTGTCGCTGGGGTGAATGCCGTTCCGCTGATAACTTTTGTTCATATACCAGCCGATAAAGTCAGACGCATCGCGGATACGGTCACGCTTGGCCCGGCGCTTGCCGGTCTCGCGCTGGTATTCATCCCAGGTGCCATCCAACGCTTGGCTGAAGCCATATGCGCTGCTCTGCCGGCCCATCGGAATCACACCCAGAACGTAATTATGCGGCGTGCGTGCGTCATGCTTATAGCGGCTTTCCTGATAGATCGTCGCCATTTGAACATGAACCGGGACGCCCCATTTGCGCTCGGTGCTCTTAAAGGCCTTCATATAATCGGGCCGTTCGCGCGCAATGCTGCACGCGTCATTCAATTTGCTGGGTGGTTGCTTGGACCCACCACCACAGGATGCCAAAAGCAGCACCCCGAAGAGTACGATAAGAATTCTGCTCATGTGCCTCGTGCCTTTTTTCTTTATTCTAGCGCAGATTGAGCGTTTAGGGAATCACAATCGTTACAGAATAATCGCGAGAATTATAGGTAATGCGCCCACGGACAACGCTGTTGAGACCATGACCATCCCGGCAACCGCGTCGGAATCGGCATCGAACCGCTCGGCCAGCAAGTAAGAGGTTACTGCCACCGGAGTACACATCTGCAGCACCAGAACGCCAAAGGCCACGGCTTCGAGTTTGAAGATCAGCGCAACAGACCAGCCCAGGGCGAAACAGACAGCCAGTTTAAGAAATGACAGCCAGACCGCCTGACTCAGCCGGTGCGTTGTCAGCCGCGCGACCGCCACGCCCAGCGTTATCAGCATCAGGGGCACTGCCATCTGGCCCAACAACTCCAATGTGTTAGTCAGAAACAGGGGCGTCTGCCATCCGCGCCACAAAAACAGCGCCCCCAATAGGGTGGCCCAGACCATCGGTTCGCGCACGACTTTGCCGAACGCGCCTTTTCCGGCCACAAGGTAGATGCCGTACGTAAACGAAAACAACGCTGTTACTGACAGGAAAATGACCGCATAGCCCAACCCGGCCTGGCCAAAGGCGAAAATGCACAAAGGAAGACCCAAATTTCCGGTATTTCCGAATATCAGCGGCGAAAGATAGGTGCGCTGTTCAAGTTTCAGCCCCCGGACGATCAGCCAGAAGACCGCTGCCATCACCAGATTAGCAACGATTGTCGCAACGGTAAAACGGGAAAGATCGCCGCCCGGAATGTCGGTTTGCATCAGCGCCACAAAGATCAGGCTGGGCACAGCAAGGGTCATGGCAAAGCGGGTGACGAACTGCAGGCGATACTCGAATCCCAGCTTGACCCAGGCAAAACCGATCGCCGCCAGAATAAAGACCGGGGCCACGATTTCGAATACTGTCAGCAAAAGGTTCACAGACTGTTTCCCTTATTTACGGATCAATGATTGGCATTTCGGCCCGGAAAGAGGTAGTAAGTTCAATGGGGGCATAAACTATGCTGAAGACACACGCCAAGTACGGCCTGGGACAGGTCGTCCGTCATAAAAAACATCCCTTCCGAGGGGTGATTTTTGACGTGGACCCCGAATTTGCGAACACGGAAGAATGGTATCAGGCCATCCCCGAAGACAGCCGCCCGATCAAGGACCAACCGTTTTACCACTTGTTGGCGGAAAACGACCAATCCTTCTATGTGGCTTATGTTTCTGAACAAAATCTGGTCGCCGACCAATCGGGTGAGCCGGTTGAACACCCCGATATTCCCGATATGTTCGGTCCGTTCGAAAACGGCGCCTATCCGCTCCACTTCCATCTGAACTAAGGGTGCTTGGCCGGGTGTCGGCCCGTCAGTACCCAAGGGCGCACCCGTCTTTTCGCGGGTCGCTTGCGCCTTGAAGAACGCCATCCTCACAGATTCGAATGGCTTGTGTGCCGCCCAACGGCGTTTCTGGAATCTCTACAGTGTGCCCTAAATCACGTAATTGTTGGACGGTGCTGGGCGAAATTCCGCGTTCCAGCTTTAATACGCCATTGTCGGCAAAGGCGCGCGGTGCCTCAATGCTGGCCTGAAGGCCCAACCCGTGGTCCGTCAAATTTGACACAAACCGGGCGTGGCCGGTGGGTTGATAGGCGCCACCCATCACGCCGAACGGCATCAGCACACGACCTTTTTGCGTCAACAGCCCCGGAATGATTGTGTGCATGGGGCGTTTGCCGCCGCCCAGTTCATTCGGATGACCCGATTGCAGGGTAAAGCCTGCGCCTCGGTTTTGTAGCAGAATGCCGTATTTTTCGGATGCGATCCCCGAACCGAAGCTGTGAAAGATGGAATAGATCAGCGAAACCGCCATTCTGTCCCGATCCACAACGGTGATATAGACGGTGTCCTTGTGAATAGCCTCGGTCAGCGGGGCGGTGGCGGGCATGGCGTGTTTCGGGTCGATTAGCGCGGCCAGCCTGTCGGCCACATCCTGATCCGTGAACCGATCCGCATGTGTTGTATGATCGGGATCGGCGATAAAGCGGTTGCGCGCGTCATAGGCGAGTTTCGAGGCTTCTGCCTCGATATGCAGACGCTGCGCCCCGAACGGGTCCATGCTGGCAAGGTCGAAGTTCTTGAGGATATTCAGCAAAAGAATGGCCGTGGCGCCCTGGCCATTTGGTGGATGTTCAACCAACTCCAACCCATTGTAGTCACCGCTGACGGGCTGTGTTTCAGTGCATGCGGTGGCCAGAAAATCCTCAATCGTGTGAACGCCGCCCAGTTGGGTGAGTGCAGCGACCATGTCCTCGGCAATGTCACCAGAGTAAAACGCATCCCGCCCGGTACGAGCAATCTGGCGCAAGACTTCGGCTTGCCCGCGAGAGCGAAACACCTGCCCAGTCTTAGGAGCACTGTCATTGATCAGGTATTGCGTCCGCGCGGCCCCCTGTAGAGTGGCTGCCCCCGCTTCCCAATCAAACGCCACCCTTGGGGCAACCGGCACCCCAGCTTCGGCATAGTGAATGGCGGGTTGCAAAATGGCCTCAAGCCCCAGTTTGCCTTCGGTTTGCGCCAGATGACAGAACGCATCGACGGCGCCGGGAACGGTTACAGCGTCTGCTGTGTTCAAAGGCACTTTTGTCAGCCCCTGCGACCGCAGTTTTTCTGCGCTAGCTGCTGCAGGCGCGCGGCCCGAACCATTCAGGGCGCGTATCTGATCCTCACCCGCCCGGTTGTACAGCACGAAACAATCGCCGCCCAGCCCGGTCATCTGAGGTTCACAAATACCCAACAGCACCGCCCCGGCGATGGCGGCATCCATTGCGTTGCCACCCTGGGTAAGAATGTCCACAGCGACCTTTGCGGACAAGGGATGCGACGTGGCGCACATCCCTTCGGTCGCCAGAACTTCGGATCGACCCGGTGAGTGAAAATCCCGCATGACATTATTCCCCGATTGAACGCGCCGAAGGTATCGCGCAGTCCGGGGTTGTCCAGTCAAATCAAAGGGAAGTTCCTCGGCGCCGTTCACTGGGTGGGGGCTGTGACACGTGGCGCCGAGGGAAGCTATCTGAGCTACAGGTACTGTTTTGCCCTTTGTTTGCGGCGTCACAATGGTTCGATCTGGGCCTTATTGTGACGTTTTCTTGCCGTCAGGCGGGCTCTGGAAAGTCAAAGCGCAGCGACAACCGGTTACAACCATTGCTTCGTTCATAGCGGATATCGCTGGTCAGTTCTTGGATTAGAAACCAACCGAACCCACCTTCGGGCAGGTCTTCGACCGTCGATCCCAGTGATGCCGGGATGCCGTCAGGTACCCGAAATCCGGGTAACGGGTTGCCGGTGTCCGAGATCAGAATCTCAAGCCAGTTCTGATGCAGGCGGCACCGAACCTTCACCTTGGCCGGAGTTATGTCGGCATAGGCGTGTTCGACCACATTATTGATTGCTTCGGCCAGCGCGATTTTTACATCACCCGCCTTGTGCGCCGGAAGCCCATGCGCCGCCAACCCCCGGCTGAGTTGCACGATCCCGGCACTGGCCTCAGTCTCAGTTGCTGCGAAGCTCAGATCTAAACACTTGCCGTTGTACATGGGCATCGCGCCTATTCAGATAGTCAATTAGGTCAATCCGCGGAGGTCGACAGGGCATCATCAAGGGTTGGATATAGTTTGAACACCGTGTCCATACGGGTCAGGCGGAATACCTTTTCAACAAAAGGGTGCAGCCCAGCCAGGTCCAGCCTGCGCTCATTTCCAAGCTGTTTCATCGAGGCGACTATGGCACCCAAGCCACTTGAATCTATGAACTCGACACTGGTCAGGTCCAGCACTACGCGCGTGGCCCCGCCTTCGGCCTGATTGCGCATATCTTCCTTGAACTGGATGGCCATGGCCGCATCAATCCGGTCGGAATGCACTTTGATAATTTGGGTTGCGTCGGTCGTTGTGCTGGTCAAGGCCATGCGCGACGGTCCTCTAATATGAAACTCGCTAGTAGAAATACGCTAGACGACAATTCTTACCATTCGGTATCCATCAAAGCTGAAAGAGGAGGATCATCGCGATGAAACAGGTTGTTATCGCGGGGGCGGCGCGGACGCCCATCGGCGGGTTTCAGGGTATGTTCGACGGTATTGCCGCTGCTGAATTGGGCGGGAGCGCCATTCGTGCTGCGCTGCACGGCGCAGGCGCTGATACGGTCGACGAAGTGCTGATGGGCTGTGTTCTGCCCGCCGGCCAGGGCCAGGCCCCGGCACGACAGGCCGGATTTGCGGCGGGATTGGGTGAAGAGGTGCCCGCAACAACCCTGAACAAGATGTGCGGGTCGGGAATGAAGGCTGCCATGATCGCCTTTGACCAGATTGCTCTGGGTCACGCTGATACGATGATCGCCGGTGGCATGGAGAGTATGACCAACGCCCCTTACCTGTTGCCGAAAATGCGCGGCGGTGCGCGCATTGGGCATGGTCAGGTGGTTGACCATATGTTTCTGGACGGCCTCGAGGACGCCTATGACAAAGGCCGCCTGATGGGCACTTTCGCCGAGGATTGCGCCGAAGCCTATCAATTCACGCGAGAATCGCAGGACGAATACGCGCTGCAGTCGCTTTCCAACGCCCTGTCTGCACAGGAAAGTGGTGCCTTCGAGGGTGAGATCACACCTGTTACCTCCAAGACCCGCAAGGGTGAGGTCACTTTTGCCCAAGATGAACAGCCGCAATCCGCCCGGCCAGATAAAATCCCGACGCTGAAACCTGCCTTTCGTAAGGATGGGACGGTCACGGCAGCCAATTCGTCATCGATTTCTGACGGGGCAGCCGCGTTGCTACTGGCTTCGGCTGAGGCGGCCGAAGCGCAGGGCCTGACTGTGCGTGCCCGGATCATTGGTCATGCCAGCCACGCGCAGGCCCCGGGTTTGTTCACGACCGCGCCGGTTCCGGCCGCACAGAAACTACTGTCGAATATCGGCTGGTCCAAAGATGGCGTCGACCTGTGGGAGGTGAACGAGGCCTTTGCCGTTGTACCCATGGCCTTTATGCACGAAATGGGCCTGTCGCGCGACAAGGTGAACGTAAATGGCGGGGCCTGCGCTTTGGGGCATCCAATCGGCGCCTCGGGCGCTCGGATCGTGGTCACTCTGCTCAACGCGCTGGAAAAGCGGAACCTCAAACGCGGCGTGGCTGCCATCTGCATCGGTGGCGGCGAAGGCACGGCCATCGCCATCGAACGCGTTTGACGCTTGGGTTTATTCCACATACTGCGGGATAAACCTTTTCCAAAGAGCTCAATCATGACCGCCGATTACGACACGCTTGCTAAAACCATCGCCGCCCTGACCGAAGGTGAAACGGATCAGGTTGCCCTAATGGCGACAATTACCTGCGAGGTGCATCACGCCGATGACCGGTTCGACTGGACTGGCTTTTACCGCGTGACCCAGCCCGGTTTGTTAAAGATCGGTCCCTATCAGGGTGGGCACGGCTGTTTGGTCATCCCGTTCGACCGGGGCGTCTGTGGTGCTGCCGCACGGACTGGCGAAGTGCAGCTTGTGCCGGATGTCGAAGCCTTTCCGGGTCACATCGCCTGTGCGACGTCCACCCGGTCAGAATTGGTGCTGCCAGTGCGGGACGCATCGGGAAAGGTGATAGCGGTGTTCGACATCGACAGCAATCAGCCGGACGCATTTACCGATCAGGACGCCACAGTGCTTGGCGCCATTCTGACCGACGTCTTTGCAAGATGAGTTCAGCCGGGACATGTCCCGGCTGATTGATGTTCAAAAAGGGTCGCGATTTATCAGCTTGCCAGGATCTTAGCCTTTTGCGCGGCGAATTCCTCTTCCGTCAGGTGGCCGCTCTCCTTGAGCTTGGCTAGCCGTTCCAATTCATCCGCGGCGGATACGCTCGCGACCGAGCGGATGTAATCCTTCTGCGCCTCTTCTATCTGATTCATGGTCTCGACATTGTGCTGGTGCATCTTATCCCCGCGCACGATGAGATAGCACAGCACGCCCAACCAGGGGATCAGGATCACAAAGGCGATCCACAACGCTTTGCCTCCGCCGCTCAGGTCCTTTGAGCGGAAGACATCGGCAACAACCGAAATCATCACCCAGAACCAGGCAACCATCAGGAACAACCAGAAGATTGACCAGACTATATCGAAGAAACCGATCCCATTTTCCATATTCATCCAACCCTTTGCATAAAAAATAGAAATCTCTGCGCACAGAGACACCTATTTGTAACAGACAGTTGGCGATATGGTTAGATATTGTTTTAGGTGAATATAATATTTTTAGAGTAGTTTTTCCGAGGCTTCGGTCACCACCAAGAATATTAGAACCATTTGAATGCCAGTTATCGCGAACAGCCAGACTGAGAACCCGCGTTTGCGGGTTTTGTGCCTGAAAATCCATCGCCCGACCACTGCGCCGGGGCTGCCACCAAGCGCGGCCAGCCATAATAGGCGGCGTTCCGGCACCCGGTTTTTGCGCCGTCGTGCGCGGGCCTTGTCCCAGCCAAAGGCCAATAGTGTCAGGGTGTTGATCCCCCATAAATAGATCACTGCAATCCACATGCGAAAGGCATACCAAGCAAACTGATCAAGTGAAATGAAAAAACTCTTGGAAATTTCATGATTCTCAGCCATCGTGAAAAAGGAGAGGAAATTTTCACAAGAATCGGAACGCCCCTGGTGAATACCCAAGCCCCCCACAGCGCGACACTTGGTGCGGATATCCGCGCCCTGCGCAAGGCGCGCGGGTTGACCTTGACCGAGATTGCAGCGCGGTTGAACCGGTCGGTCGGATGGCTCAGCCAGGTTGAGCGCGACATGTCTGATCCCTCGATCTCGGACCTGCGCCAGATTGCTGAGTGTCTGGGTGTGCCGATGTCGATGCTGTTTGCGCATTCCTCGGTGCCGGTGGCCGAACAGGGTTACGTGGTGCGCGCCGGATCGCGCCGTCCGATGGGCTCGGGTGAGGAAGGGTTGATCGAAGAATTGCTTTCGCCCGATCTGACTGATGATTTCGAGATGGTACATTCCACATTCGAGCCCCGCTCCAGCATGCAGAAACCAGCCAATCGGCCGACGCAAGAGGTTGGTTACATGATCTCTGGCCGATTGGATCTGACCATAGGCTCCAACCAGTTCACGGTGGGGCCGGGTGACAGTTTCCGCATCAGGCATGAATCCTATCAATGGGCCAACCCCTATGATGAGCCCGCCGTGGCCATCTGGGTCATCGCCCCGCCGGTGTACTGATGAGTTTCGAGGCCTGGACCATATTCGCGCTGTTTTGGGTAGTGTTCGTAACTACGCCGGGGCCGAATGCGGTCAATTGTATTTCGAATGGGATGAGCCTGCCGTTTCCAAAGGCGATGCTTAGCGTTCTGGCAATCCTGACGCAGGCCAGCGCGTTTCTGATTCTGTCGGCGCTGGGTGTGACCGCGCTGATCGCGGCCTCTCCAACCGGGTTCTTCATCGCAAAGCTGGTGGGCGCGGGTTTCCTGATCTGGGTGGGTATTCGTGGCTGGATGAATGCTACGAAACCTGCGCCAGCTTCGGAACGGCCTGCACGTCATGTCTATCTGCACGCGCTGGCCGTGGCGACGATCAACCCCAAAAGCGTGGCGGGATATCTGGCGGCCTTTTCGCAATTTGTGCAGCCCGAGGTGCCGATCTGGCAGCAGATGGGGGTGATCATGCCCACCGCGCTGGTCATCACCACGCTCAGCTATACCGGGTTCACCTTGCTAGGTGCGCTGATGGGCAAGGCGGCACTGGGGGCGGTGTTCAACATCTGGGTGCGCCGGGTCATGGCGACCTGTTTCATCATCTATGGCGTGTTGCTGGGGGCCAGCTCCACGCCCGCAACAAGGGGGTAATGACATGCAAGCCGGTTCCTGCCTGTGCGGCGCGGTCGCGTTCACGATTGACGGAGAGTTGTCGCCGCCCTCGGCCTGCCATTGCGGTCAGTGCCGCAAGCAATCAGGGCATTATTGGTCTTCGACCTCGACCCATCAGGACAACCTCAGCTTCGCTGCCAGCGATACGCTGAACTGGTTCCATGCCTCGGACATTGCTCGGCGTGGCTTTTGCAACGCCTGCGGTTCGTTCCTGTTTTGGCAGCACAATGACGAAGACACGATTTCGATTTCCATGGGCGCACTGGATGAGCCCACAGGACTGCACCTCGCCCGGCATATCTTTGTCGCTGACAAGGGCGATTACTATGACATCACAGACGATCTGCCCCAACGGGCACAGTAACAAGGATCAAGACCAATGAGCGATTTTCCGACAAAAGCCCGCGTGGTTGTTATCGGTGGCGGTGTGGTGGGAGCCTCCTCGCTGTACCATCTGGCCAAGAAAGGCTGGACCGACTGCGTTCTGCTGGAAAAGAACGAGCTGACCGCAGGCTCGACCTGGCACGCGGCGGGTAACGTGCCGACCTTCTCGACCTCGTGGGCGATCATGAACATGCAGCGGTACTCGACCGAGCTGTATGCGCGGCTGGGTGAAGAAGTCGACTATCCGATGAACTATCATCAGTCCGGCTCGATCCGTTTGGCGCACAGCAAAGAGCGGATGCAGGAGTTTGAGCGTGCCATGTCGATGGGCCTGTACCAGGGCATCCCGATGGAGATGTGGACCCCAGAAGAGGCCAAGGAACGCTATCCCTTCCTTGAAACGCATGATCTTGAGGGCGTGCTGTATGATCCGACCGATGGTGACATTGACCCGGCGCAGTTGACACAGGCGTTGGCCAAGGGTGCCCGCGACATGGGACAAAAGATCATCCGGTTCTGCCCGGCAACCGGCGTGACCCAGCATGATGACGGCACTTGGACCGTACACACTGACAAGGGCGATATCGCCTGTGACTATGTGGTCAACGCTGCTGGGTATTACGCGCAGCGCGTGGGTGAGTGGTTCAAGCCTTACGGTGGCCGCACTGTGCCCGCGATGGTCATGAGTCACCAGTACCTGCTGACCGACGAAATCCCCGAGGTTGAAGAATGGTCCAAGGAAAACGGCGGCAAGAAGCTGCCGCTGCTGCGCGACGTAGATATCTCGTACTACCTGCGGCAAGAGAAGCACGGCTTCAACCTTGGCCCGTATGAGCCCAACTGCAAGGGCCACTGGATGAGCGAAGACGACCCGATGCCCGAGGATTTCTCGTTCCAGCTTTGGAATGACGATCTGGATCGGATTGAGGACATCGTCACCGACGCGATGGAGCGGGTGCCGCTGATGGCAACCTCGGGCGTTGGTCGCGTGATCAACGGCCCGATTCCTTACGCGCCGGACGGTCTGCCACTGATTGGCCCAATGCCGGGCGTCAAAAACGCGTTCGAGGCGCACACCTTTACCTTCGGCATCGCGCAAGGCGGTGGTGCAGGCAAAGTGCTGGCCGAATGGATTGTCGATGGTCACACCGAATGGGATATGTGGGCCGTCGATCCGCGCCGCTATACCGATTACACCGATCAGGATTACTGCAACCAGAAAGGGCTTGAGGTCTATGGCAACGAATACGCCATGCACTATCCCCAACACGAATGGCCGGCCGCACGCGACAAGAAACTGTCGCCGGTCCACGCCAAGGTGAAGGAACTGGGCGGCGTCATGGGAGTATATAACGGTTGGGAACGGGCCAACTGGTTCGCACAACCCGGCGATGACACCTCGCTTGAAGCCACCCATACCTGGGGCCGCTCGGGCCCGTGGGAGCAGCGCGTCAAAGAAGAATGCGAGGCTGTACGCGACCATTGCGGTGTGTTGGATCTGCCGGGCTTTTCGCGCTTTATGGTCAAAGGCGAGGGCGCGGCCGAGGCGTTGCGCGGGCTGGTCGCGGGTGGTCTGCCCAAGGTCGGCCGCATCAATCTGGTTTATATCTCGGACGATCGGGGCCGGATCCTGACTGAGATGTCCTGCCTGCGTTTGGGCGAGGATGAGTTCGTCATGATAACGGCCGCGACGGCGCAATGGCATGACCGCGATATTCTGGTGAATGCGATGCCTGCTGGTGTTTCGGTCGAGGATGTCACCACCACACGCGATACACTGATCGTCACCGGCCCGAAATCGCGGGATATCCTGTCGGGTTTGACGGATGCCGATCTGACCACAGGTTGGCTGACCCACCAAGCGGCCACCGTCGCCGGGCAACCCGCCTATTTGATCCGAGTGTCCTTTGCCGGCGAGTTGGGCTGGGAAGTGCATGCCCTGAACGAGCATATGCCTGCCATCTATGACACGATCATTGATGCCGGGGCCAAGCCGTTCGGTATGTATGCCTTGAACTCGCTGCGTATCGAAAAGGGATATCGCGCCTGGAAAGGCGACCTGTCGACCGACTATTCGCTGCTGGAAGGTGGACTGGGGCGGTTCGTCAAGCTGGACAAGCCGCAGGATTTCCCCGGCAAGGCCGCGATCCAGAACGAAAAACAGCAGGGCGTGAAGAAATCCTTTGTCACCCTGACTGTGGACGCAGGCGATTGCGACGCACCCTACATGTCTTGCATCTGGCAGAATGGTGAGATCGTTGGCGAAACCACCTCGGGCGCATGGGGCTACCGTGTTGGCAAATCCATTGCGCTGGGCATGGTCAAGGCCGAGCTTGCCAACCCCGGCACCGAACTTGAGGTCGAAATTTACGGCCGGAAATGCCGCGCCGTGGTAGAAGAGGATCAACCGCTGTGGGATCCTCAGAACGAGCGGCTGCGCGCCTAACCCCTTTCGGAGGAGCCATGAGCAAGCGATATTCCAAATTGGGGCCCGGTGAGGGTCCCAACTATGACTGGGAAAACGACCATACGTTCGTAAAGGTTTCGGCCCGGGATACGAATGGCGCCTATACGCTCATGGAAGACAATCTGAAGGCCAGCTTCGCGCTTGGCCTTCATCGCCACGATACCCATGCCGAGACCTTCTATTTCTTGGAAGGTGCAGTGGATTTCTATGTCGACGGTGACTGGCATCGATGCGGTCCGGGTACCACGATGCATGTCCCGCCAGGGGTTCCGCATGCTTGTCGCGTGGCCGATGGGGCACCAGCGCGGATGCTGATGATTTTTCAGCCTTCGGGGTTTGACGGTTTCCTTGCAGAACTTTCGATTATGACCAACGCCGATTTCGCTGATGAGGCTAAGATGGCTGCACTAAACGCCCGCTATGACATCATCCCGATGGGTCCCGTTCCGTCGCATCCAGACGATCAGGCATAAAGGCAGTATCTGATGACGACACCCACAGTCATGTCCGGCGTTTATCTGACCCAACACGGCGGACCCGAGGCGTTGGAATGGCGCGACGACCTTCCGGTACCGCAACCGGGTCCGGGGCAGGCGCTGGTTCGGGTGTTGGCCGCCGGGGTAAACAACACGGATATCAATACGCGGGTCGGCTGGTATTCCTCGGATGTGACAGGCGCGACGGATTCTGTTGATCAGGACGTCGATGCCGGAGGTTGGGGCGGTGCGCTGCAGTTTCCGCGCATTCAGGGTGGTGATTTATGTGGTGTCGTTGAACAAGTGGGTTCAGGGGTGGCGTTCCAACCGGGCCAGCGCGTGACCTGCCCGATCAACCTGCCCCGCCCCAGACCCGGTCACCCGACCGGTTTCGTTGCGCTGGGCTCGGAGTTGGACGGCGCATTTGCGCAATACTGTCTGGTTGAGGCGGATGATCTGTATGACGTCAGCGCCTCGCCCCTGTCTGACGTGGAAATCGCCGCCATCCCCTGCGCCTTTGGCACGGCCGAGAACCTGCTGGCCCGCGCAGGTGTGACCTCGGGGCAAAAGGTGCTGATCACCGGCGCGTCAGGTGGCGTCGGTCTGGCGGCCGTACAGTTGGCGGTGTTGCGGGGGGCAACCGTCTGGGGCGTGACCAGCCTGTCCAAGGCCGAAGTGGTCAAATTGCAGGGCGCCGCGGATACGTTCGACCGTGATGCGGCACTGCCAGCCGATATGTTCGACGTGGTGATCGACGTTGTGGGCGGCCCGGCATGGCCCGGCCTGATCCTGGCGTTGAAACCGGGTGGCCACTACGCGGTTTCAGGTGCCATCGCCGGCCCGATCGTAAAGGCCGACCTGCGAGATATCTATTTGCGCGACATCACCATTCACGGCTGTACGCATCAGGCGTTCGAGGTGTTCGGACGGCTGGTTGAGATGATCAATGGCGGACGCATCATGCCCTTGATCGCAAAGACTTATTCGCTAAAGGACATCGCAACCGCGCAGGCTGATTTTCAATCCAAGGCGTTTGCGGGCAAACTTGTGCTGATTCCCTGAATAGGATGAGATATGGCGGATATCACTCTTCTGGATGGCTCAATCGGACAGGAACTGGTCAAGCGCAGCGGGGACCGGGCCACGCCACTGTGGTCGACGCGGGTGATGATCGACTATCCCGAACTGGTGGGTGACGTACATGGCGACTACTTTCGTCGTGGTGCGACTGTCGCCACCACAAACACCTATGCCGTCCACCGCTCGCGTCTGGTGCGGGTGGGGATGGAGGATCAGGTGCCGACCCTGATCGACACCGCCCTAACGCAGGCCGAGCGGGCCCGTGCGGGAACTGAGGGACGTATTGCCGGGTCTCTAGGGCCGCTTTTGGCTTCGTACCGGCCCGACCTGAACCCTGACCCGACAGATGCGGCGAATAAGTTTCGGGAGCTAGTGTCGCTGATGGCCACGCGCGTCGATCTTTTCCTGATTGAAACGGTGTGTTCGGTGCAGGAAGCCCAAGGTGCTTTGCGCGGCACCGAAGGCTGCGGCAAACCTGTCTGGTTGGGGCTGTCGGTGATGGATGAGGACGGAACCCGCCTACGCTCGGGCGAGCCGTTGAGGGATATCGAACCGGTCGTGGCACGCTTTGCGCCCGACGCCATCTTGATCAACTGTTCGCGTCCCGAGGCGATTCCCGCGGCGCTGCCGATCATTGCGCAGATGGGCCGCCCGTTCGGGGCCTATGCCAACGGGTTCACCGGAATATCAGAAGGATTTCTGAAAGACGCACCCACAGTCGATGCATTGGAACAACGTCAGGATCTTGGACCTGATGCCTATGCCGATCACGCCATGGCCTGGGTGGCGCAGGGGGCGACGATTGTGGGTGGCTGTTGCGAAGTTGGCCCGGATCACATCGAAACGCTGGCCGGCCGGCTGCGCGCAGCCGGCCACCGGATTGTCTGAGGAAAAGGCGATGCGGACACGTTCGGACAACTTACCGCAGACACAGCAGCACTTCGATATCCTGGTGGCACCCGGCTATGTGTTGTTGGAACTGGCCTCGCTGGTTGAAGTTCTGCGACTGGCCAACCGCGTGTGCCCAACGCCTCCGTTCTCCTATGCCTACCGGTCACTAAAAGGGGGCCCGATATCCAGCAGCAGTGAAGCGATGGTTCAGACCGATCCCGTTCCGGCGCAGCCCAAGGCGGATTACCTGTTCGTGATCGGCAATTCTGACCCGGATCACCCTGACCTTTCACTGGGGCGTGTCGTGTCGAGTTATACGTTCCGCGGGGCCAAGGTGTTCCTTCTGGCCGAGGCCGCCAGCCGTTATATCAACGAACACGGCACGGGTGACATGGCGACCCATTGGGAGAACGCCTCGTTCCTGCGTGAGCGCGGCGCCCGGTTCGAGGCCAAGCTGTCCATTGCCACCGAACAGGGCGCGGTGGTGACCTGTGCCGGGATGGAGGCGACAACAGATGTGGCGCTGGCGGTGATCGGTCGCCATATCTCGGGACCTGCCAAGATGACGGTTGCCGATATCATGCTGCATGAAAACATCCGTGATTTTTCATCAATGCAGCCGTTTTCCGGGGCGAAACTGACCGCGACGGGCGACGCCAGACTGGATCAGTGCATCAAGCTGATGCAGGCCAACATTGAAGACCCGATGCCAATCCATCAGATCGTCGAGTCGCTGCACCTGTCGAACCGGTCGCTAGAGCGGAAGTTCAAAACCTTTTTCGGTACCACGCCCAATGGATTCTATCGTGAAATGCGACTGGCCAAGGCCAATAACCTGCTGCTGAACACCACAATGAGCGTTCGTGAAATCGGGCTTGCCTGCGGCTTTCCCAACGGTTTTTCCTCGGTCTACAAAAGCTTCTTCGGGGTTACGCCCTTTGTTGTAAGGCGGGAAAAACGGGCCGCGATACAACGGTGAAAATCGCCAATACAGTGACGGTTTTGGCGCATTTATCGTCGATCTTCCGTGGCATTTTGGCGCAAACCTGACACATCGGAGATTCTCAGGATGGTTGATCTTCCCAGCAAGGCCAAAGTGGTCATCATCGGCGGCGGCGTCATCGGATGCTCGGTCGCATATCATTTGACCAAGAAAGGCTGGAATGACGTTGTGCTGCTGGAGCGCAAGCAACTGACCAGCGGCACCACATGGCATGCCGCCGGTCTGATCGCGCAGCTGCGCGCCACGGCGAACATGACCAAGTTGGCGAAATACAGTCAGGAGCTTTACGGCTCGCTTGAGGAAGAGACCGGTGTGGCCACCGGTTTCAAACGCTGCGGGTCGATCACCGTGGCGTTGACCGAAGAGCGCAAGGAAGAAATCTATCGCCAGGCCGCCATGGCTCGCGCTTTTGGGGTGGAAGTCGAAGAGATTTCCAACGAACGCGTTCAGGAACTGTATCCGCATATCAACCTCGAAGGTGTGACGGGCGCGGTTTACCTGCCGCTGGACGGGCAGGGCGATCCGGCGAACATTGCGCTGGCTTTGGCCAAGGGCGCACGCCAACGCGGTGCGGTTGTCAAAGAGCGGGTGAAGGTTGCCGATATCGTCAAGCAGGGCCGCAAGGTGACCGGTGTCGATTGGGTTGCGGATGACGGCAGTGCCTCGGGTCATATCGAATGTGACATGGTGGTGAACTGTGCGGGAATGTGGGGGCATGAGGTCGGTCGCATGGCGGGCGTCAATGTCCCGCTGCACGCGTGCGAACACTTCTATATCGTCACCGAGAGTATTGACGGGTTGACCCAGTTGCCGGTGCTGCGGGTGCCGGATGAATGCGCCTATTACAAGGAAGACGCAGGAAAAATCCTGCTAGGGGCCTTTGAGCCCAACGCCAAGCCTTGGGCGATGAACGGCATCCCTGACACGTTCGAGTTTGACCAGCTGCCTGAAGATTTTGATCACTTCGAACCGATCCTCGAAGCTGCCTGTGAACGGATGCCGATGTTGGCCGAGGCCGGTATCCATACCTTCTTTAACGGACCGGAGTCTTTCACGCCCGATGATGCATACCATCTGGGCCTCGCGCCCGAGATGGACAATGTCTGGGTTGCCGCGGGGTTCAACTCGATCGGTATCCAGTCCGCCGGTGGCGCGGGTATGGCGCTGGCTGAATGGATGGATACGGGCGAGAAGCCGTTTGATCTGGGCGATGTGGACATCAGCCGGATGCAACCTTTCCAGGGCAATAAGCAGTATCTGTTTGAACGCTCTAAGGAAACGCTGGGCCTGCTTTATGCCGACCACTATCCCTATCGCCAGAAAGCCTCCGCGCGGGGTGTGCGGCGGACCCCGTTCCACCATCATCTGCTGGAACAGGGCGCCGTGATGGGCGAATTGGCTGGTTGGGAGCGCGCCAACTGGTTTGCCAATGAAGGGCAAGAGCGAGAATACCACTACAGCTGGAAGCGCCAAAACTGGTTCGAGAACTCGGCCACCGAACACCACGCCGTGCGTGAGAATGTGGGCATGTACGATATGTCCTCGTTCGGTAAAATCCGCGTCGAAGGACCGGATGCTGAGAAGTTCATGAACTATGTCGGCGGTGGCGACTATTCAGTGCCGAATGGCAAGATCGTCTATACTCAGTTTCTGAACCGCACCGGCGGGATTGAGGCGGACGTGACCGTCACCCGCCTGACGGAAACTTCCTATCTTGTGGTCACTCCGGCGGCGACCCGTCTGGCGGACCAGACCTGGATGATGCGTCACGCAGGCAACTTCAACGTGGTCATCACCGATGTCACCGCGGGCGAGGGCGTTCTGGCCGTTATGGGCCCGAATGCGCGCGCGCTGCTTGAAAAGGTCTCGCCAAGCGACTTCTCGAACGCAATCAACCCGTTTGGCACCGCGCAAGAGATTGAGATCGGGATGGGTCTGGCCCGCGCGCATCGCGTGACCTATGTGGGTGAGCTTGGTTGGGAAATCTATGTTTCATCCGACATGGCAGGGCACGTGTTTGAAACCATGCATGAGGCCGGGCAGGACATGGGTCTGAAACTGTGTGGCATGCATATGATGGACAGCTGCCGGATCGAGAAGGGCTTCCGCCATTTCGGCCATGACATCACCTGTGAGGATCACGTGGTCGATGCGGGCCTGGGCTTTGCCGTGAAGGTCGACAAGGGCAGCGACTTTATCGGCCGCGAGGCGGTGATTGCGCGCAAGGAAAACGGGCCCAAAAATCGCCTGGTGCAGTTCAAACTGACCGACGCCGAACCGCTGCTGTTCCACAACGAACCGATTATCCGGGATGGCGAATATGTGGGTTATCTGAGTTCGGGGAACTATGGCCACACGTTGGGTGGTGCCATCGGTCTGGGCTATGTCCCGTGTGAGGGTGAGAAGGCAGCAGATGTGCTGGCCTCGACTTATGAGATCGACGTGTGCGGCGTGAAGGTCCAGGCAGAGGCTTCGCTGAAGCCGATGTATGACCCGAAATCCGAGCGCGTTAAGGTGTAATCAAATTGTCGGGGCGCTGTGGCGCCCCGCTCGATTTTGGTGCCTGCCTGTATTGGCACGACGTATCAGATTTCCTGATGACCCTCTTCACAGTTTTCGCGGTTTCCAAGCTAGTCTGATTTGCCGTAGAGAAATACGGTATCAGTCGGAGACCCGCCGTGGCAGACGCCCCCCTACCATCGAACAATGCAGACACACCCAAAGGGCTTGCGCTGGCTGTGACGGCCTATGTCCTGTGGGGATTTTTGCCCCTGTATATGAAGGCACTGTCGCACGTTGGCCCGGTTGAGATTGTTGCGCATCGCGTCATCTGGTCGGTGCCTGTGGCCGGGTTGTTGCTTGTGGCGCTGGGGCGTACGCGGGATCTGAAGGCGGCGCTGGTAAACCCAAAGATGTTAGGGATGGCTTGCCTGACGGCAGCGCTGATCTCGGTGAATTGGGCAATCTATGTCTGGTCGATTGCCAATGACCGGGCTTTGGATGCAGCGCTGGGATATTACATCAACCCGTTGTTCAGCATTGCGCTGGGCGCGGTTCTGCTGCGCGAGCCGTTGACGAAAACGCAGCTGATGGCAGTGGCGATTGCGGCCCTTGGAGTGCTGGCTTTGATCATCGAGGCTGGTAGCCTGCCGTGGCCAGCACTGGGGTTGATGGTAACGTGGGGATTTTATGCCTTTTTCAAGCGGTCACTGCCCATTGGCCCCAACCAAGGCTTTTTGCTTGAGGTCCTGATCCTGCTGATCCCGGCGTTGATGTACGTCACGTGGTTGGGTGTGAAAGGTACTGGCAATTTTGGGGTGGGTGCATCGGACACCTTGCTGCTGGCTGCGGCAGGGGTGGTGACGGCGGTGCCCCTGCTGGTTTATGCCAATGGGGCCAAGCTGGTACGGTTGTCGACCATGGGTATTCTGCAATACATCGCTCCGACCATGATTTTCATCACCGCCATTACCGTGTTTGGTGAACAGATTGACCGAGGACGCCTGATTGCATTTCCTCTGATCTGGACGGCTCTGGTGGTGTATTCGATTCCGATGATCCGGCAGATGCGGGCTCAGGCTTGACGTAGAAGACGGGCCGCCTCTTCGGCCCAGATCGCATAGGTTTTTGGACTTGGGTGATATCCGTCCAGCGCGACCAGTGCCGGATCGTCGGCCAGATCCATCGCCAGATACCGCGCCTGCGCGAAGCTGGCCGCAACATGCCGTAGGCCCTGATCCAACCGTCTTGCCTGATGGCCTAAGACCCAGGCCAGCGGCTGCGGCAGGGCCGGGAACCGGTTCATCTGCGGTACCGCTGTGACGGCCAATCGTTTTACGCCCAGAGGGCCGGTCAAATGCTTCAACAATTGGGTCTGGCGGTCCACGAAGCGCTTGTACGTCACGCCGCGCGTCACGTCATTTACACCGAGCGCTGTCACTGCCATGTCGAACTGGCCGCTCAGGCCGCGCAATCGGTCAATCGTATCCAGAGTTGTGTGTCCAGTGGTGGCCTCAAGCCGCCATTCGACCGTGTAGTGACTGGCCAGTCGGGACACGAGATGCCCGGACAGCGCTTGCGCCTGTGTCCCCGCACCGACCCCGGCGGCCGAGCTGTCGCCCGTGATAAGCAACCGCAACCGGGGTCCACGCCCTTCGCGCCCTTCGCGCGGGCCAATTGGTTCCGGCAGCAATTGGGCGTTGCGGCGCACCGACAGGCCCTGCATCGCCAGAACCGGCAGTAAGGGCACGCGCAACAGCTGATCCGGGGCAAAAGGCATGGTCAGTTGAGCGCGTCCTTGAATTCTAGGAACCGCGCATCGGTCATAATCCGCGCCATCATCGCCTCGCGCAGGGCACCGATGGTTTTGTGGGGGCGCATGACGACCTCGAATTCCTGGATCAGCCCATCATCGTTCAGGGTGATCAGATCGACACCCACCGCATCCAGGTCACCGACCTTACACTGAAACTCCAACGCCCAGTCCTTGCCCGCACCCATCACACGGCGATAGCGGAAGTCCGAGAACACTTGCCCCACGTGTCCCAGTACCGCCGCCACCGGTGCGCGCCCTGTCCAGGTGCTGTAATAGGTGGGCGGTGAAAACCGCACATCCTCGGCCAACAACTCGTGGATCAGGCTTTCATCGCCCTTGGCCACCACTTCTTGCATGTGTTTGATCGTGGGGTGCATGGTCTCTCCTTCCGTATTGGAGCGAGAGTTGCTGAACCGTTCCGTTCAGGCAAGCGCGACGTTGCGGGAGGTCGCGCGCTGCGATAGGCAGGCGCGCATGAGCGAGACCTATGATCCCCCGATGACCCCCTTGGACGTGTTGCACGAGGATGCGCAGCTAATTGTGGTGAACAAGCCATCGGGCTTATTGTCCGTGCCGGGGCGGGGCGAGCATCTGGCCGATTGCTTGCTGACGCGGGTTCAGGCGACGTTTCCGCAAGCACTGTTGGTGCATCGGCTGGATCGGGACACTTCCGGCGTCATGGTCTTTGCTCAGACACCCCACGCCCAGCGGCATCTGAGCATGCAGTTCGAAAATCGTCAGACCCGCAAGACCTATGTGGCGCGCGTCTGGGGGCGGGTCGAGGACAAGACTGGAACCGTCGATCTGCCGCTGATCGTGGACTGGCCCAACCGCCCGCTTCAGATGGTGTGTCATGAGACCGGCAAAGCGGCCGTCACCGACTGGCGCGTGGTCAAGCATGAAGGCGAAACAACCCGCATGCGGCTGTTTCCAAAGACCGGCCGGTCGCACCAACTTCGGGTACATATGCAGGCGCTGGGTCACCCGATCCTGGGTGACCCGTTCTATGCCGAAGGTGCGGCGCGGCAATTCCCGCGCCTGATGCTGCATTCCGAAGAGCTACGCCTGAAAAGCCCCGAAGGCGGGGTTGCAATGAAGTTTCGCGCCAAGGCGGGTTTCTGATCCTAAGCCGTGCTGGTCCAGAACAGTTTCAGATTGCCCAGTGAAAACCGCTTCGCTCGTTTCTTAGGGGCGCAAGGTCGGCGAGCGGCCATGATTTCGCGTTCGATTTCAAAGGCACGCAGGGTGTGATCCTGCGCCCAGCGGTCCAATTTCAGGGTCATCATCACGTGATTGTCGCGGCTTGGCATGGGAATTCTCCTTTCAACTGATCCCAAGTCTGGCCCATCACTCCTGACACCACCCTGTCAGGGGGGTGTGCTAGTGTGTCAGCAGATCAATCGGAGACCCCCATGCGCCGTTCGACACGCCTGTTTGAAATCATCCAGATTTTGCGTTCAGCCGAAACGCCGGTGACGGCCGAGATGTTGGCAGAAAAGCTGGAGGTGTCCGCGCGCACCGTCTATCGCGACATTGCGGCCCTTCAGGCGCAACGCACCCCGATCGAGGGAGAGGCTGGTGTCGGCTATCTGATGCGACGCGGCTATGACCTGCCACCGCTGAATTTCGATGCCGAAGAGGTCGAGGCCTTGTGGGTCGGCCTGTCGATGCTGGCACGGACTGGGGATAGCACGCTGCAGCAGGCCGCCGACCGTGTGTGCCGCAAGATCGAGGCGTTGCGCGTGCCGACAGACTGGTTGCAGGTTGCCCCATGGGGCGCGCCGATGGACGATCCTGAAAAGGGTTGCGTACCGGTTGTGAACTATCGCGAGGCCATACGGAACGAGCGCAAAATCCGCATCACCTATGTCAACGCCAACGAAGATCGGACCGAACGGATCGTCCGGCCCGTTGCGCTGATCTATCATATCGAATGCACCATGCTGGCCGCGTGGTGCGAGTTGCGGAACGGGTTCCGCCATTTCCGTACCGACCGTATCTGGGCCTGCGAGTTGATTGACGATCACTTTTGCGGGCAGGGTGAGCCGTTGCGCGCGATCTGGCAGGAACAGAATCACTGGGATGTCCCCACAGGTACGTCGTAATTGGCAGGTATTTGCCGATTTCACTTGATTGTTGCTTGAGCCCACCTGCGGGCAACGCGATATACTGCGCCAAACAATACGCGCCCGAAGAACGGGCGCCGGAGCAGAAGGTGATATCATGACGATTTCCAAATTTGTTTTGTCTGCCGGGCTATCCTCGGCTCTGGTCTTGGCGGCCTGTACGGACCCTGGCACGCTGAACCTGCCATCCGACCCCAATCAGAACACCAGACAGGGTGCGATTCTGGGCGGTCTGGTCGGGGCCGGAGTTGGCGCCATTGCAAACGACTCGGATCCGCTGTTGGGCGCGCTGGCAGGTGGTGCCATCGGTGCTGCAGGTGGTGGTCTGGTCGGCAACCAACTGGACAAGCAGGCGGCGGAACTGCGTCAGCAGCTGGCCAATCAGGGCATCACCGTCACCAATGCCGGAGATCGCCTGATCGTCACCGTGCCGAATGATATCAGCTTTGACACTGACAGCGCGACCGTGCGCCCGGCGCTGCGCGCCGATCTGGTGCGGGTAGGGCAGAACCTGACGCGGTATCCGAACTCGAACATTCAGGTCATCGGCCATACCGACAGCGATGGCGAGGCGTCCTATAATCAGGCCCTGTCCGAACGCCGTGCACGGTCCGTGGCAGATATTCTGCAGGCCAATGGGGTGAGCAGCGCCCGTCTCACGACTATCGGGCTGGGGGAAAACCGCCCCGCTGCGTCGAACCTGACGCCCGAAGGCAAGGCCCGCAACCGCCGGGTTGATATGGAGATTGTCCCCAGCGGCCAAACCTGACGAAACGGGGCACCTGCGGGTGCCCCTTTTTCGCACATTGACTGCGCGTCACATGGGCTTTGGTGCGCGCGTGCTTTGGGCTAGCTATTGGGAAACCCAAACCGGAGTTCCCCAATGTCCGCACCAATCCTTCTGAGCCTGTCCGGTTCGCTGCGTCAAAGCGCCACCAACCGCAAACTTCTGCGCGAGGCGGCGCGGCTGTTCGACCCCGGCACCCATATCGAAGCCGACCTGAACCTGCCGCTCTATGATGGCGATCTAGAGGATGGTGAAGGCATTCCCACGCCTGTTCAAACTCTGGCCGATCAGATCGCGCAGGCGCATGCGGTGATCATTTCCACACCCGAATACAACAAAGGCCCGTCAGGCGTGCTGAAAAACGCGCTGGACTGGGTCAGCCGAACCGAGGGCCGCCCCTGGGCTGACAAGCCGGTCGCCGTGATGTCTGCGGCGGCGGGTCGTGCCGGGGGTGAGCGCGCGCAGATGGTGTTGCGTGGCTATATGGTGCCGTTCCAGCCGCGCATCCTGCAAGGGCCGGAGATTCATCTGGCCAACAGTTCAAACGAGTTTGATGAGAATGGAAAACTGACCAGCGACCGCTATGAAAGCAGCTTGCGGACCCTGATGGAGAAGCTGCGGGCCGAGGCGGGGTTCTAACGCTTGTTCACACAGGTCGGGCTGCCTAATCTACGGCCATGGCAGAGGAAATTCAGACCGATTTGATCGACCCGACCCGCGCCGCAGCATTTCAGGTGGCGCTGGGGCAGGAGGGGACGGTGACCGACGGAACGCCGCTGCCACCGTTTTTTCATCAGCTCTATTTCTGGTCGCCTCGCCCGCCGTCCGAATTGGGTCGTGATGGTCACCCCAAGGTTGGCGGGCTGATCCCCGACATGGGGTTGCCGCGCCGGATGTGGGCTGGGGGACGCTTGGAATTCAATGCGCCCTTAATCGCAGGCCGTAGCGCAAAGCGTCGGTCGACCTGCGATAGTTCAGCTTCGAAAAACGGGCGCAGCGGGCCGCTGGGATTTGTGACTTTACGGCATGAAATCTGGCAGGGGGATACCCATTGTCTGACCGAATGGCAGGATCTGGTGTACCGTCAGGACCCTTCGCCAGATCAGGTCAAGCCCGCCCCACCCACGGCGCGCACCGATGAAACCGACCGGAACGAGGTCACGTTCGATTCCACCTTGCTGTTTCGCTATTCGGCGCTGACCTTCAATGGCCACCGTATCCATTACGATCTGAATTATGCCCGCGATGTCGAAGGTTATGCCGGACTGGTCGTGCATGGCCCGCTGCTGGCGCAGCTGCTGATGTTGTTTGCCGAAGAATTGATGGGGCCTTTGGCGCGGTTCTCATTCCGCGCAACCGCGCCGTTGATCCATTTTGAAACCGCGACCTTGTGCCGGGAAGGGCAAACCCTGTGGGTGAGCGGCCCCGATGGGCGGCAATGTATGATCGCCGAAGTTGTTGCCCGGTCAGAGTGAGGCTTCGGGCCGGAAATCGTCGGGGATGTTATCGCGTCCGTCCAGAACCAGATCGGCCATGGCCTCGGCCACTTTGGGTGCCATGCCAAAGCCGATCTTGAAGCCTCCATTGGCGATGAACTGCCCCTGATGTAGCGGGTGTTCCCCCAGCATCGGTGCACGACTTTTGCTGCGGGGGCGCACTCCGGCCCAGCGGTCGATGACCTCTGCCCCATGCAATACAGGCACCGCGCGGGTGGCGCGGTCCAGCACATCATCCAGCGCGGCATCCGTACTGGCCGGGTCATCATATTCGCGTTCCGAGGTCGAGCCGATCGCCAGTGTGCCATCCGCATGGGGGACGATATGGATCGCATCCGCAAACAGCTGTGGCACTTCCCCAGCATCGAACCGCAACAGCGCAGCCTGTCCCTTGACGCCATTGCCGACAATCTTGCCGAAGGCTTGGCTAAGTTCCAGTAATCCGGCCAGACCAGTGGCATGGACAACCTGCCCCTTGTTCGGCGCGTCTGTCACCACCTCGACACCCATCACCGCAAGCGCAGAAACCAGCGCAGCGCAGGCGCGGCGGGGGTGCATCCGGGCACTTAGCGTATCGTGGATCACGAAACCGGTTGGGCTGGGTGGGCACCATGACCCAAGCGTGTCAGTCGCAACAACACGCCATTCGGCGTGACCCTGCCACAGCTTGTCCGCCGTAACCGCGCGGGCATGGGCAAGCTCCAATGTGCGGGCGTCAGTGACGGGCTGCAACCGGCCCAGACGCGCATACCCGGCGGAAACCCCGCCGGTGGCTTCGACCTGTTTCCAGAAGGGTTCGGCCAGGATCAGGCTGTCGAATTGAAAAGCCTTCTTGGCGTTCCAGTTTTCGGGCACATGCGGGGCCAACGCGCCGACCAGACCACCGCTGGAGCCTGATCCGGGACCGAACGGATCGACAACCTGCACCTTGGCGCCGCGCCGGGCGCAGGTCCAGGCAATGGACAGGCCAAAGATGCCCGCGCCACGCACCGTTACATCGACCATTGCCATTCCCCTTATCCTTGTTCAGTGTCGCGCCGCTTAGCTACAGGATTCCCCGATGGCAGACCAGCGCGCCGAACTGACATGGACCGAGGATCAGATCCCGGTCTCGGACCGTTTCGACGATCCTTATTATTCGTTGCAGAACGGGTTGGAGGAAACGCGGCATGTCTTTCTGGCGGGTAATGATCTGCCCGCGCGATTTGCGCCGGGGTTTCGTATCGCCGAGCTGGGTTTTGGCACGGGTCTAAACATGCTGACTGTGTGGTCGGAATGGGAGAAATCTGGCCAAACCACGCCCCTGACCTTCACCAGTTTCGAAGCCTTTCCGATGACGCCCGAGGACATGTCCCGCGCAATGGCATCGTTCCCCGAATTGACACCGTGGAGCGACCGTTTTCTGGCGCAGTGGCAGAGTGGCGGGTGCGATCTGGGGACCCTGCGCCTTGAAGTGATCGAGGGCGACGCTCGTCAGACATTGCCTGACTGGGCTGGTCGGGCAGATGCATGGTTTCTGGACGGGTTTTCCCCGGCAAAGAACCCTGAATTGTGGGGGGCTGATCTGATGCAGCAGGTGGCGGATCATACGGCAGCCGAGGGCACGGCAGCCACCTACACTGCCGCCGGATTTGTGCGGCGCGGGCTGGAAGAGGCGGGCTTTACCGTCGCCCGAACCCCCGGCTATGGCCGCAAGCGCCATATGACCCGGGCGCGCAAGCCATGACGCAGCAGAATAACGTGCGGGCCGGAATTGGCCTGATGATCGCGGCCACCATCGTGTTTGCCTTGCAGGACGGTATCTCGCGCCATCTGGCCGGGACCTACAACACCTACATGGTTGTGATGATCCGCTACTGGTTCTTCGCCGCGTTTGTCATTGCGCTGGCAGCGCGCGCGCCGGGCGGGTTACGGGCCGCAGCGCAGACGAGCCAGTTTGGGCTACAGGTGTTTCGTGGCGTCTTGCTGGCGGCAGAAATTTGCGTGGCAGTGTTTGCGTTCACCGTTCTTGGCCTGATCGACACAATGGCTGTTTTTATCTGCTATCCATTGCTGGTCGCAGCCTTAAGCGGACCGGTGCTTGGTGAGAAAGTAGGTTGGAGACGCTGGTCCGCTATTGGTGTCGGTTGCATCGGAGTGCTGATTATCCTGCAACCCGGGGTCGGGGTGTTCAACCCGTGGGCCATCGTTCCGCTCATATCCGCGCTGATGTTTGCACTCTATGGTCTACTGACCCGGTTCGCTGCCCGTAAGGACAACGCGGCCACCAGCTTTTTCTGGACCGGAATTGCGGGTGCTGTTGCGATGACTTCGGTGGGAATGTGGTTCTGGGAGCCGATGGCCCGCCCGGACTGGGTCTGGATGGCGGTGTTGTGTGTCAGCGGCGTGTTAGGCCACTGGTTGCTGATCAAATGCTATGAGATGGCCGAGGCCAGCGCGGTGCAGCCCTTTGCCTATTTCCACCTGGTCTGGGGTACGATTTTGGGCATCACGGTCTTTGGCGAGGCGCTGCGGCCAGAGGTCGTTCTGGGCGCAGCTTTGGTCGTGGCGGCGGGTCTGTTCACCCTATGGCGCGAACGCCGCCAAGGTTGAGCCAACCAATTCCTGCGAGAAGGGAATCGGCAGAGCGGGCTGACCCAGGCGCGCACGATAGACTGGCAGGCTTTCGGCCACACGCATCACGTAGTTGCGCGTCTCGCTGAACGGGATCGTCTCGATCCAATCGACCACGTCAATCTCACCGGCGCGGGGATCGCCATATCGATCCATCCACGATATCGGACGGCGCGGCCCGGCATTATAGCCTGCGGCCATCATCACCACATTGCCGTTGAAATCCTCTGCCAGCCCGGACAGGTAATTGGCGCCCAGCTTGGCGTTGTATTGCCAGTCCGAGGTCAGCTTGATTGTCTTGTGACCGCTGAGAATTCCCAGCTCCTTAGCTACCAGTTGCGCCGTGGCCGGCATCACCTGCATCAGCCCGCGCGCGCCCGCGCCGCTGATCACCACCGGGTCGAACTCGCTTTCGCGGCGGGCGATGGCCAAGGTCATCTCTTTCGCCATGGGCAAGCCCATATCGGCCACCGGATGCACCGGGTAATAGGCGGCGGGCAGAACAACACCTGTTTTCGCCGCCCGTTTGGCGATCATCACCGCCAGATGCGGCTCCTTGAGTTCGATCACCAGATCGCCCAATTGCGTCGCCTGCACCTGATCCAGTTCTTCTACCAGATGGGTTAGGAAGCGTTCGGACAGGTTGTCTTCGCCCGCACGCAACAGCAGCAGCCCGGCTTCCAACACGCTGGAGTCGGCAAACTCGGCCTGTTTCCAATGCGGCGCGCGGCGAGGGTTGGCCAATTCGCTGTCAAACGGTCGTCCAATGCGTTCAGCCGCCAACAGGCCATAGAACGACGTCTGGTAATCCGCGCCCATCGCATAAGCTTCATAGGCTTTGTCGGCATCGCCTTGCGCGCTATAGGCCCGACCTAGCCAGTATCCGCCGCGCCCTTTTGAGATCGGAGACTGCACCGCGCCTGAAAAGTTCTGGAAATGCCGCACGGCCGTGGCCGGATCGTTCAGCTTGCGCAGGGCCAAGAACCCCGCCAGCCATTCCAGATCGGCATAGGCATAACCCATTTCCGGCGTCATGTGATGGTTAGCGGCGATCTGATAGGCGCGATTCACGTCGCCATTGCGCATCTCAAGCCGGGCCAGACGGCGGCGGCCCTCGGCCCATTTGTCAGGTTCACCCAGCGCCTCAGGCCCGGTCGAGCGTGCCAACATCAGTTCAATTGCGCTGTCGTCCAACTCTTTCCGGTCGCGCCAGACAAAACGGTCAAAGGCCAATCCAGGCGCGTCGGCCAGGGATTTTGGAACGGCTGCAACCTTGCCATCGACGCCGGGCAGGCGTTTTTGCAGGGCAATCCGCGCTTCGGCCAGCTTGCGCTGATCGGCACTGACCAAGGGCAGCATCTGCCCCGCGCTGACCAAGTGGTTGTCCCACAGCATCCGGTCCAGCCGCGCCGCGTGGTGGGGTTTCAGCAGTTTGCTGAAATTCTCAAGGTAATTCTTCTGCAGACCCTTACCCATCGGCATGGTGCGCCATGCAGCTACAATGTCAGCCTCGGCATCACCTTCGCGCCCCTTGGCCATCAAGGCGACAGCATAGTTCAGCGCCCCTTCGGCGGTTTGCGGCAGTACGTCGGCGTAGAATTTCAAGATCCGATCGGGATCAGCCCCGGTAAAGACCGGCTCGCTTTTGCGCCGCAGCCAGGCCAGACCCGGCCAATCCGGTCGGCGTTCCAGAAACACCAGCACATCGCCAGAGCTGCCATAGCCTTCGCGCAGCCAGTGCCAGACAATGATATCGCGGCTGACCGACCCCCGATTGCCCGAAACCCGCAGGGCGGCATTCCAGTCGCCCTTACGCATTTCGTTCATCCCGGCCCGCAGATCACCGACCGAGTCGGCCTGCGCTTGCCCCATTGACCCAAGAATCATTGCTATCAAAAGCGCTAGAACGCGTGTCATGCCTTGCATTTCCCAACCAACCAAGGATAGAGCCATTCAGGATAAACCTTGTGCCGACGGTATCAACTCACATCGCCATGATTGTGACGATCCTTGGGCACAAAAAACACAAACTGCACACTAAGGAGCGTGTCATGTTCAAAGGCTCAATGCCAGCCCTCGTCACACCGTTTTCAAACGGCGAGTTGGACCTGAAGACGCTCAAACACTTGGTGGAATGGCAGATTCAGGAAGGCTCGACCGGGCTGGTTCCTGTGGGCACCACCGGTGAAAGCCCGACCCTTAGTCATGAAGAGCATGAAACCGTTGTGGAAGAGGTGGTCAAAGCGGCCGCCGGTCGTGTTCCGGTTATCGCCGGGGCGGGGTCGAATAACACGGTTGAGGCAATCCGCTTTGTGCGATTCGCAGAACGGATCGGTGCCGATGCAGCACTGGTGGTGACGCCGTATTACAACAAGCCGACCCAAAAGGGTCTGGTGGCACATTTCCGTGCGCTGCATGATTGCGCCGATATTCCGATCATCATCTACAACATCCCCGGTCGGTCGGTCGTCGACATGACCCCGGCAACCATGGGTGAACTGGCTGAACTGCCGCGCATCGTGGGCGTCAAGGACGCCACTGGTGATCTGGCGCGCGTCAGCCAGCAGCGTGCGGCCTGTGGGCCCGCGTTCTGCCAGCTGTCCGGCGAAGACGCGACCGCGCTGGGCTTTAACGCGCATGGCGGTGTTGGTTGCATCTCGGTGACCGCGAATGTCGCACCGAAACTTTGCGCCGAGTTCCAGCAGGCGACGTTGGCAGGCGATTTTGCCAAGGCGCTGGAATATCAGGATCGCCTGATGCCCCTGCACGAGGCGATTTTCCTCGAGCCGGGTCTGGTCGGGGCAAAATACGCGCTTAGCAAACTGGGTCTGTGCAGTGACGAGGTCCGCTCGCCTCTGACACCGCTGGAAAACAGCACCAAGGCCGCCATTGATGCCGCAATGGCCCATGCCGGTCTGATTTGAGCCAGGCCTGGCCGGATGTTTTCACCGGTTGGCAATCCCTTGGAAAAGACGGATTGGCCTGTCAGGCTAAAAAAGAAGGGGGCTGAGAGCCCCCTTTTATTATCGTTTTCCGTAGTACAGTCCAACGACGTGTTCGGCCTGTGCAAAGAATAGCCATCGGGAAATTGCAACGCCGGTCAGATGGGATAGGACGGCGAGCAATGCCAGTATGTGATGGAATGGCAGCATCAACAGGATCAGCGGTACGAAAATGGCCAACGTGAACGAGATGATCCGCAGCTTTTCTGCGTGTTTGCGCCCGACCACGTGGACGAATTCGCGCAGCAGATAGTTGGTGCCGGTATGGGGTGGTTCAAACGCCCGAACCGAACCGCGGCCGCCCAGGCCTGTAGCGGTGCCCAGATCAGTGCCGGATTGGACAAAGGCCTTGTCCCCTTGCCGCCAGTACATCAGTTGCACCGCGCCGGCGATCAACAACAACGGCATCGCCCAAGCAAGTTGCCCGGACAGAAGCGCCCCGCCCGCAAGGCTGAAGCTGAGGAACATGGCGGGTGTCAGCTTCATGTTCCAGCGCGGGATGGTCTTGAGCTGGGTATAGATCATCGATGTCGTGAACACTGTTGCCAGTGAGAACAAGGAACCGAGAATGCCCAGAGCGCCCCAGCGCTGCCCAAAAAACACCGCGCCGATGGCGTAAAGCCCCATCAGGACCAGGGCGATGACTGCGCACCAGCCTTCACGGCTGAGCCAGCTTGACCGCCATTGCGTAAAAGCCTTCATCGCGCGTTCCGGGTGGCCTAGGTGGAAGGTCGAGGCCAGCAAGCCGCCGACGGAAAGACCAAAGCCGATGGCAAAAAGCGCAAAGGCGACCCAGCCGGTGACGACGGGCAAGCCGAGGCCGAGGAAAAACAGCAGGCCAAAACCCAGGCCCGAGAGGGTGGTGAAGACGATGACGGAAGGTGCGGGATGCATCAGAGCTTCTCCAGAGTTTTGTCGAGCCAGCCAAGGAATCCTTTGGGTTCTTCGGCGACCGGGGCCAGCAGCGGGGCCAGAATGTCGATCTGATCCTCGATCTGATCCTTGGGCCTGGGTGGCAGATATTTGTTGACGGGTTTGGTGCCCATTTCCGGCATCAGGTCCATGCCCTCACGCTCAGCCACCAGTTTGCTGACGTCGCTGTCAGGATCGCCAAGATCACCGAAATGCCGGGCCCCGGCGGGGCAAGTGCGCACGCAAGAGGGGACACGATCCACCTCGGGCAGGTTCTCGTTGTAGATGCGATCAACGCACAGGGTGCATTTCTTCATCACACCTTCCGCCTGATCCAGCTCGCGCGCGCCATATGGGCAGGACCACGCGCATAGGCCACAGCCGATGCAGTCGCTTTCATTGACCAGAACGATGCCATCCTCGACCCGCTTATAGCTGGCCCCGGTGGGGCACACGGTGACGCAGGGCGCGTCTTCGCAATGCAGGCAGGATTTGGGGAAATGGATCAGCTGTGCGTGACCCTCATCCGGTGTCACCTCGTAGGAATGCACACGGTTCAGGAAGGTGCCCGACGGATTGGCGCCATAGGCATCCTGATCCGACAGCGGCGCGCCATAGTTTTCGGTGTTCCAGCCTTTGCAGGAAATCACGCAGGCATGGCAGCCAACGCAGGTGTCCAGGTCGATAACCAGACCCATCTTACGTTCGGTGGATTGGGGGAGTTGGGTCATTTGCCTACCTTCCACGCCAGATCTTTCGGGCCGGTTCCCACCGGCGATTTTATAGGATCGAATTCCGGTTGGCTTTCGGCGTCACCCGGGGCTTCGGCTTTTTCGATTTTGACCTTCAGGTCGAACCAGGCGGCCTGACCGGTAATGGGGTCGGAGTTGGCCCACCGCATGCCATCGCCTTTCGGCGGCATCAGCTCGTGAATCAGATGGTTCAGCAGGAAGCCTTTGGTGGCCTCGGGCGCGTCCTCTTGCAGGGCCCAGGCGCCTTTGCGCTTGCCGATGGCGTTCCAGGTCCAGACGGTGTTTTCATTCAGCGCTGCCATTTCCATGACCGGCACCGTGATTGCCCCATGCGGCGAGCTGACCTTGGCCCAGTCACCATCCTGCAACCCGTGCTCGCGCATCAGTTTGGTCGGGACATAAAGAGGGTTGCGCCCGTGCAACTGGCGCAGCCAGGCGTTCTGGGTGCCCCAGCTATGGTACATTGCCATCGGGCGTTGGGTCAGGGCGTTGACGGTGAAACCTTCGTTGCCTTGTTGATCGGTCTCGTACCAGATCGGCAGCGGGTCCATCGTGTCCTTGATGCGCTGGCGCAGATGCTCGGGTGGTTGCCTCTCACCATGGCCTTCGGCCGCCAGTTGGAATTTACGCATCGGTTCCGAGTAAAGCTGGAACAGGTAAGGTTGCGGGCTGTCATAGATACCCATGCCCACGGCCCAGTCCTGATAGGCTGCGTTCCAAGGTTTGTAGTAATCCGCACCTTCGGGAATATGCGCGACATAGAAGCCGCCGTTGTCGATATAGCGGTTCAGCTGTTCCGGGTTGACCTCACCACGCCCTTCCTTGTCACCATCGGGGCCACGGAATCCGGCCAGCGGGCCAATGCCCGGGCGGCGTTCGTGGTTTACGATATAGTCAGCGTAATCTTTCCATTTCGGGCTGCCATCTTCGTTGGTGAAGCCGGGCAGGTTCATGCGGTTGGCCAGTTCGATCAGCACCGACTGGAACCCCCGCACATCGCGGTCGGGTTCGATCACCGGCCAGCGGATCGCATCGGCGGCGGCATCAGCCTCGCAGATCGGGCGGTCCAGCAGCGAAATACAGTCGTGCCGTTCCAGATAAGTAGTGTCGGGCAAGACCAGATCGGCATAGGCCACCATTTCCGAGGAATAGGCATCGGAATAGATGATGTTCGGAATGACGTAATTTCCGTCATCATCCTTGGCGGTCAGCATTTCCATCACGCCTTTGGTGTTCATGGACGAGTTCCACGACATGTTTGCCATGTACATAAACAGCGTGTCGATCTTGTAGGGATCACCCGCAGCGGCGTTCGAGATCACCATATGCATCAGCCCGTGGGCCGACATCGGGTTTTCCCAGGTGAACGCCTTGTCGATGCGAATGGGGCTGCCGTCATCGTCCAGCAGCAGATCGTCGGGACCGCGTGGAAAGCCCAGATGCGGCCCATTCAGCGGTCGGCCCGGACGGCGGTCGCCATGCGGTGTCGGGTGCGCCTCGACCGGTTTAGGATAAGGCGGTTTGAAGCGGAAACCTCCGGGCACTTCGACAGTGCCCAGCAGGATTTGCAGCACGTGCAGCGCGCGGCAGGTCTGGAACCCATTGGCATGGGCCGAAACTCCGCGCATCGAGTGGAAGCTGACCGGACGACCGATCATCTTGGAGTGCTTCTCACCCCGGAAATCGGTCCATTCGTGGTCCAGCTCGATCGCTTCGTCAAAGGCAACGCGGGCGATTTCGGCCGCGATGGCGCGGATGCGTTGCGCCGGGATGCCACAGCGTTCGGCCACGGCCTCGGGCGCGTTGTCGTCGCTGAGGTATTTGTCCGCCATCAGGTGGAAGACCGGGCGGTGGGTGACGCCATCTTTTTCGTAGGTCGCCGACAGGTCAGGTCGCACACCCGGTTTGTCAAAGGCGGTCAGCTCGCCTGTGGTGCGGTCGATCACCAGCGGTTTTCCATCGGCGTCGCGCAGGAACAGGCCTTTCTCGGGGCCTTCGGCGGCATTCACCAGAACCGGCGCGTTGGTGTAGCGGCTGAGGTAATCAAGGTCGATCTTGCCCGCCTTCATCAGCACGTGGATCAGCGACAGGATGAACAGCCCGTCGGTGCCCGGCGTGATCCCGACCCAGTCATCGGCGACAGCGTTATAACCCGAGCGGATCGGGTTCACCCCGATCACCCGCGCGCCGCGCTTTTTGATCTTGCCGATGCCCATCTTGATCGGGTTGCTGTCATGGTCCTCGGCCACGCCGAACAGCATGAACAGCTTGGTGTGATCCCAGTCGGGCTGACCGAATTCCCAGAACGCGCCACCCATGGTGTAGATGCCACCCGCCGCCATGTTGACGGAACAGAACCCGCCATGGGCCGCATAGTTGGGGGTGCCGAAATTCTGCGCCCAGAAGCTGGTGAAGCTTTGGCTTTGGTCGCGACCGGTAAAGAAGGCCAGTTTCTGCGGCGCAGTTTCGTGCAGCTCGTTCAGCCAGCCAACGGCAGTGCTGATCGCTTCGTCCCATTCGATCTCGCGAAACTCACCCGAGCCGCGCGGGCCAACCCGGCGCAGCGGCTTGCGCAACCGCGACGGCGCGTTGACCTGCATGATCCCGGCCGAGCCCTTGGCGCACAAAACGCCCTTGTTCACTGGATGGTCGCGGTTGCCTTCGATATAGGCGACCTTGCCGTCTTTCATATGAACGTTGATGCCGCAGCGGCAGGCACACATGTAACAGGTGGTGCGCCGAACCTCGTCCGAGACTTTAGGGCTGGTGTCTATCTTCGGTTGCTGGATGGTCATCTGGCGTCCTTCTGTCGGGGCGGATCAGGTCAGGAAAGTTATTCCGGCTAGGATAATTCCTGCAATGAAAAGAGTTTCTACGACGATCAGGGCGATGGCAGCGCCGCCGACCGAAAGGATTTGTTTCAGGTTGGTTTTCATGCCCACCGCCGCGATGGCGATCAGCAGCAGCCACCGCGATGCCTGGCTTAGCAGTTCAGTGATGAAAGGCGGGATCAGGCCGAATGAGCTGGCGGCAGCCAGAACAAGAAATCCAAGGACAAAGCCCGGCAGGATCGGGGGCCGTTTGCCGGTTTCATCCATTTCAGCAACGCCTCGGATGATAAGCGACGCGACCAGAACCACCGGGGCCAGCATCGCCACACGGATCAGTTTCACCAGCGTTGCAGTATCGCCGGTCTGTTCCGAGATTGAAAAGCCTGCGCCGACCACTTGCGCCACGTCGTGGATCGTACCGCCCAGAAACACGCCCCCTGCGACATCGCTCATACTCAGAATGCGCACTAAGATCGGATAGGCGATCATCGCAATGGTCGATAGAACGGTGACGCCCAGAACGGTAAAAATCAGGCGCTCTTCGGATCGTTCATCCTTGGGTAGAATGGCGCTGATGGCCATCGCGGCAGAGGCCCCGCAAATCGCGACAGAACCGGCGGTCAGAAAGGCAAAGCGCCATTTGTGGCCAAAGAATCGGGCAACCAGAAGGCCAAAGCCAATTGTTGCTAGAACCCCGCCCACGACCAGAGCGATCAGGTCCCAGCCCAGCCCCATCATCAGCGTCATTGAAACCCGAACACCCAACAGCGCCACGCCCAGGCGTAGCAGCGATTTTGCGGCAAAGCCGATACCAGGGACGGTTTTACCCTCTTCCCCCAAAAAGCTAAGCGCAATGCCCAAAAGTAGAGCCATCAGCATGGCTGGCGTCGCGTAATGCTCAGACAGGAATTTGGCAGATACGGCAACGATGATCGCCACCAGAATGCCCGGGAAAAGGGTGCGGGCCTTTTGGGTGGCGTTTACACCGACAAGATTTGAAATCTGGGTCATGGCCAGCATTTATTCGACGGTCCTTCCTGACGCAGCGGCGTCATCGGCGAGTATGCCGCCGAAGTTATGCTGGTTCCGGATCAGCATGTCTCGGGCTCGGCATCGTCGTGCTGGGCCTGAACAGCGGTCACTGCAATCATGTGCAGAACATCATTTGCCGAACAGCCGCGTGACAGGTCATTTGCTGGTTTCGCCAGTCCTTGCAGAACCGGCCCGACGGCCTCGGCCCCGCCAATACGCTGTGCGATCTTGTAGCCAAGGTTCCCGGCATCGAGATTCGGGAAGACAAACACGTTGGCTTGCCCTTTCAACGGCGAATCCTTGGCCTTTTTGCTGGCAACTTCGGGCACGTAGGCGGCATCGAACTGCAGCTCTCCGTCGATCAGCAGATGCGGGCTTGCGGCTTTGGCGATCCGGGTGGCTTCGACCACCTTGGAAACTTTGGGATGGTTGGCGCTGCCGCCTGTGGAAAAGGACAGCATGGCAACACGGGGTTCTTGGCCGGTCAGTGCGTGGTACGACGCCGCCGATGCCTGCGCGATTTCGGCCAGTTCCCGTTCGTCGGGATCAACAACCAGACCGCAATCGGCAAAGATGTGAACACCCTGAACCGCGTGGTGGTCGCGGTCATAGATCATCAAAAAGAAGCTGGACACCATATGGGCGTCGGGGGCTTTGCCAATGATCTGCAAAGCGGCGCGCACAGTGTCCGAGGTGGTTTCTACCGCCCCTCCGACGGTGCCATCAGCCAGTCCCAGGTGGACCAGCATAGCGGCATAGTTCAGGCGGCTTCTGATCAGTTTCTGCGCGTTCTCGGGCGTCATGCCCTTGTGCTTGCGCAGCTCATAATAGGTCGTGGCGAACCGATCCGTATGGGGGGATGTCGCGGGGTCATGGATGGTAATCCCGTCCACATCGGATCCGCCTTTTTCCGCCAGCAAGGCGGTGATCTTGGCGTGATCGCCCACAAGGATGATATCGGCGGCATTTTCGGCACGCGCTTTCAGCGCACCTTCCACCACACGTGGATCATCGCCCTCAGCAAGGGCGATGATCTTTTTGGAACTGGTCGCAGCCCCAAGTATTTGGCGCAGGGGCTTCACGTAATTATGCTCCGGCCTGGGGCTTCATGTCCGCAGCGTCGATACCAGCGACCTCGACGGGCTTCTTCATCGCATCGCGGCGGAACGGGTCACCCAATTCCTGGTTGATCATCGCTTCGATCAGCGTGGTGATGCCGTTTTTCTGATCGATGATCGCCTGGTTCAGCGCCGCAGTCAGCTCGTCCTGTGTGCGCGCCTGAACGCCCTTCAGTCCACAAGCTTGCGCGATGCCCGCATACGATACTTGCTGGTCCAGCTCTGTGCCCACGAAGTTGTCGTCAAACCACAGGGTCGAGTTACGCTTTTCCGCGCCCCACTGATAGTTGCGGAAAACGATCTGGGTTACAGCAGGCCATTCTTCGCGACCAATCGCCGTCAGCTCGTTCACTGCGATGCCGAATGCGCCGTCACCTGAGAAACCGACAACCGGAACATCGGGGCAGCCAATCTTGGCACCGATAACCGCTGGCAGGCCATAGCCGCAGGGGCCGAAAAGGCCAGGAGCCAGATATTTGCGACCCTCTTCAAACGACGGATACGCATTGCCGATGGCGCAGTTGTTGCCGATGTCGGACGAGATGATTGCCTCTGTCGGCAGCGCCGCCTGAATTGCGCGCCACGCCATGCGCGGGCTCATCCAGTCGGGCTTGGCGGCACGGGCGCGCTCGTTCCAGGTGGTGCCCGGATCGTCGTTCTCGTGGGTCAGCGAGCTCAGCTCTTGCGCCCAAGCAGATTTGGTGGTGGCGATGGTGTTTTTGCGATCTTCTCGACCTGCGTCACCAGCATGATCACCCAGACGGGCCAGTAGACCTTCGGCAACTTTCTTGGCATCGCCAACGATGCCAACCGTGACATCTTTGGTCAGGCCGATACGGTCAGGGTTCAAGTCAACCTGAATGATCTTGGCGTCGGTCGGCCAGTAGTTGATGCCGTAGCCGGGCAGGGTCGAGAACGGGTTCAGACGGGTGCCCAGAGCCAGTACGACGTCTGCTTTGGCGATCAGCTCCATACCAGCTTTCGAGCCGTTATAGCCCAAAGGACCGGCAAACAGCGGGTGCGAGCCGGGGAAGGCGTCGTTGTGCTGGTAGCCAACGCAGACCGGTGCGGTCAAACGTTCGGCCAGCTCGGCAGATGCGGGGATCGCGCCGGACAGAACAACGCCAGCGCCGTTCAGGATGACGGGGAACTTGGCTTCCGACAGAATGTCAGCCGCTTCCTGCAGTGCCTCGTCACCGCCTGCGGTGCGAGCGAATTCAACGATCTTCGGCAGCTCGATGTCGATAACCTGGGTCCACATATCGCGCGGGATGTTCATCTGAGCCGGTGCCGAGGCACGCTTGGCCTGCAGGATTACCCGGTTCAGAACTTCGGCGACACGCGACGGGTCACGCAGTTCTTCCTGATAAGCCACGCAGTCCGAGAACATGCGCATCTGCTCCATCTCCTGAAAACCGCCCTGACCGATGGTTTTGTTCGCGGCCTGTGGTGTGATCAGAAGTACTGGCGTGTGGTTCCAGTATGCGGTTTTAACAGCCGTTACAAAGTTGGTGATCCCAGGACCGTTTTGCGCGATCATCATCGACATCTTGCCGGTCGCGCGGGTGTAGCCGTCGGCCATCATGCCGCCGGACCCTTCGTGCGCACAGTCCCAGAACGAAATTCCGGCCTTCGGGAAAATATCCGAGATCGGCATCATGGCCGAGCCGATGATACCGAACGCATGTTCGATCCCGTGCATCTGCAACGTCTTAACGAATGCTTCTTCAGTCGTCATTTTCATGTGTGTGATCTCCGCGCATGTGTGGAATGGCCGGGCCCGGTGCCCCGCCTTTGCATACGGTTTTGACCTATGGGGGAAGGCTGCGTTAGGGCCAGATGGATTTGCGGAATATGTCCAGTATGGCGCTAACAGCCGCGGATGGCCTCTGCGATCAATTTCACACCCGGTTCGATACGGTCCTGCCGGATCGAGGAATAGCCGATACGGTAGAAATTCTTCGGCTGATCCGGCCCCGAAAAGAACGGCGCGCCGGGTTCGATATGAACGCTCTGGCCCTGCAGCGTGTGGGCCAGTTGCGTTGTGTCGACGTGTTCAGGGGCAGACATCCACAGGGATGATCCGCCCATGATGCCACGCCCGGCCACTGTCAGCCCGTGTTTGTCGATCGCTTGGTCCAAGGCTTCGCGCCTGCGCGCCAAAGCCTTGGACATGCGTCGGATCTGCGCGTCGTAATGGCCCAATGACAGGAAATAGGCGGCGGTGCGCTGGATGTGCCCCGGCGGGTGGCGCAACACCAACGAACGCAGCGCCCGCGCCTCGCGGATGAAAGGTTCCGAGCCGACCATGTATCCCAGGCGCAATCCCGGAAACAGCGATTTTGAAAAGCTGCCAACATAGATCACGCGGCCATCGCGGTCCATCGACTTCAACGCCGGAGAGGGCGCGCCCAGAAAGGCCATTTCGAATTCATAATCGTCTTCGACCACCATCGCGTCCAGGTCATGCGCGCGTTCCAGCAATTTGTGCCTACGCTCAACGGGCATAGTTGCAGTGGTTGGGCTTTGGTGACTGGGCGTCGTAAAGATAACGTCGGCGGTGTCAGGCAATGTCTCAGGGGGCAGACCGTCGCGGTCGACGGGTATCGGAGTCACGTCGCAATCCCAATGCTCTAGCAGGCTGCGCAGAGAGTAATAGCATGGGTCTTCGATCACCGCGGTGCGATTGTGGGTAAGCAAGATACGCGAGGCCAGCCACAGCGCGTTCTGTGCGCCCATGGTGATCAGAATCTCTTCGGGGCGGGCGGCGATGCCGCGGCGGGGCAGGGTGTGACGGGCGATGAATTCGACCAGCAGCGGATCATCCTGATCCACGTAATCGGTGGTGAGGGATTCGAAATCCTTGTGCCCAAGGGCGCGTACGGCACACAGGCGCCAGTTGGCGTGGTCAAAAAGATTGCGATCCGCCTGCCCGTAAATGAATGGATAGCGATAGCTGCGCCAGTCCCGTGGTTTCGACAGCATGTCCCCGCCCGAGAATCGGCGGGCCAGCGCAGCATCCCAATCCACGGTTTCGGCACCACGCTGAAGGGGGGTGTATTTCGGCGGCACCGGTGCGTTTTGCGAGACGAAATAGCCCGAACGTCCCTTTGCCGTCAGATAATCATTGGCCAGCAGTTCGGTATAGGCCAGCGTCACCGTAATTCGGCTGACACCCAGATGGGCGGCCAGTTTGCGTGATGAGGGCAGCTTTTCCCCGACATGAAACCTGCCGGACAGTATGCCTTCGGCAATCATCTGCTGGATCTGCGCCTGCAGCGTACCTTGCCCGTTCAGCTCAAGAAAGAATGTGTCGACCGATATTGCCATGAGGTCTTATAGGGTGGACCTAAAAGATGAGCAATCTGGACTTATGACTTTTCCAAAAATTCCCGCGTTGCCGTGCTTGACGGTGGGTTTCAATTAACCTAAATAACTAGAAATCTAGTTTAATGGAGAATCGAATATGTGGGAAACTGCTGCAGCAGGATTTTCGGCCATGGGGTCCGAGGCCCGGTTGAAGGTTCTGAGAACTTTGGTCCGCGCCGGGCAGGCGGGCCTGACGGTTGGTGAAATTCAAGGGCGGACGGGAATAGCACCGTCAACTTTGGCGCATCACCTTCGTTTTTTGGCCGCGGGCGGTGTCGTGGAGCAAGAGAAAGTCGGGCGCAGCACGATCAACCGTGCCTGCTATGACGAGTTGAGAAATCTGGCGCAGTTCATCCTTGCCGAATGCTGCGCGGACGAAGTGGGAAAGGCCGCGAACGATGGCTGAACTGACGCAAAATCCCAAAGTGCCCGTGAAGGCGCTTGATCTGATCAAAACCCCTTGGGCATTGATCGTTGCAATCCTGGCCGCCGTGGCTGTTCTGGACCCTGGTAACTGGGTTGAAGTCGTGACATTTGCTGGTAAGGCGCTGATCCATACCGGCCAGTATATCCTGTTTGCCGTTTTGTTGCTGTCCTACCTCAAGGCGACCGGGGCCGAAGTGATGGTCGCGCGCGCCTTTGAAGGGCGCGAGACGCGGATGATCTTCCTTGCTGCGGTGTTTGGTGGATTGGCGCCGTTCTGTTCCTGTGAGGTCATCCCGTTCATTGCCGGATTGCTGGCGCTGGGTGCGCCCCTGTCTGCGGTGATGGCGTTTTGGCTCAGCTCTCCGTTGATTGACCCGCCAACCCTGTTGATCACCGCCGGTGCGTTGGGATGGCCCTTTGCGATAGGCAAGGCGGTTGCTGCGGTGGCGCTGGGTCTGTTCGGCGGTTTCGTTGTGCGCGGCCTGATGCGCTCGGGCGCCTTTGCCCAACCGCTGCGCGACTACAAACCGGCCGGTTGCAGCGCTTGTGGTGGCCCAAAACAGGATGACAAACCGGTCTGGAGATTCTGGCAGGAAGCTGAGCGTCGTCAGAGGTTCCGGTCGGAATTCGTTCACAACGGGCTGTTCCTGCTGAAATGGCTGGCCCTGGCTTATGTGTTAGAGGCGCTGTTGGTCAGCTATGTTCCGGCCGATCTGATCGCCCGCGTGGTGGGGGGCGAAGGTGTCGTACCCATCGTGATCGCGGCGTTGGTTGGGATGCCTGCCTATCTGAATTCCTACGTCGCGCCGCCACTGCTGGCGGGGCTGACGGAGCAGGGGATGAGTGCGGGGGCCGCGATGTCGTTCATGATCGCGGGTGCGGTCAGCTCGATCCCTGCGATGGCAGCGGTGTGGTCACTGGTCAAACCACGGGTCTTTGCCACCTATCTGGGGCTTGGGATTACCGGGGCGATCATTGCTGGTATTCTGTTTCAGATGATCTAAAGGAAAAACCGCCCGGAGATACCTCCGGGCGGTTTTGCTTATTGGTTGGCCTCGCACAGGCTCGGCAATTTGAACCTGTACCGTGCCTCTCCGCTGTTTACGTAGACACGTTTTTCAACACAGGCTGTGGTGCCTACTGTTCGTGCGACATGCTCTTTGGGTTCGTTGATGGAGGTGGCCGACCCATCCGGCAATTGAATCGAGGCTATGACACCGTTCTTCAAGTCACCGTTCACGGGGGTTGCCGACAGAACCGAAACGGTCAGGTACGAGTCATGTTCGTGCGCGCCGTTGTCATTGAAAACCAGCAATGCGGTAGCAATCGAGATGGTGCCGACGATTGCAACCGCCAACAAACCCCATGTCTTCAAAAAAGCATAGATCGATACGGCGCGGTGCGGGCCAAAGATTTTGGACAAGATGGTCAGCATGGAACCCCTGCGGGAAAAAAGCCCCAGCCTGTTCGGACCGGGGCCATCTGTGCCTTAGGGGCGCAGATCGTCTTCGTCTTCGTCCTCGGTCCCGCCTTTGGGCAGGTTGAAGAAGCTGTCGGCGTCGATGACCGGCTCTTCTTCTTTCTCTTCCACAGGCTCGTCAGACAGCGAGAAGGTTTCCAGACCTTCGATGGCGGTCGGGATCTTGGGTGCTGCGTCCATTTCCAGCGACTGTTCGGTCGAAACCAGCTTGCGGCGTTCGTCATCGCTCATGACGCCACCTTCGGCTGCCTTCTTGGCCGCGGCTTTCTGAACGATGGCGTCCAGCTCGGATTGCTTGCACAAGCCCAGCGCAACCGGGTCGATCGGTTGCATGTTCGAAATGTTCCAGTGGGTGCGCTCGCGGATCGATTGTATGGTCGGCTTGGTGGTGCCGACCAGCTTGGCGATCTGACCGTCGCTAAGCTCGGGGTGGAACTTTACCAGCCACAGGATCGAGTTCGGACGGTCCTGCCGTTTGGACAGCGGGGTATAGCGCGGACCACGACGTTTTTCTTCACCGCTGGCAGCGGGGTTGAACTTGAGCTTCAGCTTATGCAGCGGGTTACCCTGCGCCGAGTCGATCTCATCCTGGGTCAGCTGGTTGTTTGCGATGGGATCGAACCCTTTCACGCCCACGGCCACGTCGCCATCAGCGATGCCTTGCACTTCCAGCTCGTGCATGCCCACGAAATCCGCGATCTGCTTGAAGCTGATCGTGGTGTTGTCCACCAGCCATACGGCTGTTGCCTTGGCCATAAGCGGTTTTGCCATCAGCCCGTCTCCTATAAATACATCTGTCCCGTCGCCGGAATTCGGCGGCCCCGTGGTTTTGGGGCAGGTTTCCGTTGTCGGGGAACTTGGGGCCTATATAGTCGCGGCAAGGCAAGAAGGGAAGAGGCGAATGCGCTGGGTGATTTTGTGGGTCTTGAGCGCGGTCGCCGCACTGGCAGACGGAGAGAAGGCTGGCGAGTTCGACTACTACGTTCTGTCGTTAAGCTGGTCGCCCAACTGGTGCGCCCGCGAAGGCGATGCGCGCGGGTCGGACCAATGCGATGCGCGCCGTGATCACGGTTGGATATTGCATGGGTTGTGGCCGCAATATCACCAGGGTTGGCCGGCGTTCTGTCGCACGGCTGAGGCACCGCCAACGCGCCGCATGACACGCGAAATGACGGATATTCAGGGCTCTTCGGGTTTGGCGTGGCACCAGTGGAAAAAGCACGGAACCTGTTCGGGGCTGTCCGCGCCCGACTATTTCGCGCTGTCTCGGCAGGCTTATGACGGAGTTGTGCGTCCGCAGGTGTTCCGCCAATTGGAGACATCGGTCAAGTTACCCGCCTCGGTGGTCGAAGAGGCGTTTTTGAAGGCCAATCCCGGTTTAGAGCGGGACATGATCACAATCACCTGCAAGCAGGGCTATATTGAAGAGGTCCGTCTGTGCCTGTCGCGCGACCTTAATCCAGTGCCTTGTGGCCGCGACGTTATCCGCGATTGCACAGCCAAGGACGCGCTGTTCGATCCGATTCGTTAGAGCTTCCGGTTCTGGCAGTCGCGGGCATAGTCCAGCGCTTTGGCGGTGCCCTTGAGATCAATCGCCATCACCACCTCACCGGCCGGGTTATAGACGGTCATGGTTTTGTTCTGCGCGATGGCGTTGACGAAACTGCGGTCGGTAAAGAACACTGTCGCGCCCGGCACGTCACGCTGATTGAAGCCGATGGCAGTGGCATCAAAGCTTTTACCATCGAGTTCGAAGCGGATTGGGTAACTCTTACCCTGCTCAATATCGCCCCAGGCCTTGTTGTAGACGGCGAAATACCCGCGATTGTCCAACGCGTCATAGCCGATACGCACCACCGAGAGATCCTGATAGATCGTCTGGATCAGGCACCCATTTCCAAGCGCGGGGTCCATCATGATGTTCCAGCCTTCGACAAAGCCTTTGTCGATGAGTTCCTGCGACCAAGCTGCAGTTGCGGTGAAGGCGGCGATTGTGAGGGCGAGAAGGCGGGTCATCAAACAACTCTCAAACTAATAGGGTTCTATTGACGTTATTAATTTTTTATTGAATTACAAAGGTATAACTTCTTTGTAAGAAATTACAGTGACTTGGAGCCGATGAAGCTGTTGCTCACCGCGCTATTCAGCGTTTTCGCATACTCTATGACTTCTCTATTCCTGTTCGGAGGTGTTTTTCAGCCAATAGCATTTATTACGATTTGGAACGGTCGATTGGGTGCCCCATTTTGGTTGGCTTTTGTGTTTCTCGGCGGTTTTTTTGGTTTTTTTGTTGGTGCGTTCTTAAGTAAGCTTGGTTTCAAGTCCCAAGTGACCCTGCCGGTGTTTATTGTCATGGCTATGAGCCTTTCAGGCGTGTTTGTCGGGTCGTATACAAGCTTTCTACGTGCCCGAGAAATCAATGCCTTCGGTGCGGACGTAGAGTTTAGGAATTCGTTCTTTCAAACGCTTCGAAATGCGCCAAGAGAGTTTCAGTTCTATTTACATGCAGCAGCCCTAAAAGACTGCGTTCCATATGCTTGGAGTTATCGGAGCATGTCATTTTATCAACTGCCGAACAACGTCGCGGTCAATGTTCTGCCGTATGAATGGTTGGTGCAATGCAATATCACCAGAAATTAGCTTGAGCACTTGTCAAACGGAACACCTGACAAGATCAAAGCTCTTTCCGCGCCCTCAACGCAGCCGTGATCGTCCCGTCATCCAGATAATCCAGCTCTCCGCCAATCGGCACGCCTTGCGCCAGCGAGGTCAGGCGGACCTGTCCCTCCAACTGATCGGCAATATAATGCGCGGTGGTCTGGCCGTCGACGGTGGCGTTCAGGGCGAGGATGATCTCGGTGATCCCTTCGGCTGTCACGCGGTCCTTGAGGCGAGGAATGCGAAGTTCGTCCGGGCCGACACCGTCCAGTGCCGACAACGTGCCGCCCAGAACGTGATAACGGCCCTTGAATACGCCTGCGCGTTCCATTGCCCACAGGTCGGCCACGTCTTCGACCACGCATAGCTCTCCGGTCGCGCGGTCCTCGCTGTCGCAGATGTCACAGATATCGGTGGTGCCGACGTTGCCGCAGTTCAGGCATTCGCGGGCGGTGATGGCAACTTGCTGCATGGCGTCCGACAGGGGTGTCAGCAGCAGGGCGCGCTTGCGGATCAAGTGCAAAACCGCGCGGCGGGCCGAGCGGGGGCCTAGGCCCGGCAGCTTGGCCATCAGATCGATCAGGTTGTCGATATCGCTGTTCGAACTCACCGAGGGCGCTCCTGCAAATGGGCCGGGCAGGGGCGCCCGGCCGATGATCCGTCAGGAGGGTGTATCAGAACGGCAGCTTGATGTCTGCGGGCAGGCCCATGCTTTCGGTCAGCTTCGCCATTTCGGCCTGTGCGCGTTCAGTCGCTTTGGTTTGTGCGTCCTTGATGGCGGCCAGGATCAAGTCCTCGACCACTTCCTTGTCGTCGCCGTTAAAGATCGATGGGTCGATGTCCAGACCTTTCAGCTCACCTTTTGCGGTGGCGGTGGCCTTCACCAGTCCTGCACCGGATTCGCCAACGACCATCATGTTGTTCAGCTCTTCCTGCATGTCGGTCATCTTGGCCTGCAAGTCCTGCGCGGATTTCATCATCTTGGCCATGTCGCCCAGACCGCCGAGTCCTTTGAGCATCGGTATTCTCCTGTGTATCGCTTTGTCGCCTAAATACGGGCGGTACCCGTGTGGCACAAGGGGGTGGGGTTGCTCCCGCCCGTCGTCAAGGTCTTTGAAAGACCTTTCCTCCCGTTGGGCCCGGCAGCGCGGACAAAGCCCGCGCTGCCGGGCCCAAGGCCGCTCATGGCGATCGGCGTCAGCCGATGGCCCGTGGCGGGCGCGGGAGAATTTCGGGTGTGTGTGTTGAAGTGGCTCAGTCTTCCTCGAACGGGTCCCATTCGTCTTCGACCTCGGGCAGGGCTTCGGTTTCGACCTTGGCTGCGCGTTGCTCTGGCGTTTCGATGCTTTTGATCCGCGCCTTCGGGAATTGGGCCAGAACCGCCTGCACCAGCGGGTGTTCGCGGGCTTCTGCCTTCAATGCTTCCTCAGCCGCGTTTTCCTTTTCATAGATCGTCTCGCCACCGCCTTCGTTGACGACAGTGACTGCCCAGCGGTTGCCGGTCCATCGCTGCAGGGCGGTCCCCAGACGTTGCGCCAACTGGGCCGAGGCACGCTGGGTCGGTTGGAATTCGATACGCCCGGGTTGATAGGCTGCAAGCCGCAAAGACCGCTTGACCTCATCCAGAAGCACGCCGTCCCGGTTTGCGCGGATCAGTTCGACCACATGATCGAAGGTCGGATAACGTGCCAGGGCGGCCTGCACATCCTGCGCCAACGCCGCGCTGGGAGCGCCGCTGCCGCCACCATGGGCGGGAGCTGAATAAGAAGATGACACCGGCACTTGCGTCTGAACCGCGGCATGCGATGGCGCCGGAATCCCGCCACCGGGTCCGCCATTTGGCGGTGGGGGCGTGTCTTGCAGACGTTTGATCAACTCTTCCGGGCTGGGCAGGTCAGCCACATGGGTCAGTCGGATCACTGCCATTTCAGCTGCCATCATGGCATTTGGGGCCGCCGAGACCTCTTCGAGCGCTTTAAGCAACATCTGCCACATCCGGGTCAGGACGCGCATCGGCAGGGCCTCGGCCATTTGTTGACCACGCGCGCGCTCGTCCGGCGAAACGGTGGGATCATTGGCTGCGTCTGGCGTGATTTTAACCACAGAGACCCAATGGGTGATCTCGGCCAGATCGCGTAGCACGGCCAGCGGATCGGCTCCTTCGGCATATTGCCCGCCCAACTCGGTCAGTGCGCCTGCAGCGTCCCCGCGCAGGATCATGTCCATCAGGTCCAGTACCCGACCGCGATCAGCCAGGCCCAGCATCGCGCGGACCTGATCGGCGCTGGTTTCACCCGCACCGTGCGAGATCGCCTGATCCAGCAGCGAGGTCGCGTCCCGGGCCGAACCCTCGGCTGCACGGGTGATCAGCGCCAGCGCGTCATCCGCGATCTGAGCGTTTTCAGCCGCCGCGATCTTGCCGAGCAGGCTGATCATGTCCTCGGGTTCGATCCGGCGCAGGTCGAACCGTTGGCAGCGCGACAGAACCGTCACTGGCACTTTACGAATCTCGGTGGTGGCAAAGATGAACTTCACATGCTCGGGTGGTTCTTCAAGCGTCTTGAGCAGCGCGTTGAACGCGCTGGTCGACAGCATGTGGACCTCGTCGATGATATAGATTTTGTAGCGCGCGCTGGCGGCGCGATAGCGGACACTGTCGATGATCTCGCGGATATCGTTCACACCAGTACGGCTGGCGGCGTCCATCTCCATCACGTCAACGTGGCGGCCTTCCATAATGGCCACGCAATGTTCGCATTGGCCGCAGGGCTCAGTCGTTGGCTTGCCTTCACCATCGGGGCCGATGCAGTTCATGCCCTTGGCGATGATCCGTGCCGTGGTGGTTTTGCCGGTGCCGCGAATGCCGGTCATGATGAAAGCCTGCGCGATCCGGTCGGCCTCGAACGCATTTTTCAGCGTGCGCACCATTGCGTCTTGACCGACGAGATCGGCAAAGGTTTCCGGGCGGTATTTGCGGGCAAGAACTTGATAGGCGGGGCTGGGCGTGTCGTTCATATCTGCTCTGTCGGATTCGGGTTCCGATGCAGCGTAGAGACCCCTGCCGCCCGCGTCCACAGCAGGCTTGGGTGAATTTCGGTTTGCAGCACAATTTGCACGCCTTAGAAGCGAGTATCAGGGAGGGTCCGTAGTGAGCCAGTTCGCACTTCATTCAGTTCAGATTGGAAACGGCACCGTTGCCTTGTCGCCCCTTCCGGGGCGCGGTGGCGGGTATACGCGGGACTTGGGAACGATCCGCGACTGGCAGCCGGATCTTGTGATCTCGATGACCACCGAGGTCGAAATACTGCAAGAGGGCGCAAGTGGGCTTGGCGAAGACCTGCACGCACTCAATATCGAATGGGTGCATCTGCCGGTTGCGGATTTCGGTACGCCGCCTCCTGAGGTTGACGCGGCGTGGGGCAGTGTCAGCCCTGCGGCGACTGATATTCTGTCCCGCGGGGGGCGGGTGCTGGTGCATTGCCGGGGCGGCTGTGGCCGGTCCGGGATGATCGTGCTGCGCCTTATGGTCGAGCATGGCGAAGACCCCGAGACAGCGTTGACCCGTTTGCGTGCGGTGCGGTCCTGCGCCGTCGAGACCGACGGCCAGATGAAATGGGCAGCCCTTGGGCGGACGCGCGACTAGATCAGAGCGCCACCTGTCGTTCTGCCTGTGCCACCGGGTTGGGCGGGATCGCTGTGACCTCAAGCATGGCGCAGGGTGGGGTGGTTAGCATGCCTGCGGGGCGCATGGTCACATCCGGGCCGAACATCATATCTGCGAAAACATCCAGCGACTCGAGGGGCGCATCCTCGCTTGATCCACAAAAGACCCGGATCAGGTCTTTTTGAGCGCGAAACCGTGCGCTGCATCCTTGCGTGCAATAGGCCAGCTCAGTGCTGCCGTCGAACTCAAAATCAGGCGTCGTCGCCGGAACGGCAGCATCCATCGCCTGCACGATCGCGCGCGCCATCTGTGCCAGCGCCGGGCAGGTTTTTCCTGTGCGTTGGCAAACGGTTGCGGTAAATTGGTGTGTCTTTGTCTTCCAGATCATATTGCGCCCTCCGCGCGTGGAACGGGGGCATGGATCAGGTGTGGCAGCGTGCTGACGACCTGCCCGGACACCCCGTCCGAGTTTCGGTTTCTTGTTCGATGGCAGGTCTCCTGACTTGCGGGTCGTTGCGTTGCCGACCTTCCCAGCCTTGCGGCCAGTGGTGTTTCGGCATTGCTCACCGCTTACAGTTGCGGGGGCAGTCGCGGCCTTGGTTCGTTCCGGTTTTCCGGGCAGAACCGCACCGTGTTCCCTTTTCATCCCGCCCCGGGGACCGGGGACGAGAACCATCACCCAATCGCTAGCGGGTAGGAGTGACCTGAGTCAAGCCGCCTTTTGGTAGGGCAAAGTGGACGCGTGGTCATGCGGAAACAGGATTGACTTAGGGTGGCAAAAGATGCCGTTTGGGGTGGTGAACTAATCGGTTCAGATTGAGGGCGCCATGCTGGATACCGCACAAGCTGTTTTAACCGAGGATTTTCAGTTTCCTTCTGGTTCGACCCAACTGTCGGCTCGGCTGTACCTGCCGGTGGCCGAACCTGGGATCGCAGTGGTGATCCACAGCGCCACCGGAGTGCCGCGCGACTATTATCAGCATTTCGCACGCTGGTTGGCTGCGGAACATGGCATTGCCTGTCTGACCTATGATTACAGCGATTTCGGTCATTCGCAGAGCAAGCCATTGAAGTCAGCTCAGGCCACGATGGCGGATTGGGCGCTGATCGACATGCCTGCGGCTCGGGCCGAGATGCGCAGGCGATACCCCGACGCGCAGCACTGGAGCATCGGCCATTCCGTCGGCGGTATGCTGGGGCCGATTCAACCCGATATTGATCAGATCGACCGTATGATCTGCGTCTGCGCCGGGCCGGTGACTGTGTCGGACCATCCCTGGCCTTATCGGGCGTTGGCTTTGCTGTTTTGGTACGGACACGCGCCCCTGGCCGTAAAAGCGCTGGGTTACCTGCCGGGCAAGGCACTAGGATTCGGATCGAACCTGCCTGCTAGCGTCTATTGGCAGTGGCGCCGCTGGTGTACTGCGCCGCGCAACTACCTGCCCGAAATTGGCGTGTCCTTGCCCGAGGCCCGCTGGGCACAGTCAGACACACCAGTGGATCTGTTCAGCTTTGAGGATGACGATCTGGTGCCAAAGAACGCGGTCTGGCGGCTGGCTGATCTGTACGGGCCCAACGCACGCCGCCATTTGTTGTCTCCGGCCGAGTTCGGACTGTCCGAGGTTGGCCATATCGGTGCCTTTGCCCGGCGCAATTCGGCTGTCTGGCCACGGTTGATTGCCTAGGCCTGTTCGCAACAATTCAATGTCGGGAGTTTAAGTGAGAGGTTGGACATCGACCCAAGCGGGGCTCGTTGTGGCTGCTTCCTTCCGGACCTGACCAGGTTGGCGAGGCGCTCGCCCGCGCCAACCTCTCGGGGTCTGATATAGGCAACGGGCGCAGGAAACACAACCCGTCAGAGCGCCAAACGGATCAGCAAAAAGCCCTCATCGTCTTCTCCGACGACGTGAGGGTCATATTCTTCAAGCTCGGCAATGTGGGTTTGTGCCTTCGGACCGGTTCTTAATAGCGCAGTCGCGCCCTGCATCGGGGCAAAGCCAAAAGGATAGGACGCATATTGCAAGGGATCTTGCGGCAGTGCGCCGGACAGATAGTCCTGCAAGACGCGCTGAACAGGCAGGTTCGGCAGCGCGATGGGCTCGGCCTGATCCACAAAGGGAAAGTGACCCCCGCCATTGGCACGGTAATTGTTCAGTGCGACGACGAACCGTTGATCGGCGGCCATCGGTTGGCCGTCAAAGCGAATGTTGCGAATGCGCCGGTTGACGGGGTCGATCAAGTGACCGCCAGCGTCGAACCGAGCCGGTTGAGAGAGATCAAATTGATAAGTAAGCCCCTGTATAATATCAAAATTATGCCCCGCCCTGTTGATGTCGACCAATGTGGTCTGATGTCCCGGCGTAATCTGGTTGAACACGCCTGCAGACATCTCAAGCCAGTCGCTGATCTGCTCTCCGGTGACAACTACCGCCTGCAGCTCATTGGGAAACGCATACATGTCGTTGACATGGCGCAGGCATATCTGGCCGGGCGGGACGTCGGTGAAAAACCGGGGGCCGGCACGCCCCCCGAACTTTGAAGGCGCGGTCGCGGACAGAACAGGAAAATCCGCAAATGACGTGTCCTGCAGATAGGGCCGCAGGGCTGCTGCCTGGGCCGCGGCGGTCAGAACCAAACCTCTGTCCGGGGCGCAAAAACTGAAATAGCTGTGCAAATGCTTATCGGTCTGGCCAACGGGTTGCGCCGTGCGCCGCCGAGTTTCCGAATGGCCCCGGGCGAAAAGGCGCGCCAAAACAGGGTCTTCCTGGATAGGCTTGGGTGAGCCGTCGGGTTTGGTTGGGCATATCGACTGCAGACTGACGCGATGATCCTGAACGGTCCAATGGCCATTTCCCGCCCTGTCCAATGTCAGGTCGATCACCCCCAGAAATGACCCGGACGCACCGGGCATGACCACCGGCTTTCCGTGAACCAGACCCCGATTTGCATCGACGTGCTCAATCCCGTCATGTGCGTTTCCGGGCAGTGTCAGATGTGAATGCCCGGCAATCAGCGCATCAATTCCTTCGATACCGGCCAGCGGGATGACGGCATTTTCCAAACCCGTTTCCGGTTCGGCCGACCCTATCCCTGTATGCGCCAATGCAAGGATCAAATCGCAACCCTGCGCTTTCAGATTCGTCACTTTTTGTGCGGCGCAGGTCAGGATATCTTCGATGACGACCTTGCCTTGCAGCAAGTGTGCTTCCCATTTGGCTGTCTGCGGTGGCAGGACTGAGAACGCACCAATTTTCAGCGTAACATGTTGATCATAAAATTTTATTTCTCGATTCAAAATCGCATGATCTTGCCAGCAGGAGGGGGCGTCTTGTCGGTGTGCATTGCTGCAAATCACCGGGCACGCAGCATCTGCAATTACACGGTCCAGCGTTTCCAGCCCAAAGCCGAAATCATGATTTCCGAGGCCGATTGCGTCATAACCCAGCTCGGAAAATGCTTGCATCAGGATGTGCGGTGCATTTTCGGATTGAACCGCCCATTCCCCCAGTGGCGTGCCTTGCAGTGAATCTCCGTTGTCGCACAGAACCACCAGAGCACCCTGCGCTTCGGCCTCGGACTTGGCTGCGCGGATCAGGCTGGCGGTGCGGGTAAATCCGATTGAGGGGTCGGGGGTGTCCGAATAATAATCGAAGCCGCATAGATTCATATGCAGATCGGATGTTGCCAGAACCCGTATCTTCAGTGGTGCGCGGGACGGGAGAAGGGGATGTGTCAAATTTCTACTTCTGGCGGTTATATGTTAATCATTTTCTCCAAAAAGTATAATAAATGCAACTTGCATAGCGTGCTTTCAGTCAATTGACGACTTCAAGTTTTCGGGTGGTGCGAATTGGCATTGCAACATTGGCATTGCAACAAAAGGGCAGCCGTGGCAGCCCTGTGCCGACGACCCAAGGGAAATCCTATGAAACACGCGGAACTGGTGACATTTGGCAGCTCGGGCCTTGATCGCGCGGCGCATATTCGAGGGAATGCAGACCATTTGGCGCAGGTGCGCGCGCATCCGCAAGCGACCTGCCTGTTGCTGTGGCGTGGTAAGCCGCTGGTTCAGGGGGAAGCACTGGACCACCTGGGGTTGATTCCCATGACCCACGGACTGGTACAAAGCGGCCCGGGCGGCAGTATTGAAGAACCTGTATTTCTGGGACTTTCAGACGGTGATCCGGTTTTTGCGCTGGATATCTCGGGCTGGTCCCCCGAGGGGCTGGACATGTCGCAGGTCGGTGCCTTTATCGACCCGTCGGAACAGCAGCACCCGGACCTGCCAACAGGCCATGTCTTTGCTGAGTTGCGCCGGATCATGACCCGGCTGTCTGCCCGCGATGCGGAATTGGCTGCGGCCGCCAAGGCCGTTATTGGCTGGCACGAAACGCATCGGTTCTGTGCCCGTTGTGGCGCACCCAGCGAAGTATCCCAAGCTGGATGGCAGCGCAGTTGCGCCGAATGCGGTGGGCAGCATTTTCCGCGCACCGATCCGGTGGTCATTATGCTGATCACCCATGGGGATTCGGTTTTGATGGGGCGGTCACCGGGCTGGCCCGAGGGGATGTATTCCCTGCTGGCTGGATTTGTCGAGCCCGGAGAAACGCTTGAGGCAGCGGTTCGACGTGAGGTGATGGAAGAGGCAGGTGTGTCGGTTGGCCCGGTCAGCTATCTATCCAGCCAACCCTGGCCATTCCCGGCCTCGCTGATGTTTGGTTGCGCGGGTGAGGCGTTGTCGCGCGAGATCACCATTGATCCGGTGGAAATCGAAGATGCAATGTGGGTCAGCAAGCCCGAGATGATGCAGGCCTTTGCCGGGGAGCACCCGGTCCTGTTGCCAGCTCGCAAGGGGGCCATTGCGCATTTCCTGCTGCAAAACTGGCTTGCAGATACGCTGGACTGACAAAATACTAGGCCAATAGACAAGAGACCCACGAACCATCATGCAGTTTACAGCACGCGAAGATATCGAAGCCCCGATCAATGCGGTGTTCGAAATGGTCGCTGACTTTGAGCGGTTCGAACGCATGGCCATGCGCCGGGGGATCGAAGTAAGGCGCATGTCGGGTCATATGGGTGTTGTGCCCGGTACGCAGTGGGAAACCGAGTTCAACCTGCGTGGCAAGCCCCGCCATGTTGCGATTGAGATGGCTGAATGCGACCCGCCTGCCTTGATGCGGTTTCAGGCAGCAAGCAAGGGCATGAACGGGACAACAACTGTCGAGTTTCTGGCCTTGTCGCAGCGCCGCACCCGCTTGAGTGTCGAGATGGCGCTGGCGGCGAAAACTCTGCCGGCCCGGTTGTTGCTGCAGTCACTGAGACTAGGCCAGTCGCGGTTCCGACGACAATTCCAACTGCGGCTCAGCGAGTTCGCGCGCGAGATGGAAGAACGCCATCTGCACGGTTCCTGACAGGAGGCAAATGGACAATCTGATCATCCGACAGGCCGGTTTGGACGACGTCCAAGGCATTTCAGACGTGTTGCATGAAATCACTGCTGCCGGAAAACGCACAAGACCGAGTGACCCGGGCTTTGTACTGACGAACTATGTCGGGCACCCGGATCAGTTGACATGTGTCTTGGCACTCAGCGAAACCCGACTTTTGGGGTTCCAGTCCATGAAACGGGCGGTCGCAGCCAATCCTTACGGAGTACAAGTCGGCTGGGGAATCATTGGTACCCACATTCGACCCTCGGCCGCGCGTTGCGGGGTGGGGCGGGCCTTGTTTCAGGCGACATTGAAGGTTGCCAAAGAGCAGGGCATTCCCGCCATCGACGCCACCATTGCGGCGAGTAACGCCGAAGGTTTGGCCTATTACGCCGCAATGGGGTTTATCGATTACAGATCACACGAAGGGGCTGTGTGCAAAGCCCACACAGTTAGATGAAACCAGGCGGTTACCCGCGCGAATGCGCTGCGGGATAGACGCCCAGCACTTCGACATTGGTGGTGAAATGCTCCAGCTCTTCCATAGCCAGCTGCACGTTGCGGTCTTCGGGGTGCCCGACGATATCGGCATAAAACTGGGTCGCGGTGAATGACCCGTCGACCATATAGCTTTCCAGCTTTGTCATGTTGATACCGTTGGTGGCAAAGCCGCCCATCGCTTTGTACAGCGCAGCCGGAATGTTGCGCACCTGAAACACGAAGCTGGTGATCATGCCATGCGGGCCGCGTCGGGACATGTCCGCCTGCCGCGACATAACCAGGAACCGCGTGGTGTTGTTGTCCTGATCTTCGATGTGACGGGCCAGCACGTTCAGCCCATAGATTTCGCCCGCCAGCTCACTGGCCAGTGCCGCAGAATGCAAATCACCTTGCTCCGAGACCTCACGCGCGGCGCGCGCGTTGTCGGGGCTGACGCGGCCGCGAATGTCGTGTTCTTTCAGAAAGCCTGCGCATTGCGGCAGTAGAACCAAATGCGAATGCGCCTCGGTGATATCTTCAAGCGTTGCCCCGGGGACGGCTAGCAGATTGATATGCACGCGTACGAAGGCCTCATCAATGATGTGCAGCCCACTATGGGGCAGCAGGCGGTGAATATCCGCCACCCGGCCATAGGTGGTGTTTTCGACCGGCAGCATCGCCAGATCAGCCTCGCCTGACCGAACCGATTCGATCACATCTTCGAAAGTACGGCAGGGCAGGGCCTCCATATCGGGGCGTGCATTGCGGCAGGCCTCGTGGCTATAGGCGCCTGGTTCTCCCTGAAATGCGATACGATTGCTCATTTGGTCGATTCCGTGCAACAAGTTCTAGAATTGGGCGTTTAGTCGCGGTGTCTATACCTTGCCTCTTGCAAGGGGAAGCCTTAGACACCCCGCAGACAGCTGAAATGGACTCGCGATCAATGTTCGACACGATGACAGTTACCAAGGCCGCCGCAGGCCTGTTTGGCACCTTCCTGGTGCTTCTTCTGGCCAAATGGGGTGCCGAAGTTCTTTACCATGCGGATGGGCATGGCGAGACAGCCTCTTACATTATCGAAACCGAAAGCGCTGGTGAAAGCGCCGACGGTGAAGAGGTGGTCTTCGAAGATATGCTGGCCGCCGCCGATCCGGAAAAAGGCGCCCGTGTCTTCCGAAAATGCACCGCCTGCCACAAGCTGGAGGACGGCGCAAACGGTACCGGCCCCTACTTGTACGGTGTCGTAGATCGCCCGGTTGCATCAGCCAACGGCTTCACCGGCTATTCAGCCTCGATGCAGGCCCATGGAGGCAATTGGACTCCCGAAGCGCTGGATGCGTTCCTCGAGCGCCCAAGTGCTTACATCTCGGGTACTTCGATGAGCTTTGCAGGCCTCAAAAAACCGCAAGAGCGCGCCGATCTGATCGCGTATCTGCAGACCATCGGCAATTGATCGTTTGATCAAAGCATGATTTTCTAAGCCGCTGCCTCGCGCAGCGGCTTTTTTTTGCCTAAGAAAAACTTCACAAAGTGTTCACGCATTCTAAACTTGAACCTGACAGTGCTGGTCATTTAGCTGGCGCGAACAAGATAAAAGACACAACGACCCAGAGGATGAGCAAAATGATATCCAATCGACTTACTGCACAGGCGCGCTCGGTGGATATTAAGGGTTGGTCGCACGCTTTGATGTTCGGGTTGATTGTGGTCATGCTGACCTCGGCGCAGCTTTTTGCGGAAGAAAAGATAATCAAAAGCCACGGATTTTCGGAATTCGGCGATCTGAAATACCCCGAAGGTTTCGCTCATTTCGACTATGTGAACCCCGAGGCCCCGCGCGGGGGAGAGCTATCTTATGCCGCACAAGGTACGTTCTCTAGCTTGAACCCGTTTACGCGGAAAGGGCGCGCGGGTGCGCGGTCTGCTGACCAATACGAAACCCTGCTGGTTCCATCCTATGATGAGCCCGCGGCCTATTACGGGTTGCTGGCCGAAAGCCTGGAATACCCCGAAAGTCAGGATTGGGTTATTTTCAACATGCGGCCCGAGGCCCGGTTTTCCGACGGCAGCCCCGTGACAGCCGAGGATGTTGTGTTTTCCCACAATCTGCTGCTGGATCAGGGGCTGAAATCTTATGCAGATGCGGTGCGCAAACGTATCCCACGCGCCGAGGCGCTGGATGAACATAGGGTCAAATTCTATTTCGCACCGGATATCTCGCGCCGGGCACTGATCTCGCAGGTGGGCGGAACGCCGGTGTTTTCCAAAGCCTGGTTCGAAGCAGACCCGGAAAACCGGCGTCTGGATGAACCGCGTTTGGTTCAGGGGGTTGGATCGGCCCCCTATGTTCTGGACAGCTATGACATCAACCGGCGCATCATTTACAAGCGCAACCCCGATTATTGGGGCGATCACGTCAACGTAAACGTGGGTCGCAACAACTATGACACCATCCGGATCGAGTACTTCAGTGACTCGATTGCCGCGATGGAGGGATTCAAGGCAGGCACGTTCACGTTGCGGCAGGAAAACAACTCGAAAAGCTGGGCGACCGCCTATGATTTTCCGGCCATTGCGAACGGCTCAGTCATTCGGGACGAGTTGGCGAATGGAAACGTGCCATCTGCGTCGGGCTTCATCATGAATCTTGATCGCCCACAGTTGCAGGATCCGCGTGTTCGCGAAGCCATCCAGCTTGGTTATAATTTCGAATGGACCAACGAAAGCCTGCAGTACGGGTTGTTCCAACAGCGCAGTTCGTTCTGGGAAGGCACGCACCTTGAGGCGACTGGCCTGCCCGAAGGGCGTGAATTGGAGGTGCTGCAAAGCCTCGGCGATGCGTTGGACCCGGACGTTCTGACCGAGGAACCGGTCAGCGCCCATGAATCGCGCCCGGCGCGTCAGAACGACCGTCGCAACCTGCGCGCGGCGATGAAGCTGTTGGACGAGGCCGGTTGGCTGGTTGGTGATGACGGCATTCGCCGGAACGACAAGGGCGAAGTGTTGTCGATCGAGTTTTTGTCGGACCAGCCGACGCTGGATCGCATTGTTCAGCCCTTTGTCGACAACCTGCGGGCAATGGGTATCGACGCGCTGTATAACCGGGTGGACAATGCCCAGTTCACGCTGCGCCGCCGGGATCGGGATTTTGACATGATCGTCGGCGGGTATCCGAAATCACTGCAGCCTTCGACTGGCCTGTATCAGCAATTCGGGACCGAGGCGGCCTCGTATTCCGTATTCAATCCGTCGGGTGCGCATGGTCCCGATATTGAACCATTGATCGACAACATCGTTGCCGCCACCGAAAGCGAGGAGCTTTTCGCCAATGTCCGCGCGTTGGACCGTGTTCTGCGGGCCAAGCGGATCATGGTTCCAACATGGTATCTGGGCAAATATTGGGTCGCGTATTGGGACATGTACGAATACCCGGAAAACCTGCCACCCTATGCGTTGGGCGTGGAAGACCTGTGGTGGATCAACGCCGAGAAAGAAGCCGAGTTGAAATCCTCGGGCGCGTTGAGGTAATCCGCCCCCATGGGAGCATATATTCTAAGACGCCTGTTGCTGGTCATCCCCACATTGCTTGGGATCATGATCGTCAATTTCACGCTGGTTCAGTTTGTCCCAGGTGGTCCGATTGAACAGATGATCGCCCAGATGCAAGGGGGCGGTGACGTGTTCGAAGGCATCGCAGGCGGCGGCAGCGATATCGAGCAGCAAACCAGCAGCGTGAATGACCGCTATATCGGCGCGCGCGGATTGCCGCCCGAATTTATCGAAGAGTTGGAAAAGGAATTTGGATTCGACAAACCTCCGGTCGAACGGTTCCTTGACATGTTGGGCAACTACATGACGCTGGACTTCGGCGAGAGTTATTTTCGCTCGATCAGCGTGATTGATCTAGTGCTGGAAAAAATGCCCGTTTCGATCTCGCTGGGCCTGTGGTCCACATTGATTGCCTATCTGGTGTCGATCCCACTGGGTATTCGCAAGGCGGTCAAGGATGGTTCAAAGTTCGATACCTGGACCAGTGGCACCATCATTGTGGCTTATGCTATTCCTGGGTTCCTGTTTGCGATCCTGCTGCTGGTGCTGTTTGCCGGTGGGTCCTACTGGCAAATCTTCCCGCTGCGGGGGCTGACCTCGGACAATTGGGACAGCCTTAGCCTGATCGGCAAGATCGCGGATTATTTCTGGCACATCACACTACCGGTCATTGCCCTGACGATTTCCGCCTTTGCGACGCTGACGCTGCTTACCAAAAACTCGTTTCTGGATGAGATCAAAAAGCAATATGTCATGACCGCTCGCGCAAAAGGTTTGAGCGAGGGCAGGGTGCTGTATGGCCACGTGTTCCGCAATGCCATGCTGATCGTGATCGCAGGCTTCCCGGCGGTATTCATTGGCGTCTTCTTCGGAAGTTCGATCATCATCGAGACGATCTTCTCACTCGATGGTCTGGGCCGTCTGGGGTTCGAGGCGGCAGTCGCACGCGACTACCCGGTGATCTTTGGCACGCTGTTCATCTTTGGCCTGATGGGTCTTGTCGTCGGTATCGTCAGCGATCTGATGTATGTGCTGGTCGACCCGCGCATCGATTTCGAAAAGCGGGAGGGGTAAATGGCGCTTTCCCCCCTCAATCAGCGCCGGTGGCGTAATTTCCGGCGCAATGGCCGGGCTTTTTGGTCGCTGATCATCTTCTCGGTACTGTTCGGTATCTCGCTGTTTGCCGAGTTCATCGCGAACGACAAGCCGATCCTGGTGAAATATCGGGGTGAGCTTTATACGCCGATCTTCAATTTTTACCCGGAAACTGAATTCGGCGGGGATTTCCAAACCGAAGCAATCTATCGCGATCCCGAGGTGCAGTGTCTGATCGACAGCGGCGGGCTTGAGGAGTGTTTCGACGATCCAGAAGGGATCATTGACGAAATCAAAGACGGGACCTTTCAGGCCGAGGGGTTTGAACGCGGTTGGGCGATCTGGCCGCTGATTCCATACTCCTTCAACACCAGTGTGGATCGTCCAGGGGCCGCACCGCTGCCGCCCAATGGGCAGAACCTGTTGGGAACCGATGACACCAAGCGCGATGTGTTGGCTCGGGTCATCTATGGCTTCCGCTTGTCGATCCTGTTCACATTGATGGTCACAGGGGCCGCCAGCCTGATTGGCATTTTCGCCGGTGCAATTCAGGGCTTTTTCGGCGGCTGGTTGGATTTGGTCTTTCAGCGCATCATCGAGATCTGGTCGGCCACCCCATCGCTGTACGTGATCATCATCATGTTCGCCATTCTGGGTCGAAGTTTCTGGCTGCTGGTGGCGTTGATGATCCTGTTCAGTTGGACCGGATTGGTCGGCGTCGTTAGGGCTGAGTTCCTGCGGGCGCGCAATCTGGAATACGTTCGTGCGGCGCGGGCGTTGGGCGTCGGAAACATGACCATCATGTTCCGTCATATGCTGCCCAATGCGATGGTTGCGACGCTGACATTCATGCCCTTCATCGTCACTGGCACCATTGGCGGATTGGCCTCGCTGGACTTCTTGGGCTTTGGCTTGCCGTCTTCGGCGCCGTCGCTGGGGGAATTGACCTTGCAGGCGAAACAAAACCTGCAGGCACCTTGGCTGGCCTTCACTGCGTTCTTCACCTTTGCCATCATGCTATCGCTGCTGGTCTTCATCTTTGAAGGCGTTCGCGATGCGTTTGATCCCAGAAAGACCTTCTCATGAGCCTTTTGGATGTGAACAACCTCAAGGTCTCGTTCAAGCAGGACGGGCAGGTGAGCGCGGCGGTCAAAGGTGTTTCGTTCACCGTGGACCGGGGGGAAACCGTCGCACTTGTGGGGGAATCCGGATCAGGCAAGTCGGTTACGGCATTGTCCACCGTGTCGTTGCTGGGGGACAGTGCGATCGTCGAAGGTTCGGTCACCTATGACGGTGATGAGATGATCGGCGCCTCGCAAGACAAGCTGATGGACGTGCGCGGCAATGATATCAGCTTTATTTTTCAAGAGCCGATGACCTCGTTGAACCCGCTGCACACAATCCAAAAGCAGATGGCAGAATCGCTGGCCCTGCACCAGGGTCTGAGCGGAGATGCGGCACGCACACGTATTGTCGAACTGCTGACCAAGGTGGGGATTCGTGATCCGCAGGATCGGTTGGACAGCTATCCACACCAGTTGTCCGGCGGGCAGCGGCAGCGGGTCATGATCGCAATGGCGCTGGCCAACAAGCCCGACATTCTGATCGCGGATGAACCGACAACTGCCCTGGACGTGACCATTCAGGCTCAGATTCTGGAGTTGTTGGCCGAGCTGCAAAAGTCAGAGAATATGGGGATGCTGTTCATCACCCATGATCTGGGAATTGTGCGGCGCATCGCCGACCGGGTTTGCGTGATGAAGGATGGTGAGATCGTCGAGACCGGCGCCACTGCCGAGATCTTCAACAACCCGCAGCACCCCTATACGCAGAAACTGCTGGGGGCCGAGCCCTCGGGTCATCCCGACCCCGTCGCCCCCGAGGCCGAAGAGGTCGCCCGTACCGATCACCTGAAGGTCTGGTTCCCGATCCAGCGCGGGTTTTTGAAACGGACCGTGGGCCATGTGAAGGCAGTGAACGACGCCACGCTTAGCGTGCGCGCGGGCGAGACGGTAGGCATTGTCGGTGAAAGCGGGTCTGGTAAGACGACGCTGGCGCTGGCGATCATGCGCCTGATTGCGTCCGAAGGCGCCATCACTTTCCGCGAACAGGACGTGCGCCGCTGGTCCACGCGAGAGTTGCGGCGGTTGCGCAAAGACATGCAGATCGTGTTCCAGGACCCGTTTGGCAGCCTTAGCCCGCGGATGACCTGCATGCAGATCATTGCCGAGGGCTTGGCGATCCATAAGGTCGACCCCCACCGTGCCCCGCGCGAATTGGTGGCCGAGGTGATGACCGAAGTGGGGTTGGACCCGGCGGCAATGGACCGATACCCGCATGAATTCTCGGGCGGACAGCGTCAGCGTATCGCGATAGCGCGCGCCATGGTGTTGCGGCCCAAGCTACTGGTACTGGACGAACCGACCAGCGCGCTGGACATGACGGTGCAGGTGCAGATCGTTGATCTTTTGCGCAATCTTCAGCGGAAATACGGGCTGGCCTATCTGTTCATCAGCCACGACCTGAAGGTGGTCCGGGCGATGTCTCACAAGGTGATTGTCATGCGGAACGGAGATGTCATCGAAATGGGTGCGGCTGAAGATTTGTTCGAAAATGCTCAGACAGATTATACCCGTGAACTGATTGCGGCAGCGGGGTAGGGTGAGTTCCTACCCGCGCGGCAAAGGGTTATAGACCCAGATCTTTCTTCAATTTGTTGAACTTTCTCTGGTGCGGGTTGCCTCTGACTTGCGATCGGATACTGTGGCGATACCAGTTTGACTTCTCAGGGATAAACCTCTCCCAGATTGTTCCGTCCGGGGCTGTCACAAACTCCCAACATTCTTCGAAACGTTTGTATTGCCTCGCCCCGTTTTCGAACCAGTACCAGTCAGTCTCGTTACACAGTTTACCTCTGTTTGTGACGTACCATCGCCCAATGCCAACGGCGCCTTCTTTTTGCCCTATCCCCTGTAAGGTGCCGTTAGGAGCCCAATAGAACGACCCTCCAAGTCTCCAATTTGTTGTCTTGCCGGAATAGAGCTGAGCTATCGTTTGTGGGTCAGTGCGTTTTGCGCCTTTGGGTTTCCCCTTGGCAAGGCTTTCCCCGGCAGCCAGAAAAATGGCCGCGACTACAAATGTCGTCAGGACGGTTGTTGAATACGCCATAACTGCGGCTCCTCTTTAAATAACAAACCTGAAATGCGGGGCGGCCCTCCTGTGTATTCTCTGACCGGGGTGCCGGTCAGAGGTTTTTTGAGAATTTCACTGTGCGTTGGCGGCCTCGCGCGCTGCACTTTTCGGAAGTGGTCCGCGCAGCTCTTCATAGTGATCAAAGTTCAGCTTGACCCAACCGGTGCCACGTGTGGCACTGGCGAGGGTTCGGTGCAACTCGTCCTCGGCCACGGCGGGCAATTGGGCGTTGAAGATCTCCCAGCCTGAGGCGTTGGGATTACCTTCAAAGCCCAGAACCTGGCCTTGCAGCGAACTTATGGTCGGAACCAGATCGCCTACAAAATCCGACGGCAGGTGGATTTCGGCACTCAGGATCGGCTGCAGGACCACTGGTTTGGCCTGTGGCAGGGCTTCACGCACAGCATTCTTGCCTGCGGTACGGAAGGCATAGTCCGAGCTGTCCACGTTGTGGTGCTTGCCATCGCTAAGCGTGACTTTCACATCCACCACTGGAAAGCCCTCGGGCCCCTGCACCAACGCATCCTTGGCGCCGTGCTCGACCGATGGAATATAGTTCTTGGGCACCGCGCCCCCCTTTACGATTTCCTCGAACTGGAACCCCGAACCCCGCGGCATTGGCGCAACCGAGATTACTACGTCTGCGAACTGTCCAGCCCCACCAGATTGTTTGCGGTGGCGGTGACGGTGTTCGACGGGTGCGCGAATGGTTTCGCGATAAGCGGTCTCGACCGCGTCGGCAGTAATCTCGATCCCGAAATCCTCATCTAGTTTGGCGGTGACACGACGCATGTGTTGCGGACCTTGTGAACCCAGAATTGCATGACCGCTAAGTTCGTCCTGTTCCAAATGCAGGCCGGGGTCGATCTCGACCAGACGGGTCAGTGCGTTAGACAGGCGCACGTCGTCTCGCTCATGGGTGGGCGACACGATCTGACGATGCGCTGCCGGGTGCGAGCCGGCCCATTCGGGCAGAGGTGTCGCCGAAGAACTGTCATAGAGATTGCCGGGATTTAGGTGATCGGATTTCACGGCGAGCCCAATTTGCCCAGCTGGTAGCTCGGCAATCTGCGTCTTGGCGTCCAGCGTAGTCAGGTTGCCGACGGTTTCGCCGCCCAGATTCTCATGCGCTTTCACACCTGCGCCCAGCCCGCGCAGAACGACGATCTTGCCGATATGTTTTTTTACATCCGCGAAGCCAGCGATCGCGCGGGCGTTTTCTGCCGCTTCGTCGCGCCCGGCGGCTATGTCAAACTCCGGGGCCTCGTGCCGCAGGGCTTTCATCAAACGAGTCAGCCCGTTTCCATGGCTGGCCGCGCCCAAACAGGCGGGTATCAACTGGTGGTTCTGCAGCACTTGTGCGGCCAGATCGTAAACCTCGGCGCTGGGCGGTTGCTTGTCTTCGATCAATTGCTCAAGCAAGTTGTCGTCGAAATCTGACAAGGTTTCCAACAATTCCGTGCGGGCCTCCTGTTCGCGGTCCTCGACCGATTGCGGCAATTCAATTAGGGCTGAGGGCTGGCCTTCCTGATATTTCCAAGCCCGCTCCGAGATCAGATCAACCGCACCGACGATCGTGTCGCCCTCGCGGATCGGCACCTGGCGCAGGGCGATGTGGTGGGTGCAATAGGTCTGCAACGCCGCAATGATGTCGCGAATCCGGCCATTGGGGTTGTCCATACGGTTGATGAACAGGAAGCAGGGAATGCCAGCCTCTTCGACCAGTCGCAGATATGGGGCGCACAGAACGGCGGCCAGCGGGTCGGGCGGCACGACCACCACGGCGGCGTCCGAGATTGCCATGGCAGGGCCGACATAGGCCAGATTATCGCCGCCGCCATCGACATCAATGGCGCACCAGGGTTCGTCTAAATAAGAAAAACCGTGCAAATGCACGGTTCCGGATACGTCGAATGTGGTGGACCGGCCGTCGAGGCGGCTGATGGCCTCGACCAGAGTGGTTTTGCCCGATTGGCTGGGGCCGAGGACGGTGAAAACGCGCATGGGTGCTGTCCCTCTTTCAAATTGCAGATCGGCTGCACGAAAGGGATAGCCTTACGCAAATGCGTTGGCGCGAACTGTCTGGTATTGGGCCTGCCTCGGTGCGGGCGGGTTCCGCCCGCCCTGCAAGTGTGGAAAAAACCGACCCGCCGCGTCAAGCCCTGACCTGCCTTGATGTCAGATTGCCGAACTGTGGCCGGCCAAGCTCAGGTCATAGGCGTCAAAGCTGCGGGCAATCATGCGGGTCAGCGGCCGGGCCTCGGGCGGGATGAACAAGCCATCTTCGGTGATCCGCAGCAGGCCGTCAAAGGCTGTATTGGCAGCCTGATACATAGCTTGCAACTCTGGCCCGGTGATGTCGTGATTGCCCAGAACCTCGGCTGTATTGATCTGGAAATCGCACATCAGCGCTTCGATCAGCCGGGCGCGCAGAACGTCCTGCCCTTTGAACAAGTGCCCGCGTGAGGTCGAGAACCGCCCTTCGCGAATCGCCTTGGTATGGGCAGATGTTGCGGGCGCATTCTGGGCATAGCCTTGCGGAAAGCGCGAGATAGAGCTGGCACCAACCCCGATCAGAACCTCGGCCTGATCGTCGGTATAGCCCTGGAAGTTCCGCTTTAACCGCCCGGCCTTGAGCGCATGGGTCAGGCCGTCATCCTGCGTGGCGAAATGGTCAATGCCGATCTCGGCATAGTCATCCCACATGAACAGGCGGCGGGCGGTGTCGAACAGATCAAGACGTTCTTCGGGGGTCGGCAGGGCATCTGAGGGGATCAGTTGCTGCCGCTTGGCCATCCATGGCACATGGGCATAACCGTATAGCGCGACACGATCCGGGCTGAGCGACAGAAGTTTCTGCACGCTTTCCGTCATCCGCAATTTGGTCTGGTGCGGCAGGCCATACAGGATATCCGCATTCAGGCTGCTGATCCCACGGGCGCGGATCATGTCCACGGCTTTGCGTGTGACGTCATAGCTTTGGATACGCCCGATGGTCTTCTGAATTTCGTCGTCGAAATCCTGCACCCCGATCGAGGCGCGGTTCATCCCGGCCTCGGCCAATGCGTCCAGACGGGCCTCATCAATCTCGTTCGGGTCGATCTCGACCGAGAACTCGGCATTCGGGCCCAGCGGTACGACATCCAGAATCCGCGCGGCCAGATCCCGCATCAGATCCGGGTTCAACAGGGTTGGCGTGCCGCCACCCCAATGCAGGCGCGACAGGGTAATGCCCTCGGGCAGGCGTTCAGCCAGCAGGTCAAGCTCGGCTTTCAGAACGTCCACATAGGCAATCACCGGGTTGTCGGTTTGGGTGCCTTGCGTGCGGCAGGCGCAGAACCAGCACAGCCTGCGGCAGAACGGGACATGGATGTACAACGACACCTCGCTGCCCGGCTTCAGGCCGGAAATCCAGTCGGAATAAAGGCTTGACCCCACGTCATTGCTGAAGTGGGGGGCGGTGGGATAGCTTGTATAACGCGGGACTTTCGCGTCAAATAGTCCAAGCTTGGCCAATTGTGGTTTCACTATCATAGCGATAGCTTTAAGGGACGGAACGTCTAGATGCTTTGACCGAGATCAAGTGGAAACGTGCATGACACCGATACTCAAATTCGACCATACAAACTGCGGAGATTGCCCCATCCGGCATCGTGCAGTATGCGCCCACTGTGATGCGAACGAGCTGGTAGAGCTTGAAGGCATTAAATACTATCGCAGTTTTGAGGCGGGCCAGACGATCATCTGGTCGGGGGATCAGATGAATTTTGTGGGCTCTGTCGTGTCAGGCATCGCCTCGCTGACCCAGACAATGGAAGACGGTCGCACCCAGATGGTCGGCCTTTTGCTGCCCAGTGATTTCGTCGGGCGGCCAGGCCGCGATTCTGCGCCATATGATGTGCTGGCAACAACCGATCTGGTCATGTGTTGTTTTCGCAAGAAGCCGTTCGAAGACTTGATGAGCAATACCCCGCATATTGCACACCGGCTGTTGCAAATGACGCTGGACGAGCTGGACGCCGCGCGCGAGTGGATGTTGGTGCTGGGGCGCAAGACTGCGCGAGAAAAGATTGCCAGCCTGCTGTCGATTATCGCCCGGCGCGATGCGTCGATCAATCAAAAGGGAAACACGGGGCCGATCGTGTTTGACCTTCCGCTAACCCGCGAGGCGATGGCGGACTACCTTGGGCTGACGCTGGAAACAGTCAGTCGGCAGATCTCGGCCCTGAAAAAGGATCAGGTCATCACGTTGGAAGGCAAACGCCACGTGACGATTCCGGATATGGGCCGCCTGATGGAAGAGGCAGGCGACGACTCGGATGGAGGTTTTCTGGTCTGACACGCTTGCAGCGTGACTGGATCGGCTGGCCATGTTTAACTGGGGTCATTTGAAGCAGACCTCAGGAGTAAGTCATGGGATTCAGTAGCATTCTGGCGATGCTGTTCATCGGCGCGATCGCCGGGTGGCTGTCGGGCAAGATCATGGAAGGCCGCGGCTTTGGCCTGATTGGCAATATCATCGTCGGCATTGTAGGCGCGTTTTTGGCCGGTTTGATCTTTCCCGCGCTGGGCTTTGCTGTTGGAGGCGGTGTCCTTTCAACTATTTTCTTCGCCACCATCGGTGCGATCATCCTTCTGTTTCTGATCGGATTGGTGAAAAGGTAAAAACCGCCCCAAGGGGCGGTTTTCTGTAACAGCCTATACTAGTGAGCCAGGAACACCGGTACCGTGGCTTGTTCCAACATGTTCCGTGTCGCGCCGCCCAAAATGGCCTCGCGGAACCGCGAGTGTCCGTAGGCTCCCATCACGATCATGTCTGCCTCGGTATCTGCGGCGTGGCGGTTCAGGATATCGGATACCCGCGTCATGGTCTTGCTCAGCACGTCGATTTCGCATTTCACGCCATGGCGGGCCAGCATCTGCGACAGCATCCCACCAGGGTCCGAGCGGTCGGGGCCGTGGCGCGGCGGATCAATCACGACGATGCGCACCAGATCGGCTTGCGTCAGAAACGGCAGGGCGCGGCGGATGGCCCGCATGGCCTCGACGCTCTCGTTCCAGCCGATCAGGATGTTGCCCGGTCGTGCGAACGGGGTTGCATCGTCAGGAACGACTAGAACAGGCGCGTGACCTTCGAACATGGCAGCTTCGACAATGGGTTCGGCCTCGGCGTCGCGGTCAGGTCCGTAAGGTTGCGGGAGAATGACAAGATCGGAAAACCGCGCGCGGTGCGCCACGTGGCGCCCGATATCCGAGATCTGGGCAACACCGCTTTCGGCGGACCAGCGGATTCCAGTCTTGCCCAGATAGTCTTTGGCATAGGCCAGCACCTCTTCGGCTTCGGCATTCGCGCGGCTCAGTGTTTCCTGGAGTATCAGGGCGTTTGCGCCGGCGTAGTAATATCCCGTCTGGCTGCGGTCGACGCCCAGACACAAAGCCTCGGCATGCGCGTCTTGCGAAGCAGTCAGAGCGGCCATCTGGGCCAGAGGCGCGTCACTGTGGTTCGTGTCTGTCATCACCGTGAGAAGAGATTTGTATGCCATTTTGACCTCTTGTCTTTCAGGCTCATGTACCTGCGGCCCTATGGCCCAGTTGTCAGTTTACGATTGTCACAGAAATCAGTGTATTGTCTTGACACAGATCAAAGTAATTCTGGCCGCCGTTCGACAAAACGGCAACCAGTCAAAAGGGTCCTGCGATATACAAGAATCACGTGGGGCATGGCAAAGGGACGCAATATGTCAAATTACATCAAGCTGATCGTGCTTGGTCTGGTTGTGGTGTTCACTGCGATCGGGTCCAACTATGCACGCGATTTGGCGTATCAGGTGCATTCGATTCTGGTGATGCTGATCGCCGGTGGTTTGTTCATCTGGACGCTTAGAAACACCGACGAGCCAGATATTCTTGTAGACCGTTCGGGTGAATACATGGATGGCGTGATCCGCTATGGCGTGATCGCAACTGCCTTTTGGGGCGTGGTCGGGTTCCTTGCAGGGACTTTCATCGCGTTTCAGCTGGCTTTTCCAGCGCTGAACTTCGAATGGGCGCAGGGTTATCTGAACTTTGGTCGTTTGCGTCCGCTGCACACATCGGCGGTGATCTTTGCCTTTGGCGGTAACGCCTTGATTGCAACCTCGTTCTATGTGGTACAGCGCACCAGCGCCGCGCGTCTGTGGGGCGGCAATCTGGCGTGGTTCGTGTTCTGGGGCTATCAGCTGTTCATTGTACTGGCAGCGACCGGCTACGTTCTGGGTGGCACTCAGTCCAAAGAATATGCCGAGCCTGAATGGTATGTAGACCTTTGGCTGACCATTGTGTGGGTTGCCTATCTGGCCGTTTTCCTTGGAACGATCGTCAGGCGGAAGGAACCCCACATCTATGTGGCGAACTGGTTCTATCTGGCGTTCATCGTGACTGTCGCCATGCTGCATCTGGTCAACAACATGACCATCCCGGTCAGCATCTGGGGCTCGAAATCGGTTATCGTCTGGTCTGGTGTGCAGGATGCCATGATCCAGTGGTGGTACGGCCACAACGCTGTGGGTTTCTTCCTGACCGCGGGTTTCCTGGGAATGATGTATTACTTCATCCCGAAACAGGCCGAGCGTCCGGTATTCAGCTATAAGCTGTCGATCATCCACTTCTGGGCTCTGATCTTCCTGTATATCTGGGCCGGTCCGCACCACCTGCATTATACCGCGTTGCCTGACTGGGCTTCGACGCTGGGCATGGTGTTCTCAATCGTGCTGTGGATGCCGTCATGGGGTGGAATGATCAACGGTCTGATGACCCTGTCGGGTGCATGGGACAAGCTGCGCACTGACCCGGTTATTCGGATGATGGTCATCTCGGTCGGCTTCTACGGCATGTCCACCTTTGAAGGCCCGATGATGTCGATCCGTGCGGTGAACTCGCTGTCGCACTACACCGACTGGACCATCGGTCACGTGCATTCGGGCGCGCTGGGCTGGAACGGCATGATCACTTTTGGTGCGCTGTACTTCTTGGTGCCTGTCCTGTGGAAGCGTGAGCGTCTGTATTCGCTGCAGATGGTCAGCTGGCACTTCTGGCTCGCTACCATCGGCATCGTGCTTTACGCCGCGTCGATGTGGGTCACCGGCATCATGGAAGGTCTGATGTGGCGTGAAGTGGATGCCAACGGCTTCCTGGTGAACTCGTTCGCCGACACCGTGGCTGCCAAGTTCCCGATGTATGTGGTGCGTGCTTTGGGTGGCGTGATGTTCGTCGCTGGCTCGCTGATCATGTGCTACAACCTGTGGATGACTGTGCGGAAAGCGCCGGCCAAAGAGGCCAGCCTGTCCGTCGCGGTCCCGGCTGAATAAGGAGGGCCGGAGCAATGGCAATTCTCGACAAACATAAGATCCTCGAGACCAACGCGACCCTCCTGCTGATCTTCAGCTTTCTGGTCGTGACCATCGGTGGCATCGTACAAATCACCCCGCTGTTCTATCTTGAGAACACCATCGAGAAGGTAGAGGGCATGCGCCCATACACCCCCCTCGAATTGGCCGGGCGTGACATCTACATCCGCGAAGGGTGCTATGTCTGCCACAGTCAAATGATCCGCCCGATGCGGGACGAAGTTGAGCGCTATGGTCACTACTCGCTGGCGGCTGAATCGATGTATGATCACCCATTCCAGTGGGGCTCCAAGCGTACCGGGCCAGATATTGCTCGTGTCGGTGGCCGTTATTCGGACCAGTGGCAGGTGGACCACCTGCGTGATCCGCAATCGGTGGTGCCTGAATCGGTGATGCCGAAATATGGCTTCCTCGAGCATCGGAAGATCGACGGTAAGTATATCGGTGATGTCATGGCTGCCAACTCTGTGGTCGGCACGCCGTACACAGACGAGATGCTCGAGCAGGCACAGGCGGATTTCCGGGCGCAGGCGGATCCGGACAGCGACTATGACGGATTGCTGGAACGCTATGGCGACAAGGTCAATGTCCGCAATTTCGATGGTCAATCTGAGTTGACCGAGATGGATGCGCTCGTTGCTTACCTTCAGATGCTGGGCACGTTGGTTGATTTCTCGACCTTCACCCCGGACGCTAGCCGATAACAGGAGGGTGTGATGGAAGAATATACTCTCTTACGGCAGTTCGCGGATAGCTGGATGTTACTTGTGCTGTTTGCCTTCTTTGTCGGCATCGTGATCTGGGTTTTCCGCCCCGGTGCCAGCAAAGAATACAAGGATACCGCCAACATCCCATTCCGGCATCAAGATAAACCCGCCGAAGTCAAGGAGGCGAGGAAATGAGCAAAACACCTGAAAAACAGCCGGGTGATCCGAATACCACCGGCCACAGCTGGGACGGAATTGAGGAATTTGACAATCCGATGCCGCGCTGGTGGCTGTGGGTCTTGTACGCAACCATTGTTTGGGGCGTGATCTATACGATCATGTATCCGGCTTGGCCGTTGGTTCGGTCTGCAACGGCTGGTGTCATGGGATGGTCTTCCCGAGCACTTGTGCAGGAAGAGATGATCTCGTTCGAGGAGGCCAATGCGCCGTGGAACACCAAGCTGATTGAAACGCCGCTGGAGGATATCTCGAAAGATGCCGAGTTGCAGCAATACGCGGTGAACGCAGGCGGTGCGGTGTTCCGTACCTGGTGTGCGCAGTGTCACGGCTCGGGGGCGCAGGGTGCGCCGGGTTTCCCGAACTTGCTGGACGATGCCTGGCTGTGGGGAGGGTCGCTTGAGGATATCGAGATGACCGTTGCCTATGGTATTCGCAACGAAGAAAGCGACGATGCGCGCTATTCCGAGATGCCGGCCTTTGGCGAGATTCTGGAACAGGACGAAATCACTCAGGTGGTGCAGTATGTCATGTCGCTGACCAACGCTCAGACTGATGATGCGGCGGCGCAGGCGGGCAAAGTTGTTTTCGAGGACAACTGCGCAGCATGTCATGGCGAAGACGGCACCGGTGATATCACTCAGGGCGCACCGAACCTGACCGATGCAATCTGGCTTTATGGCGGCAGCGAAGAGGCTTTGACCGAAACGGTCACCAACAGCCGCTTTGGCGTGATGCCATCCTGGGAAAACCGTCTGACCGACGCGCAGATTCGCGCGGTCACAGCTTATGTCCACCAATTGGGTGGCGGTCAGTAACGGCAAAAGAATACCTTCGGACGGTTCGCCGCCCGAAGGTTAGGCACCGGCTGTTCCATCTGTTCGCGCGTTTCCTGAACAGCCGGTGCTACAAGTTCAGATTAGTTCTCTGTTTTGATCGGGTCCAGAGGGCCCGTCATTTCGCACGGGAACGTGTGACGCGCGTGGTTCTCTTCCACCAATTGTCCTCGGGGCGGTGTTCGCGGTTTTGCGGTGTCGTTAGCCCATCCGTGTGGGTGGCGACCATGAATGTACGTGCAAGAATCGATAGCATCTGATCTCTCCTTAAGTTGGGTCTGATTGCACTCAGGATTGATGTTTTGCGAGGAATATGCGACTCAATTGCCATTGGGTAATGTAATCTAGACTTACATATGAACTGGATGACAATGCCACCCCTTGCATCGCTGAAGGCTTTTCATGCCTTTGCGGAAGCAGGAAATGTGGTGCAGGCCGGGGTCCTGTTAAATGTCAGCCACGCTGCCATCAGCCAGCAATTGCGCGCGTTGGAAAAACACCTTGGGGTGACCCTGCTGGACCGCAGCGGTAAGTCCATGACGTTGACGGTCGAGGGTGAAAAGCTGGCCCGCGCCTTACATCTGGGTTTTGGCGCGATCGGGGCAGCCATAGCGGATCTGACGCATATCGCCGAAGACCGCCCGGTTCATGTATCCTTGACGGCATCTTTTGCCGCGTCCTGGCTGATGCCCCGCTTGCCGGCGTTTCAGGCCGAGTATCCTGATATACCCCTGGCACTGGACCCTTCGCCTGATCTTGCCAGTCTGCGTCCGGGTGGTGTGGATGTGGCGATCCGATACGGGGATGGATACTGGCAGGGGGTGAATGCAGAGCCTCTGTTGCAAAGTCCGATCGTGATAGTTGCTGCGCCGTCGCTACTGGGAGGCCGGGAAACCATTACGCCGGATGAGCTTAGCCAACTGCCTTGGTTGGAAGAGCTTGGAACTACAGAGGCAACATCGTGGCTGGCCCGCCGCGGGGTTGAACACGGCCCGCGGGCTGGGCGAATCTTGTTGCCCGGCAATCTGGTTCTTGAGGGGCTGCGCGCTGGTCAGGGTGTGACATTCACGGCGCGACATTTTGTTGAAGCTGATATTCAGGCGGGTCGCATCATCGAGTTGTTTTGCGAACCTGACGCGCGTGGATACCACATTGTGACAGGGGATGCGCCACTGCGCCCGGCTGTCAAAATTTTTGTTAGCTGGCTCAGGCGGCAAGCTGGTATGGTGTGACAAAAGGTGTCTGCGTGATGCGCTTTTGACCCATGTCAAAGTGACTGCTTTTGTGATCTGGAAAAAGACGCCTAAAAGACAGCCACATCTGGAGCCTGCTTGTGAGCGATTCCGACCCTGCCCCCAGCCTTTACGCTGCAAGGGAGCCGATCTTTCCCCGGCGCGTGTCCGGGCCATTTCGAAACCTGAAATGGATCATCCTCGCGGTTACGCTTGGCATCTATTATGTAACGCCCTGGATCAGATGGGACCGCGGCCCCAGCCTGCCGGATCAGGCGGTGCTGCTGGATCTGGCGAACCGGCGTTTTTACTTCTTCTGGATCGAAATCTGGCCGCATGAATTTTATTTCGTGGCAGGCCTGTTGATCATGGCCGGTCTGGGCCTGTTTCTGTTTACTTCTGCGCTGGGGCGCGTGTGGTGTGGCTATGCTTGCCCGCAGACGGTGTGGACGGACCTGTTCATTCTGGTTGAGCGCTGGATCGAAGGCGATCGCAACGCCCGATTGCGACTGCACCGGCAGGAAAAGCTGGATTTCCGCAAGGCGCGCCTGCGTATCACGAAATGGACAGCGTGGTTTCTGATCGGTCTGGCAACCGGCGGGGCCTGGGTGTTCTATTTTGCCGATGCCCCTACGCTGATGCGGGATCTGGTCACTGGAAACGCTCATCCGGTTGCCTATACAACGGTCCTGATCTTAACAGGTACGACGTTCTTTTTCGGCGGCTTCGCCCGCGAGCAGATTTGCATTTATGCTTGCCCGTGGCCGCGTATTCAGGCCGCTATGATGGACGAGGACACTCTGGTCGTCGGGTACCGCGAATGGCGGGGCGAACCGCGCGGCAAGGGTAAGCGTACTGCCGATTCCGAGCTGGGCGACTGCATCGACTGCATGGCTTGCGTGAATGTTTGCCCGGTTGGGATCGACATTCGCGACGGGCAGCAGATGGAATGCATAACCTGCGCGCTGTGCATCGACGCTTGCGATGACATGATGGCCAAGATCGGCAAGCCGCGTGGCCTGATCGACTATATGGCGCTGAGCGACGAAGCTCATGAACGGGCAGGCGAGCAACCCATCAACGTCTGGAAACACATCCTGCGTCCGCGGACGATCCTGTATACGGCTTTGTGGACCCTGGTTGGCCTTGCGCTGTTGTTTGCACTGTTTATCCGGTCCGATATTGATCTGACCGTGGCGCCCGTGCGCAACCCGACCTTTGTCACTTTGTCCGACGGAACAATCCGCAATACCTATGACGTGCGCCTGCGCAACAAGCATGGTGAGGACCGGGCGTTCCAATTGTCCCTCGCGGGTGATCCGGCCTTGCAGATCCAGATCGAGGGAATCGAAGGTGAGATTGTCAATGTCACGGCAGATACGGCACAATTGACCCGCGTGTACATCGTTTCTGCGGGCGACACCGGGCCGGCGGCTGCGGATGCAACTTCGGTGCGCATCTGGGTCGAGGATCTGGAAAGCGGTGAACGCGCCTATAAAGACACCACTTTCAACGGACGAGGGAACTAGTATGGCCGAGCGTCAATTTACCGGTAAGCACGCTCTGGCCATTTTCGTCGCCGCGTTCGGTGTGATTATCGCCGTAAACCTCGTACTGGCCTATAGCGCGGTCAAAACCTTTCCGGGGCTTGAGGTCAAAAACTCTTATGTCGCCAGTCAGGAGTTCAACGACCGTCTGAAGGAACATCAGGCGCTGGGTTGGACCATTCGTGCCGAAATGACTGGCGGCTTGTTGATCCTGCATATCACTGACAAAACCGGAGCTCCGGTCGAAGTGGCCGAGTTGCAGGCGGTTGTGGGTCGCGCCACCCATGTCGAAGATGATTTCTCGCCCGAATTTATCTTTGACGGTCAGGCCTATGCAACGCCGGTATCGTTGGGCAAAGGCAACTGGAACATACGGCTGGTTGCCAAGGATAGCGCGGGTGCAGAGTTTGCCCAGCGTGTGCCGTTGTACGTAAAAGGGTGATGGGATGACGACGCAGTTCACATCCGGCACTGCGGCCTGCCCCGGTTGTATCGCCAGCCCGGCGGAACCGGTGCGGCCCATCCCGCAGGATGCTCAGATTGCGTTGTCGTTGCCGGGCATTCATTGCTCGGCTTGTATTGCCACGGTCGAACGGGAACTGAACGCCTATCCGGGGGTCGAGGACGCGCGGGTGAACCTGACACTCAAGCGGGCGATGGTCAAAGCGTCGCCTGATCTGCGTGCAGCCGATCTTATTCCTGTATTGGAACGGGCGGGCTATGAGGCGTACGAGCTGGACCCAGGTTCGTTGTCAGCGACGCAGGCCAATAAGGCCGGTCGCGATCTGTTGATGCGGCTGGCGGTGGCCGGTTTCGCTTCGATGAACGTGATGCTGCTGTCGGTGTCGGTCTGGTCGGGCGCATCGGATGCCACGCGCGATATGTTCCACTGGATTTCCGCGGCCATTGCGTTGCCAGCCATAGCCTTTTCGGCGCAGCCCTTTTTTGCCAACGCCTGGAGCGCCCTGCGGGTCAAACGCCTGAACATGGATGTTCCGATTGTTTTAGCCATCCTGCTGGCGTTGATCACATCGCTTTGGGAAACCGCGCTCAGCGGCAAGCACGCTTATTTCGATGCCGCGCTGACGCTGACCTTCTTCCTGTTGGCAGGCCGGTATCTGGATTACCGCACCCGCGATGCTGCCCGATCCGCGGCCGAAGAACTGACCGCACTAGAAGTACCGCGCGCCATCCGCCTGGTCGAGGGTGCCGAGGAAGAAGTGGCTGTAGCCACCCTTGCAGTTGGCGATCTGATCCTTGTCCGGCCCGGTGGGCGTATGCCGGTGGACGGCGAAATTGTGTCGGGGCAGTCAGAGCTTGATCGGTCTCTGTTGACCGGGGAAACCCTGCCTGTTTTTGCGCAAGCGGGCATGGCAGTCAGCGCTGGTGAGGTTAATCTGACTGGCCCCCTGACCATTCGGGCGACAGCGGTGGGTGAGGATACGTCGCTGCACCGTATGGCCGATCTGGTCGCCATCGCTGAATCGGGCCGGTCGCGCTATACCTCATTGGCGGACAAGGCAGCCAAGCTTTATGCGCCAGGTGTACACATCCTAGCGGCGCTCAGCTTTCTGGGTTGGTACATCTATTCCGGTGATATCCGAACAGCGCTGAACATTGCGGCTGCGGTGCTGATCATCACCTGCCCCTGTGCGCTGGGGCTGGCGGTGCCTGCGGTGACAACAGCAGCCTCGGGGCGATTGTTCCGCAAGGGGATGCTGATCAAACATTCCACGGCTCTGGAACGTCTGGCCGAGGTGGATACGGTGGTGTTCGACAAAACCGGTACGCTGACCTCGGGTACACCCGAACTGATCAACCTGGGCGATCATGCCCGCGCTGATCTTGAAGTGGCCTTGGCGCTGTCCGAGGCATCCTCGCACCCGCTATCCGTTGCATTGACCACCGCGGCACGCGATGCGGGGGTCAAACCGGCCCGTCTGAAAGATATCACCGAAGTTCCGGGTTACGGCACCGAAGGCACCTATCGAGATCAGCGCGTGCGTCTGGGCCGGGCAGCGTGGACCGGTGCGCAAGAGGGTGATCAGACCGCAGCATGGTTGTCCGTCGCAGGGCAGGCGCCTGTGTGCTTCCAGTATTCGGACAGTCTGCGCCCCGGCGCGGCCGAGGCGGTTCAAGCCTTCCGCGACGCAGGCAAAGAGGTCATCCTGATTTCGGGTGACACAGAAGGCGCGGTTCAGGCGCTGGCTGAAAAGTTGGGGATCGAACACTGGGTCGCGCAGGCTTTGCCGCAAGAAAAAGCCGCGCGTGTGCAGGAGCTGAGCGATCAGGGCCGACATGTTCTAATGGTCGGCGACGGTCTGAACGATACCGCCGCGCTGGCAGCGGCGCATGTGTCGATCTCGCCCGCATCGGCGCTGGACGCGGCGCGGGTGGCCTCGGATATCGTGCTGTTGGGTAATGATCTGGCCCCAATTGCCGATGCCTGTGATACGGCCGTGAAGGCGACCAAACGGATTCGCGAGAACTTTCGTATTGCCACCGTTTACAATATCATCGCGGTGCCGCTGGCGGTGGCCGGTCTGGCCACGCCCTTGATTGCGGCGCTGGCGATGTCGACCTCGTCCATCACCGTGTCCCTGAACGCCCTGCGTCTGAGGTAGCTGCTATGGAAGTTTTGGCCTATCTGATTCCGATTTCCCTGTTTTTGGGCGGGGTTGGACTTGTGGCCTTTGTGTATACCGTCCGCTCGAACCAATATGACGACCCCGAGGGTGACTCTCGGCGCATCCTGAGTGATGAATGGGACGACAAGCCCAAGCCCTGACACATGGCAATCAAGCGCTCTTGAAATTGCCGCAATGCCCGGTTATGTCCGGCTCATCCGCTAGCAGAGAGAACCAAGCCAAATGGCAACTATGAATCCGATCCAGTTCATTCAGCAAGTCCGCGCCGAAGTTGCAAAGGTCGTTTGGCCGACCCGGCGTGAGGTGCTGCTGACCACGGTCATGGTGTTCATCATGGCGGCGCTGACTGCCGTGTTCTTTGCGTTGGTTGATCTGGGCATTCGCGGCGGATTGCAACTGATCCTGGGTGCATTCAGTTAAACCGGTTTGGGCGGGCTGAAACGCCACTGCCCCCTTGCACAGCGCGCAATGTCAGAGTAGTTGACGCGGTACTATTCGGAATGGGCGTGCGGCGATTCGGGCTGCGCGCCGCTTTTTATTCCGGGTGACGTGACAGAATTTCAATGACGGTGCTTGCGGCATTGCCAGCGCACCGAAGGCAAACAAGGACGACAGGTTCATGGCGAAACGGTGGTACTCGGTCAGCGTTCTTTCGAATTTCGAAAAGAAGATCGCAGAGCAGATCCGCACGTCGGTGGCCGAGCAGGGCCTTGAGGACGATATCGACGAAGTTCTGGTGCCCACCGAAGAGGTGATCGAAGTGCGCCGGGGCAAGAAGGTCACGACCGAACGCCGCTTTATGCCCGGTTATGTGCTGGTGCATATGGAAATGTCCGATCAGGGCTATCACCTTGTGAACTCGATAAACCGCGTCACCGGCTTTCTGGGCCCGCAAGGCCGCCCGATGCCGATGCGTGATGCAGAGGTGAACCAGATTCTCAACCGCGTTCAGGAAGGTGAAGAAGCGCCCAAGCTGATGATCACCTTCGAAGTGGGCGAGAAGGTCAAGGTCAACGACGGCCCGTTCGAGGATTTCGACGGCATGGTCGAGGGTGTCGACGACGAAGCTCAGAAGCTGAAGGTTTCGGTCTCGATCTTCGGTCGGGAAACCCCGGTCGAGCTGGACTTCACGCAGGTTACAAAGCAGAGTTGATAGCTACTTCAGCAAGATTTTAGCGCCGCGATGCCACGAGCACCGCGGCGTTTTGTTTTGGCGAACCAGTTGTCAGTTCAGAAGTCCAAGGTGGTTTTCTCAACGACAAGGATCACCTTGCAGTTACGGCGGGCCGGGGATCAGTTCTTGCCGTTGAAGGACCGTCAGAATATCGAGAATGGTCGAAGGGCTGACATCCACCGATCCTTCAAGGAAGACACCAAGCCCACCTTCTCCGATCTCTTTGGGTCCGCCATTGTCATAAACCGGGTCAAGTGACGCGAGTTCTGCCGGTAACTTCGGACACAAAGGAGTATCGTTCAATACAAGATCTACAGCGGCCAGCATCAGTTCCTTTACAGAGTCCAGCGTATCATCATCCAGAAGTTGCTCTCGCTGTTCTTTGGGGGCCGTCAGTGTAAGATCAATGAGTTTGAAATAGGCGCAATTGTCACGCAGTTCGACTGTCGCTTCGGTGGACATGTTTGCCAGGATAGCCTTTTTTTGCTCACCCCGTTGAAAATTGCGCTCACTGGTTCGGCTGCATTCAAAGATCGTGATGGTTACCTCCCCATCCAGATCAATCGCATCGCCTTGGGCCCCAAAACTCAAGTCATCCAGCCGGACTTGCAGGCCGCAATTGTCGACTATCGCGTTGTCAGCCAGTCGCTCAGGCACAGTCTTCTGTATTTCACGCAGATCAAGAAGCGCGCCCACCCCGATCCGTGTCGGCGCAACAGCGGCGAGGTTCAGATCAAGCGTATAGGGCAGCTCTGTATCACGAACTGGCAATGTCGCGTCGACGACAAAGTCCACTTGTTGCGCGCTTGGTGCCCGGGCGTCCAGAACGGCTGCCATTAAGACCGGGAAAATCAACCAGTGTCTCATTCAGCAAACTCCAATACGCCAAGTTCCTTCAGCCCACCCAGGACTTTGACGATTGTCCCGGCGCTGACATCGGCAGATCCGACAACAGCCGCGCCCATCCCGCCCGGAGCGATTTCGCGGGTGCCTCCTGATTCGTAGATCGGTTCGAGAACAGAGAATTCGTCGGGCAGTGGCGGGCAAACCGGATGAGCTGCCAGAAACTCACCACCCTTTTCCAGAACTGCGTCGTTGATGCGGTTGGTCAAACCAAAGAGGTTGGAAACAGCGCCGATGAATCCGCGCGGGCTGAGGTCGGCGCTTTCGATGCTGAATGTTAGGCATTGGCCTTTCACCTCAGCCTTGGCGACAGCGACCGCGTCCACGGTTGCTCCAAAATAACGAAAGCCCGGTTCTTCACGCCGGTTGCACCTTGTAAACTGCGCGCGGGCGGAACCTTCGACCTTTACGGTGTCACCTATGGCGGTAACGTCTCGGATCTCAAGGTAAATCTGACGTTTACAGGTTTCTTCCAAAGGGCCAGTCAGGATTTGAGGGGCCTTTTCCTGTAGCCCACGCAGATCCATGAAGGCCTTCAACCGCAATCGGGTTGGGCTGGATTCTTCTAGACCGCCGTAAACGGTAAAGGGAACCGGAATGTCGCGCAGGGGTACTTCTTTTGTCAGCTTGATTTGAAAGCGACCGGCATAGGTGGCTGGATCGATCCCTGTCGTTACGGACGAATAGGATTTTGTGACCGCGTTGGTTTCGGCATCCAGAGCTTTTTGGTCTTCGGCCTTGCTGCCACAACCCGGCAGCATAGCGACCAGTACACAGATCAGCAGTCCTTTGTTAAGTCGAGATGACCCCATCCCTGACCACCTCATTTGTGTCCAAGTTGCACCAAGATACCCGCCTTCGTTTCTTAAGCAACTCAAGTATTAGGATTAATTGATTTGTTCCGCAAATCTCGACCTTCGCTGAGGCGTTATTGTGCCTCAATTAGGTAATTGGGAACATAGGGGCAATCGTTTGTCTTCTCTGGACCTCCGTCAATGATGACCCTTTCGTGGGTTTCGACGAGGTGGTGCCAGTGATGCTCTTATTTTCCGAAGGCTAGCCAACTGCTGCATTCAGGCCCGAGCTCCGCCAAGGCTCTAGCCTCATAGCGGGCTTTGTCCTCTTCAGGGAGAATCTCACGCCAACGACCGTTCACGCCGCGGTGGATGAATGTCTCTGCGCCGCCATCCCAAAAAATACCGCCTCCAGGGACGGATTTACTTGCATGTGCTTTCATGTAGTCAAAGGAACAGTGCGTGAGGATCGCATCCCAACGACTTTCGTCAATCTCGATGTCCAGGAAACTTGCGATGCGGCGAATTTCCCCCGGCATGTCGCGTTTGAGCGCTTCGAAATGGATAAGTTGCACGTTGGGCTGATCGCGAATCTCCCACCAGGTTCGAATATTTTCCCAGAAAGGCCACATCGGGTAACCATCATTCTCCAGCCATTCCCTGAAGTATTGAACGGTATCTCGTGTTGGTCGTTCGATCGGTGGGCCTACCCGGCCGGGCGTATCATTCAGAGTTTCATACCAAGTGTCATTCGCGTTCGAATGATGGTTGTGAAAGCTCCATACTACGTCACGCCCATCGCGCCCAATGTATATGTATTTGGCTTGTTCTGAGAAAACGAGCGCATCCACCGGTAAATGCGTTTTCAAGAAGCGTCGGTGCGTTTGCGATGCGACTGCTGGTAACTTGACCTCTTTGGGCGGGACCCGAAGGTCAAGCCACGGCGACATCTCGGCGACGTCGAGGTCTTCGGCGCCGTTGAATATCAGCTGAGCGACGATTTGCTGAACCCAAGTCGTTCCAGACTTTGCATAGGTAGCGATGATGATATCGTCATTACGAAATTCGAAATCGTTCCACATGGAGGAGTCAAAGTGGTGGTTGTGAAACTCCCGTGTTTTCTTCGGCGACCCAAACCCGTTCATTTTCCGATCCCTCCTGCGCCTTGAAAGTGCCAGTCTGCCACAGAACGCCAGTCCGAGGAAGAATTTGTGGCGCTAATCGGTCTTGCAGTTGAGGAGACAGGCAGAGATGAGTACGCGTGTTTCGGGCCCAAAGCGGTGATGCCAAACTGTAACGCCAACCTCTTGCCAACCCCACCATTCCCCTATACATGCCGCCTCTATCGTCTTTGGGCGAGATTCTCTCGTGGGAGGTTGCTGGGATCGCGATCCCGGATCGGACCACGCAACATAAACCGGGTAGGACGCGTCCTATCTACGTTGAAAGGAAAACCAAATGGCCAAGAAGCTTGCTGGTACAATGAAACTGCAGGTTCCTGCAGGTCAGGCGAACCCGTCGCCGCCAGTTGGTCCGGCGCTGGGTCAGCGCGGCATCAACATCATGGAATTCTGCAAGGCGTTCAACGCTAAGACCGCAGACATGGAGCAAGGCGCACCTTGCCCGACCGTGATCACCTATTATCAAGACAAGTCCTTCACCATGGACATCAAGACGCCGCCCGCGTCTTATTACCTGAAAAAAGCAGCTGGTCTGAAGCCGGTTGGCAAGCGTAACCGCCCTCGTGGCGCGGAAAACCCTGGTCGTGAGACCGTGGCAACCGTGACTTCGAAGCAGGTTCGTGAAATCGCCGAAGCCAAAATGAAAGATCTGAACGCCAACGACGTCGAAGGCGCAATGCAGATCATCCTGGGCTCGGCCCGCTCTATGGGCATCGAGGTGAAGTAAGATGGCAAAACTCGGTAAACGTACCCGCGCTGCGCGCGAAGCTGTCGCTGGCAAGGAAAACCTGTCGGTCGAAGAAGCTGTTTCCCTGGTCAAAGGCAACGCCACTTCGAAGTTCGACGAGACCATCGAAATCGCTCTGAACCTGGGCGTTGACACCCGTCACGCGGACCAAATGGTTCGTGGCGTTGTCGGCCTGCCGAACGGCACCGGCAAAGCGATGCGCGTTGCTGTGTTCGCACGTGGCCCCAAGGCTGACGAAGCGAAAGAAGCAGGCGCGGACATCATCGGCGCAGAGGACCTGATGGAAACCATTCAGGGCGGCACCATCGAATTCGATCGCTGCATTGCCACCCCGGACATGATGCCGATCGTTGGCCGTCTGGGTAAAGTTCTGGGCCCCCGCAACCTGATGCCGAACCCCAAGGTCGGCACTGTTACCATGGACGTGAAAGCGGCCGTTGAAGCAGCCAAGGGTGGTGAAGTTCAGTTCAAGGCGGAAAAAGGCGGCGTTGTACACGCCGGCGTTGGCAAAGCGTCGTTCGACGAAGCCAAGCTGGTCGAAAACGTCCGTGCCTTCATCTCGGCCGTGGCCAAGGCCAAGCCGTCGGGCGCCAAAGGCACCTACATGAAGAAAATCGCGCTGAGCTCGACCATGGGCCCCGGCGTGACTCTGGATGTGGCGGCTGCGGCCGGCGAATAAGCCCCAGCCAAGCGCTTAGAAAAAAGAACCCGGGTTGCATATGCGACCCGGGTTTTTCATTTTTGCGGTCCGCGTGATCACAGGTATGTGCGTAATACGCGGGCTTCATGCGCCCCAATTGTCTTGACCGCCGTGTGCTGGAACGCATTTCCGATCTCTTCAACCGTTGGGAAAAGCGCGAGGATTTCCGCCCTTTGCGGGGATGAAAGGGAATATTTGGCAGTATCGCCGTAATAGTAGCTTTCCGTCAGCGCGCCGTTTGATCGCACAATGTGGTGCCGGTCGAACATGAAATGCGTATAGGTGATGCGGTCCGTCTCACGGATCGAAACGCCGGGAAGGCCGCATAGGTGCTTGGCGGCCACGAACACTTCGGACGAGCCAAACAGCATGTCGGTTGCGGGTGACTGTATCAGGACCCTGTGCTGTTGCGAGACCACAAGCTCATGCGTGTTTCCGATGGCGCCAGCTTCGATCACGACCGGAGCGAACGCGCCGTGGCCATGAACCTCGGTCGTTCCGATCCACAGGATCGGTTGCAGCCCGCCATCCCGGGTCCAGACGCGCTGACCCTTTTTCAGGTTCTGCACTTCGACGTCACCATCTTCGGTTTCGATCAGTGTTCCCAGGCCAAAGCAGGTAATGAAATCCGTATAGGGCGACGACCCCGCGTTTGAGCCGCTGATTTTGACATAAGAGGTTCCCGGCACCAGGGGGGCCGACGTGCTATAGCCCCAAACGTCCTGCGTGACCCCGTTCTGGGAAAACACGTAGATGTCAATCTCGGGTCCGATTGGGTTTCCGTTAATGTCCAGAGCCCGCACGGTGATCACGGACTCAGATTCAACCTGTGTGCCATTTGTGACGATGCCACCTCCATCGGTGATGACATGGCCGGATTCCTGGTCATCGTCGAAAACATCTGGGCTGCCGCTGGTGTCGTCCAGCGTGACAGTAGTGCCAAATCCACCCGAATAGGCAAAAATGGTGCCGTCCGGTGTGTCTGAGTTGTTGATAATAGATCCGCCAACGACAATGTCATTGGCATCGCCTCCGGCCGGAACGAATGTGGCGATGAGACTGGCACTGTCCTGAGCGAAAAAACTGCGGAGAACCATCTGCGCGATTATTCCTCTTTTGTACTTGTTTTGTTGGGCCAAAGGCGACGAAGGCCACGCGAAATTATGCTGAAAGATAAGAAATTGGTTGGGTGGATGCGTCAACCGGGTTCTTCAAAATACCGCACAAATAGTTGTCAACTGGGACGGTTACCGCAACAGTCTCATTATCCTTGAAACACAACTTTCAAGCGATTGCCCAACCGCTGTCGTTTGTCTTCCTCAAACGGGCTACAGTCGTGGTTGGGTTGCCACAACGCCAGCCAGTCCTTCAACAACCGCCCCCGGATGCAGTAATCCAGAATTTCCATGTTGATGGGATGTCGATAACGGCGAAAGAACATATCCTTGTTTTTTCTGAGAATACCGCTGCGATCCACATCGGGTCCGGCCCCGTCGCGAAAAATATCTGCCTTTAGAAAGTCGACGATATCGTACACGGCCAGCTTTTCGCGGGATTCAGTAAAATCCAGGCCAATCGTTTTTCCCTGCCCGACAATCAGGTTCTGCCCGTGAAAATCTCCATGCGAAAAGACCCGGATATCCTGAATGCCCTTCAGGCGAGCAGCTTCGGCCAGCATGACGTTTACCATTTTCCGACTTGTGCCCGCGATATCATAGGGCACTGTAGTTGACAGGTCGCGAATGCTGTCCGTCATCCATTTTGGCCGAAATGCATAGCTCGCCGGGGGGTGGCGGTCATGAAGATCATTCAACCATGATCCAGCACGGCGAAAAATCTGGGCAACCTGATTTTCGTTCTTGCTGTTATAGATCAGGTCGACCGCGGTTGGCCGGTTGATGAATTCGGTGACAAAGAAGGTTTCAGATGGCGACAGGTAAATCGGGCGGATAACCTGCGATGACGGGTTGTTTTCAAAATGCTGGTGAAGATCGGATAGCAGGCTGAATTCATCCCGCAGCCTTCCGGTGGTGGGAGAGTTGCTGTCGATTTTCAGTGCAAAGCTTTCAATTCCGGTTGTGATTTTCAAGACCAGACGCGAATCCGGAAACGCGTGCGAGCGATAGACGCATTCGACTTTCTTCACAGGCCCGACAGGATTGCGCCGTGAAAACTCGGCCACATACTCTGAAGCGATTGTCTGTTCAGTATCGGAAAGATCCAGCATTCAAATGCGTCGTTCTATGTGGCTTTTCACTGTGCGGATCGAATGGACCTCAGGGCTGGTGTCATGTCAATGCTGTGATGGCTGGCTTTGGGTTTTGTGCGACGGATCTGGGCGGTGAAGCAAACCGGTTGGAACGGTCAATTTACCCCTTGGAAACCCCTGCCATCTGGCCTAAATAGAGCTGCGGAATAAAGCGTGCGATTCGTCGTGCGCTTTATTTTGTTTCGTCCAAGACGGTGGGTGGGTCCATTCGGCCCCTTAATTCCCTGCCTGAGACGGGTAAGACCAAAGAATTCTGAGGGTCACGATCCTCGGGCGAGTTTTGGCCAATCCCGTAACAACGGACCTGAACGCCGGGGTTAACCCTTCGGCAAATATGAGCCGGGGTGAGGTATCACCCCTAACTTGGAGAGAACTGTGGATAGAGCCCAGAAAGAGAAAGTGGTCGAGGAACTCGGCCAAATCTTCGAAAGCTCTGGCGTCGTAGTGGTTTCGCACTACGCCGGTCTGACAGTTGCCGAGATGCAGGACCTTCGCGCACGTGCTCGTGACGCGGGTGGTGCCGTGCGTGTTGCCAAGAACAGGCTCGCCAAAATCGCCCTTGAGGGTAAGCCGTGTGCAAGCATGGCCGACCTGCTGACAGGGATGACCGTTCTGACCTATTCCGAGGACCCCGTGGCAGCAGCCAAGGTGGCCGAGGACTTCGCCAAGGATAACAAGAATTTTGAGATTCTTGGTGGTGCAATGGGTGAGAACGCTCTGGACCGCAAAGGCGTCGAAACAGTTTCGAAAATGCCGTCTCGCGAGGAGCTCATTGCTTCGATCGTGGGCTGCATTGGCGCACCTGCTTCGAACATCGCCGGCGCGATTGGCGCACCTGCAAGCAACATCGCAAGCATCCTTTCCACCATCGAAGAGAAGGCGGAAGCTGCGTAAGCGGTTGGCACTGAATGATCTGCGTAGGGTGAATACCCTGACGTTGGAACACACACTGTAAACGGAAAGAGCTGATAAAATGGCTGATCTGAAAGCACTCGCAGAAAGCATCGTGGGTCTGACCCTGCTGGAAGCACAAGAACTGAAAACCATCCTCAAAGACGAATACGGCATCGAGCCCGCAGCTGGCGGCGCCGTAATGGTCGCAGCTGGTGGCGACGCCGGTGGCGCAGCTGAGGAAGAGAAAACCGAATTCGACGTCGTTCTGAAGAACGCCGGCGCTTCGAAAATCAACGTGATCAAAGAAGTTCGCGGCATCACCGGTCTGGGCCTGAAAGAAGCCAAAGAGCTGGTCGAAGCTGGCGGCAAGATCAAAGAAGCTGTGTCGAAAGACGAAGCCGAAGAGATCAAAGGCAAGCTGGAAGCAGCTGGCGCCGAGGTCGAACTGGCCTAAGCCCGTTGTCTGGCGCATCGCTGATGCGCCGCAATATTTGGCTGGGCCCGGAGAAATCCGGGTCCAGCCGAACCTGTCTTAGAAAGGGCCTCATGAACGGGGGCGTTTTCTAAGACGCGGTTTTCGGATCGGGAGGCTGCCTTCGGGACGGTGGCCACGAATTGATCCGGACGTGTCGTCTCGAATGTGCAAGGCGCCGGGGCCCGACGGTGTCTTTGCCCGCTGAGAACATCGAAAGGTGACATCTGACATGGCTCAAACGTTCCTTGGCCAGAAACGTCTTCGGAAATATTACGGCAAAATCCGCGAAGTGCTGGAGATGCCGAACCTCATTGAGGTCCAGAAATCTTCTTATGATCTTTTCCTGCGCTCCGGCGATGCAGAGCAGCCCACTGACGGCGAAGGCATCAAAGGTGTGTTCCAGTCGGTTTTCCCGATCAAGGATTTCAACGAAACCTCCGTTCTGGAGTTCGTGAAATACGATCTGGAAAAACCCAAATACGACGTCGAAGAGTGCATGCAGCGCGACATGACCTACAGCGCGCCGCTGAAGGTCACTCTGCGTCTGATCGTGTTTGATGTCGACGAAGATACCGGCGCCAAGTCGGTAAAAGACATCAAGGAACAGGACGTGTTCATGGGCGATATGCCCCTGATGACGCCGAACGGGACCTTCATCGTGAATGGTACCGAGCGTGTGATCGTGTCCCAGATGCACCGCTCGCCCGGTGTGTTCTTTGACCACGACAAGGGCAAAACCCATTCCTCGGGCAAGCTGCTGTTTGCCTGCCGCATCATCCCGTATCGCGGCAGCTGGCTGGACTTTGAGTTCGACGCCAAGGACATCGTTTTCGCCCGTATCGACCGCCGCCGCAAACTGCCTGTGACAACCCTGCTGTATGCGCTGGGTCTGGATCAAGAAGCGATCATGGACGCGTATTACAACACCGTGTCCTACAAGCTGGACAAGAAAAAGGGCTGGATCGCGCCGTTCTTCCCCGAGCGAGTGCGCGGCACCCGCCCGACCTATGATCTGGTCGACGCCAAATCCGGTGAAGTGATTGCTGAAGCAGGTAAGAAAGTCACTCCTCGCGCGGTCAAGAAGCTGATCGAAGAAGGCGTCGTCACCAACCTGTTGGTTCCTTTTGATCACATCGTCGGCAAGTTCGTCGCCAAGGACATCATCAACGAAGAAAACGGCGCGATCTATGTCGAAGCCGGTGATGAGCTGACCCTGGAATACGACAAGGACGGCGAGCTGATCGGCGGCACAGTTAAAGAGCTGATCGACGCAGGTATCACCGACATTCCGGTTCTGGACATCGACAACGTCAATGTTGGCCCCTACATGCGCAATACCATGGCGCAGGACAAGAACATGGGCCGCGAAAGCGCGCTGATGGACATCTACCGTGTTATGCGCCCGGGCGAGCCGCCCACCGTCGAAGCGGCCTCGGCCCTGTTCGACACGCTGTTCTTCGACAGCGAGCGTTATGACCTGTCCGCCGTTGGCCGCGTGAAGATGAACATGCGTCTGGCTCTGGACGCGCCGGACACCCTGCGCACCCTGCGCCGCGAAGACATTGTGGCCTGCATCAAGGCGCTGGTGGAGCTGCGCGACGGCAAAGGCGACATCGACGACATCGACCACCTCGGCAACCGCCGTGTCCGTTCGGTCGGCGAGTTGATGGAAAACCAGTACCGCGTCGGCTTGCTGCGCATGGAGCGCGCAATCAAAGAGCGTATGTCGTCAGTCGAGATCGACACCGTCATGCCGCAGGACCTGATCAACGCGAAACCGGCTGCTGCTGCTGTCCGCGAATTCTTCGGCTCGTCGCAGCTGTCGCAGTTCATGGACCAGACCAACCCGCTGTCGGAAGTCACCCACAAACGCCGTCTCTCGGCGCTTGGCCCTGGTGGTCTGACACGTGAGCGCGCGGGCTTTGAGGTACGTGACGTTCACCCGACCCACTATGGTCGGATGTGCCCGATTGAAACGCCGGAAGGTCCGAACATCGGTCTGATCAACTCGCTGGCCACCTTTGCCCGCGTGAACAAGTATGGCTTCATCGAAACACCCTACCGCGTTGTCAAAGACGCCGAGGTGACCGATGAGGTTCACTACATGTCCGCGACCGAGGAAATGCGTCACACCGTGGCGCAGGCGAACGCGACGCTGGATCAAAACGGCAAGTTCATCAACGATCTGGTCTCGACCCGTCAGGCCGGTGACTACACCCTCGCTCCGCGCGAGAATGTGGACCTGATCGACGTGTCGCCGAAACAGTTGGTTTCGGTTGCCGCATCGCTGATCCCGTTCCTTGAAAATGACGACGCCAACCGCGCTCTGATGGGCTCGAACATGCAACGTCAAGCGGTTCCGCTGCTGCGGGCCGAGGCGCCGTTGGTCGGTACCGGGATCGAGGAAAAGGTTGCGATCGACTCGGGCGCTGCGATCCAGGCGAAACGCGCCGGTATCATCGACCAGGTCGATGCCCAGCGTATCGTTATCCGTGCCACCGAAGATCTGGAGCTGGGCGACGCTGGCGTTGACATCTATCGTCTGCGCAAATTCCAGCGATCGAACCAGAACACCTGCATCAACCAGCGTCCGCTGGTGAAAGTGGGCGACACCGTCATGAAAGGCGAGGTTGTTGCCGATGGTCCGTCCACCGATATCGGTGAACTGGCGCTTGGTAAAAACGTGGTCGTCGCGTTCATGCCGTGGAACGGCTACAACTACGAAGACTCGATCCTGATCAGTGAACGTATCGCGCGCGATGACGTCTTTACCTCGGTCCATATCGAGGAATTTGAAGTCGCCGCCCGTGACACCAAGCTGGGCCCGGAAGAGATCACCCGCGACATCCCGAACGTCGGTGAAGAAGCGCTGCGTAACCTCGACGAGGCGGGCATCGTTTACATCGGTGCGGATGTTGAGCCGGGCGATATTCTGGTTGGCAAGATCACTCCGAAGGGCGAAAGCCCGATGACCCCGGAAGAAAAGCTGCTGCGCGCCATCTTTGGTGAAAAGGCATCTGACGTGCGCGACACCTCGCTGCGCGTGAAGCCGGGCGATTACGGTACAGTGGTCGAAGTTCGCGTCTTCAACCGTCACGGCGTCGAGAAAGACGAGCGTGCGCTGCAGATCGAGCGTGAAGAAGTCGAGCGTCTGGCCCGTGACCGGGACGACGAGCTGGCGATCCTGGACCGCAACATCTATGCGCGTCTGCAAGGCCTGATCCTGGGTAAAACTGCTGTCAAAGGCCCGAAAGGCGTCAAGGCAGGCTCGGCAATCACCGAGGATCTGCTGGAAACCCTGACCCGTGGTCAGTGGTGGCAACTGGCGCTGGAAGACGAGAAGGACGCACAGATCGTCGAAGCGCTGAACGAGCAGTACGAAGTGCTCAAGCGTGCTCTGGACGCCCGTTTCGAAGACAAGGTCGAGAAGGTCCGCCGTGGCGACGACCTGCCGCCGGGTGTGATGAAGATGGTCAAAGTCTTTATTGCCGTGAAGCGTAAGCTGCAGCCGGGCGACAAGATGGCCGGTCGTCACGGGAACAAAGGTGTGATCTCCAAGGTTGTCCCGATGGAAGACATGCCGTTCCTGGCCGATGGTACTCCGGTTGACTTCTGTCTGAACCCGCTGGGCGTGCCGTCGCGTATGAACGTTGGTCAGATCCTTGAAACCCACATGGGTTGGGCCGCGCGCGGTCTGGGTCTGAACATCGACGAAGCTCTGGGTGAATACCGCCGTTCCGGCGACCTGACCCCGGTGCGCGAAGCGATGAAGCTGGCCTATGGCGAGAATGTCTATGAAGAAGGCATTGCCAACATGGACGAGGGTCACCTGATCGAGGCGGCGGGCAACGTGACCCGCGGTGTTCCGATCGCGACCCCGGTCTTTGATGGTGCCAAAGAGGCTGACGTCAACGATGCGCTGGTGCGTGCGGGCTTCTCGGAAAGCGGTCAGTCGATCCTGTTCGACGGTCGCACCGGTGAGCAATTCGCACGTCCGGTGACCGTGGGCATCAAATACCTGCTGAAACTGCACCACCTGGTGGACGACAAGATCCACGCGCGTTCGACCGGGCCGTACAGCCTGGTTACCCAGCAGCCGCTGGGTGGTAAGGCGCAGTTCGGTGGCCAGCGCTTTGGTGAGATGGAGGTCTGGGCTCTGGAAGCTTACGGTGCCGCCTACACCCTGCAGGAGATGCTCACCGTGAAATCGGATGACGTCGCCGGCCGGACCAAGGTCTATGAGTCGATCGTCAAGGGCGAGGATAACTTTGAAGCGGGCGTACCGGAATCGTTCAACGTTCTGGTTAAAGAAGTCCGTGGCCTCGGCCTGAATATGGAACTCCTGGATGCGGAGGTTGAGGAGTAAGGGCCTCGGCTCTTCCTCCCGTCCCCCCTTCCGCGAAATTTGAGGTATCAAAATGAACCAGGAAATCACCAATAACCCGTTCAACCCGCTGACGCCGCCGAAGGTTTTCGACGAGATCAAGGTCTCGCTGGCCAGCCCTGAACGGATCCTGTCTTGGTCCTATGGTGAGATCAAGAAACCCGAAACCATCAACTACCGGACGTTCAAGCCCGAGCGTGACGGTCTGTTCTGCGCACGTATCTTTGGCCCGATCAAAGATTACGAATGTCTGTGCGGCAAATATAAGCGGATGAAGTATCGCGGCGTTGTCTGCGAGAAATGCGGTGTGGAAGTCACCCTGCAGAAAGTCCGCCGCGAGCGTATGGGCCACATCGAACTGGCCGCGCCTGTTGCACATATCTGGTTCCTGAAATCGCTGCCGTCCCGCATCGGTCTGATGCTGGACATGACGCTGCGCGATCTGGAACGCGTTCTGTACTTTGAAAACTACGTCGTCATCGAGCCCGGTCTGACCGACCTGACCTACGGCCAGATGCTGACCGAAGAAGAGTACATGGATGCGCAGGATGCCTATGGCATGGACGCGTTCACCGCGAATATCGGTGCCGAAGCCATCCGTGAGATGCTGGCCCAGATCGATCTGGAAGCCGAAGCCGAGCAGCTGCGCGCTGATTTGGCCGAAGCAACCGGCGAGCTGAAGCCCAAGAAGATCATCAAGCGTCTGAAGGTTGTTGAATCCTTCCTCGAGTCGGGCAACCGGCCCGAGTGGATGGTGATGACCGTGATCCCGGTCATTCCGCCGGAACTGCGTCCGCTGGTTCCGCTGGATGGTGGCCGTTTTGCGACTTCGGATCTGAACGATCTGTATCGCCGCGTCATCAACCGGAACAACCGTCTGAAGCGTCTGATCGAACTGCGCGCGCCTGACATCATTGTCCGCAACGAAAAGCGGATGCTGCAGGAATCCGTTGACGCTCTGTTCGACAACGGCCGTCGTGGCCGCGTGATCACCGGCGCCAACAAGCGTCCGCTGAAATCGCTGTCGGACATGCTGAAAGGTAAGCAGGGTCGCTTCCGTCAGAACCTTCTGGGTAAGCGCGTCGACTTCTCGGGCCGTTCCGTCATCGTGACCGGTCCCGAGCTGAAGTTGCACCAGTGTGGTCTGCCCAAGAAGATGGCGCTGGAGCTGTTCAAGCCGTTCATCTACTCGCGCCTTGAAGCCAAGGGTCTGTCTTCGACCGTGAAACAGGCGAAGAAACTGGTCGAGAAAGAGCGTCCCGAAGTCTGGGATATCCTCGACGAGGTGATCCGCGAACACCCTGTCATGCTGAACCGTGCGCCGACGCTGCACCGTCTTGGCATTCAGGCGTTCGAGCCGGTCCTGATCGAAGGTAAAGCCATCCAGCTGCACCCGCTGGTCTGTTCGGCCTTTAACGCCGACTTCGATGGTGACCAGATGGCGGTTCACGTCCCGCTGAGCCTTGAGGCCCAGCTGGAAGCCCGTGTTCTGATGATGTCGACGAACAACGTTCTGTCGCCTGCAAACGGTGCGCCGATCATCGTTCCGTCGCAGGATATGATCCTGGGTCTGTACTATGTGACCCTGGAACGCGAAGGCATGCCGGGCGAAGGCAAAGTCTTTGGTTCGATCGAAGAAGTCCAGCACGCGCTGGACGCGGGTGAGGTGCATCTGCACTCGAAAATCACCGCGCGGATCACGCAGATCGACGACGAAGGCAACGAAGTTCAGAAGCGTTATGAAACCACTCCGGGCCGTCTGCGTCTGGGTGCGTTGCTGCCGATGAACAACAAAGCGCCGTTCGAGCTGGTCAACCGCTTGCTGCGGAAGAAAGAAGTGCAGCAGGTCATCGACACCGTCTATCGCTACTGCGGTCAGAAAGAGTCGGTTATCTTCTGTGACCAGATCATGTCGATGGGCTTCAAAGAAGCGTTCAAGGCGGGCATCTCGTTCGGCAAGGACGACATGGTTATTCCGGATGACAAATGGGGCATCGTTGATGACACCCGCGGTCAGGTGAAGGACTTTGAACAGCAGTACATGGATGGCCTGATCACTCAGGGCGAAAAGTACAACAAGGTTGTCGATGCCTGGTCGAAGTGTAACGACCGCGTGACCGAAGCGATGATGAGCACGATCTCATCCTCGGATCGGGCAGAGGACGGTTCCGAGCAGGAACCGAACTCAGTCTATATGATGGCCCACTCCGGTGCGCGTGGTTCGGTCACTCAGATGAAACAGCTGGGCGGTATGCGCGGCCTGATGGCCAAACCGAACGGTGACATCATCGAGACGCCGATCATCTCGAACTTCAAGGAAGGCCTGACCGTTCTTGAATACTTCAACTCGACCCACGGCGCCCGTAAGGGTCTGTCGGATACCGCTCTGAAGACGGCGAACTCAGGTTATCTGACCCGTCGTCTGGTAGACGTGGCGCAGGATTGCATCGTTCGTGAGATCGACTGTGGCACTGAGCGCGCGATCACCGCCGAAGCTGCGGTGAACGACGGTGAGGTTGTTGCCTCGCTGGCCGAACGTGTGCTGGGCCGAGTCTCTGCCGATGACGTTCTGCGTCCGGGTACGGATGAGGTGATCGTGGCCGCTGGTCAGTTGATCGACGAACGTATGGCCGACACCATTGACGAAGCCGGTGTTGCGTCCATGCGCATCCGCTCGCCTCTGACCTGTGAGTCTGAGGAAGGCGTCTGTGCGACCTGCTACGGTCGTGACCTTGCGCGCGGTACCATGGTGAACACGGGTGAGGCTGTCGGCATCATCGCCGCCCAGTCCATCGGTGAGCCCGGTACACAGCTGACGATGCGGACCTTCCACATTGGTGGTGTTGCGCAAGGTGGTCAGCAGTCGTTCCAAGAAGCCAGCCAGGACGGTGTCGTTTCCTTCGAGAACCCGCAGATCCTGGTCAATGCCGCAGGCGAAAGTCTGGTCATGGGCCGGAACATGAAGCTGGTGATCAAGGACGAACACGGCGAAGAGCGTGCCAGCCACAAGCTGGGCTACGGTTCCAAGCTGTTCGTCAAGGATGGCACCAAAGTGGCCCGTGGCGACAAGTTGTTCGAGTGGGATCCCTACACCCTGCCGATCATCGCCGAGAAAGCCGGTACTGCGAAATACGTTGACCTCGTTTCGGGCATCGCTGTCCGCGATGAGACCGACGACGCAACCGGCATGACTCAGAAGATCGTGATCGACTGGCGTGCAGCCCCCAAAGGCAGCGATCTGAAGCCCGAGATCATTCTGGTCGGTGAAGATGGCGAGCCGGTCCGCAACGATGCGGGCAACCCGGTTCACTATCCGATGTCGGTGGATGCGATCCTGTCGGTCGAAGATGGCCAGCAGATCGAAGCCGGTGACGTTGTCGCGCGTATCCCGCGCGAAGGTGCCAAGACCAAGGACATCACCGGTGGTCTGCCGCGTGTGGCCGAACTGTTCGAAGCCCGACGTCCGAAAGATCACGCGATCATCGCAGAAGCCGATGGTTACGTGCGCTTTGGCCGCGACTACAAGAACAAGCGCCGCATCAGCATCGAACCGGCGGATGAGTCGATGGAAACGATCGAATATATGGTTCCCAAGGGCAAACATATCCCGGTCGCGGAAGGTGACTTTATCCAGAAAGGCGAATACCTGATGGATGGTAACCCGGCCCCTCATGACATCCTGTCCATCATGGGTGTCGAAGCGCTGGCGGATTACATGATCGACGAGGTGCAGGACGTCTATCGTCTGCAGGGCGTGAAGATCAACGACAAGCACATCGAGGTCATCGTGCGCCAGATGCTGCAGAAGTGGGAGATCCTGGATTCAGGCGACACCACCTTGCTGAAAGGCGAACATGTCGACAAGCAGGAGTTTGACGCAGCCAACGAGAAGACCCTCTCGCGCGGTGGCCGTCCGGCTCAGGGCGAACCGATCCTCTTGGGGATCACCAAAGCCTCGCTGCAGACGCGTTCTTTCATCTCGGCGGCGTCGTTCCAGGAAACCACCCGCGTGCTGACCGAAGCGTCAGTACAGGGCAAAAAGGACAAGCTGGTTGGCCTGAAAGAGAACGTCATCGTCGGTCGCCTGATCCCTGCCGGTACAGGTGGTGCAACCCAGGCTGTGCGTCAGGTTGCCCAGTCGCGCGACAACGTCGTGATCGAAGCCCGCCGGGAAGAGGCCGAAGCGGCCGCTGCCTTGGCTGCCCCGATTGTCGAAGACGACATGGTTGGAGACGAGCTGGACGTTCTGGTGGAAACCCCGGAAAGCCGCGAGTAAGCGACTACGATAATCCAAAGATCAGGCCCCGCGATTTCGCGGGGCCTTTTTCTTTGGGTGGCCGCCTGTGCCCTTTGCCTGGATTGAAGCGCTGACAATGGCAAGGGATGGGTCGCAGACTGTGCGGCTCGGTTCGGCGCAAATAAATATGAGCAGTTTTATTCTAGAAAAACCCTTTTCATGGTATGGTTTTTTACGTCTCGCGCACAAATCCACCGGAGATTTGAATTATGAGAGCTGTATTGAAATTGTCTCGTGCATTATCGGTTTTGGGGATTGGCCTGCTGGCGGCATGTAGTGATTACGCCTATGTCGGGATGCCGCAGGGGCAGCCGTCTCGGGAAGTAAAAATTCCCGATGGTACCACACGGCTTATTCCAGTTTCCGCTTCGATAGTGGGTCTTGCCTATGACCAGCCGCGGCGGCGGATTTTCCTGCGCAATCTCCCCGGTACACAGTTGCAGGAACTTGATCGAAATGGCCGCGTTCTACGCACCTTTTCGGCGCAGCGCGTACCGGCCGGTTGCGGAGGGGTTACTCCTGACGACTTCCCGATCAAGGAATGCGGGCTCGCTATTCGGGGTGCAGACGGTCATCTTTTCCTGGATCATCCAAACGGTCTGATGATTTCAGAATTGACGCGCGACGGGCAGTTCGTGCGCCATATCAGGCTTGCGCAGCCACAAGGACCGATAGGCGGGCTGGCCTTCGACAAAAATACCGGCACCCTCTACGTGTTGTTTATTCGTAATCGTCTGATTGCCGAGATTGATCTGAACGGCACCACCAAAAGGGTCATTCGCCCAACCAACCCCTCGGTTGGCGCGGCATTGCAGATTGAGCGCTTTGGCCTCGGGATCAACGCTGAACGCCGTGAGCTCTATGTTGCACTTCAAAACGGCAACCGGCTTGGGGTTTTAAACATGTCCGGAGGGCTGATCGCGACGCATAACCTAAGTGCCGGGGTGACCGTCGAAGGTATCGGCGGCGGGCGCGTCTTTGGATTTTGAGGGCGATTAGATTGTGTCCGGCAAGTTGAGACGTAATTTTCCTGTTCGCCTACTAAGTTGCGTTGACAATAAGTCGATCGATTGAGCCAATGCAGCAATCGACTTTCGACCGGATTCTTTAACCATGACTCCAAACGTGAAAGGCGCGCTGCTGATGATGGGCAGCATGGCCGCCTTTACCATCAATGATGCTCTGATCAAGGCGGCAGGTGCCGAGGTGCCGTTGTTTCAGATGGTAGCAATGCGCGGATTTTTGGCGACGGTTTTGGTGTTTCTGCTGGCGCGTCATCTGGGGGCATTGCATCTGAATTTCCCGCGTCACGACAAATGGCTGGTGGTGATCCGGTGTCTGGCCGAGCTGTCGGCCACGTTCTTTTTTCTGACCGCGTTGCTGCATATGCCGCTGGCCAACGTGACCGCAGTGCTGCAGGCCCTGCCGCTGACGGTCACGCTGGGCGCAGTGCTGTTTTTCCGCGAACAGATCGGGTGGCGACGAGTTCTGGCGATTGTGTTGGGCTTTGCCGGGATGCTGTTGATTGTGCGGCCCGGCCCCGATGGGTTCAGCATATACGCGATCTATGCCTTGATTGCGGTGGCCTCGGTCACGGCGCGGGATTTGATTACGCGGCGGATGTCGGTGCATGTGCCCTCGCTGGCGGTTACCTTGGCGACGTCCCTGACGATTACCGTGTCAGCGGGGATTGCCACGGTGGCAACAGGTTGGGAACCGGTGCCGGTCGGTGCTGGTTTAATGGTGGCATCGGCAGCGGTGTTCGTACTTGGGGGCTATTTGTTCAGCGTCATGGTCATGCGCGTAGGCGAGGTCGGGTTCGTCGCGCCCTTCCGATACTCCAGCCTGATCTGGGCTCTGGGGCTGGGGTGGCTCATTTTCGGGGAATGGCCGGACACGATTACCATGTTCGGGGCAACGCTGGTCGTTGGGGCAGGGCTGTTCACATTATTCCGCGAACGTCAGACGCAGCCCGCCGAGTGAACTTGACGCACAAGGTTCTGATCTATCGCAAAGCGGGCGATGAATTCACCTTCTTGTTCGGGTGTCAGAGGCAACAGCTCAGTCTTAGTGTCACGCGCATTGCGTGAATCGTTAAACTGGTTGAGCGTGCGCACCCACATCGGCGCGTCAGGGTAACTGATGACCGGCATGAAATTCCCGATCCGGTGATGGGCGAAATTCATAATTGTCTGCTCGCAATTTCCACGCACATGCATCGCAAAGCCTATCCCCAACAGAGGGCGCATAACTTGGGCGGCCTGAATGCCATCTGCCCCGAATTCGGCCAGAAAGCCCTTGTTATAGTCGATGGCGACCGTTCGGCTGTTCTCCATCAGACCTTTGCTCTCGTCGACGGCAAGACGCAGACGTTCGACAAAATCCACTGACACGGCATCATCGTCGTCATGGCGGAATTGAACGCAAGGGTCGCTGGGGTCGTTGCGGGCGGCATTCAGAATCTCTTTCATCACCTTGCGATGTCGACCCGGAGCGCGGGCGATGATCTGAACCTGTGGCATGCCGGCGGTTAGATCGCGCAATCGATCCAGAGAGGGTTTGGGAAGGCAATCACCGATCACGATGAGAAACTGAAAATCCTCGTTGGTCTGTTCTCGAAGGCAGGGCAGTGTAGTGGTTTCGAACAGGCGAAAGCGTTCTTCTAGGCGGGCGGGGTTGTAAAGGTACCGCCGACGTTCTTCGATCGTTTCATGTTCGACTTGAAAGCCACCATAGGCAGGATAGGAAAAGCGGCACAGGCCGATGATTTGCATATTTGATCCGTGGGGCAGCGTGTTGCACAGACTATGCCTTCCCGAAAAGGGTGTCGCAACGGCTGCGGTGCTGGAAATCCCGGAAGGGGCCTGATATTCCCGCATAAACAGACCGGTGAGACACCCATACGGGTGCACTGTTGACACTTGCTCCGACTCCCCCTATTACGCGCGCTATCTCGGTACCGGGGGCCGCCCCATAACCGATTTCAGTAATGGACTGGTCAAGGCCTGAACAATTTTGCAGTTCGCGCCCTCTGATAACCAACCGCGACGTTCACCTCGGAATGGGAACGCTCGCGGGTTTTGCGCTTGTGGACGCATAAGTGCAGCAAGTTTAACCGCACGCAACGCGCGTGCATGTCATGTGTGTTGCAAAACGGGGAAGAAACCGGAATGCCAACTATTCAACAGCTGATCCGCAAACCGCGACAGCCCAAAGTAAAACGCTCGAAGTCCATGCATCTGGAGCAGTGCCCGCAGAAACGCGGCGTCTGCACCCGCGTGTACACCACCACACCTAAAAAGCCGAACTCGGCTATGCGTAAGGTTGCCAAGGTGCGCCTGACCAACGGGTTCGAGGTCATCTCGTACATCCCCGGTGAAAGCCACAACCTGCAGGAACACTCGGTTGTTCTGATCCGTGGCGGCCGTGTAAAAGACCTTCCCGGTGTGCGTTACCACATCCTGCGCGGTGTTCTGGATACTCAGGGCGTCAAAGACCGTAAGCAGCGTCGTTCGAAATACGGCGCGAAGCGTCCCAAGTAAGAAGGAGAGGCTGATATGTCACGTCGTCACGCCGCCGAAAAACGCGAAGTCCTGCCTGACGCCAAGTTTGGCGACAAGGTACTGACCAAATTCATGAACAACCTGATGATCGACGGCAAGAAGTCGGTCGCAGAGCGCATCGTCTACAACGCGTTTGATCGCGTTGAAGGCAAGATCAAGCGCGCACCGGTCGAAGTGTTCCACGAAGCGCTCGACAACATCAAACCGTCGGTCGAGGTTCGCTCGCGCCGCGTTGGTGGTGCAACCTACCAGGTTCCGGTCGAAGTACGCCCCGAGCGCCGCGAAGCCCTGGCCATCCGTTGGCTGATCTCGGCTGCACGCGCCCGCAACGAAAACACCATGGAAGAACGCCTTGCCGGTGAACTGCTGGACGCTGTACAGTCCCGCGGTACTGCCGTGAAAAAGCGTGAAGACACCCACAAGATGGCCGAGGCGAACAAAGCCTTCAGCCATTATCGTTGGTAATCCAAGAGGCTTAGACCAATGGCACGCGAATATCCGCTCGAACTGTACCGTAACTTCGGTATCATGGCGCACATCGACGCAGGTAAAACCACCTGCTCGGAGCGTATCCTGTATTACACTGGTAAATCCCACAACATCGGTGAGGTGCACGATGGTGCAGCCACCATGGACTGGATGGAGCAGGAGCAGGAACGCGGCATCACCATCACTTCGGCTGCGACCACCACTTTCTGGGAACGCACCGAGGACGGTCAGACCGCAGAAACGCCTAAGCACCGCCTGAACATCATCGACACTCCCGGCCACGTTGACTTCACCATCGAAGTTGAACGTTCGCTGGCAGTTCTCGACGGTGCCGTCTGCGTTCTGGACGCAAACGCCGGGGTTGAACCCCAGACCGAAACCGTGTGGCGTCAGGCTGACCGCTACAAGGTTCCGCGCATGGTTTTCGTCAACAAGATGGACAAGATCGGCGCTGACTTCTTCAACTGCGTCAACATGATCGAAGACCGCACCGGCGCACGTGCTGTTCCGGTTGGTATTCCGATCGGCGCCGAGTCCGAGCTGGAAGGCCTGATCGACCTGGTCACCATGGAAGAGTGGCTGTGGCAGGGCGAAGATCTGGGCGCAAGCTGGATCAAAGCTCCGATCCGCGACAGCCTGAAAGACATGGCTGACGAATGGCGCGGCAAGATGATCGAAGCGGCCGTCGAAATGGACGACGACGCGATGATGGAATACCTGGAAGGCAATGAGCCCGACGTTCCGACCCTGCGCGCCCTGCTGCGCAAAGGTACTTTGGAAATCGCGTTCGTTCCGGTTCTGGGTGGTTCGGCGTTCAAGAACAAAGGCGTTCAGCCGCTGCTCAACGCTGTGATCGACTATCTGCCCAGCCCGCTGGACGTTGTCGATTACATGGGCTTCAAGCCCGGCGACGAGGAAGAAGTTCGTGACATCGCCCGTCGTGCAGACGACGACATGGCCTTTTCGGGCCTGGCGTTCAAAATCATGAACGACCCCTTCGTTGGCTCGCTGACCTTCACTCGGATCTACTCGGGCACCATGAACAAGGGTGACTCGATCCTGAACTCGACCAAAGGTAAGAAAGAGCGCATCGGTCGTATGATGATGATGCACTCGAACAACCGGGAAGAGATCGAAGAAGCGTTTGCAGGCGACATCATCGCGCTGGCGGGTCTGAAAGACACCACCACCGGTGACACACTGTGTGACGCGAAGGATCCGGTGGTTCTGGAAACCATGACCTTCCCCGATCCGGTGATCGAGATCGCGGTTGAGCCCAAAACCAAGGGCGACCAAGAGAAGATGTCCCAGGGTCTGGCCCGTCTGGCCGCCGAAGACCCGTCCTTCCGTGTGGAAACCGACCTGGAATCGGGTCAGACCATCATGAAGGGCATGGGCGAACTTCACCTGGACATCCTGGTGGACCGTTTGAAGCGCGAATTCAAGGTCGAGGCGAACATCGGTGCACCGCAGGTGGCCTACCGTGAGACCATCTCGATGCCGGTCGAACACACCTACACCCACAAGAAACAGTCTGGTGGTTCGGGTCAGTTCGCGGAAGTCAAGCTGGAGATCCAGCCGACCGAGCCAGGCGAAGGTTATTCCTTCGAAAGCCGCATCGTTGGTGGTGCCGTTCCGAAGGAATACATCCCCGGTGTTGAAAAAGGCATCAACTCGGTCATGGATAGCGGCCCGCTGGCTGGCTTCCCCGTGATCGACTTCAAGGTTGCTCTGCTGGACGGTAAGTTCCACGACGTTGACTCGAGCGTACTGGCTTTCGAAATCGCATCGCGGATGTGTATGCGTGAAGGCATGCGCAAAGCTGGCGCGAAGCTGCTGGAACCGATCATGAAAGTCGAAGTGATCACCCCGGAAGAATACACCGGCGGTATCATCGGCGACCTGACTTCGCGTCGGGGCCAGGTGTCTGGACAAGAGCCGCGCGGCAACGCGATCGCCATCGATGCGTTTGTTCCGCTGGCCAACATGTTCGGCTACATCAACACTCTGCGTTCGATGTCGTCGGGTCGTGCCCAGTTCACCATGCAGTTCGACCACTACGATCCGGTTCCGCAGAACATCTCGGACGAGATTCAGGCGAAATACGCATAAGCGAAGATTTGAGGGAGCGCGGCTAACGCGCTCCCTTCATTACCGAAAAAGGAGGCCATCATGGCAAAGGAAAAGTTTGAGCGTAATAAGCCGCACGTCAACATCGGCACGATTGGCCACGTTGACCACGGCAAGACCACGCTGACCGCAGCAATCACCAAGTATTTCGGTGACTTCAAAGCGTATGACCAGATTGACGGCGCGCCTGAAGAAAAAGCACGTGGCATCACCATCTCGACCGCCCACGTGGAATACGAGACCGACAACCGCCACTATGCGCACGTCGACTGCCCCGGCCACGCCGACTACGTCAAGAACATGATCACCGGTGCCGCTCAGATGGACGGCGCGATCCTGGTTGTGAACGCAGCTGACGGCCCGATGCCGCAGACGCGTGAGCACATCCTGCTGGGCCGCCAGGTTGGCATCCCGAAGATGGTCGTGTTCATGAACAAAGTTGACCAGGTTGACGACGAAGAGCTGCTGGAACTGGTTGAGATGGAAGTTCGCGAACTGCTGTCCAGCTACGAATACCCTGGCGACGATATTCCGATCATCGCAGGTTCGGCTCTGGCCGCGATGGAAGGCAACAACCCGGAAATCGGCGAAGAGAAGATCAAGGAACTGATGGCGGCTGTTGATGACTACATCGACACCCCTGAGCGTGAAGTTGACAAGCCGTTCCTGATGCCGGTCGAAGACGTGTTCTCGATCTCGGGCCGCGGTACCGTTGTGACCGGTCGTGTTGAGCGTGGTGTGATCAATGTTGGCGACGAGATCGAAATCGTCGGCATCCGCGACACTCAGAAAACCACCTGCACCGGCGTTGAAATGTTCCGCAAGCTGCTGGACCGCGGTGAAGCAGGCGACAACATCGGCGCCCTGCTGCGCGGTATCGACCGTGACGGCGTTGAGCGTGGCCAGGTTCTGTGTAAGCCGGGTTCGGTTACACCGCACACCAAGTTCGAAGCCGAAGCCTATATCCTGACCAAGGAAGAAGGCGGTCGTCACACTCCGTTCTTCGCGAACTACCGTCCGCAGTTCTACTTCCGTACGACTGACGTGACCGGCACCGTGACCCTGGCCGAAGGCACCGAGATGGTCATGCCCGGCGACAACGTCGGCTTCACCGTCGAGCTGATCGCCCCGATCGCGATGGAAGACGGCCTGCGTTTCGCCATCCGCGAAGGCGGCCGCACCGTCGGCGCCGGCGTTGTGTCGAAAATCATCGAGTAAGGCGCTAAAGCCAATACTCAAAGAAAGGGCGTCCCTTGGGGCGCCCTTTTTGCTTGGATACCGGTTCCAAGGCACGCAAAATTGTGCTGCTTGTGTAAGATAGCTGCACAAGCAATATTTGAACCTATATGGAAAACTATCTTTTTCTATCTTTCATTCTTCTCGGGACGGGCATTGCTATTGTCCCGGTCGCCGTATGGCTTGGTCTTGGGTCGGTTCTGGGTTTCCTGATTGCCGGAATGCTGCTTGGCCCTGTCTTGTCGGTGCTGAGTGTTGATGTCGGCAGTCTTGAGCGGTTTGCCGAATTTGGCGTTGTCATGATGCTGTTTCTGATTGGTCTGGAACTGGCGCCAAAGAAACTTTGGGATTTGCGTAAAAGGCTTTTGGGGTTGGGCGGTTTGCAACTGGTTTGTACCTCTCTTGCCGTAATGGGGTTGGCGATGGTGCTTGGGCAGCCGTGGCAGTCGGCCTTGGCCATCGGGTTGATTTTTTCACTGTCGTCCACGGCTATCGTGTTGCAAACACTGCATGAAAAAGGTCTGCTGATGGGAACCGGAGGGCAATCCAGCTTTTCGGTTCTGTTGATGCAGGACATTGTGGTGATCCCAATTCTGGCGCTTCTGCCGTTGCTGGTGGTGCCGGAGCTTGCCGCGATGGGGGGCGGGGCCGTCAGTCACGGGCCCACGACAAACACCGGACTTTCACTGAATCTTGTGCAAGGCATGCCGGGATGGCTCAGGGCCCTTGTCACGCTTGGCTCGATCATTCTGGTGATTGTTGGCGGTGCTTATCTGACTGGGCCAGTGTTCCGATATGTTGAGTCTGCTAATCTGCCTGAACTGTTCACGGCCATGGCTCTGACCCTTGTGGTCGGTGTAGCCGTGTTGATGATGGCCGTTGGTCTGACACCGGCTCTGGGGGCGTTCATTGCCGGGGTGGTGTTGGCCAACAGCGAATATCGCAATGCGCTGGAAAAAGAGATCACTCCGTTCAAGGGGCTGTTTCTGGGGTTGTTTTTTGTCAGCGTAGGAGCCTCGGTGAACTTCAGGTTGATGGTCGATAATGTAGGCCTGGTCGTCTCGCTGACCTTTGGGGTGATGGCTATAAAGGCGGTGATCCTCTTTGCTCTGGGCCGATTGTTCGGCGTGTCCGGTGCAAATAATTGGCTGTTTGCGCTGGGGATGGCACAGGCCGGAGAGTTCGGGTTTGTGTTGCTGTCCTTCTCGGTCGCAACCCATGTGCTGAGTGCCGATCTGGCGAACACCTTGATCATTGTCGTTGCCTTGTCGATGGTGCTGACGCCGTTGTTTTTTTTGTTTTACGACAAGGTCATTGTGCCACGATATGCGCTAAAAGAACCAGCGGAGAGCTAGAGTTTAGTTGCAGCGACGAAGCGACGGAATATTGAAGCTGTTGAAGTACTGCTAGTGAGTGTGGATGGTGTGGTCGCACAAACTAAGGGGCGAGCCTAGATCATGTTATTGAAAATACTAACATTCCTCGGATTTGTGCTGACAAGCGTAACCGCATTGCAAGCGGAAGAAGACATTCTTGTGCATTTGAACACCCGCACCTTCTACGCAGGTGAGGACTTTTGGGGGCGAGACTCAGACGCAAAGTTTCTTCCAATCAATAGGCTTGATTGGCTGGACGAGTTGCTGAAGGAAATGCCTATTCTGGACAGAACTGTGATCCATATTAAGCAACTAAATCAGGATTCGGATTTTCTTATGTCGCCGACTGGTCCCGGTGGATGGTATACTAATCCAGAGCCCGTGCCAGAGCACTTGAGGCTACCGGGATATACAGTGAATACGGGCGAGGGCAGCGGATTCGGGCTTTTGCATCTCACGCCAAATTCTTCGCCAATACTGTATTCATTGCGATGCACTGCGGAGCGAGGTTCGGAAACTTATGAGTATTGCGGGCTGTCAGTACGCTATCCACTTGATCCTCGGGTCATTGTGCTGACCCGTATCTACAATCCCCCGTCGACGGACCAATTGGACGCGTTCTTCAAAGAAGTCGCCGAGCTTACGGTCAGTATCGCGCTATGTTTGGATGTTACAGATAAGAATGAAAAAAACGCACAACAATCAGTGCGTGAATACTTGACCGAGGAGGCTGAAATTCGCTGTGCAGACGGGTTAACGTCTTAAGCTTAAACCGGGTTTCAGGCGCTGGATTGCGGTGTTGAACTCAAGAGTGCGAAACATACAGCCCTCTAGCCAACTTCCCCCTTGCCAAACCCCACCAACCCCTGTAGATCGCGCGAGTTCTCAATAAGAACATCAAGGCGGGGTGATTCCCGCCTTTTGGGTTCGATGAGGGTTGGCGATGCGCGCTTGTCCTCCTCTCAACCTCAACGCCTGATAAAAGGCTGTTATTATGCAAAGCCAAAATATCCGTATTCGGCTGAAGGCATTTGACTATCGCGTTCTGGATGCCAGCACGCAAGAGATCGTCAACACTGCCAAGCGGACCGGCGCGAACGTGCGCGGCCCGATCCCGCTGCCGAACAAGATCGAGAAGTTCACGGTTCTCCGTGGCCCTCACGTTGACAAGAAATCCCGCGACCAGTTCGAGATCCGCACGCACAAGCGTCTGCTCGACATCGTTGATCCGACCCCCCAGACCGTTGACGCGCTGATGAAGCTCGACCTCGCTGCTGGTGTGGACGTCGAGATCAAGCTGCAGTCGTAAGATCGGAGGGTATAGATTATGCGCTCTGGTATTATCGCAAAAAAAGTTGGCATGACCCGCCTGTTCATGGAAGACGGCAAGCAGATCCCTGTGACCGTTCTTCACCTGGACAACCTGCAGGTTGTTGCACAGCGTACCGCTGACAAAGACGGCTACACCGCCGTTCAGCTGGGTGCCGGTGCTGCCAAGGCAAAACGCACCTCGAAGGCCATGCGCGGTCACTACGCCGCTGCCAAGGTCGAGCCCAAGCGTAAGCTGGCCGAGTTCCGCGTCTCCGAAGATGGCCTGATCGAAGTGGGCGCCGAGATTTCGGCAGAACACTTCCTGGAAGGTCAGAAAGTTGACGTTTCGGGTACCTCGATCGGTAAAGGCTTTGCCGGTGCAATGAAGCGCCACAACTTCGGTGGTCTGCGCGCCTCGCACGGTGTTTCGATCAGCCACCGTTCGCACGGTTCGACCGGTCAGTGTCAGGACCCGGGCAAGGTGTTCAAAGGCAAGAAGATGGCCGGTCACATGGGTGCTGCCCGTGTTACCACCCAGAACCTGGAAGTCGTCAAAACCGACGCCGACCGTGGTCTGGTCTTCATCAAAGGCGCCGTTCCCGGACCGAAATCGGGCTGGGTCACCGTCAAGGACGCCGTCAAGAAGAAAGCACCGGAAGGCCTGCCTTTCCCGGCTGCTGTGAAATCGGCTGCAACCGAAGCACCTGCGGAAGAAGCACCCGCGGAAGGTGGTGAAGCATGAAACTTGATGTAATCAATCTGGACGGCGGCAAAGCCGGCAACATCGAGCTGGATGCAGACCTGTTCGGCCTGGAGCCGCGCGCGGACATCCTGCACCGTGTGGTCCGTTGGCAGCGCAACAACGCGCAGGCCGGCACCCACAAGGTGAAGACCCGCTCGGAAACCAGCTACTCGACCAAGAAGATCTATCGCCAGAAGGGCACCGGTGGCGCTCGTCACGGTGACCGCAACGCGCCGATCTTCCGCAAGGGTGGTATCTACAAGGGCCCGACCCCTCGTTCGCACGGCCACGACCTGCCGAAGAAGTTCCGCAAGCTTGGCCTGCGCCACGCTCTGTCGGCCAAAGCCAAGGCAGGTGAACTGGTTGTGATCGAGAACGCCGAAGCCGAAGGCAAGACCGCCGCTCTGGCCAAACAGGTTGCAAACCTGGGCTGGAAACGCGCTCTGGTCATCGACGGCGCGACCGTGAACGAAGGTTTCCTGAAGGCGTCGCGCAACATCGAAGGTCTGGATATCCTGCCGTCGATGGGTGCAAACGTTTATGACATCCTCAAGCGTGACACCCTGGTGCTCACCAAAGCGGCTGTCGAAGCACTGGAGGCTCGTCTGAAATGAGCGCGAAGGCAGAACACTACGACGTGATCCGCAAGCCGATCATCACCGAAAAGTCGACCATGGCGTCCGAGAACGGCGCGATTGTCTTTGAAGTGGCGATCGACAGCAACAAACCGCAGATCAAAGAAGCGGTTGAATCGCTGTTTGGTGTCAAGGTGAAGGCGGTGAACACCACCATCACCAAAGGCAAGGTCAAGCGGTTCCGTGGCCAGTTGGGCAAGCGGAAAGACGTCAAAAAAGCATATGTAACCCTGGAAGAGGGTAACACCATCGACGTGTCGACCGGTCTCTGATCCGGTTACACCAAACGGTGAGAACATGATCAGGCTTCGCCCCCGAATGGTGGGCGGAGCCTTTTTACGTTTGGGTCAGGAAGCTGCCATGTCCAGGGCAGGAACGAGTGTCTCACGGCAAGCCGTTAGCGTTTTGTTACCGGCGTTCTTTCGCCGCTAACCCGTGACAGGGGAGCGGACAGCGTTATCTTCAGTAGTGAACGGGGCAAAAGGTTGAAGATCATTCTGTTGATTGGGCGGTGACTATGGGGTGGTACGCCCAAGCGTTTTGACTGATGGCCGAATACTTCGGAAATTATAGGTACGGTCAAATGAACAAACGTGGAGGAAACAAATCAATCTCTGTAAATTCGGACCGTTTTGCGCGCAGGCAGGGGTCCGTTACCCAGCGCTTGCTGGGGCTTTTTATGGGGTCAGTGGACCCTGCCGATGACGCGGTTTCAGGGTCCCAAACCGAAGCCAAACGCAATCAGTTACTGGGGCAGATGCGGGCTTTCAGCGCCGAGCCATACTTTCAGATCGCTGATGAAAATCTCGGGCTTTTGTCCGTATTCGATGATCTGAAATATGACAGGGCGGATGTCGACATGGTTTCTCCGGCGATGCGGAGACATGTTTTCGGCAAGCTTGGGCCGCTGGGGTTTCGTCAGATCTCGGGCACGGTACTAGAACATCCGCAGGCTGATATGCGCGTGTACATCCCCAAGTTCCACGCCCTTGGGGCGTCGCCCTTCGATATCATCCGCTATACCGACAAACGGCCGCAGGATTTTTGCCTGCTAACGCCGACCCAGGTGGCCTGTCAGTTCATCGACCATTACGAGTTGGATGACGCAGTGCAGAGGGTCGAAGCGCTGATTGTGAAGCATCCGATCAACCTGCTCAAGCTGGCGGATTATCTTGAGGGGAAACCCAGGCACCGCGCTTTTCGCGAGGTGTTGGGCCATATCAAACTAAAGCAGCGCATTGCGGTTGAATCTGAACCGCTGTGTCGCAGGCGGTCATTGGGGTGATCGTCGATCTGGGTCTTTGATGTTTCGTTCAATCCGCCTGACGTCCTGCGGACGCAAGGAACGCCTGCCAACCCTCGGCACCGCCAAGTGCGCGCATCTTTTCATGCAGCAGGGGTCCGTAGATTTTCCACATACGTTTACGCAGCTCTTTGCCCTTGCCTGTAATCTGCAGCATTTTACCGCGCCTGTCTCCGGCATAAGATACGAATTCGATTAGCCCCTCAGAAACCATCCGTCTGCTGAGATGAGACAGGTTCGACTGCTCAAAAATGGTGTCTTGAGCAAGTTCAAAAGGGCGCAGCTTTCCTCCGTGCCGCTCAAGCGACCATAGCAAGTCATACCATTTCAGAGGCGGCAGGCCCGCATCTTTCAAGGCTGCACTGATTTCTGATTGGATAAGCCGGGTTGTCCGGTTCATGGCCACCCAGATGTCTGTTTCCAATGGGGTTGGCAGATCGTTCTTCACAACTTTGTGTTAGCTCCAAATCTTATTGCTGTTGGCTGCAAATTCAACTAGATGAAAATTCATCTAAAAACCAGCCCCATTGCAGATGAAAGGAACATCACGATGACTTTCAAATCTATGATCGCAGCCGTTGCCGTAACTGTCGCCGTCACCCCGGCCTTTGCGCAGACCTACAAAACCGACCAGGGGCATACCGAGGTGCGCTTTGGCTGGAGCCATGCAGGCGTGTCCAACCAGCATGCCGAGTTCACCAAGGCCGAAGGCGTGCTGGACCTGAACGCGGATGATGTCGAGGCATCGACCCTGAACGTGACAATTGACACAAACAGCCTGTCGTCGGGCTTTGGCCCGCTGGACGACCACCTGAAGTCGGCGGATTTCTTTGAGGTCGAAACCTACCCCGAGATCACCTTTGTCAGCACCGGGATCACGCGGACCGGAGACACCACGGCGGATGTGACCGGTGACCTGACCATCCACGGCGTGACCAAACCCGTGACCTTGAAGGCGACTCTGACCCATCAGGGCGAGCACCCGCTGGGCAGCGCCATCGAATATTACGCGGGCGATTGGGTGGCCTTCACGGCAGAGGGCGAGATTGACCACATGGAGTTCGGTGTAGGGCCCTTCTCGACCGGGCCGATCAGCATCATAATTGCGACCGAGATGAAGGCGGACGGCTAATATTACGGTCGACCGAGCCGACGGGCTGGCGTCAAAAAACACATATGTACGTGGAACGGATGACGCCATCGGCGATTTCACTTGCCAAGATCTGACCCGACATCGGACAATCGAACAAGGCCCCCGTGACTTCGGAGGCCTTTTTTGAGCGGCAGCACCATAAATTGAACGCCAAACATCGCGATTGGTCCAGAATCAGGTTGCTATGTCGGTGTGGTCGTCTATCCGGTGTGCTGAAAGAAAAAGATATGGCAGGCACATGACGGAAACCAATCTATCGACCTCGGCAAAGCCGGATGTGACCGCCGCGCGTGACTGGGTGAAGACGCTTGCCAAATATCGCGAACCGAACCAGTTGCGCAGTTGGTTCGAGCTTGGCGTCAGCATCATCCCATTCATCGCATTGTGGGCAGTGTCGTGGATGTTCCTGTCCGTCAGCTATTGGCTTGCTTTTGCAGTCTCAGTCCTCAACGCGGCATTCCTGTTGCGCCTGTTTGCCATTCAGCACGATTGCGGGCACGGGGCTTTCTTCACGAACCGAACGGTCAGTGACTGGGTCGGGCGGGTGATCGGAGTGCTGACCCTGACGCCCTATGATGTTTGGCGTCGTACGCATTCCACGCACCACAACTCTTCGGGCAATCTGGACAAGCGGGGGATGGGTGACATCCACACGCTGACGGTGGCCGAATACCGTGCGATGACGTCGATGAACCGTTTTTGGTATCGGGTGTATCGGCACCCGATTACCCTGTTTGGCTTTGGTCCCGGGTATCTGTTCCTGTTTCAGAACCGGCTGCCGCTTGGCCTGACGGGTATTCCGAAATTCTGGGTCAGTGCAATGGTTACAAATCTTGCCATTATGATCGTGCTGGGAGGCATCTACTATTTTGGTGGCGTGATGCCGATGTTGCTGATTTTCCTGCCCTCGACCCTGATTGCCGCTGCGGCCGGTGTCTGGTTGTTCTACGTCCAACACCAATTCGAAGAGACGCAATGGGATCCCGATAAGGATTGGCAACTGCACGAGGCTGCCCTGCACGGAAGCTCTCATTACATCCTGCCGTCGGTATTGCAGTGGTTCAGCGCCAATATCGGCATCCACCATGTGCACCACCTCTACAGCCGCATTCCGTTCTATCGCCTGACCGAAGTGCTGCGCGATCATGATGAGCTTGCCAACAGCAACCAGATGACCATCCGAGAGAGCCTCGCCAACGCGCGCCTGCACCTGTGGGATGAGAAGAGCCGGCGCCTGTTGTCCTTCGCCGAGGCCCGCGCGCTCTATGGGTGAGGGGTAGGTTCCGCCGCCAGTTGGGTTTGCGGAAAGCAGCCGTTGCTCCGGGCGCGTGATGCGGATAGCGTCAACTTCATGAAACATGTCCCCAAAGAAACGACAGATGAGGCCCTTATTCAGGAATTTCTGGATAAAGGAGGCAAAGTCAGCATTGGCAAAACCAAACCTGCGCCCGCTGAGCTGGGTTTGAGCAAAAATGTCTGGAACGCCAAACTGACCAAAGAAGAGAAGGCCGCGCGCGACAAGAAGTGATCGTGCGAGGCCGGTTGGCTAAGCAGAAAGACCTCCAGCAAGCTCATGTAACCCTGAAGGGGGGTAACACCATCGACGGGTCCAACGGTCTCTGATCGGACCCGTCTTTGGAGTGAGATAAAGGCCCCCGCGAAAGCGGGAGTTTTTGTGAACATGGTGAAACTACGTGTAGTGTTTCTTCGGAGACTTAAACTCTTGAATTTCATCTACTGATCCAAAGAATGTACCGTCTGACATTAGGCTGCCGTTTTGTGGCATTCTAAAGTCATCAAGTTCGCTCTCCACCCGCTCGAAGCCCAATAGTGCGTCTTCCGAGCCATTTATCGTATCGCGAATGAGAGAAAAAATACTCAAATCGATTCCGACGTAGATATCTTCCATCTCCGAAATTTCAGGGTGAAACCGGGTAACAACAAACGCTCTATCCCTGATTGTAACAAGGTCAAGGTCAAGTGACCGACTTTCTGTGATGTCTGCACCGATGAGTTGTTGGGCTGTATCAATCATTCCCATTGCGGCTAGCCAAGCACTATAGTTTCTGCGGAGAACCCAGCTAGGCGGCAATTTCATACCTATTGCGGATTCATCTCCTGGTGGGTCTACGAAAAATAGAGCGCTTTGCGTATTGCTTGATGCTTCGCGGAAACATGAATACGTGGCGTATCCCTTAGTGGCAGGTGGAGAAACTGCGCTAAGCCAAGGAGCAACTTGTTTTTCAAGGGCGGGTTTAAGAACTTGTTTTACCTTGGAAGGATTGTTTTCTTGCAGCGAAAAAGAAGCCTTCGCTTCAAGAATAATGCGTTCATGAGAGGAGTTTTCGAAAAGAAAATCTGCCACCGTACCAATTTTATTAGCCCGCTTGTGCGCAATAACGTCCGGGTCGGTAGCTAGATGACTCACGAAATCGTATCCGATGCTCTGGGCGAATAAAACTGAGATTCCTTGCCCTAGCCGGGCGCTCATGCTGGTTTGGGAAACATCGTTAAGCAGCCTGGATCCACCATCTACCAACCTCAAGTTTCCTCCCATATTTGGGTAAAGAACATGGTGGCATTGGAGGAGAAACCCAAGGCTTGGCAGAAATCTACTTTTTGTTATTAGGAAGTCAGTTTTTACAACTGCTTGGGCAAGCTGCCAGCCTGAAAACTCGAGTGCAGGTCTAGCATTTGCAAAGTGAGCCCACTGAGGTCGATCTGGGAGCCTCTTCATCAAAATGTCGCTCCTTAACCACTCGTATACTTCGAGCTCCTTTCTCCCAAATTGGCTGATTAGTGATTTTAACATCAATGTGTTACCCATTTTCAAGTATGGAATGACTTCACCTTATTGGCGTAGTGGAGTTGAAATGAGTGAGCAACTCTTTCAGAGCGTTTTTAGGTGCGCGAAGATAATCTGCCGCACCCTATAGACACCCACACCCAACCCTGTTAAACGCTCCCAATCTTGCGGCCTCGGATTCGTTCCGGGGCCTCTGATATTTGAAACCGGGGACCTTCGGGGCCCTATACCTTTGGCACCTACGGGGGCCTATCACATAGCGGGGGAATTCCCTGCACTTGCTAAACGGAAGACAGAAAGCATGGCACTCAAGTCGTACAAGCCGACGACGCCGGGCCAGCGCGGGCTGGTGCTGATCGACCGTTCGGAGCTTTGGAAAGGACGTCCGGTCAAGTCTCTCACAGAGGGTTTGACCAAATCGGGCGGCCGGAACAACACCGGACGGATCACTTCACGCCGCCGCGGCGGTGGCGCAAAGCGTCTCTACCGGATCGTTGACTTCAAACGGAATAAATTTGATGTCGCGGCAACCGTCGAACGGATCGAATATGACCCGAACCGGACCGCATTCATCGCACTGGTAAAATACGAAGACGGCGAGCAGGCATATATCCTGGCTCCGCAGCGTCTGGCTGTTGGTGATAAAGTCGTGGCATCCGCCAAGGCTGACATCAAGCCGGGCAACGCAATGCCGTTCTCGGGCATGCCCATTGGTACCATCGTCCACAACATCGAGATGAAGCCTGGCAAAGGCGGTCAGATCGCACGTGCGGCCGGTACTTACGCTCAGTTCGTTGGCCGCGATGGCGGCTACGCTCAGATCCGTCTGAGCTCGGGCGAGCTGCGCATGGTCCGTCAGGAATGCATGGCCACCGTCGGTGCCGTGTCCAACCCCGACAACAGCAACCAGAACCTCGGTAAAGCCGGTCGTATGCGCCACAAGGGCGTTCGTCCGTCGGTTCGTGGTGTTGCAATGAACCCGATCGATCACCCGCACGGTGGTGGTGAAGGTCGTACCTCGGGTGGCCGTACGCCGGTTACTCCGTGGGGTAAGGACACCAAGGGTAAGCGTACCCGCAACAAGAACAAAGCGTCCCAGAAGCTGATCATCCGCTCGCGGCACGCCAAGAAGAAGGGACGTTAATCTATGTCTCGCTCTGTTTGGAAGGGTCCTTTCGTCGATGCTTACGTGCTGAAAAAAGCCGAAGCAGCACGCGAGTCGGGCCGTAACGAAGTCATCAAAATCTGGTCGCGTCGTTCCACCATTCTGCCCCAGTTCGTGGGTCTGACCTTTGGTGTGTACAACGGCCAGAAGCATATCCCGGTAAACGTCTCGGAAGACATGATCGGTCAGAAGTTCGGTGAATACTCGCCGACTCGTACCTATTACGGTCACGCCGCAGACAAAAAAGCGAAGCGGAAGTAAGTCATGGGCAAGGAAAAGAACCCCCGCCGCGTGGCTGAAAACGAAGCAATGGCGAAAACGCGCATGCTTCGCACCAGCCCGCAGAAACTGAACCTGGTTGCGCAAATGATCCGCGGCAAGAAAGTTGAGAAGGCTCTGACCGACCTGACTTTCTCGAACAAGCGTGTCGCGCAGGACGTCAAGAAGTGCCTGCAGTCCGCAATCGCGAATGCCGAAAACAACCACAATCTGGACGTTGACGAGCTGATCGTCGCCGAAGCTTGGGTTGGCAAGAACCTGGTCATGAAGCGCGGTCGTCCGCGTGCCCGTGGCCGTTTTGGCAAGATCATGAAGCCGTTCTCGGAGATCACCATCAAGGTGCGTCAAGTTGAGGAGCAAGCCTAATGGGTCATAAAGTAAATCCGATCGGCATGCGCCTGCAGGTCAACCGCACCTGGGACAGCCGCTGGTACGCCGACACCAAGGACTACGGTGATCTTCTGCTGGAAGACCTCAAGATCCGTGAGTTCATCAACAAAGAGTGCAAGCAGGCCGGTGTTGCCCGTGTGATCATCGAACGCCCACACAAGAAGTGCCGCGTTACGATCCACACTGCACGTCCCGGTGTCATCATCGGCAAGAAAGGTGCAGACATCGAAGTTCTGCGCAAAAAGCTTGCTCGTATGACCGACAGCGAACTGCACCTGAACATCGTCGAAGTGCGCAAGCCCGAGCTTGACGCGCAGCTGGTTGCCGAGTCCATCGCTCAGCAGCTGGAGCGCCGCGTCTCGTTCCGCCGCGCGATGAAGCGTTCGGTTCAGAACGCCATGCGCATGGGCGCCCTGGGTATCCGGGTGAACGTCGCGGGTCGTCTGGGCGGCGCCGAAATCGCACGGACCGAGTGGTACCGCGAAGGCCGCGTGCCTCTGCACACCCTGCGTGCCGACATCGATTACGCACATGCCGAAGCGATGACCCCCTACGGGATCATCGGGATCAAGGTCTGGATCTTCAAAGGTGAGATCATGGAGCACGATCCGCAGGCACGTGACCGTAAAGCACAGGAACTCCAGGACGGCCCTGCACCTCGTGGTGCTGGTGGCGGTCGTCGCTAAGGAGGGAAAGATATGCTTCAACCAAAGCGTACTAAATTCCGCAAGATGCACAAAGGCCGGATCAAGGGTCTCGCCAAGGGCGGCTCTGATCTGAACTTTGGCACCTACGGCCTGAAAGCTCTTGAGCCTGAGCGTGTAACTGCACGCCAGATCGAAGCTGCACGTCGTGCCATGACGCGTCATATGAAGCGTCAGGGTCGTGTCTGGATCCGCATCTTCCCCGACACTCCGGTCACTGCAAAGCCGATCGAAGTTCGTATGGGTAAAGGTAAAGGTTCGGTCGACCGCTGGGCATGCAAAGTCAAGCCTGGCCGCGTGATGTTCGAGATCGACGGCGTCAATGACGACATCGCCCGCGAGGCCCTGCGCCTGGCCGCGATGAAGCTGCCGATCAAGACTCGCGTCGTGGTTCGCGAAGACTGGTAAGCGATTGGGGGGCTACCCCGTTCGGTAAAAGATTGACCCCCGTCGGGATACCGGCGGGGGTTTTGCGTTCTCGGTGTCAGACGCAGGTTGTGGGACTTAAACCATCAATGGCCACATGCCGGTTTACAGACTCGTGACTGGCAATCGGCAGACAGGCGTGGCTAAAGTCGGACGAACCCTCTCTGCCATCGAGTAGGATACTGATGCTAAGTTTTATCCTCCGCCATTTCGTTCTGTTGTTTCTGATGGCCGTTGGTACCGTGGTCGCCCCCGCAAAAACCTGGGCCGCGTCGCCCGAGGTGAACTTAGGGTATTTCAACAAGCTTGCGATGAACGGATATGACGTCATGACTTATTGGCAACGCGGTGATCCGCAAAAGGGCGATCCTGAGATTACGGCTCAGCACAATGGCGCCACCTGGGTGTTTCTGAGTGAAGAAAACCGTCAGGCTTTTCTGTCTGAACCGGCGAAGTATGCTCCTCAATATGGCGGATATTGCGCCTATGCGGCCAGCCAGAATGCGGTGGCCGATGTCGACCCGTTCGCATGGCGCATCTGGGACGAAAAACTGTATCTGAATTACAGCCCGCAGGTGCGGCGCATCTGGGCCAGCGATATTGATGCCAATATTGAAAAAGCAAACGAGTTCTGGCCCGATTTGCTGAAGAAATAGGGCGTTTCTGGATCCGCATCTTCCAAGATACTCCGGTCACTGCAAAGCCGGTCAATGTACGTCTGGGTAGAGTTTCAGTTGATCGCTGGGCATGCGGGCTCAAGTCGGATCACTATAAAGCTGCCGATCAAGACCTGTGTTTAGGTTCCCTAAGACTGGTAAGCGACTGGGGACCACTCGTTCGTGACAAGATTGACCCCTGTCAGGACGCCGGCAGGGGGTATTGTGTTAGTCTTTTGCGATCCATCCCACTGATGAGTGAAAAAAGTCGACCTTTGCCCATAGCCCCCATAATCTGCCCAGAGTGAATGGGAGGGTTGTATGTTTCAGCTACGCAAGAAGGTTTTTGTCAAAGAGGTCATAACCACCGACCAGTTTGGGCAACCATGCGCTCCGGTCTGCCGAGTTGCAGCTTTGGCTGTCATACAAAACCCGCTGGCCGGTAAATTCTCGGAAGACTTGTCCGAGCTTTTTGAAATTGGAGGAATGCTTGGGGCAGACCTAGCGTCCGAGGCTGTTTCTCAACTCGACCGAGCGCCGATTTCCTACGGTAAAGCAGCGATTGTGGGTGCGAATGGCGATCTCGAACAAGGTGGCGCATTGATCCATCCGAAACTCGGCGCTCCAATGCGCGCATCAGCAGGTGGAGGTGAAGCCGTCATCCCGTCGAATGCCAAACTTGGGGCACCGGGATGTGCGATTGATCTGCCCCTCGGACACAAGGACAATCCGTGGTCCTTTGACCATTTCGATACCATGACGCTGAGCATTCCCGACGCGCCGAAACCGGATGAGATTGTCATGTGTCTGGCCTACGCGGATGGCGGGCGTCCGATCCCGCGCTGCGGCTCGGGGCCAATCAAAAACTAAGGGTTGGCTGGGGCTGGCCTTGGATCAGAGCTTGGGCTATGCCCAGCCTATGGCCCAGATTGAATCACTCTTCGTTACCCGTCTTTATCGCGCAGCTTTGTCCGAGTTTGGTCCCAAGATCGACCCAGAAGAGCTGGAAAACTCTTGCCTTGTCATTGCCGAGGATGATGAGGCCGGGCAGGAATGGTGTGAGGAGAACGGCTATCCTGGTTACACCAGCTATGCCTCGCTGACCGATCTGCCGTGGCGGTTCCCGATTTTCGCCGATCTGGTTGCAGCTTTGGATCAACACGTCGCGGCCTTTGCCAAGGATTTGGAGTTTGATCTGGGCGAAGGTGAGTTGAAGCTCGAGGACCTGTGGATCAACATCCTCCCCGAGGGCGGGATGCACTCCAGCCACCTGCACCCGCACAGTGTGATTTCGGGCACCACTTATGTGGCGATGCCCGAAGGGGCCAGCGCGTTGAAGCTGGAAGACCCCCGCTCGGGCCGCATGATGGCAGCACCTACGCGTTTAAAAGATGGACGGCGGGACTTGCAGCCGTTCATCTATATGAAACCGCAGGTGGGCGACGTTCTGCTGTGGGAAAGCTGGCTGCGCCACGAGGTGCCGATGAACATGGCCGAGGAAGAGCGGATTAGTGTTAGCTTTAACTACAAGTGGGAATGAGTCCCGGTTCCCCGTACGGTAATTGGACCAGCAGAGCAATTGCGCGGCGAACAGGCGGTGTTCCTGCCAATCACATTTCACCTCGCGTTGTCGAAAAACCTTGCAATGTGAGCGGCCATGAACCATGTGGGGCACGCTTACGTTTTTCTTTTTCGACCACTGTCTCCTGAATTTTGGCGTTCAGTCTCTCGATCCAGACCGACCACGCCGCGCTGTCGCAATCCCGCGGACAGCAATTTAATAGGAGAATACGGATATGGCCAATGGCACCGTAAAATGGTTCAACGCAACTAAAGGTTTTGGCTTCATCGCACCGGAGACCGGTGGCAAAGACGTGTTTGTGCACATCTCGGCTGTTGAGCGCTCGGGTCTGACTGGCCTGGCCGACGACCAGAAAGTAACATTCGACATCGAGCCCGGCCGTGACGGTCGTGAGGCAGCTGTGAACATCGCTCTGGCGTAAGTCACTCAGACTTAGACAGTTGAAGACGCGGTCTCGTGCAAACGAGGCCGCGTTTTGCGTTTCCAACCAAAATACAAAAAATTCTGGATAGTGTTACGAAACTTCTCCGGATGAATTCGTCAAACTCAATGTGAGAAAACCTGAAGCCAACTCATATACAATCCTGTATGTTCCATGGATCACAGAGGTATCCAGTATGAAAGAAACTGAACGGGTGGTTCGCCAATTCCATGAAAGTTGGGGGATGCGGGATCCTGATCGCGGGGCCGAGGTGATTGCCGAAGATTGTCAGTTCGAAGATGTTGCTCGTGAGGAAAAGCAACTTGGCAAGCTGGCCTATAAAGAGGATTACGAGCGTTGGCGAAAGGCATTCCCGGATGGAGAATGCATCGTGGATAATGTGATCGTCAGCGAGTGCGGTGAATGGGCGATCGTAGAGTTCCACAATACCGGAACCCACACTGGTGTTCTGCATTCAAGCCTCGGTGATTTCGAACCAACCGGAAAGCGATACGAAGTGCGCTATTGCTCAGTAATGCGGGTAATAGGTGGCATGGTTGTTGAAGGACGAGACTATTATGACAGCGCCACTATCGTACGACATCTAGGCTTGGTGAAGTAAGCAGCGACTAGCCTGTTAGTGTAGGCAGAGGATTCCTAAACTTTCCCTTGCTACCTACCCGCTAACCCCCTATAGAGCGGCATCTTGCGTTCCCCCGGCTGAGTCGGGGGATTCGTATGTCTATCATTCATCCACCAGGTCAAAGGTGACCCTGATACGGGGCCTTCTGGTGTTTTGAGCAAAGGAAAAAGGCGATGAACGCCCAAGAACTGCGTGACAAGACCCCGGACCAGCTCCGCGAGGAACTGGCCAACCTGAAGAAAGAAAGCTTTAACCTGCGCTTTCAACAGGCAACCGGTCAGCTGGAAAACACTGCCGGCATCAAAGCGGCCCGCCGCAATGCTGCCCGCGTCAAAACCATTCTGAACGAAAAGGCCGCTGCCGCGGCATCGGAGGAGTAATCCTATGCCCAAGCGTATCCTGTCCGGCACCGTAACCAGCGACGCCAACGAACAGACCGTAACCGTTTCCGTCGAGCGCCGCTTTACGCATCCGGTTCTGAAGAAAACCATCCGTAAGTCCAAGAAATACCGGGCTCACGATGAAAAGAACGCCTTCAAGGTCGGCGACTCTGTACGCATCATCGAATGCGCGCCGAAATCGAAGACGAAACGTTGGGAAGTTCTGGAGGCGTAAGCTTCCGGGATTTTTCCATTTGTCGAAACCCTGGGGGATCTAACGAGACCAGCCCCCACAGGTCGGGAGAAACCACATGATCCAGATGCAGACCAATCTGGATGTCGCTGACAACTCCGGCGCACGCCGAGTTCAGTGCATCAAGGTCCTGGGTGGTTCCAAGCGTAAATACGCCTCCGTCGGCGACATCATTGTCGTCTCGGTGAAGGAAGCCATCCCACGCGGCCGCGTAAAGAAAGGTGACGTCCGTAAGGCCGTCGTCGTGCGCACCGCCAAAGAAGTCCGTCGCGAAGACGGCACCGCGATCCGTTTCGATCGCAACGCCGCCGTCATCCTGAACAACAACAACGAGCCCGTAGGTACCCGTATCTTTGGCCCCGTTGTTCGCGAACTGCGTGGCAAGAACTTCATGAAAATCATCTCGCTGGCTCCGGAGGTGCTGTAATCATGGCTGCTAAACTCCGCAAAGGCGACAAGGTCGTCGTGCTGGCCGGCAAGGACAAGGGCAAAGAGGGAACGATTACCTCGGTTGACCCGAAAGCCGGTAAAGCTGTTGTCGACGGCATCAACATCGCCATCCGCCACACCCGCCAGACCCAGAACAGCCAAGGCGGCCGTTTGCCCCAGGCAAACCCGATCGAGCTGTCGAACCTGGCACTGCTGGACGCAAACGGCAAAGCCACCCGCGTTGGCTTCCGCATGGAAGGTGACAAGAAGGTTCGCTTCGCCAAGACCACAGGGGACGTGATCGATGCTTGATAACGCAACCTATACTCCGCGTCTGAAGGCTCAGTACGCTGAAACCATCCGCCCCGCTCTGAAAGAAGAGTTCGGTTACAAGAACGACATGCAGCTGCCCAAGCTGGAAAAAATCGTTCTGAACATCGGCTGTGGTGCAGAAGCTGTCAAAGATTCCAAGAAAGCCAAAGCGGCTGTCGAGGATCTGACTGCGATTGCCGGTCAGCAGGCCGTTGCAACCAAGGCGAAAAAGTCGATCGCGGGTTTCCGCGTCCGTGAAGACATGCCGCTGGGTGCGAAAGTGACCCTGCGCGGTGACCGGATGTACGAATTCCTGGATCGTCTGATCACCATCGCGATGCCGCGCGTTCGTGACTTCCGCGGTGTTAAGCCGTCTTTCGATGGTCAGGGCAACTTTGCCATGGGCATGAAAGAGCACATCGTGTTCCCCGAAATCGACTTCGACAAAGTCGACGAAGTCTGGGGCATGGACATCGTAATTGCCACCACAGCGAAAACCGACGCTGAAGCAAAGGCACTGTTGAAAGCATTCAACATGCCCTTCAACGCATAAGCGCCGGGAGGATTAAGACATGGCTAAAAAAGCAATGATCGAACGCGAAAAGAAGCGCGAACGCCTGGTGGCCAAATATGCCGCAAAGCGTGCCGAGCTGAAAGAAATCGCGAATGACGAGAGCAAGCCGATGGAAGAGCGTTTCAAAGCGCGTCTGAAACTGGCGAAACTGCCGCGCAACAGCTCGGCTACTCGTTTGCACAACCGCTGTCAGCTGACCGGTCGTCCTCATGCTTACTACCGTAAGCTGAAGGTCAGCCGTATTGCGCTGCGCGAGCTGGGTTCTGCTGGTCAGATCCCCGGCATGGTGAAATCGAGCTGGTAAGGGAGACATAGATATGAATGATCCTATCGGCGATATGCTCACCCGTATCCGCAACGCGCAAATGCGCGGCAAGTCCACCGTTTCCACCCCGGCTTCTAAGCTGCGCGGTTGGGTTCTGGACGTGCTGGCGGACGAAGGTTATATCCGTGGCTACGAAGCGACGACCGGTGAAAACGGTCATCCGGCCATCGAAATCAGCCTGAAATACTACGAAGGCACCCCTGTTATTCGCGAGCTGAAGCGGGTCTCGAAGCCCGGTCGCCGCGTATACATGGGCGTCAATGACATCCCACAGGTCCGTCAGGGTCTGGGCGTGTCGATTGTCAGCACTCCGAAAGGTGTGATGTCGGACGCAAACGCTCGCTCCAACAATGTTGGCGGCGAAGTGCTCTGCACCGTCTTCTAAGGAGGTCTGTCAATGTCTCGTATTGGTAAAAAACCGGTCGAGCTGCCCAGCGGCGTTACCGCCACTGTGTCCGGCCAGACCATCGAAGTGAAAGGTCCGAAAGGCACCCGCAGCTTCACCGCAACCGATGACGTAACACTGTCGGTCGAAGACAATGTTGTGCAAATCAACCCCCGTGGCATGTCCAAGCGTGCCCGCCAGCAGTGGGGCATGAGCCGCACCATGGTTGCCAACCTGGTAACCGGTGTGACCCAGGGCTTCAAAAAAGAGCTGGAGATCCAGGGTGTTGGTTACCGGGCGCAGATGCAGGGCAACACCCTGAAGCTGAACCTGGGCTACAGCCACGACGTTGATTTCACCGCTCCGGAAGGTGTCACCATCACCGCACCGAAGCAGACCGAGATCGTTGTGGAAGGTATCGACCAGCAGCAGGTGGGCGAAGTCGCGGCCAAAATCCGCGAATGGCGCCGTCCCGAGCCGTACAAAGGCAAGGGCATCCGCTATAAGGGCGAGTTCATCTTCCGCAAAGAAGGCAAGAAGAAGTAAGGACGCAAACTATGGCAAACAGCAAAAGAACCCTGTTTCTGAAGCGCCGCCTGCGCGTTCGGAACAAACTTCGCAAGGTCAACGCGGGTCGTCCGCGTCTGTCCGTACACCGTTCGAACAAGAACATCTCTGTTCAGCTGATCGACGACGTGCGCGGCGTGACCCTGGCCTCGGCCTCGACCCTGGAAAAAGATCTGGGTGTCGTTGGCAAGAACAACGTCGAAGCGGCCACCAAAGTGGGCGCGGCCATCGCCGAGCGTGCCAAGAAGGCAGGCGTCGAAGAGGCCTATTTCGATCGTGGCGGCTTCCTGTTCCACGGCAAAGTGAAGGCTCTGGCCGACGCTGCGCGTGAAGGCGGCCTGAAGATCTAAGACTTGCGGGCAGCTTTGCGGCTGCCCCGATGATCCGGGGGCCTCGGCAACAGTCGGGGCTCACTTGGATTGAACAAACGGCGCCGATTGCGCCATGTGAGAGAAGGGATGCCAAAATGGCAGAACGTGAAAACCGCCGGGGCCGTGGTCGTGACCGCGACGAAGCACCGGAATTCGCCGATCGTCTGGTTGCGATCAACCGTGTGTCGAAAACCGTAAAAGGTGGTAAGCGCTTTGGCTTCGCCGCTCTGGTGGTTGTCGGCGATCAGAAAGGCCGCGTCGGCTTTGGCAAAGGTAAAGCGAAAGAAGTACCTGAAGCCATCCGTAAGGCGACCGAGCAAGCCAAGCGTCAGATGATCCGCGTGCAACTGCGCGAAGGTCGGACCCTGCACCACGACATCGAAGGCCGTCACGGCGCCGGTAAAGTGGTAATGCGCACCGCACCTGAAGGTACTGGTATCATCGCCGGTGGTCCGATGCGTGCCGTGTTCGAAATGCTGGGCGTCAAGGACGTTGTGTCCAAGTCGCTGGGCTCGCAGAACCCGTACAACATGATCCGCGCCACCATCAACGGCCTGCAGAAAGAGCAGAGCCCGCGTTCGGTTGCACAGCGTCGTGGCAAAAAAGTTGCTGACATCCTGCCCAAGCGGGACGAAGCACCGGCAGCTGCTGAAGCAGAAGCATAAGGAGAGCGACCCATGGCAAAAACCATCGTCGTAAAGCAGATCGGTTCCCCGATCCGCCGCCCCGCTGAACAGCGCGCGACCCTGATCGGTCTGGGCCTGAACAAGATGCACAAAACCCGTGAGCTGGAGGATACTCCTTCGGTCCGCGGCATGGTCAACAAGATCCCGCATCTGGTTGAGATCATCGAAGAACGCGGCTAAGCGCGACATCTTCGAAAAAGTTAGAAACGCCTCCGATATTTCGGGGGCGTTTTATCATTTAAGGGTTATGACGGTCTCTTAGTTTAATCGATATGGTGTCAGTTCAATCTGAACGCATTTTTTCTATTATACGGCGCATATAGTCCATGAAGCGTGCCTGTTCAGTTTCACTCAACACCTGTAGGGCTTCGGCATTTACGCTTTGAGCAGACTCATAGGCGCTGTTTCGAATTGCTGTGGCCTTCTCAGTTAACCAAATCAGTTGGGCTCTGGCGTCAGCGGGGTTCTTTGTTCTTTTGATCAAGCCGTCGCGTTCCATTCGGTTGAGCGTGTTCGCCAGGGTCGCTTGTTCGACATCTATTTTGCCCAGCAATTCTTTTTGCGTCACGCCGTCTTTGAGCCAAAGCTGCAGTAAAATTGGAAATTGCCCAACAACGATCCCCAAGGGCGCAATGCGCTGCTGCAATTCCTTCGCAAACAACCGCGCCATGTGATTGACCAGGTATCCGGCCGAGTTTTCTTTTTCAAAGTTCATGTTCAAGATTTACACTTGCATAGCAAGCTATGCAATATTATATAGCTTGCTATGGAAAAGAATTGAGAGGAATCGAAATGGCTCGTATTGAAGAGTTGGACAATATCGTCACGCTGGCAGATCAGATGCAGACCGAAGAAGGTCCGGTAGTGCTGATCAACCTGTTCACAGTGGACGCCAAAGACAAAGAGGCGCTGCTGAAGGCCTGGGCGCATGATGCAGATTTCATGAAATCTCAGCCAGGATATATTTCTACCCAGCTCCATCAGGGCATCGCTGGCAGTTCGACCTTTGTGAACTACGCGATCTGGCAGGACGTCCAAAGTTTCCGCGACGCATTTACCAATCCTGAATTTCAGCGACGGATCGCGGACTATCCAGATAGTGCTGTGGCGCGGCCACATCTTGTTCGAAAGCTCGCAGTTGAAAACCACTGCGTCGCCTGATGTGATAACCGGAGTAGCAACATGTTAAGAACCATCCACCCCATCGCCGGAGTATTAGGTTTTCTTACAATCCTCGTTTTCTGGACATCCACCTTGTACAGCGAGTTATTTGCAACCCATGCGACCGTCGCCGCAGTAAAATCCATGATCGTTAGCGGACTGTTTATTCTGGTGCCAGCAATGGTGATTGTCGGTGCATCCGGCATGTCTCTTGGGCGTCGCCGCAAAGATGTCCAGGCGCTCGCCAAGAAGAAACGGATGCCGATCATAGCGATGAACGGACTTCTCATCCTTGTTCCCGCCGCCATCTACCTTAGCGCAAAAGCAAACGCAGGATCATTCGACACCAGCTTTTATTTTGTGCAAGTCGTTGAACTGATCGCTGGCGCCACCAATCTGACGTTGATGGGGCTTAGTATTCGGGATGGCCGGGCGATGACCGCCCGCAGAAGAAGTGCGCGAAAGCAGAGAAGCCAGTAAAGGTCCCAATTAAGCACAGCGCCCCGCATAGCTATTCAATGCACGCATAGCGGCTAGACCGAAATCTTCGTTGTTAGCGATACCGAACACTCCTATCTGAACCCTGTCCAAACAAGGAACACACAAGGAAACATCGGGGAATACGCCCCGATCAGGAAAGGAATTCAGATATGGCTTATACAGCGACAACCACTCACGGCATCACCGTTTTTGCTCGCATCGCTGACTTTGCAGCAAAGGTAAAAGAGGCTTACTCCCTGCGCGCAGAATTCAATCGCACCTATTCGGAACTACAAAGCCTGACCGACCGCGAACTGAACGATATCGGTGTGCGCCGCTGCGATATCAAAGACATCGCGCATGATCACGTTTACTGCTCGTAACACAGCAAACTGATCCACGAATTCAGGGGCGCCGTTTGGCGCCTCTTTTTTGTTTGAGAGTCTATTGCGTCACAGCGCTGAAGTTTTTTGACCGGGCGCATTGCGAGGACGCCGCATATAAGGCACACGCCAGAAAAGCGACTTTTGTGCTCGGTTCAATTTGGCGGAAAGACTTAGTATGGCGCGTGAATATCAGATTGGAATGCTGTGGGTCGAAGGCCCCCTGAGTTTCCTGGAACAGCTCTGCATCAAGTCTTACCTGGACGCAGGACAAAGTGTGCGCCTCTATACTTATGACAACGTTACAAACATCCCCGAAGGGGTCGAGCACCGCGATGCGCGTGAGGTACTGCCCGATTCTGAGTTTGTGACTCATGGCCGAACCGGAAGCCCGGCACCTCATTCGGACAAGTTCCGGTATCGACTGCTGGCGCAAGAAGCTGATTTGATCTGGGCAGATACCGATGCTTACTGTCTGAAGCCTTTCTCGACACCCAACGGCCATTACTATGGGCGGCTCGAAGGTGAGGTGGCCACAGGCGTGCTCGCTCTACCTAAGGATAGTGATACACTGGGCAAATTGATTGAGCTAACCAATGATCCTTATTTCATTCCGCCGTGGTTGCCTCCGAGGCACCGAAAGCCGCTGGAAGAATCGCTGCAGAACGGAGCGCCGGTAAACGTCCCTGAGGTGTTCTGGGGGGTGTGGGGGCCACGGGCGTTTACCTGGGCACTGAAGCAGACGGGTGAGATCAAATATGCGCTGCCCGAGCACGTTTTCTATCCGCTGAACTTCACGCGCCGCCGTGCCCTGGCCCGGCCGAATGCTAGAATCGACCACTACATGAAAGAGGATACGGTTTCGATCCATCTATACGGTCGACGGATGCGAGCGATCATGCGGACCAAATATGGCGGCAGACCCGATCCGAACAGTCTGGTGGGCAAACTGGTCGAGAAGCACGGTATCGACCCACTTGCAGCCCCCATCCGGCCGCATAAAGGGTCCGCTGAAAAGGCGGGTGGAGCCGAGGACTAGCGCGGTACGCTTCCGCGGGCTTGCCAAGAGAGGTCAACGGGCCTATACGCCTGCGGTGGCCTTGCGCCATACGAATCAAAACCAAGAAATGCCGTGGTTGGCCCATCACGCTTCGGGGGTCACATCCGGCTAAGGAGAAGCGATATGAAACTGCACGAATTGCGCGACAATCCTGGCGCCACACCGAAACGCACCCGCGTTGGCCGTGGTCCCGGTTCCGGCAAAGGTAAAATGGGTGGCCGTGGTATCAAAGGCCAGAAATCCCGTTCGGGTGTGGCCATCAATGGCTATGAAGGCGGCCAGATGCCGTTGTACCAGCGCCTGCCCAAGCGTGGCTTCAACAAGCCGAACCGCAAGGAATTCGCCGTTATCAACCTGGGTTTGATCCAGAAATTCGTCGACGCCGGCAAGCTGGACGCCAAAACTGCGATTACCGAAGACGCTCTGGTTGCGTCGGGTCTGGTGCGTCGCAAGCTGGACGGGATCCGCGTTCTGGCCAAAGGCGAAATCAGCGCCAAGCTGAACCTGGAAGTCACCGGTGCTTCGAAAGCTGCCGTTGAGGCAGTCGAAAAAGCGGGCGGTTCACTGACGGTCACAAAAGCTGCTGCGGCAGAGTAAGCGCTTGTGAGCGGGCAAAGACCCGCTTACATAGTCTTCAGAGTTTTCCCAGACGCCGCCCGAGCCGGAAAACGGTTTCGGGCGGTGTTTTCATAAGAGAGACCGATTTATGGTATCAGCAGCAGAACAAATGGCAGCCAACACAAGCTGGTCTGCCCTTGGCAAAGCCACCGATCTGCGCAACCGCATCCTGTTTACGCTGGGTTTGTTGATCGTTTATCGCCTGGGCACCTTTATTCCGGTGCCGGGGATCGACGGGCAGGCCCTGCGCGAATTCATGGAGCAGGCGGGGCAGGGCATCGGCGGCATGGTTTCGATGTTTACTGGCGGGGCGCTGGGGCGGATGGGTATCTTTGCCCTCGGCATCATGCCCTACATTTCAGCCTCGATCATTGTGCAGCTGCTGACATCTATGGTTCCCGCGCTCGAACAGCTCAAGAAAGAGGGCGAGCAGGGACGCAAGAAAATCAACCAGTATACCCGTTTCGGAACCGTGGCTCTGGCCACCGTTCAGGCCTATGGTCTGGCCGTATCGCTGGAATCGGGTGATCTGGCGACCGATCCGGGCATGTTCTTCCGTATGTCGACCATGATTACGCTGGTTGGCGGCACAATGTTCCTGATGTGGCTGGGTGAGCAGATTACCGCACGTGGCATCGGTAACGGTATCTCTCTGATCATCTTCGTCGGCATCATTGCCGAGGTTCCGGCCGCATTGGCGCAGTTCTTTGCCAGCGGACGCAGCGGTGCGATCAGCCCTGCAGTGATCGTGGGTGTGATCGTGATGGTTATCGCCGTGATCACCTTTGTGGTGTTCATGGAGCGGGCGTTGCGCAAGATCCACATCCAATATCCGCGCCGTCAAGCCGGTATGAAGATCTATGAAGGTGGTTCCAGCCACCTGCCGGTCAAAGTGAACCCGGCGGGCGTTATCCCGGCGATCTTTGCAAGCTCGCTGCTTCTGTTGCCGGTGACGATCTCGACCTTCTCGTCGGGTGCGACCAACGGGCCGGTGATGTCGTGGCTACTGGCCAACTTTGGCCCCGGACAGCCGTTGTACCTGCTGTTTTTCGCCTCGATGATCGTGTTCTTTGCCTATTTCTATACGTTCAACGTGTCGTTCAAACCGGACGATGTGGCGGACAACCTGAAAAAGCAGAACGGTTTTGTGCCGGGTATCCGTCCGGGCAAGAAAACCGCCGAGTATCTGGAATACGTGGTCAACCGCGTGCTGGTTCTGGGTTCGGCCTATCTGGCGGCGGTCTGTCTGCTACCTGAAATCCTTCGGGGCCAGTTTGCCATCCCGTTCTATTTCGGAGGCACCTCGGTTCTGATTATCGTCTCTGTGACCATGGACACGATCCAACAGGTTCAGAGCCACCTGCTTGCGCACCAATACGAAGGGCTGATTGAAAAGTCCCAACTGCGCGGCAAAGGTAAGAAACGCGGCAGGAAGGGACCCTCTCGTCGATGAACATCATTCTTCTTGGGCCCCCGGGGGCCGGTAAAGGGACGCAGGCGCGCCACTTGGTTGAAACACGCGGCATGGTTCAGTTAAGCACTGGCGACATGCTGCGCGAGGCCAAGACCTCGGGCACCGAGATGGGGCAGAAGGTTGCGGCGATCATGGATGCGGGCAAGCTGGTCACTGATGAGATCGTGATCGGCCTGATCGAAGAGAAGCTGACCACCGAAACAGGCGCCGGTTTCATTTTTGACGGCTTCCCCCGTACGCTGGCGCAGGCCGATGCGCTGGCGGCGTTGCTGACCAAGCTGGGTCAGTCGTTGCACACAGTGATCGAGATGCGCGTCGATGATGATGCGCTGGTGGGTCGTATCACGGCGCGTTCGACCTGTGGCGGGTGTGGTGAGGTTTATAACGACATCACCAAACCGATTCCGGCAGACGGCAAGTGCACCAATTGCGGTAAGGAAAATGACTTCCAGCGTCGTGCAGATGACAACGAAGACAGCCTGCGTACGCGCCTGATGGAATATTACAAGAAGACCTCGCCGCTGATCGGCTATTACTACGCCAAGGGCGATCTGCGCCCCGTGAACGGACTGGCGGATATCAAGGAAGTCACCGCGTCGATTGAGGCGATCCTTGGCTGATTTCAATATGGGCTTGACGGCGTTGCCAAAAGCCCATATCGACCCCCATCCCTAAAGGGAATCAAGACCGCATGCGGGATTCGTCCCAATTGCCCCGACCACCTCGAATAATGCTGAACCCTCTGGCCTCACTGCCACGGTAAAGCGTTGTGAAAAAAGGTTCTGGAGTTACGGAACCGCAACGAAAAGGAAAGTGACACGTGGCACGTATTGCCGGCGTAAACATCCCGACTGCAAAGCGGGTACCTATCGCCCTCACATATATCACCGGTATCGGAAACACCTCGGCCAAAGCGATCTGCGAAGCCGTAGGTATCGACGCAACCCGTCGCGTTAACGAACTGTCCGACGCCGAAGTTCTGGCCATCCGCGAGCACATCGACGCCAACTTCACCGTCGAAGGTGACCTGCGTCGTGAAGTTCAGATGAACGTCAAACGCTTGATGGACCTGGGCTGCTATCGCGGTCTGCGTCACCGCCGCAACCTGCCGGTTCGCGGTCAGCGTACCCACACCAATGCTCGTACCCGCAAAGGCCCCGCAAAGGCCATCGCTGGTAAGAAGAAATAAGGGAGGGTCTGACTGATGGCACGTGATAAGACTCGCGTTAAGCGCAAAGAGCGTAAGAACATCGCATCGGGCGTCGCCCATGTGAATTCGACCTTCAACAACACCAAGATCCTGATCTCGGACGTACAGGGCAACGCCATCTCGTGGTCGTCTGCCGGTACTATGGGCTTCAAGGGATCGCGGAAATCGACACCCTACGCCGCTCAGATGGCTGCAGAAGACGCAGGCAAGAAGGCGCAGGAACATGGCGTCAAGACGCTGGAAGTCGAAGTTCAGGGCCCCGGTTCGGGTCGTGAATCGGCTCTGCGCGCGCTGGCTGCTGTGGGCTTCAACATCACGTCGATCCGTGACGTGACTCCGATCGCTCACAACGGCTGCCGTCCGCCGAAGCGTCGTCGCGTCTAAGCGATTTTGAATTGAGCTGGGGCTGTGTTTTTTGCACGGCCCCAGCACGTCATTTTGAACCTCGGGCGTCTGCACCTTGTTGGTCATGGGGCGCGGACAGGAATGGAGGGATTACATGATCCATAAGAATTGGGCTGAATTGATCAAGCCGACCCAGCTGGAAGGCAAGCCGGGCAACGATCCTGCACGTCAGGCAACTCTGGTTGCCGAACCGCTGGAGCGTGGCTTTGGTCTGACTTTGGGCAACGCGCTGCGCCGCGTTCTGATGAGCTCGCTGCAAGGCGCGGCCATCACCAGCGTCCAGATCGACAACGTCCTGCACGAGTTCTCCTCGGTCGCAGGCGTTCGTGAAGACGTCACCGACATCATCCTGAACCTCAAGCAGGTTGCCCTGCGCATGGAAGTCGAAGGCCCCAAGCGTCTGTCGATCAATGCCAAAGGCCCCGCCGTTGTCACCGCTGGTGACATCAGCGAAAGCGCTGGTATCGAGGTTCTGAACCGCGATCACGTCATCTGCCACCTGGACGATGGTGCTGACCTGTTCATGGAACTGACCGTCAACACCGGCAAGGGCTATGTCTCGGCTGAAAAGAACAAGCCGGAAGACGCGCCTATCGGCCTGATCCCGATCGATGCGATTTATTCGCCGGTCAAAAAGGTTGCCTATGACGTTCAGCCGACCCGTGAAGGTCAGGTTCTGGACTATGACAAGCTGACCCTGAAGATCGAAACAGATGGCTCGATCACACCGGAAGACGCGCTGGCCTTTGCCGCTCGTATCCTGCAGGACCAGCTGTCGATCTTCGTCAACTTCGACGAGCCGGAATCGGCTGGCCGCCAGGACGAGGACGATGGTCTGGAGTTCAACCCGCTGCTGCTGAAGAAAGTGGACGAGCTGGAACTGTCTGTCCGTTCGGCAAACTGCCTGAAGAACGACAACATCGTTTACATCGGCGACCTGATCCAGAAGACCGAAGCCGAGATGCTGCGCACCCCGAACTTCGGCCGCAAGTCGCTGAACGAGATCAAAGAAGTGCTGTCCGGCATGGGTCTGCACCTCGGCATGGATGTCGAGGACTGGCCGCCCGACAACATCGAAGATCTGGCGAAGAAATTCGAAGACGCGTTCTAAGCGCGTCTTCTCCAATGCCCGGCCCGAAAATGGGTTGCCGGGGACAACAAGGGCACTTCCGCCCCAAGGAGAGCCGGTGACACGCATCGCCGGCCAGACAAAGCAAAACGCGAAAGAAGGAACTAGAAAATGCGTCACGCACGTGGTTACCGCCGCCTGAACCGTACACATGAGCACCGTAAGGCGCTGTTTGCGAACATGGCTGGCTCGCTCATCGAGCATGAGCAAATCAAAACGACTCTGCCGAAGGCAAAAGAACTGCGCCCGATCGTTGAAAAACTGATCACCCTGGGCAAGCGCGGAGACCTGCACGCCCGCCGCCAGGCCGCATCGCAGCTGAAAGAAGACCAATACGTCGCAAAGCTGTTCGAAGTTCTGGGCCCCCGCTATGCCGAACGTCAGGGCGGTTACGTCCGCATTCTGAAAGCTGGCTTCCGCTATGGCGACATGGCCCCGATGGCGATCATTGAATTCGTGGATCGCGACGTCGACGCCAAAGGCGCGGCCGACAAGGCCCGCGTTGCCGCCGAAGAGGCTGCAGACGAAGAATAAGAAAGCCCGGCTTTCTGAATTCTGACCCCCGTGTCTCCGGACGCGGGGGTTTTTTGCTTCCGCGGACCAAGCGGCCAACTGGTCCTCCTGTTGCCAGAATCGCAATCTTGGGTGATCCTTTAAGAAATTAAAGGATCGCAATATGTTTAGGTATCTGATTTTTGTGCTCGGTATTGGCGCATCAACCGCGCTTTATGCTCAGGAAACATCCAATGATCCCGCGGCCGAAGAAACGTCAACTGATCAATCCGATCTGTTGACAGATGCCGAGCTGCAAACATTGGTTGCACCGGTCGCTCTTTATCCAGACACGTTGCTTATCCAGATATTTGTCGCCGCTACCCAGCCGTTGGAAATTGTGAAGGCCGAGCGTTTTTTGCTGGACAACGCCGACCGTGACCCCGCTGAGTTGGAGCCGGAAATCGATGCCATGGGCTGGGATCCTTCGGTCAGTGTTCTTGCAACGGCGTTTCCCGAAGTTGTCGGGCAGATGGCCACCCATATTGACTGGACCGAAACCATGGGCACCGCGATGCTGGCCCAGTCCGACGATGTGATGGACGCTGTTCAGGTGATGCGGGACCAGGCGATCGACAGTGGCGCATTAGTTTCAGGCCCTGAACAAACAGTTGAAGTGGCCGAAGACGAAACGGTAGTCATCACGCCCACAAACACCGAGACGGTATATGTGCCGCAATACAACCCCGAAACAGTTTATACCGGTCCATCGACAGGGGATGTGGTTGGTGCGGCGTTACTGACCTTTGGCACGGTCGCACTAATTGACGAAATTTTTGACGACGATGATGATTGGTACGACTATTGGGGCTGTCGGAATTGTGGCGGATGGAATGGTCAACCCATCATCAGAAACCCCGATATCGACATTGATGTCGACCGCAACGTCAATATCGACAGGGACATTGATCTTGGGGACCGGACGGATATCGGATGGCAACCCGATCCTGACCGCAAAAAACAGGCACAGGATAAAATCTCGAACCACAAAAGGCCCGAAAGTGGCCGTGGCGATCTGCCAGTGAACCGTCCCGAAGGACGCACAGATGAGTTGCGCGCGAAACTGAGCCGCGAATCTGGTGCTGCCGATATCAGTCGGGATGGCGCCTCGCGCGAGCGGGCAGCAGCGGTTGCCGCCGGAGCGGGCGCAGGAGCCGTCGCTGGCGGTGCGCTTGCCAACCGGGGCGGTGGAAAAAAAGACCTGCCACAGGTGAACCGAGGCAATGTCGACCGAGATAAGGCCGCAGCCAAGCAGCAAGCCGTCGAGCGTACCAAGCAAAGACCGGAGACTGCGAAAAAGCCTGTCCAACAAAGACCCCAAGCTGCCAAGAAGCCTCAGGCCAAGAAAGCGGCTCAGCGCAAGCCACAGGCCTCCAAGGGGCAGGCGATGAAGAAAAAGGCGTCAGGGAAAAGAACCCACAGCGCGTCCAATCGCGGCCATGCCGCCAAAGGCAAGCGGAGACGGTAAGATGCGTAATTCGGTGTTTTCCATTTTTTTTCTTGCCGCAACTGCGGGTGCGGCACTTTCAGATGGGGCTCGGTTCGACACGCCGCAAACTGCCCTTGATGCCTTTGTTGATGCCCTGAGGGCGGATGACCAAGGCAAGTTGCTGGAGATTTTTGGGCCCGAGGCGGAAGACCTGATCGGGACAGGTGATCCTGTCGAGGATCAGGAAAGGCGGCAGGAAGTACTTGCCATGTACGCCGAGGGTTACCGATTTCAGCCTGACGAGGACGGCGTCGTTCTTTTGTTGGGCGAAGACAGCTGGCCATTCCCGATCCCCATTTCACGAGGCGAAGACGGCTGGCAATTCGACCTCGAAGCCGGCATCGAGGAACTCTCTGCCCGCGAGATTGGCTTGAACGAACTGGACGTGATCGAACTGCTTGAGGCTTACGTCGATCTTCAGGCTGCGTTCAGGCTGGTCGATCACAATGGTGATGGCGTTATGGAATTTGCCCAGACGATTATTGCGGATCCAGGCGTCAGAAACGGGTTGTTCTGGCCCGAAGAAGACAGCTTTGTCGGTGCAGCACTGGCCCGCGCTGCCGCTTCGGGTTGGAGTGATGGCGAGGTTGATTACGAGGCCGAGCCCTTCCTGGGGTATTACTATACTATCCTGCAAGAGCAGGGTCCAAATGCACCGGGTGGCGCTTATTCCTATTATGTCGGTGATAGGTTTGTCGCCGGGCACGCCCTGTTGGCAGTTCCTGCCGAATATGGTGAAACCGGTATCCATTCATTCCTTGTGGGCGAAAACGGAATTGTTTTCGAAGCGGATTTTGGCCCCGAAACACTGGAAATAACTGCGGATTTTACGTCCTACGATCCCGGTCAGGATTGGTCGCCGGTTGAATGATTCCTGCGCCACCTGTTTGCAGGCGGACAGTACAGGTCTATCGTCTAACTAACGTCATTTACGGCGATTTACGGCAATGTAAAACCATCTTTCCCGCGTTATCCTGAAAAATATGTGTGGAGTACAGATGATGACGGAAATATCCGAGATCCCCAGTGAATTCACAGGACCTTCCGCTTGGACCGGACAACAGATGAGCGCTCGCGAGCATGAATGGATTGTCGACCTGTCGTCCGAGGACATCGCCGATCTTGAACAAGCCGCCCGTCACTATCTGAGCTTGGGGCGCGACATCGGGGAAATTTCAAAAGCGGATTTTCCGTTACAACGGTTTGACGGCCATCTGCAACATCTGCGCGACAAATTGATCAATGGGATCGGATTCGAGGTAATCCGGGGCCTTCCGGTGCAATCGTACACGCAAGAGATGGCAGCGGCTATTTTCTGCGGGGCGGGGGCACATCTGGGGTCTGCCCGCTCACAGAACGCTCAGGGTCACATTCTAGGGCATGTCCGTGACATTGGCGCGGATGCCAATGACCCGAACACGCGGATTTACCAGACCCACGAGCGGCAGACGTTTCACACGGACAGCGCCGATATCGTCGGGCTGCTATGTTTGCGTGACGCCAAAGAGGGCGGGGATTCACTGTTGGTCAGTGCCGAAACCATCTATAATCGAATGCGTGCCGAGTGCCCCGACCTGCTGCAGCGTTTGTTCGACCCCATCGCGACCGATCGCCGTGGCGAAGTGCCGGAAGGCATGCAACCATTCATGACGATCCCTCCATTTTGCTGGCACGACGGCAAGCTCACCGTGTTCTACCAGCGCCAGTATATCGATAGCGCGCAAAGGTTTCCTGATGCCATGCGCCTGACACCGGACCACGTCGCGGCTTTGGACAGGTTTGATGCGTTAGCAAATGATCCAGAAATGTACCTGACCATGCGGCTGCAGCCCGGAGACATGCAGTTCGTCTATAATCATTCCCAGCTGCACGACCGGACAGGGTTCACCGACTGGCCGAACCCGGACGAGCGGCGTCATCTGTTCCGTCTTTGGTTATCCCCCGAGGGAGACCGCGAATTGCCTGAGGTGTTCAAGCAGCGCTACGGAACCATTGATGTTGGCAATCGCGGCGGGATCATTACCAAGGGTACGCGGTTGAACGCTCCTCTTAACTGACTGTCACCGGAAGCTTGCATTACGTTTCGCGCGGGCGCATATCCAACGCAACTCTGCAAGTTGAGGTCTATATGTTCCGCGCGACACTTATCGCTCTTTCCTTCGCATGCGCCTCGGTTGCCATTGCGGACACCCGCGTGCCGCAATCACAAGCCGAGATATCGTTGGGTTTCGCCCCGGTGGTCAAAGAGGCCTCACCGGCGGTCGTCAACATCTATGCTAAGATCGAGCGACAGGGGCGGGCCAACCCGTTTTTCTCGGACCCGTTCTTTCGGGATTTCTTTGGCGGCGGCTCGGCCGAGCCGCGCCCGCGAGTGCAGAACTCGCTGGGGTCCGGTGTAATCCTTTCGCAGGATGGTTACGTCGTTTCGAACTACCATGTGGTTGGTACTGCCACGGAAATTCGCGTGGTGACGACGGATCGGCGCGAGTATTCGGCCCAGGTGGTACTGGGTGACAAGGAGAGCGATATCGCCATTTTGCGCCTGCAAGAGGCTGACGATCTGCCGTTCCTGGAACTGCGCGATTCCGATCAAGTCGCGGTGGGGGAACTGGCGCTGGCTATCGGCAACCCGTTCGGGGTGGGACAGACCGTGTCGTCGGGCATCATCTCAGGGCTGGCTCGGACCGGGGCTGCGACCGGCAACGCGCGCGGTTATTTCATCCAGACGGATGCGGCGATCAATCCGGGAAATTCGGGCGGTGCGCTGATTGACGTGAACGGGGACCTGATCGGAATCAACACGGCCATTCTAACCCGCTCGGGCGGATCAAACGGCATTGGATTTGCGATCCCGGCCAATCTGGTGGCCGAGTTCCTGCGGCAAGCGCAGGAGGGTAATGACCATTTCATCAGCCCTTGGGCGGGAATGGCAGGTCAGCACATGAGCGCTGATATCGCCGAGTCGCTGGGTCTGGTGATCCCGCTAGGCGTGGTAATCTCTGACCTGCACCCCCTTAGCCCGCTTGCCGATGCAGGGCTGCGCGTCGGTGACGTGGTGACCCACGTAGACGGGGATGAAGTGAACTCTCCGGCCGAGATGAAGTTCCGCATGTCGGTGGCGGGTGTCGGCGGCACATCGGTTTTGACCCGGTTGCGCGGCGAGGAAAGCTCGGATCTGGAAGTAGCCCTTGTCCGGGCACCTGAGACCCCGTCAGCCGACGAGACCACGCTGGATGACCGGACGGTCATGCCTGGGTTGACGGTATCACGCGTTAATCCGGCGGTCATCACGCGGCTGGGGCTGGTGCTGTCGCAAACCGGCGTTGTTGTGGTGGACGCAGACCGATACGGAGGTCGGTCTGGGCTGCGTGTGGGTGATGTGGTTAATGGCATCAACGGCGCGCAGATCGACCACCCGCAAGACATAGTCGATGCGCTGACCGATCCGGGGCGCAGGTTGAATTTTGACATCCTGCGCGGTGGCCGTTCGGTTTCCCTGCGGTTCCGGTTGTAACGCGTGAGCGATCTGTTCGACACCGGGGCCGCCGCGCCCGCTCCGCCTGCGCATCGGCCGCTGGCGGATCGGTTGCGGCCGCAAGCGCTGGCTGAAGTAATCGGGCAGGCTCAGGTCTTGGGCCCGGAGGCACCGCTGGGGGTCATGCTGGCTTCGGGCAGCTTGTCCAGTCTGGTGTTCTGGGGGCCGCCGGGGGTGGGAAAAACAACCATCGCGCGGCTGCTGGCGCAGGAAACCGATCTGCATTTCGTTCAGATCAGCGCAATTTTCACTGGCGTGCCGGACCTCAAGAAAGTGTTCGAAGCCGCCAAGATCCGCCGCCAGAACGGGCAGGGCACGCTGCTGTTCGTGGATGAGATCCACCGCTTCAACAAAGCCCAGCAGGACGGGTTCCTGCCCCATATGGAGGATGGGACGATTCTGCTGGTCGGGGCCACGACCGAAAACCCGTCTTTTGAGCTGAACGCCGCTGTGCTCAGCCGGGCGCAAGTGCTGGTGCTGGAACGGCTCAGCCTGACTGATCTGGAACGGTTGACCCAAAGGGCGGAAAAAGAGCTGGACCGCGCATTGCCGCTGACCGGGCCTGCCCGTGAGGCGTTGCAGGAAATGGCCGATGGTGACGGGCGAGCGCTGTTGAATCTGATCGAACAGATCGCGGCGTGGAAGGTTGACGCGCCGCTGGACCCGGATGCGCTGTCGACCCGGTTGATGCGGCGTGCAGCAAAATACGACAAATCGGGCGATGAGCATTACAACCTGATCTCAGCCTTGCACAAATCGGTCCGCGGGTCAGATCCGGACGCTGCCCTTTATTGGTTCGCGCGGATGCTGACGGGGGGCGAAGACCCGCGATACTTGGCGCGGCGGATCACCCGGATGGCGGTTGAGGATATCGGTCTGGCCGACCCGCAGGCACAGGCGATCTGCGTGCAGTCATGGCAGACCTATGAACGGCTGGGCAGCCCCGAGGGGGAACTGGCCTTGGCACAGGCGCTGGTCTACCTGGCCCTGGCCCCCAAATCGAACGGCGCTTACGTCGGTTACAAGGCGGCGATGCGGCTGGCCAAGCAATCGGGCAGCGAACCACCTCCCAAGCATATCCTGAATGCGCCGACCTCGTTGATGAAGGACCAAGGATATGGCGCGGGCTATGCCTATGACCACGATGCCGAGGATGGGTTTTCGGGTCAGAACTATTTCCCTGACGGTATGGACCGGCCTGAACTGTATCAACCGGTCGAACGTGGGTTCGAACGCGAGTTGAAAAAGCGGCTGGATTATTTTGCCAAGCTGCGGGCCCAGCGCAACGGGTAAGGTCGGCTTGACTCTTGCGGTGCAGCAGGCCACAGACGCGCATGTTTTCTAGGACACGTACAGACAGGCTTAGCGCGCGAACACGTCGCGCGACGCAGGGGATATCGGCATGAGCGGCGTACAGATGATCACCGTGGCAGAAGGTGATGGCGACCAGCGGTTGGACCGGTGGCTGCGCCGCCTGTTTCCCCATGTCAGCCAGGGGCGCATCGAAAAGATGTGCCGCAAGGGCGAGCTGCGGGTTGAAGGCGGGCGGGTGAAAGCCTCGACCCGGCTTGAGGCCGGTCAGGTCGTTCGTGTACCGCCTTTGCCCGATGCCGATCACAAACCTGCCGAGGTCAAACATCGTATTTCGGACGCCGACGCCAAGATGATCCAGTCCTGCGTCATCTATCGCGATGATGACGTTCTGGCGCTGAACAAACCCCAAGGCCTGCCGGTGCAGGGCGGCAGTGGCCAGACGCGCCACGTTGACAGCCTGTCCGAGGCGCTGCGGTTTGGATATGACGAGAGCCCCCGCCTTGTGCATCGGCTGGACAAAGACACCTCGGGCGTATTGCTGATGGCGCGCACGCGCGAGGCGGCCAAAGGGCTGACTACCGCCTTCCGTCACCGCGATACGCGCAAGATTTATTGGGCGCTGGTCGCCGGGGTGCCGACGCCCTATCTGGGTGAGATCAAGACCGGGCTGGTCAAAGCCGCAGGCCACGGCAAGCACGGTGAGGGTGAAAAGATGATCCCCGTGCATCTGAACGAAATCAATGACACGCCGGGCGCGAAAAGGGCGCACACGCTCTATGCCACGCTTTACCGGGTGGCTGGGCGCGCTGCATGGGTGGCGATGGAGCCGATCACGGGCCGCACGCATCAGCTGCGCGCGCATATGGCCGCAATTGGGCATCCCATCATCGGCGATGGCAAATACGGCGGCTCAGGTCAGGAAAACCTTGGTGACGGGTGGGGCGCGCAACTGGGCGGTATCATCAGCAAGAAATTGCATCTGCACGCACGGCAGGCCTCGTTCCAGCATCCCACCACGCGCAAGACCATCACCATTACGGCGCCATTGCCGGATCACATGAAACACAGCTGGGACACCTTTGGCTGGACCGAGGATCTGGCCGCCGATGATCCCTTCGAGGAACTGCAATGAGCGCACCGCTGCGTTTGGTGCTGTTCGATGTGGATGGCACCCTTGTCGATAGCCAGGGCAGCATCGTCGCGGCGATGACCGCCAGTTTTCGGGCGCTGTCCCTGCCGGTGCCTGACCGCAACGCAATTCTGTCCATTGTTGGTCTGTCCCTGCCCAACGCGATGGCACAACTGGCGCCAGAACATTCGGACAGCGATCAGCAGTGCCTGGTCGAGGGGTATAAACAAGCCTATCACGCGCACCGTCTTGAAAAGGGCGCTGCAAGCTCTCCTCTCTATCCTGGCGCGCGGGATGCCATTGAGACGCTGCACGCAGTGCCTGAAGTATTGTTGGGCGTGGCCACCGGTAAATCCCAGCGCGGGCTGGACGCACTGATCGAGGTGCATGGGCTGGAGCGGTATTTCGTGACCCGGCAGGTTGCGGATCACCACCCGTCGAAACCGCACCCTTCGATGATCGACACCGCGCGCAGTGAAACCGGGGTGGACGCGGCCAACACGGTCATGATTGGCGACACAAGATTCGACATGGACATGGCCCGCGCCGCCGGGGTGAAGGGCATCGGTGTCAGTTGGGGCTATCACGACCGGTCCGCTCTGGACGGTGCGACCTGTGTAATTGAAACCTTTGACCAGCTGCCGCAAGCCCTGGACGATATCTGGACCTGACAACATGAGCGATTGGAAACCCAAGCGATTTTGGACCGAAAGTGCCGTGGTCGATGCCGAAGGGGGATTCACTGTCGAATTGGACGGACGCCGGGTGAAAACTCCGGCTAAGGCAACCTTGATCCTGCCCACACATGCTATGGCCGAACAGGTTGCCGCTGAATGGGACGCGCAAGAAAAAGAGATCGACCCGCGAGTCATGCCATTCACACGGTCGGCCAACGCCGCCATCGACAAGGTCCACCATCAACACGCCGAGGTTGCGGACATGTTGGCCGATTATGGGGATTCGGATTTGCTGTGCTACCGCGCGGCACACCCGCAAGAGTTGCAAAAACGTCAGGCCGAGCAATGGGATCCGGCCCTGGACTGGGCGGCCGAGGTGCTATCTGCGCGGCTGTTGCCCGTGGCTGGTGTGCTGCATCAGCCGCAATCGGAAACGGCTTTGAACACCCTAAAGCTGCGTGTTCATCAGCTTAACGATTTTCAACTGGCCGCATTCCATGATCTTGTCAGCTTGTCAGGCTCGCTTGTCCTTGGTTTTGCGACTGCTCTGAACTGGCGCAATGTTGAAGAAATCTGGCAAATGTCCAGGCTGGATGAAATTTGGCAGATTGAGCAATGGGGCCACGACGATGAGGCATTTGACGTAGCGGAAACCAAAAAGGCGGCCTTTTTGCACGCAAAAAGATTTTTTGACCTCTCGATTTGATCCCTTACAGCCTGATTTTCCAACGTCGGACGAGTCATCTTTGAATTGACTCATCGTTTTCCCTGATCCGGGCCTTGACGTTTGTTTATGAATACGCCCAAACTCGTGCCCACTAAAGGGGAGACACCTTTGGGGAAACCTTTCTGGTGCCAAAGGTGCCGGACAGAGCCGTCTCTGGATAGGGACGGGAAATCAGGAAGAGGTAAAAATGAAAAAATCCGTAATCTTGGGCGTGGCAACCATCGCCGGCCTGGCTGCTGGTGCGGCTGCGGCGGGGACTGCTGATGATGTCAAGGCGCGCGGCAAACTGAACTGTGGCGTGGCGACCGGTGTTCCCGGCTTTGCCAGCCCGGACGCCAATGGCGAATGGCAGGGCTTTGACGTGGCCGTGTGCCGCGCCGTTGCAGCCGCCGTTCTGGACGATCCGACCGCTGTAGAATTCATTCCGACCACCGGTAAGACACGCTTTACCGCGCTGGCTTCGGGCGAGATCGACATGCTGGCCCGTAACACCACTTGGACCTTCAGCCGCGACGTCGACCTGAAGTTCGAATTCGTCGGTATCAACTACTACGATGGTCAGGGTTTCATGGTTCCCAAGGCTCTGGGCGTCAGCTCGGCCAAGGAACTGGACGGCGCGACGGTCTGCATCCAGACCGGCACCACGACAGAGCTCAACCTGGCGGATTTCTTCCGCATAAACAACATGAGCTATGAGCCGGTTCCGATCGAAACCAACGCCGAAGCGCAGCAGCAGTATCTGGCTGGTGCCTGTGACGTCTACACCACCGACGCATCCGGCCTGGCGGCAACTCGTGCCACCTTTGAAAATGCTGGTGATCACGTGATCCTGCCCGAAATCATCTCGAAAGAGCCGCTGGGCCCGCTGGTTCGTCATGGCGATCACGAATGGGGCGATGTGGTCCGCTGGACCCTCAACGCACTGATCGCGGCGGAAGAGCTGGGTGTAACCTCGGCCAACATCGACGAGATGTCCAGTGGTGCCACCGACAACCCAGAGGTAAACCGCCTGTTGGGTACCGAAGGTACGCTGGGTGAGATGCTGGGTCTGGACGCGAACTGGGCACAGCGCGCGATCAAAGTTGGCGGCAACTATGGTGAAGTGTTTGCCAAGAACATCGGTGAGGAAACCCCGATCGGTCTGGCACGCGGCCTGAACGCACAGTGGACCGATGGCGGCCTGCTGTACGCACCGCCGTTCCGCTAAAAGCCACGGAAAAGGGCGCAGGGCAACCTGCGCCCTTTTTCCTTCCATAAGAAACACGCCCGGAAAGTTAGGAGCAGAGAAAAACTCTGCCGGCTAAACCGGGATTGACGGGGAAATACATAGGTCATGACGACACTCACTGACCCGCCGAAGGAGCACTTCCGGCTGTCCATGCTCCTTTATGATACGCGGTACCGATCTGCGACCATTCAGGTCATAGCGATGATCGGTTTCATGCTTCTGGCAGCCTGGATTATTAACAACACTATTCAGAACCTCGAAACGCTTGGCAGAACGGTCGGGTTCGACTTTTTTGCCGAACCGGCCAGCTATGACATCAACCAACGCCTGCTGGAATACGACTCGCGCGATACCCATCTACGTGCGGCGTTTATAGGCCTGCTAAACACGCTGGTCGTTGCAGTTCTGGGCTGTATCACGGCAACGATCATCGGCGTTATGGTCGGTGTTTTGCGTCTGTCGAATAACTGGCTGATCGCGCGGATCATGACGGTTTATGTCGAAATGTTCCGCAACGTGCCAGTGCTGCTTTGGATCGTGTTCGCCATGGCCATTCTGATCGAAAGCCTGCCGGCACCGCGCGCCTTCCGGGGTGAAAACCCAGAAGCCACTATGGATCTGTTCGGCACAGTCGCTGTGACCAATCGCGGGGTCTATATCCCCGAATTCCTGTTTTCGCGCGGGTTGGGAGATATTCACCTGTTCGGCACGTCGAGCCTGCGGTTCGATGTTTCGCTGGACCTCATCGCCTTCCTGATCGTGCTTGGCGGCAGCATCTTCGCAATGCGCAAAGTGTCGGCCTGGGCCAATGCGACGCAGGAAAAGACGGGTGACCGTCCGACCATCTGGCACATCCAGCTGGGTTTACTGTTTGTCCCATCGATCATTCTGCTGACGGTGCTGGGCTTTCATCTAGGCTACCCTGAGTTGAAAGGCTTTAACTTCACCGGTGGCACCCATATGCGGAACTCGTTGATCGCGTTGTGGCTTGCCCTGTCGCTGTACACTGCGGCTTTCATCGCCGAGATCGTTCGCGCCGGTATTCTGGCCATCTCGAAGGGTCAGACCGAGGCCGCATCCGCACTGGGTCTGCGCCCTGGCCGGACCATGCGTCTGGTGATCCTGCCGCAGGCGTTGCGGGTGATTATCCCGCCGATGATCTCGAACTATCTGAACCTGACCAAGAACTCGTCGCTGGCGATCGCGGTCGGATATATGGACATCACGGGTACTTTGGGTGGCATCACCATGAACCAGACCGGCCGCGAGCTGGAATGCGTTCTGCTGCTGATGCTGGTCTATCTGTCCATCTCGCTGAGCATTTCGGCGGTGATGAACTGGTACAACAACCGTGTCAAACTGGTGGAGCGGTAATATGAGTGATGTTTCATTTGTCCGCACGGAAATGTTGCCGGAGCAGGCACCACCCGCATCCGAGGTCGGTGTGCTGGGATGGATCAGGCATAACCTGTTCTCAAGCTGGCTCAACGCCATCCTGACCATCATCTCACTGTTCTTCATCTACTATGTGCTGTCCAACATCCTGTCATGGACGTTCGAATCCGTATGGAATGCCAATTCTCTGTCGGAATGTCGCGAGATCATGATGGCGACATGGGGTGATACTCATGGCCATGCCTGCTGGGGTGTTATCAAGGACCGGTGGCTGCAATTGCTGTACGGGTTCTATCCGCCTTATCCGGCGCATCCGGACGCGACGTGGTCTAACCCACCTGAATCGGGCGGCTGGCCGGCCTATTTCCGGCCGAACCTGACCTTCATCCTGTTGCTGGTTGCTATTGCGCCGGTGTTGTTCACCAAAGTGCCGCGTAAGCTGTTGTTCGTAACGGCGGCCTATCCGTTCCTGCTGCCTTGGCTGATGTGGGGTGGAAGCATTTGGGGGCCGCTGATGGTCGCTGCTGGGTTCGCCATTGGGTACTTTGTATACAAGCTGGCGCTACCCGCCGCAGGTTCCTTGATGGCGCTGATTCTGGCGATTGGATTGCCGATACTCTGGTGGTTGTTTGCCTCTGGACCGGTTGCTGTTGCGATCGATTCAGTGATTCCCGTTGGTATCGCGCCGGTCGAAAGCCGCGACTTTGGTGGCTTTATGCTGGCAATCTTGTTGGGTGTTGTGGCCATTGGTGTCTCGCTGCCAATTGGCATCGTTCTGGCGCTGGGTCGGCAGTCCGATCTGATGATCGTCAAATACCTGTGCGTAGGCTTTATCGAGTTCATTCGCGGCGTGCCGCTGATCACCTTGCTGTTCGTGGCCTCGCTGCTGTTGAACCTGTTCCTGCCGCCGGGAACCAATTTTGACATCATCCTGCGAGTGATGATCATGATGACCCTATTCTCGGCCGCCTATATGGCCGAGGTGATCCGGGGTGGTCTGGCAGCCTTGCCGCGTGGTCAGTACGAAGGGGCCGACAGTCTGGGCCTTAACTACTGGCAGGCCCAACGGCTGATCATCATGCCGCAAGCGCTGAAAATCTCGATCCCGGGCATCGTGAGCACCTTTATCGGCATTTTCAAGGATACCACGCTGGTCTCGATCATCGGTCTTTTCGACGTGATTGGCCTGACCAACGGCATCCGCGCCGATACCGCCTGGAACGGCGTCTACTGGGAGCTGTTCGCCTTTATCGGCGTTCTGTTCTTCGTCGTCTGCTTCTCCATGTCCCGTTATTCCATGTATCTGGAGCGCAAGCTTCAGACTGGCCACCGCTAAGGAGTTCAACACATGTCTGAACTTGCAATTGAACGCGAAATCGACCGCTCCAAGATGCAGGTGAGCGACGAGGTCGCCATCGAAATCACCAACATGAACAAGTGGTACGGGGCCTTCCACGTGCTGCGAGACATCAATCTGACCGTCAATCAAGGCGAGCGGATCGTGATCGCGGGGCCATCGGGGTCGGGCAAGTCCACTCTGATCCGCTGCCTGAACGCGCTGGAGGAACACCAGCAGGGCAAGATCGTTGTGGACGGGACCGAGCTGTCGAATGACCTCAAGAACATCGACAAGATCCGGTCCGAGGTTGGCATGGTGTTTCAGCACTTCAACCTGTTCCCGCACCTGACCATTCTGGAAAACTGCACGCTGGCCCCGATCTGGGTGCGCAAGACGCCCAAGAAAGAGGCCGAAGAGCGTGCGATGCATTTCCTGGAAAAGGTGAAAATCCCTGAACAGGCCGACAAATACCCCGGTCAGCTTTCGGGCGGTCAGCAGCAGCGTGTGGCGATTGCCCGCTCGCTCTGCATGATGCCGCGGATCATGTTGTTCGATGAACCGACATCGGCGCTGGACCCTGAGATGATCAAAGAGGTGCTCGACACCATGATCGAGCTGGCCGAGGAAGGCATGACCATGCTGTGCGTGACGCACGAGATGGGCTTTGCCCGTCAGGTCGCCAACCGTGTGATCTTTATGGATGCCGGTCAGATTGTGGAACAGAACGAACCGGAAGAGTTCTTCAACAACCCACAAAGCGAACGGACCAAGCTGTTCCTCAGCCAGATTCTGGGCCACTGATCCCAGAGAAACGGACGAAAAGGCGGGGTTTTGCCCCGCCTTTTTTCATTCCAGCAGCTCCCGTGGAATGACAAACCCCTGCACGGTGCCGCTGTGCCATCGGACATGCGCCCAGTCGTCAATTTCAAACAGGATCACAGTGGTGGCGCAGGTCGGGTAGTCGTGGAACCGGGCGTGGTCCGGTGCCTCCCGGACAATGCGGCTGGCAAAGACTCCGATTCCGGGGTTGTGGCCCAGCATCAGCACTGTGGGTTCTGTCGCCCCTGACAATTCGGTCAGAATGTCTTCGGACTCCGCGTGATAAAGCGCGCGGTGAAACGTGATCTTGTCCGCCTGCAGCCCCATACGATCCCAGGTTTCACGGGTGCGGGTCGATGTTGAACTTAGCACCTCATCTGGCAGCCAGCCGTTTGCGCGCAGCCAACCGGCTATCGCCGGGGCGGATTTGCGTCCGCGTTTGTTCAAAGGGCGATCATGATCCGAAAGATTCAAGTCATTCCAACTGGATTTCGCGTGGCGAGTCAGGATCAGGGTGCGGCTCATGACGGGTGAAAGGCCTTCATGTGATGGGCAGATTGCTCAGCTTCGCGCCCTGCACCCTCGCTGAGGGGGCAGGACAGCCGCGCCAGACACCCACCTGTCATGCAGGTCTGCCCTGCCGCGGTGGACAGATGAGCGTGACAGGCCCCGACATCGTAGAAATTCTGACTGTTCAGCGCGCCGACGGGGCAGGTTTGGGTACAGGGGGCCGGGCAGTTGATGCAGGGAGAGGTGCCGGGAACCTCGGGGATAATGAACTCTTCGGTAAAATGCAGCGCCCCACGGTATGAGATCATCATGCCGACCGTATCATGCACCAGTGCGCCCACCGGACTGCTGAAGGTACGCCCGGATTTCAGGGCCCAGTCGATGAAGGGTGCGTAGGGCGGGCCGCCGAAGGGAAAATGTGCCTCGGCCCCCAGATCGCGGGCCAACTGCCCAACCACGCGCGTTGACCACCGATCAACCGGGTGGTCACCTGGCCATTCGGGCGCGGACTTCAGCGTGGGCCAGAATGATTTTCCCGCGCCCAACAGGATCAGCGTGCCGCCATCCAATTGTTTGGCGTCGACCCGGTGTGGGTGCAGGGCGCCCATCACGATCAGACCCGCTTGCAGCACCGCATGTTCCACGCGGTCGTAGAAGGTTGTCGAGGAGGTCGGGGGACGTCCGGTCATGTCTCCTCCGTTGGGTAATTAGTCGGGCCGGATAAGCGAGCCTGCGCCGTGTTCGGTGAACAGCTCCAACAACACCGCATTGGGCGCACGCCCATCCAGAATGACCACGGCCCGTACGCCGCTGTGCAAGGCATCCAGAGCCGTTTCGGTCTTGGGGATCATCCCGCCCGCAATGGTGCCGTCCATGGTCATTTCGCGGATCTGACCGGCTTTCAGCTCGGTCACAACCTCGCCGCCCGCGTTCTTAACGCCCGAAACATCCGTCAGCAGCAGCAGCCGGTCCGCCTTGAGCGCCGAAGCAATGGCCCCGGCAGCAGTGTCGCCATTGATGTTGAAGGTCTCGCCGTTCTTACCTGCGCCCAGAGGCGCGATCACGGGGATCACATCATGCGCGAACAGGTTATGCAAAATCGCCGGATCCATCTGCGACGGAGAGCCGACAAACCCAAGTGACGGATCGGCCTGATCGCAGATCATCAGGTTGGCATCCTTACCCGACAGGCCCACCGCCTTGCCGCCCTGACCATTGATTGCCTGCACGATGCGTTTGTTTACCAGGCCGGACAGCACCATCTCGACCACTTCGACGGTGGCTTTGTCAGTCACACGTTTGCCGTTCACGAACTCCGACTGGATGTTCAGCTGATCCAGCATCGCGTTGATCATCGGCCCGCCGCCATGCACGACCACAGGGTTGACCCCGACCTGACGCATCAGAACGACGTCGCGGGCAAAGCTTTCCATCGCTTCGTCGCTGCCCATGGCGTGGCCGCCCAGCTTGATGACGACGATTGCACCGTCATAGCGTTGCAGATACGGCAATGCGCTGTTCAAAGTGGCGGCGGTGGCGATCCAGTCCCGGTTCATGTCTCGTGTCTTCATATCTTGGTCCTCTTCCTCACGTGTTAGGCGTTTTGGCGGCATAAGCCAAGATCGCTGTTGTGAGTGCAGTTGCCACTGTTAGTGTGCCTGCATGCCCTGAAACAGGAGACACATCCAATGGAGCAAAAAACTCTTATTCTGACGGGTGCTAGCCGGGGCATTGGGTTCGCAACGGTTCGTCGGTTCCATGCCGAAGGTTGGCGGGTTATCACGTGCTCGCGCTCTCCTGTGCCGGATGATTGTCCGTGGGAAGGAAAAGAAAATCATTTGCAGCTGGATCTGAGCGATCCTGCCGAAACGATCAATTCAGTTGGTGTCCTGCAAGAAATGGTCGGAGGCAAGCTACACGCCCTCGTCAACAACGCGGGGGTGTCGCCGAAGGGCCCAGAAGGAGAGCGATTGAATACGCTGGACACCGACCTCATGACTTGGGGGCAGGTGTTCCACGTCAATTTCTTTGCTTCCGTTGTTCTGGCGCGCGGCTTGAAAGAGGAATTGGCCGCAGCCCGTGGATCAGTCGTTAACGTGACATCCATTGCAGGGGCGCGCGTACATCCGTTTGCAGGCGCGGCCTACGCTACATCCAAGGCGGCGCTGGCAGCCCTGACGCGGGAAATGGCACATGACTTCGGCCCAATGGGCGTGCGGGTGAACGCAATCGCACCTGGTGAGGTTGAAACCGGAATCCTCAGCCCCGGTACCAATAAAATAGTGGAAAAGCTGCCACTTGGACGGTTAGGGCAGCCTGAAGAAGTCGCAGCGGCGATCTATTTCCTGTGTTCTCAGGAAAGCTCATACATCTCGGGGGCGGAAATCGAGGTGAATGGGGCACAGCACGTATAGGACATTGGCGGACGCTGCCAAACCCAGACAGCGGAAACATCGGGATCGATCGGGCCGCACCGATGCGATGCGGCCCGGATTTGTCAGCTCAGGGCTTTTTTCATCACCGGGATATTGCTGATCAGCAGCAAGTCAAAGACCAGCACCGCCAGCAATGTCAGACCCACCAGCGGGAAGGCCATCGCGGTGAACAGACCGATCACAACAGCCCCTTTCCACAGCGGCATTTCCGCAGGCATTGGCGGCGCGGCCAGTCGCCCCGCACTCTGTGGCCGCCGTTTCAGCCACATCACCACGCCCGAGACGCAAGCAAAGATGACCGACAGGCAAAACACGACGTTCAGGATAAAGTTCCACGTTCCCATCAGCCCCATGTGAAACGGAATGCCAACAGCCATGGACTTCCCCATCAGCGAATAATCCTGATACCGCACATCGGCCAAAATCTTGCCGGTATACTGATCCACATGAACGGTGCGGTCGTTTGCCGGATCGGTCGAGTCGCTGCTCATGCTGTCGCGGTTCAGGGTCCAGACGCCCTCCTCGCCGTTGGGATACGCGACGCGGAAGCGTCCTGACATGTCCAGCGCCACTCCCAACGCCACCAAGGCATCGATATCCACCGGCGCGCCTTGCGGTACGCCATCAATCCCGGCCTCAGAACCCGAGGCGGGCATCGGCGTTTGCTCTAGCGCCCAGGGAACGTCGTTTTGGTGCCCGTGGTTCATGCTGGCGTGGATATCGTCCGAGAGGGGCACGTTGTCCCATTTCTCGGCGGGGAAGCTGCTCCAGGGTTGTACGATCATTCCACCCCAGACACCGGCCCAGGAGAGGCCCGAGATTAGGAAGACAACCAGCAGCCCGGACATCCAGAACCCGATCACGGCATGTAGGGATTTCCACAAAGCACGGCCTCGCGTGCGCAGGTTGGGGACAAATGCAGCCATGACGTTGCCGCGTGGCCACCACATGTAAAGACCGGTGAAGACCATCAGCAGGCTCAGACCGGCAGTGATTTCAATGATGCGATCTCCGGTTGTCCCGATCAGCAGGGTCGAGTGAATATTGTCCGCCAGATCGTACCAGCCCGCGCGACGATCCCAGATTTGCAGGACCTCTCCGGCATAGGGGTCGACGGCAACAAGGCGTTGGCCTGCCTCGGTTTTGATACGAAACACGGTGGCCAGATCGGCGGCTTTCGGGCCAATCCATTCGACGACTGTGCCGGGGAGTTCGGTTAGCGCGACCTCGGCTTGTTGCGATATTGGCAGGGCGGTTCCCTGAACTTCGACCGAAATTTTTTCGCCATCGCGACCGTCATATTGGGTGATGAGCATCATCATCAACCCGGTGACGGCCAGAATGATCAGGAAGGGGATAACGAAAATCCCCGCATAGAAATGCCACCGCCAGGCGGCGAAGTAGAACTTTTGCGCAGCAGTGTTTTGCGCCGGGGTGTCCCCCAGGGTTTGGCTATCAAATGCCATAGTGTTCTCCGGATTCGAAAATTGCCCCGCGCAGCGTATGCGCGGGCTCTCAGAAGTTGAGGTGAATCAGGAGAAGACGGGAGGCGCCCGCGCGTCATAACGGGCATAGTACCCGGCGCTGCGATGGGTAAAGTCGTGGTGGACCCAGCGCGGCTGGATCGTTGCCTCGAAAGGCATGGTGTCCCCGACGGTGGTCAGGGCGACATCAGCGGTCAGCCCCGCGAAGGGGCACATCGCGCGCTCGTCGGTGTCGTCGTGTATGGGATCGTCCGGATTCAGATCGACCCATTGCTCGACCGTGCCTTCGCCGGTGCAGAGAACCAGCAACACCTTGCCGTCATTGCCCATTGTGGGCATCCAGCCCTGCGGAATCACACCGGTCAGCAACAGCGCCAGTGTGGTCAACAGGCCAAATAGACGAAGCGGCAGAGTCATTCCAGATGCGCGATGATCGAGCGCAAGGTCGGAATGCCATCGCCTTTTTCGGACGAGGTCAGCACGATTTCAGGAAAGGCCGCAGGATGTTTCGACAATGCGCCGCGCACTTGTTCCAGCACCTTTTCGCGTTCTTTGGCTTTGACTTTGTCTGCCTTGGTCAGAACGCATTGAAAAGTCACAGCGCTGGTGTCCAGCAGCTTCATGATCTCAGCATCCACCGGCTTTACCCCATGGCGCGCGTCGATCAGGACAAAGGCCCGGCGCAAGGTCTGACGTCCGCTCAGGTACTGTTTCAGCAACCGCTGCCACTTTTCCACCACTTTCACCGGCGCATTGGCGTAGCCATAACCGGGCAGGTCGACCAGATATAGTTCGGGGCCTTGAGTGAAGAAGTTGATCTCTTGCGTGCGGCCCGGAGTGTTCGACGCGCGCGCCAGTCCCTTGGTGCCCGTCAGCGCGTTGATCAGGCTGGATTTGCCCACATTGGAACGGCCGGCAAAGCAAACCTCAAGCCGATCCGGCGCAGGTAGGCCATCCATGGCGACCACGCCCTTGACGAATTCAGACTCGCCCGCAAACAATTTGCGTCCGCGCTCCAACGCGAATTCATCGGGGTTTTCGGCTAAAGGAAAGGGGAGGGGGCTCATAACAATTCTACCTTATCGCCAACCGAGATTGCGCCGCCTTCAAGAACTTCGGCATAGACGCCGAAATCCTGGTGACCCCAGGTTTCAAGTGCGCCCAATGTATCGGTATCGCGTACACCTGTGTCAGGGTTGGCTGTGGTTGCCAAACAGCGGGTGATGCGCTCGCGTACGCGAAGCACGGCCTCGCCGATCTGAACCTCACGACCCAGCCAGTCGAATTCTTCCCACAAGGGCAGGCCGTCGAACCAGATGTTGCCTCGCCAGCGGCGCACCGACAAATCTTGACCCAGCTTTTGTCCGACCGCACGATGCGATGCCAGGTTGCATAGGCTGATTGAAGGGAAATCACTGTCGGTCATCCCGCGCCCTGGAACCCGAATGATCCGTGCCGAGGCCGCGCGGTTTGCGGGCATTAGGGGCCGGACCCAATCCAGAAACGCCTGTTGCTCACTGTCTGGGGCAAAGGTCAGGTCCGGACGATCCGGGTGGGACAACGTCAGTGTGTCGCCGTTTGATTGCGTTGAAATCGCCATCAACTGTGGTGCTTTTGCGCCGCGACTGAAGTTGGCGCAAGGGACCCATTTTGAACCATCCGCTTTGGATGCCTCATGCGCAACCGCCCAAACGCGATCCCCGGGCATGGTCTGCCCGGGGGTCACATTTACGGTTTCGACGGCTTCGCGACCATGGCTTTTGATCGGATGCCGCCAAAGCTGGGTCACTTCAGCTGTCATTTATCATCCGTTTTCGGCGTACGCTTGAAGCTGGACTTAATGTTGCCGAACACGTCCGGCTTAAAGCCTTGGCTGCGCATGATCAGGTACTGCTGGGTGAACGTGATCGTGTTGTTCGCGATCCAGTAGACAACCAGACCACTCGCAAAACTGCCCAGCATGAACATGAAGACCCACGGCATCCAGGCAAAGATCATCGCCTGCGTCGGATCGGTTGGCGCCGGGTTCAGCTTTTGCTGCAGCCACATCGAGATACCCAGCAACAGCGGCAGGATACCAATAAAGATCAGCGCCATGATCGTGTCGGGCTGCGGACCGGCAAACGGCAGCAGTCCAAACAGGTTCATGATCGAGGTCGGGTCCGGCGCGCTGAGATCCCGGAATGGGCCAAACCACGGCGCTTGACGCAGTTCAATGGTGACGAAGATCACTTTGTACAGCGAGAAGAAGATCGGGATTTGCATCAGGATCGGCAGACAGCCTGCGGCGGGGTTCACCTTTTCCTTCTTGTACAGCTCCATCATGCCTTGCTGCATCTTCTGACGATCATCGCCTGCTGCCTCTTTCAGGGCTTCCATCTGCGGCTGAAGCTCTTTCATCTTTGCCATCGAGACGTAGGACTTATACGCCAACGGGAACAGGATCGCCTTGATGATCAGGGTCAGGCCGATGATCGACCACCCCATATTGCCGATCAACGCGTTGATATTGTGCAGCAGCCAGAAGATCGGTTTGGTCAGGAAAAAGAACCAGCCCCAGTCGATGCTGTCGATGAATTTCTGTACGCCTTCCGACTGATATTCGCGGATGGTTTCCCATTCCTTAGCACCTGCGAACAGCTGTGTGGTGACCTCTTCGGTAGCGCCGGGGGCGACCGTCAGGGTCGGCAGCACTGTTTCGGTTTGGTATATCTTGCGGCGTTCGTCGTACTTTGCCGCGGCCTTGAACGGTGTTCCCGGTTCCGGGATCAGTGTGGTCATCCAATAGTGATCGGTAAATCCGATCCAACCATCTTCTTTGACCTGATAGACCTCGGCTTGCGCGCGCTCGTTCGGGTCGATATCAAAATCGCGGACATCGCCATAGTCAATCTCGGCCAGCGTGCCGTCGGCCATGCCGATCACGCCTTCATGCAGGATGAAAAAGTTCTTCAGACCGGGCAGATCGCCATCCTCGCCAATGCCGTGGCGGGCCAGGATGCCATAGGGGGCCATGCCAACCTCGGCCTGGGTATTGTTTTCGACCGACTGGGTGACCGTAAACATATAGTTTTCGTCCACCGAGATCATGCGGCGGAAGGTCAGACCTTTGTCGTTTTCCCATTTCAGTGTGACCGGAGCGTCGACGTCCAGCGTTTCGCCGCTTTCGACCGTCCACAACGTGTTCGGGCCGGGCACATCCGCGCCTGCCACACCGGTTCCCGGCGCCCAGCCATAGAGGGCATAATAGGCCGAGTCCGAGCCAACCGGAGACAGCAATTCGACAATCGGTGCCCCTTCTTCGATCGAGACCTTGTAGTCCTTCAGGAACAGCTCATCGATCCGTCCGCCCGACAGCGACAGACTGCCCTTCAGCCGGGGGGTGTCGATTTCAACCCGTGGGGCTTGCTCCTCGGGCAGGGTTTCTTCTGCGACCGCCGTCGCCTCACCCACAGTACCTGCGGCGCTGGGCGTCTGAACCTCATTACCCTCGGCGGCGGCAATCTCAACCTCGTCTGGTGTGAGTGTCTGCTCCGGCGGGGGAAACAGCACGAACCAAACAAGGATCACGATAAAGCTGAGCACGGTTGCAAGGATGAGATTCTTGTTCTGATCGTCCATCGGGGACAGCCACCTTAAGCAGTGAAACACACCCGGTGGGTTCAACAGAGTGCAAGCCCAAAGGTCAAGCGGATTCGCCCGTCATTTCCTTTTGGATCGCGTTTCTGTGGCGTAAATCAGCGATTACGGTCCTGTCTTGCGCCCGATCTTCGGCATTCCGTTGACCTTGTTCTGATGTGCCGCGATCCAATCCAGCGTCTTTTCAAAGGGCATTGGCTTGCCAATTCCGAACCCTTGAACATGATCGCACCCCAATTGCGCCATCAAGGCATGCTCGCCCTGGGTCTCAACCCCTTCGGCTAGCGTTTCGACGTTTAGCCGCTCGGCTAGCGTCAGTATTGCGCTGACCAGTTGTTGCTGGCTGGCGTCGCGATCTGCCTTGGCGACGAAAGAGCGGTCAATTTTGATCCGCGAAACATCAAAGCGCTTGATCGAAGCAATAGATGCGTGGCCGGTGCCAAAATCGTCCAGATCGATGCAGCACCCCAACTTGGCCATGCTGGTCACGTTGCGGGTAATCACATCGTCGGGGCGGCGCGAGAACACGGTTTCCAGAACTTCCACCGCCAACCTGTCCGGTGTCAAATCATTCTGGTCCAACTCCCATTTCAGGCGGTCGATCAACGCTGGATCGCGCAGTTCATCAGATGAGAAATTCACGCCGATCCGGGGAACCACGACCGCGGCGCGATCCCAATCGCGCATCGCGGCGAAAGCATGGTGCCGCATCGCCTGACCGAATTTCTCCATCAACTCGGCCTGCTCAGCGAACGGCAAGAATACCTGTGGACTTAGTACACCCTTTTGCGGGTGTTCCCAGCGGGCCAGAGCCTCGAAACCCGTAACGCGACCTGTGTCGGTTGAGATTTGTGGCTGGAACCAAGGGCGTATCTCACCATTGTCGAGCGCGTCCTCAAACTCTTTGCGAAGATTGGCGCGAATGCGCGAGCGACGCTGTGTTTCGCTGGAAAAGGCACGAATGGTCGACGGCCCGTTCCGCTGCGCCTCACCCAAAGCGGCCTTGGCGGCGTCGACCCAATCCTCGTATTGATCCTTTGGGACGCTGCTTAAAAGACTGAATCCGATGGAACAGGAAACATAGACACCAGCACCGTTGAGCGTAAAAGGTTCTTCAACGACAGCCTGAATGCGCCCCGCCATCTGAATGCAGGCCTCCAGATCCAATTGGTGGGATGGATGCAGGCCGATTGCAATTTTGTTAGGTTCCAGGCGGGTCGCGATATCCTGTGTTCGGATAACAGAAAGAATGCGGCTGCCAAATTGATTAGTCAGATGATTTGCCGCCGAATTGCCGTGAAGATCGAGAAAGTCGGAATAATCATCCAGGGCGATTAGAAGGCAAGCCGAATCCGCACCATCGGTTACTGCCTTTTTGAACATGCCTTCCAGCTCGTTGTAAAAGCTGTCTATTGCCATCATGCCACCAGGCGGGTTGCGCCGCTGAAGCTGCCTGTTGGCGCGGGCGTCAAAGGTGGCCGCGCCTGCGAATATCAAGGGTAAAACGAGGGCGGCAACCACCAACGCCCGTTCCCCGCCGATCCAGAACGCTGCCAAACTGATGGCGGGCACAAAGGCCAGCGCGGCAGGGCCACTCAGAACAGAAGCAAGAGCATCAAGAACGCGTTCGAATTTGATATGTTTCCACATCGGTTTTCTGGGCCTCTACGTTTGGCAAAGCACGTATTGGGCAACCGTAGAAAACCAATCTGAGTCAGACGTTAACGCAGCTGAGGAATCTCGTCCGAATTTTCGTCTTTTTTGCCAGTGTTTAGCGCAAGGTTGGCGAAATCGAACAGTTTTGAATCCAACAGATGCGACGGTCGCGCATTGGTCAGTGCCCGAAACATCACTTGGCGTCGACCGGGACTGTTTCTTTCCCACTGATCCAGAATCTGTTTCACCTGCTGACGCTGCAAGCCGTCCTGGCTGCCGCATAAATCGCAGGGGATGATCGGATAGTTCATCGAGGTGGCGAATTTCTCGCAATCGGTCTCGGCCACGTGTGCCAGTGGGCGGAACACGAACAGATCGCCTTCTTCGTTCACCAGTTTCGGTGGCATCGTGGCCAGACGCCCGCCGTGGAAGAGGTTCATGAAGAACGTTTCCAGAATGTCGTCCCGATGATGGCCCAGAACCACGGCTGAGCAACCTTCTTCGCGGGCGATCCGGTACAGGTTGCCTCGGCGCAGGCGTGAGCACAGGGCGCAAAATGTGCGGCCCTGAGGAACCTTGTCCACAACGATGGAATAGGTGTCTTGGTATTCAATGCGGTGAGGCACGCCCATGCGTTCCAGAAACTCGGGCAGGACCGTGGCGGGAAAACCAGGCTGACCCTGATCCAGATTACAGGCCAACAGATCGACCGGCAGCAACCCGCGCCACTTTAGTTCATAGAGAACCGCAAGCAGGGTATAGCTGTCCTTGCCGCCCGACAGGCAGACCAGCCAACGGGGCGGTTTGCCGTCCTTGTCATGTGCGGACGGGTCCACCATTCCGTAATGCTCAATGGCTTCACGGGTCTGGCGTACGATGCGTTTGCGCAGCTTCTTGAACTCGGTGGTCGAGGGTGCGCCAGCAAAGAGCGGGTGGATATCGTCAGCTTCGTCAGACATGCGCCGTGGTTACAGTCGATATGGCAAGCGGGCAAGCGCGATAAGCCGGATTGTAGATTTTGGGGCATTGTTGACCTGTGATAAAAGGGCGGCATTTATCGAGGAGATTATTATGGACTATGCCTTTGTTGCCCGCGGCAAAAGCGGAAACGGCTTTTCTAACGAGCCTGCAGCCAGCCATTTTCTGGAAATTCCGGAAAGCGCGGATGATATGATGCTGTCGCACAAGATCACAAAGCGAGAATGGCGCGACAAGGTCATATTGGCCGCTCAGGGCGGTACGACGAACCCTTATACCGAGGGTGACATCGTGTTCTACGTGCATGGGTTCAATAACTCTCAGGCGGAAGTTCTTGTGCGGCACCGCAAAATCAAAGCAGGGCTAAAAGAACACGGCTTCAAAGGCGTTGTTGTGAGCTTTGACTGGCCCAGTGCGGATTCGGCCTTGAATTACTTGGAGGACCGGATGGATGCCAAGCAATCGGCCTTCCGGCTGGTGAGGGACGGCGTCGCGATGTTTTCTGAGATGCAACGACCAGAGTGTCGGATCGACTTGCACGTACTGGCACATTCGATGGGCAGCTATGTGGTGCGCGAGGCATTTGATGATGCCGATGACCGAGCCCGAATTGCCAGCAAAAGCTGGTCAGTCAGCCAGGTTATGTTGGTGGCTGGAGATCTGTCTGTCAAATCGCTTGATCCGGAGAGCTCCAAGTCTTCATCGCTTTATCGTCACTGCGTACGACTGACGAATTACTACAATACAATGGATGACGTACTGTCGATATCTGCGGTCAAACGGATCGGGGTTGCACCAAGGGTTGGGCGGAATGGTATGAACAGGCCGCTGCATAGCAAGGCCGCCAATGTGTATTGCGCGGCGCGCTTTAAACAAGGCGGTTTTGACGGCGGTATCAATTCCGGACACACGTTTTATTTTGATGACCCGGTATTTCTTGAAGACGTGTTCCACACCATTTCTGGCAAGTTGGACCGCGAGGAAATCCCGACCCGTACACACACGACGCAGGGCAACCTTGCTTTAAGGCCGAGTTAAGACCGCTATTCTTTGATACACGTCTGCTCTAGTCTTTTGGTTTTTGCTCTGGAACCGGGTCATACCCGTCACCACCCCAAGGATGGCAGCGCCCGATCCGCCGGGCGGTCAGCCACGCGCCTTTGATGGCGCCGTGCTTTTCCAATGCTTCCAGCGCATAGGCCGAGCAAGTGGGTTGATAGCGGCAATTGAAACCAACCCAGGGGCTGAACACCAGCCGATAAGCCCGAATGGGTAGTGCAAAGATATGAGACAGCAGAGTCATTTCCGCGCGCTGTGAATTTTGCGCAGGGCATAGCGCAGATCATCCAGCAGAGCCTCGAACGGGCGCGCGGCAGTGACCTCGGCGCGGCCGATCAGCACGTAGTCCCAACCATTCTGACCCTGTGCGGGCAGCACCGCGCGGGCAGCTTCGCGCAGGCGCCGCTTGGCGCGGTTACGCGCCACCGCATTCCCAACCTTCTTGGAACAAGTGAATCCGACGCGAATCCCCGTAGCTTCATCCGCAGCACGTTTGCGCGCCTGCACCATCATGGACGAGGTGCCCTGCCTGCGCGCACGGGCGGCTTTCAGGAAATCGGATCGTTTCTTGAGAACAGTCAATGTTTCAGGCACGCAAACGGACGCCGCCGGGGGCTTGACCCTCGGCTGGTTCTTACCATCCTCAGGGGCCTCCGGCGGCGTCATGTTCATAACCTGATCGGTGAGCGGTTTATGCGCTCAGCGATTTGCGGCCGCGTGCGCGACGTGCGTTCAGGATCTTGCGGCCGGCCTTGGTGGCCATGCGCGCGCGGAAACCGTGGCGGCGTTTGCGAACCAGGTTCGAAGGCTGATAGGTGCGTTTCATCGCTCCGTCTCCAATCTATGCGGTGGGGTGCGGCGCGGATTCGCCTGGCCCTAGTGTTCGAAGCCCGTCCTCTACTGGGTAGCGGTGGGTAAGTCAAACCCCTAGGTGGGGGTTTTGACGCCTTTTGCAACAATTCTGGTAAGGCGTCACGCAAAAGGTTTCAAAATAGCGGTTTTATGGCCTCAAATCCTCACATTACCCGTCATTTGCATCAACGCCGCGTGAGGTCCCTGTTGCATGGGTCCCGCGCGGCGCATGTTGGGGACAGAATGAAACGCACCAAACCGGACAGCTTGATGAGCGAAACCACCCAGACCCCGCGCAGAGGGCTTGCGCGACACGTACCTTTGCTGGTGATTCTCGCCGTGGCTGCGGTGGGGTTCTTTACGTTGGGCGATTATCTGACGTTCGAGACGTTGCGTGACAACCGCGAAGCCCTTTTGGCGTGGCGGGATGCGAATTATTGGTCCATGGCGGGTGCTTTTGTGGCGATCTACATCGTCATCGTCGCCTTTTCGCTGCCCGGCGCGGCTGTGGCGTCCATGACCGGAGGATTTCTGTTCGGCCTTTTTGCCGGAACCGTTTTTAACGTCTTTGCAGCTACCATCGGTGCATCGGCGATCTTTCTGGCCGCGCGTTGGGGGCTGGGTGAATCCCTGACCGCACGGCTGGAGGCTTCGGAAGGCACCGTGAAAAAGCTCAAGGACGGCCTGCGCGAGAACGAAATCTCGGTGCTGTTCCTGCTGCGTCTTGTGCCGGTTGTGCCGTTTTTTGTCGCCAATCTGGTGCCGGCACTGGTGGGGGTGAAATTCCGCAACTTCTTGATCACCACAGCGCTGGGCATCATTCCGGGCGGCATCGTGTACACTTGGATCGGTGTTGGTTTGGGTGGCGTTTTCGACCGCGGTGAGACGCCGGATGTCTCGTTGCTGTGGGAACCCTTCGTTATCGGCCCCATCCTGGGCTTGTGCGTGCTGGCCGCGTTGCCGATAGTTATCAAAGCCCTGCGCGGCAAAAAGGACACCTGAACTCATGCAAGAACTGAAGACGGATATCCTGGTGATCGGGGCCGGGTCGGGTGGCTTGTCCGTTGCTGCCGGGGCTAGTCAGATGGGAGCCGACGTCATCCTGCTGGAAGGTCACAAGATGGGTGGTGACTGCCTGAATTTTGGCTGTGTACCTTCCAAGGCGCTGATCGCCAGCGGCAAGACAGCTTATGGGCAGGCCCATGCCGCAGCCATGGGTGTGGCAGACGTGATGCCGCAAGTGGATTATGCGGCTGCCAAGGATCACGTCCGTGACGTGATATCCCAGATCGAACCGATGGACAGCCAGGAACGCTTTGAAGGCTTCGGAGTCAAAGTGATACGCGAATTCGGCAGCTTTGTTTCCCCCACGCAGGTGCAGGCGGGCGATCACTTGATCACTGCGCGACGGGTGGTGATTGCCACCGGCTCGTCGCCTTTGGTGCCGCCGATCCCGGGTTTGGATCAGGTGCCATATTACACCAACGAAACCATATTCGAGCTGCGTGAAAAACCCGAGCATCTGCTGATCATTGGTGGTGGCCCTATCGGGCTTGAGATGGCACAGGCCCATATCCGTCTTGGTTGCGAGGTGACCGTGATCGAAGGCATGCAGGCGCTGGGCAAGGATGACCCTGACGCGGCGGCTGTTGTGTTGGACACTTTGCGCGCCGAAGGTATAGCCCTACATGAACAGGCGATGGTTGCCCAAATCAGGGACAATAACGGGCTGGTCGATGTCGTGACCGAGAATGGCGATATCTACACCGGCTCGCATCTGCTGATCGCCGCCGGGCGCAAGGCCAATACCGACCGCCTTAATCTGGAAGCCGCCGGGATCGAACCAACCCGTACCGGGATTAAGGTGGACGCCTCGCTGCGCACCACGAACCGCAAGGTCTATGCCATCGGCGACGTGGCGGGCGGGCTGCAATTCACCCATGTGGCCGGGTATCATGCCGGGATCATCATCCGCTCGGCCTTGTTTGGCCTGCCATCCAGGGCAAAAACGACACATATCCCCTGGGCCACCTATACGGACCCGGAGCTGGCGCAGGTCGGCCTGACCGAGGCGCAAGCCCGCGACCAGCATGGCGACAGGGTCGAGACCGCGCGCTTTGACTATCACCATAACGACCGCGCCATAACCGAACGCAAGACGAAAGGCTTCATTAAGGTCATGGTCGTAAAAGGCCGTCCCGTGGGCGCCACAATCGTGGGTCATCAGGCGGGCGAATTGATCAACTTGTGGTCGCTGGCGCTGGCCAATAATCTGAAGATGGGGCAGATCGCTGCAATGATTTCGCCCTATCCGACGATCGGAGAGCTTAACAAACGCGTGGCAGGTGCCTATTTCACGCCAAGGCTGTTTGAGAATCAGATGGTTAAACGAGTGGCCGGGTTCGTCCAACGCTGGATACCCTGACCGGAAAAGGAGCGTATAGTGAACTCGCTGTCGGGCCGATTTCTGATCCTGACGACGGTCTTCGTCATGCTGGCCGAGGTGTTGATCTTTGTCCCTTCGATTGCGCGGTTTCGCGAAGATTTCCTGCTGAACCGTCTAGAGCGTGCGCAGATTGCCTCGCTGGCCTTGCTGGCCGATGATATGCTGGCCGAAGACCTTGAGGCCGAATTGTTGGTCAACGCGGGCGTGTATAATGTGGTGCTGCGGCGCGATGAAATTCGACAGCTGATGCTGTCCTCGCCTATTCCCGAACAGATCGCCAATACCTATGATCTGCGCGATGCCGGTCCGTGGATTTTAATCCGGGACGCCATGTCGCGCCTGTTCACACCTGAAAACGAAGTCATTCGCGTGATTGGTGAGCCGGTTAAAGATGCAGGTCTTCTGATCGAGGTCACGACAGACAGCAAGCCGCTGCGGATGGCGATGACCGATTATGGCCTGCGTATTCTGGGCCTGTCCTTTGTCATTTCAATTATCACCGCGTTTTTCCTGTTCCTTGCCGTGCGCGTTGTTCTGGTGAAGCCGATCAAGGGCGTCGTGGGGTACATGCAGCGCTATGCAAGCGCCCCCGAAGATGCCCGCGGGATCATCTCGCCCAATTCCAAAGTGACCGAGTTGCGCGAAGCTGAAGAGGCGCTGCAGCAGTTACAGACCGAACTGACGCAAGCTTTGAAACAGCGCGAACGACTGGCGCAGCTGGGTGGTGCTGTGGCCAAGGTCAGTCATGACCTGCGCAACATCCTGACGTCGGCGCAGCTGTTCACTGATCGGATCGAGGCCAGCGATGATCCGCTGGTGCGGCGCATGGCGCCGAAGCTGGTCAACTCGATCACGCGGGCTGTATCCCTGTGTGAAAACACGCTGGCGTTTGGTCGGGCGGAAGAGCCGGCACCGTCCTTGACAATGGTGCCCTTGCGCGACGTGGCCGAGGATGTTGTGGCAAGTGAAAAGCTCGCCATTGCTGATGCCTGTGTCGAGATTGTGAACGAGGTTCCGAAAGACCTCGTGGCGCGCGCAGATCCCGAACAGATTTTCCGCGTGATGATGAACCTGGTGCGCAACGCGCGTCAGGCGCTGGTGGCGTCCGGAAAACCGGGCCGAATAACGATTGCCGGCTGCGTACACGACAATGACTGGTGCGTAGAGATCAGGGATAACGGCCCTGGTTTGCCGCCGCGAGCGCGCGAAAACCTGTTCACTCCGTTTCAAGGCGGGGTGCGCAAAGGAGGCTCGGGCCTTGGGCTTGCCATCTCGCAAGAATTGGTGCGTGGACATGGTGGCGACTTGGTTCTGACCCAGACCGGACCGGAGGGAACCACCTTTGAAATCAGGCTGCCGCAGGGCGACGTGACTTTTTAAAAGTTTTTTGAAGAATCGGCTTGCACGTCCTCTGACGTGGGTCTACATACCGCCTCACCAACGCGGACCGATAGCTCAGCTGGATAGAGTACTTGACTACGAATCAAGGGGTCGGGGGTTCGAATCCTCCTCGGTCCGCCACTTCCCCCCTATGTGGCGACAAATAGTTTTGCCTTTTGCGACAGAACTTTTCCTTTGCGCCGCATAGCTTTGCCTTCTGCCAAATGGTTATGTTGAGCATGTTTCCCCATAAAAACTGGTTTTGAGCGAAGCCCTTCAGGGCGCTCGTCTCCAAAACCTGCTCCCGGCGAGGGTTGGGGGTAGCAAGTGCAAAACAATTCGACAGGGTGGTGCGGCCCACAGGCGTTCGCCGAGGACACGGCCCTGTCTAATTGTATTGCGGGCGCGGGGGGACGACGTCCCCTAGCTCTGCTGTTCTGCAGGTCGGGCGGGAAGTTGCCATTCGCTGCAGAAGATAAAACAAGCGGTCGACTTATCGAAAGCGGACATTGAGGTGGTCGTCTCGCGACAAGGTTTTGAAACCTGAGCCTCAAGCACTTTATCTGTGTCCTTGCAGGTAGGAACGTTCGTGCAATCACCCTGATCGAACGGTATTCTCATCGAGTTCTATCCTAAGTCCCGGCGATATCCATTCGCACCGCCAACGAAATACGGTCTGGAAGATCATCAATGCCACTTCGCACCATGAGCCTGCGAACATTGTTGTGATAGATGCCTCCCGCGGGAGCCAAGTATTGAAAGTGGCCTGCCAAGCCCGCACTTGCATGGTCACCAAACTGGCGCTCCGCATCGCCGGTGGCGCGATCAAACTCATGGATGAGCATGTCCTCTGGAAGCGGCGCATCTGTCGCTGACAGGTAGTCATTTAGCCTCTCGATCCATTTACGATGCTCTTGCAACGTGCCATCGCGCAGCATTGCATCGGCACCCAATAGTTCCTCGCAAATTGGCAGCGGAGTTACAGAGACGTGCCCCATCAACTTGGGTGCGCGTGATCGTTGGATGCCCGCATCACGGTGACTTGAAAGCTGAAGCTCTCTCCACCGATGATGGCTATCGGTCACAATAAATGCTCCCGTTGCCTGAGCTATCATCAGCATCATCTCGAAGTTCGGTGCCATCTGAAAAGGCGTGAGTTGCCCCCCGCCTTCGCCGCCTTTGAAAACATCGTCCCTCAGCAGCACGAGCGGGTTTTCTTCGCGCATTTGTTCCAGATGTCTCAGATAATACTGCACATATTCTTCCGGCGCGTTCGGGTCGGCCCGCCGCGCTATGCTTTCCTGCGAAGCTTTAGGGAGCATGCACAGCGTCTGCCGAAAATCCTGCTCATGGAGGGTCTTCATCATCTCCGCGTCGCGCTCGAAAGTTCGCATACCTTCCGAGCGTTGCTGCGCAAGCTCCATGACTTCGCGCTGCAGAATGGGATCGACCGATGACGGGTCAGGAAATAGATTGACGCGCCCGCTCTCGATCAGTGGAAAGAGCTGAAAAAAGAAGAGCAAATTCTTCAGAGTTTGAAGAAGATAAGAATGCGGGTTCTCGACAGGCGAGAATTCAGGGTTGACCTGATTTGGATTGATGAATGGATTCTGCACCATAACATCGCCGAAATACAGGCAGGCATTCGAGACTATGAACGGCGTCGTGCGTGGATCGAGAATGCCCGCGTAGAGTGCCCGCGTGTTCCCATCCGGTTTCGGCAATAGCTCGAAGAGATCAGTATCCAACGGCCATGTGTAGCCGTAGAGTTCATGAATTCTCTTTACTTTGTCCTCGTCAAGCTCGCGGCGGACATCGTCCCAGTCCTTGCCTGCGTCCAGTCCCAGGATCGCGTTGATCGCTCGGAAAAATCCAAGATTACGCTCGCGAATACTCAGAACCTTCCAACTTGTCCGCTTGGATTTCGGCTTATCCTTGCAGCATTTCTTGTACTTCTTGCTCGATCCGCACCCGCACGGATCGTTCACTCCCAGATCGGACTCCTTGACGTCCTTTTTCAGAAAATCTGCGGATTTGGTCTTGCGGCCATACGCATCCTGATAGTCAACGCTTCCGTCCTTGTAGCGAACGTATGTTTCCCCTCCGAAGCTCCAAAGCTCGTCCTTGGGCGGCAGTAGCACCCGACGGATATCCTGCCACGCTCCTTCCACCGCCTTTTCCGGCCAGAGCCAATCCCGATTGCCTGACGCGATAAACCTTTTCGCGCGGGACTTCAGGACATGGTTGATCGCTATGACTTCCGCATCGCCAAGTTCGCGTGTTTTGATGAATTTGTCCGTGCGGACTAAGGACTGGCGTACCTGACGCGCATGGGTGCGCTTTTCCAGCGGATCGGCCAAATCCGGTTCTTGCGCGTATTCTAGGTTTGTCAGGATCAAACACTGATCTTGATCCAGTGGGAAGATTGTCTGGCTGGCTTTCAGCGTAATCGACGGATCATTAGGATATGCGCAACGCGAGTGATCCGTTGGACAGGCATAGTTGTAGATCGTGACCGGATGATCGGTCAGGATGAATTTGACTCCTGCCTGTCGCGCGGAGACGATTTCGCGCACACCCTCGCTCCAAAGTGTGCAGTTGATCGCACGGACGCCCTGCATCTCAATCATTAGGGCATTCTGATCTAAGGACGGATACCTTGAGTTTATCCACTCTAGGCCCTTGGGAGTGCGGAACTTTTGAGCATCAAGGTATATGAATAGGTTCTGGAAGTTTTCGTGCCATGCCGAGATGTCGTCTCCAAGAAACGCTCGAACAGCATTTGATCCCCTGGTATCGATATCACCAAAGAGCTTCCGCTCAATCTCATCATTCACCTGTGCGCCAAAAAACGTGCTGTAGAGATCGGTTTGGTAAAAGCACTGGGAAGGGTAGCTTTCGAAGAGGTTGCGATGATGCTTGATGCGCCCGTCGGGGAGATGGATTTCATCGGGCGACATGTTCAAATAGTGCAGCTTTGCCTTACCGCTCGAAACAAAGCCTTTTTGGTGCCAGATCGGCACGTAGTGATTGTCTCTTGTGATATCCTTTCCACTCATAGAAAAATCAATTCTCCCGCCGACGGCGCAATCTGCATGGGACAAGCTGAATATCTACTGAATGGAAAGCAAGGAATTCGTAGCATGATAGTCACGGTTGCCTTTGACGTGAAGAACCATGTCGAAGTCATGGAAGGTTGGCCACTCAAGCAGGAGAATATGACCTTTTCCTTGGAGCGGGAAGGTAACGTTCTTAAGAGAGTGTGCCTCTCTTTTTCTGGTGTGAGTATCGAGCACGCGCCAATTTTTGTGCAGCCTGCTGAAACAAGTGGGAGAACGGAGCTGAAATTTGCCGATGGCGGCTTTGCGAACCTAGCTAGAAAGAGGATCATGAACTGGCAAGCCGTTGTCAGTGGCATTCAAATCATCAATTTGGACTACGATAGCCCCGAGATACGGTACCATGCGGAGAGTATCGAAGAGGAACCTCGCATTGGCTTGAAGTCTTTCAAATCTAGTTTTGACCACGCACTAAACTCCTCCTGCGATTTCGATCAGATCGGTAGAGCGTTCTGCGCTAATCTGATCCCAGACGACCGAATTGAATCGACATCTCACTATCGTGAAGGTCGGCTCGCCTTTGAAGCCGGGAGGTATGTGGATGCCTACAACAATATGTTCTTGTTTTTGGAGACACGATACTGCGATGGAAAAACTAAGACAGCGCAGCAGGTTGGATTGCTGTCGAATGAACAAGTTTTGCGCTCCAGCATCGAGGAAGCTACAAAAGAGCTTACCGTGACAAACCAAACCGAAAGAAATGAGAAGTTTGATCTGTTCGAAGCTGATGCAAGTCCTCAAGATAAGATAAAATCTCTCGTCCTGCTACGAGGAAAACTTAGGCACCACTCTCTCAAGAGCCCTCATCGCTGGGACCCGAACCAACAAGACGAGTACAAGGGCGAAGCACGGTTCTTGATGGCCGTTGTACACGACATCGTCATTAAGGAATCACTTGCAGATATTTACGCACCAGAACCACTTGAGGAATTCAGGGAGCAATCGGTTAGTAGCGGGAATGAAATCAAAATAAGGCTCACAACTCATAGAGTGAAAAAAGATCGGGCGCTGGTGTTGGACATGAGCTACCCAACTACGGTTGTTTCTAGCCTGCTGTGTTTGAACACTGTCCGACATGCGATTCAGGCCTGTGACAGGAACGGGCAACTTTCTGACACAGCTGGGTTTGAAGCCGTCCACGTAAAACGCGATCTAGAGATTTTTTCGATAGATTTTGATGTTTGGGCGTACACGGCAACAAGAGAAATAGAAACACTAAAGCCGATCGAATTCATCCGCTGCAGTTTTGAGCAATTTCGCACTGATCTGATTACTAGAAACGAATTTTCTATTCCTTATCATGGAAGCAAGCTCTCCATTTTGGATGTCTGGAAGTTGTTAAGTCGCAGCTTTGATCATATCGAGCAAAGAGACCCTACTGCGCGAATAGTGAATTTGAAGCTTTTCGTAAACGATGGCACTAAGTCGCTTGTAGCTTATCGCGTAGGAGCGCTGGTGAGATATTAACGGCCGCACGAGAATGCGGCTTATCTACGCGCTCTACTTCTTGCGACATTTTTTCCGTAAAGGCGAACGGCAGCAATGGGTCGTCGATAGGCGAGAACGGAATTCCTGACAGGCAAGGGCGTTCCAATCCTAGAATTCCACCTACGACTAGCCTAACAGTTCGTCATGCTATTCAAAGACTTTGACCAAACCGACTGGACGAAAAGACTATCAAGTGCTCTTTCCAAGCTCGAACGAGCACAGAGGCCGTTTTTGGATTGGTACTTCAGTGCAACTGGTTACACACGGATTGTTCGGAACGGTCGCGATGAGACGCCGTATCCCAGTGAAGCCATCCAGAAGCTATACGATGATGCCTTATTCGAGGCTCGGTACAAAAACACTGAGAACTTCAAGACGCTGAAGGCAGCAATAGACCCGGTTCGTGGGGTCCTTAGATATCATCCCACACTTTCGCGCACTTTGGGCAATAACCTCGGTAGAGACGAGTTTCAGGTTGGGATCTTGAACCACACCTCTATGACGACTCTGAGCCAGTTGATAGTTGGTCTAATGGCAGCGCAAGATGAACGCTCAAATGATCCCTTTCTCAGACCTGCAAGCGATTTGAACACTATTCTGAAACTTGCAATCCAGAATAGCGACGGTGAAAGCTATCCCTGTTTGGGTAAAGCGATAGACGTCGCTTTGTATCATGGCGTTTATTTAGAAAACACAGTTGAACTTGGGGAAGGATACTCACTTGTCCCTTTCGAACAGTTGCAGGAACATATTGAACCCGAATGGCTGACGGAAGTTGCCGCGAAGCAAGTCAATTGGCGACGACTGGAGGCCGTATTTGGGATTGCTCGCCAGTTCTCTTGGAAACCCAGATTTGGAGACTTGCACAATCCCCCTCGCTTTCAAACACGAAACCTTCCTCCTCTCTTTCATCGTTGGGCGACGGAGTTTGCCAATCTACTTTCAATTACCCTGAGCCAACGTGTCTCGTGGTTAGCCACATTCGAAGGATGTATTCCGCGTCGTGCAAGTGGTTTACTCGGTTCGAACCACGATTCAGCTCAAACGCATAGTGGCCGTTCAATAAGCCACCTTTTCTCTGCGTTTGATGAGATTGAGGCCGTCGATATTGGGCAGATCCTGTCAGTCAAAGACCTATTCGCACGGAGGAGGGAAACCGAGTATCCAGAAATGGCGGCCATAATCCAAAGGCTTGCTGAATCCCATCGGCGCGACGGACGGTTCTCCACTGAGGACAAAATACTGGACTTGGCGATTGTGTTTGAGCGCTTGTTCAAACCTCGCGGACGCTCGCTAAGTCGAGATCTTGAGAAAGCAGCAGCCGACCTCTTGGCAACAAATGATGTGGAGAAGGCATCCATTAGAGAGAAGATGAGGCACTTCTACAAGGTCCGATCGGCTATCGTTCATGGCCCAAGTGATAACAAACGCAGACGCCTAATTAGTCAGGCCGGAAAGGCGTGGGAGGACGGGGAACCGATAGCCCGCGCTGCACTTTTGAAACACATCCATTGAGCAAATTCCACGAATGGGCGGCTAACAGCTTCGTCGGCACCATAGCAGCACAAGTAGCTAACGTCAGCTTTGCTCGAGCTGCACTGCAGCTAAGGTTAATCTGGCCTGAGCCCGCAATGGGCCGGTCATCATCGTCAACGTCGCAATGTTGATACCCAGCTAAATCCTCAGCTGCGTCTGAGCTCGGCCAAGAAATCCATCTCCAACAACCAAAAAGTACCTACTGGCTAGCTTCACCAAGAGCTTCTCTGACGAGAGCATCCGTTTGGCAGTGCTCCAATGCACTCGGAGTGTGCGTGCAACGGAATTGACCGTTTTGTATTCCATCGCGGCTTTGGCAAGCTGGTATTGAGAAAACAGACGGCGTGGTCTTCCTAGTCTCACCGGCCACCCCCTTCGCTTGATCAATTTTGTCAGCGTTGATCGCTTCATTCCATTGTCGACCGCAATTTCCTTGTAGGATTTGCCGGATTGGCGCTTTCCATAGAGATCGCGAAGGTAGTCAACACCTGCGAGTCGAAGCGCTTTTCTGGCGAGTAGGGGCGTGATGCCGAGAAGCAGTGCCATCGATCGCAAGGTGTCCGACTGCTCATAGATTTTCTTGATTTCAGACGGCAGATAACAGCGCCATTCGCCTTTAGAGACAGCGATTGCGACCATCCTCCGCTCATCTTCAATCATGACTGAAACATCGCTGGGCAATCAATGGCTCCCAAGTTGCCTGGCAAAGCTACCGCACGAGTCAGCGACATCAAACTTGGCGGATTTTGTCAATTTCTTACATCAAAACTATAACATCACGAAATCAAGGGTGCATAATGTAAGCATCAGTAAATAAATGGAAAAAGTTGATTTTTGACCAGAATTGAGGGAAGAATGAACAACCTCAAAAGATGTTAGGACTTAGCTTATGCATCAGCCCACTCCCACCGACCTTAGAAAGCATGAGCGGATCAAGTTTGAGCTGCGTTTGGCGGGGACGTCTTTAGCGGAGATCAGCCGCGAGCTTGGGATTTCGCAGGCTTCGGTTTCTACGGTGTCGATGGGTAAGCGCCGCTCGCTCAGAATCCAAGAAGCCATAGCACTCCGTCTCGGCCGGGAACCAGCACAGCTCTGGCCTAAGCGCTATCGGAAGAAGGAGGGCCGCAAATGATCTAGCAAACTCATGATCTGGAAAAGGTTAGGCCCCGAGAGCTGGAACTCATCGAGGCCTGTAATTTAGATAGTCGAAGTCTATCCGACACACCCCTTCTTCCTCCGATACCCGTGCAAAGTCAACTGTTTCGTCACTCATTTGAGCGGCGACAACCATTCGCTTTGCCTAAATTCACGAAGAACAGAGGGTGGAGTCTTGTCGCCATCAATCGGTTGTCAGGCTCCGAAGATCAAACATGAAAGATGATACTTTCAACGGAGGCAGTGATCTGCAGCCTCTCCCAAGCCGCGCGACCCGGAAAATATCGAAGCGATCAAAACACAGTTCTCGCGGCGGCATTGTCGCCCAACTGCCGACCTGGGAGAGGCCCAGGATCGTCTATTTCGAAAGCAAGTTGGAACAGCGTGTACTTTTCTTGTTGCTTGCTCGCCCTGATCTGGTGGATTTGCGCGAACAACCTCCGATGATCAGGTATCGAGATGAGCAGGGCCAGCTAAAGCATCACTTCTTCGATTTCCTGATCGAGCTTCGGTCCGGTCGCCGTGTCGCTATTGCCGTCAAACCAGCAAAAATTGCTCGGCGATCGCGGTTTGTCAGGAACCTAAGGTGCATTCGCCAGGAAATGCGGAAGGACTATGCCCATGACATCGTTCTGATCACCGACCAGGATTTTACGAAAGCCGAAGCGCTCAATGCCGAGCGCTATCACGAATTCCGCAGAAACAGGGATTTGGAAGCGGACAAGGCACTGTCGCATGTCCTTGCATCGACGAGCTTTCCAACCACGGTCGGGAAACTGGCACAACGTGTCGGCCGCAACGGCAAGGGCTATAGAGCCGTTGTCATCGCAATCTTTGAAGGGCTGCTCATTGCCGACAAAGCGACACTGATCGACGCGGATACCCCTGTTTTTCGGGGGGATGCGCAATGACCTTGCCATTGCGCTTGTCGAGCTTTGACCGGCTCACTGTCGATTGGCGGACATACCGTTTCAGTACCCAAACGGATGAAGGGTATTCGTTTGAAAGCACGTCTTCTTCGAAGGCCACCGTCTTCTACGGCTTCGAGGAAATGCGGGATTTACTCAAGCGTCCAGATGTGTTGTTGGAACGTGGCTATTTCCTGGTTGAGCGCGCGACGCTGCGTGAGACGGCAAAGGTCGACGCTGTTGGGGTGTTGTCTGGCACGGAGAAATCCGAGGTCGTTTGGCGCAACGCGTATGTCGGAATCTATTATCAGTTTGAGAAGCGGGGCGAAGTTAAGCGAACGGAGCTGTCGGTCAAGCTGTGCCTTCCACGCATTGAGGCCTTGGTCAACAAACAGGCGGGCGCCGTACAAGGCGGCTGGGTCAAGAAGCGCGCCGGAACGAAGAAAGAATACCGCGACCCGCCTTGCGCGCGTACGCTTCTGGAGTGGGTGAGGCGTTTTGAGGCCGCGGCTGCTTCTCCTGTCGGCCTCATTCCGCGCACGCATCGGTCAGGCAATCGAAAAGCCCGGTTCAGCCTGGAAGAATTGCGTCTTCTGGGCCTGTGCATCGAGGGATACCTGACCCGTGACCAGCTCTCAAAACGCCAAGTCGCCGAGAACTGCAAAACCCTGTTCGATGAAGAGAATAAGAAGCGTGCCAAGGACGGAATACCGCTGCTCAGGGTGCCATCAAAACGCAAGGTTGAGCGTGAAATCTCAAAGCTTGATCCCTATGCGACCCATGCGCAGCGGCATGGGGTGGAAGCGGCGAACCGTAAATTCATGCTCTACGAAGTGGGTATCGACGCCAGCTATCCAATGGAACGAATTGAGATTGATGAATGGTGTGTTGATCTCATTACCATCCTGGCAAAGCGCGGAGCACTCGATGGGCTGACGCGTGAACAGCTTGCGGCACTGCCGCGGGGCAGGCGGTGGCTCTATCTCGCCATCGATTGTGCAACCCGATGTGTTGTTGGCATGCGGTTGGCGGTCACACCAAACGCGGAAGATGCAATGGCGTTGCTCTCGGACGTCACACGCGACAAGACCGATCTCGCGATTGCGGCCGGATGCAAATCGGACTGGGCGCATTACGGTGGCTTGAAAACGGTGGCAACCGATCTGGGAGCTGCCTTCGTCGATGACAATTTCCGGACAGCTATATTCGATGTCCATGGCTCGCCTGAAACACCCAGAGGTGGGCTGCCTCAGCTTCGAGCGCGGGTAGAACGGATATTCGGCACGTTCGGAACCAACTTGCTGCCAGGGTTGGCCGGGCGGACATTTTCCAACCCGAAGGCGAGGGGCGACTACCCGTCTGAGGACATGGCCTCCATTACAGATGATGCGCTGATCCAAATGCTCATCCTGTATGTCGTCGATGTTTATCACAACCGACCCCATCGGGGCCTTCAAGGTGAAACACCCAACAATTGCTGGAAGCGGCTCGCCGAAGAAAAAGGTGTTGTGCCCGACGTTCCAGAACGTGTGCGGCGGCGTGCTTTTGGGAGATTGCTCCGCAGAGGCGTTACCGGTCGAGGCGTGCGTGTGTTCGGCATCGACTATACCTGTGCCGCTCTGCGCCAGTTCCATCTCCACAGCCACGAGGAAGAGGTGGACCTTCGGATTGACCTCGAAGATCTGGGATGGATCGTGGTGCGGGTCGGTGAAGAATGGTTCCCGGCACAGGCGCTGCAGAAGTGCTTTGAGGGCAAAACTTTTGACGTCTGGGAAGCGGCGGCGCTGCAACTGCGCCACCAGCGTCGCGCAGAAGCCCTGATCCATGAAGAGACAGTCGCGCGTGCCCTGCGCAAGATCGAGGAGATCAACGCTGCCGAGCAGAGAAAGTTTGGCGCAGTGCTGCGGACAGTTACACCTGCTGGCCTAAGGCGCGGCAAGGAGGATCTCTTTCTTGGCTTGTCAATCCAGCCGGACGATCCGGAAGGATTTGATCTGCCCCCTGAGGACGACCTGTTTGGTCATCAAGTGCCGCATGCGCAGACGGTCGCGGGAAGGGAGGAAGCCGTTCCTGAAGGTGACGAGGGGCTCGACCAGGGAGACGACCCTGAGCCTTCTGCCTGGAGGTTTGATTTTGACTGACGCGTCGGAGGTACATCTAAGGCTCGCAAAACTGCGAGCCGCATTCATCAAGAACGACGCATTTGACCATCTTTGGATGGAATTTGACGATCACCTAAATCGCAGGCGTGCAGAGCTGTCTCTTGGCCTCGTCGAAGAAGTTCGAGCCATCGCAGTTGTCGGCGCATCGGGAAGCGGAAAGTCCACGCTGGTTAAGCATGTCATCGAACATCATCCGAAGACCACAAAACCTCGAGCCGGTGAAAACAAAGCCGAGATTGTTCGTATCCTGGTGCCTTCACCGGCGACCCTGAAAGACGTTGGATCATCCATTCTACAGAAGCTCGGGTTTGACACGATGCGCAGTAAATCGTCTGGAGCCATATGGGACCAGGTCCGCTGCCTGTTTCAAAACCGTGAGACGCTGTTCTTGCATATGGACGAAGCACAGCACTTGTTTTCAACTCAGAACCGTAACGTGCGGCAGAGCGTAGTGAATACTCTCAAGACGCTGCTGAACAGTGATGACTGGCCGGTCGGGTTGATCTTGTCGGGCACCCCGGAAACGATGGTAATGGTGAACTCGGACGCACAACTGCAGCGCAGGGTGGACATCGTTAACTTGCCTGCGATTTCCTGGAGTTCGCATGCCAAAGAGGCTGAGGCTGTCTTTCGAGCCTATGCGGCGCAAGCTGAGCTGGAACTCAGCCCAAATCTTGATCTGGATGCGTTTCTTCCTCGACTGATCCACGCCGGGGCCAATGAGTTTGGCCTGACCATTGAGATGATCCTCAGGGGCATCGAACTTGCTCTCCTGAGCGGGTCCAAAACGATCCGTGTTGCCCACTTCATCGAGGCCTTTCGCAGGAAATCAGGATGCGTGCTTGGACTAAACCCCTTTGCTGCAGCGGACTATCTGGCCATTGACGCGCGTGCGGTTATGGGCGGCATGCCGCAAGGCGAGGAGGGGCAAAAACGATGACAGATTGCTATCCTCTTTCCTTTCCCATCAAACACTATGAAACCGCGACATCTTACGCCTCTCGTCTGACCCGATACTGTGGTTTGTATTCGCCGAACGACTTGTGCCTTGATCTCGGCTTTCGATGGCAGGACTTTGTCCGAGGTGATGACATCCTGTTCGACAAACTCGCTGAAATTGGTGGTGCGTCAGCCAATGACATGAAACGCTGGGCCATCCGAACCACCGGGCGGCACCAGTTTGAAGTGTCGGGTCAGCGAGCAACAAAGGCATCCCTGGTGCGTACGCGGCTGCGGGTGTGCCCGAGATGCCTTGTCGAAGACAGACAAGCAAGTGGGCGTCTTGGGGTTTGTCGCAGGCACTTCTGGCATTTCTTATCGGTTCGCACTTGCGCCACTCACACGATGCCCTTGCTGACGATCCCTCCGGAAAAATACACCATTCACAACTACGACTTTATTGGTCAGGTGGAGCGCCACTGGCCTCTTATCAACGAGGCCTCGGAAGATGGCGCATACCGGGCTTCGAGCGATTTGGAATATTACATTGTTGATCGGCTGGAGGGGGTAGCGCGCAACGGCTTTCTGGACCAGATGCCGATGTTCATTGCAACGCGCCTGTGTGAGGTGCTTGGCTTTGTGATGCTGTTCGGCCCGGCATCAAAGCTTGCGGATGCAACAGATGAGGACCTGCACCGGGCAGGGCAGGCCGGATTTGATGCATTGCGCGCCGGAAAGGAAAGTCTGCTGGAGGTGTTGCACTCGCTGCGCTCGGAGATCTCGACATCAACGATGCGTCAGAGGTCTGATCTTGGCGCCTTCTATGAGTGGCTTCGTCTTTCATCTTTTCCGGAGGAAATGGAGCCGATCCGCAGCATCGTGCGGGACTACATCTTCGAGCACTATCCGGTTCCGGACGGCTACGAAATTCTCGGACGCCCTTGTGCGCAACGGACCGTTTACACCGTCGAGGCGGCATGCAAAGCGCTTGGTATTGAGCGCAAGCGTATCAGTAGATATCTCGTCGGCGACGGTGCGGCTGAACGCAACGAGACAGCCGAAGGCATTTCTCTGAAGCGTGCAATTGACCGCAAAGACGTAGCCAAGATTTCGGAGGAAATGCGCGGGCGAGTGACTTCTTCAGAAGCTCTGGAAATGCTCAAAATCAAGCACCGAGCTCTTCAGGACCTTTGCGAGTTGGGATTGGTTGAGCAAGAGATCGACAATCTGGACCAGCGTCCAAAGTATGATCGAGCAAAACTGCAGGCTGTGTTGAATTCGGCGGCGGATAAAGTGACTGGTGTGCCAGTTGGCGGAGCAAACCTGCTGCTTGTTGCGGATGTCGCGCGGCGGTTGAGATGTAAATCTGCAGAAATCCTGACGCTTATCTTGGCCGGTAAGCTCAAGACCGTGTCCGGTGATGTTAGCCGAACGGGCCTTGCAGGTATCAAGGTCGACATCGATCAGGTTCGATATGCGCTGCCGAACTGGGAATTGCCCGGCATCACACGTACGGATGCATCGACAACGTTGCGCGTAACCTATCAAACGATCAACTATCTGATAGACCAAGGGCTTCTGCGAGCAGCGCGTATGCGCAATCCCAAATCACGGCAATACATAACCGGCATATGTGACGGCAGCATTGACGCGTTTCTCGGCCGATACGACACATTGGGACTGATGGCACGTCGATATAAGAGGCCAGCGGGTCCCTTTGGCTGCCATCTGGAAGCCAAGGGCGTTTGCCCAATTGAGACACCTCAAGGCATCAGTTGGTACTACCAGCGACGGGGGCTGGAAGCGCGGCTGCGCAAGATCGGCATCACGTGCCCGGCAGAGAGGCCAGCCAACGAAGATGAGCGTGCAAAATCAACCAGTGAAAAATGTTGAAGACAAGGATAACAGGATGATCACAGAGCTAACGGACATGGAACTTGCTGACGATCCGGAGGCACAGTTGAAACTGATCACCGAGGCCTACCGGCGTGATGGCGACCCATATGATATCGATCAGGTGCTTTCTCAAGTGTGTTGGGTGCGACGTATGAAACGACGGGGAATGTATGAGTGGATCAATGCGGTTTCGGAAGATGATGAACCCGAGTGATTCAACCCAAAGGTGGTTCATATAGCACCCGCCAGCCAATTTTATGCCTCGTTGAGTTTTCCGGCTTTAGCCATGTTTTGCTTCTTTCACCTGCGTCCAAGGATGGTTGGCACGAATGAAGCACCTTGATATTCTCGAATGAAACGCGATTTGAGGGATCTCATGCCGGACTGACCTTTCCGTTTTGTGCACCTGCCACCTGGCATCATGCCGGGCACGGAATAGGTGCGCATGAAAGGAAAAGCCATGGATGAGTTTGATCTAGAAAACGCACGCGAGCAACAAATCACGATCGAGATGTTGGGAGATTTGGGGGTGCGTCTACTTGCCGAGGCGCAGAGGTGCCCGGTCCCCTTGTTTCAGGATGGCCGAGCAGTTGCAATGGTCATTGAGATCGAACAATTCGATCGAGACTGGAGACATCGTGATGATCCCGAGCCTCTGAGCGAAGAAGAAGCGAGAAAACTCGAGGAAGAGCTTATTGCCCTCGTCGAGCAGGAGATGACTGGACAGGGCGGTTCATAGCAAGCGGGTCAGCGGTTGCTTTTTGACCTCCAGAAACCGCTGAGGATGCGACATGTTAACGATGGAGGTGGCGGGGCTAGTGGCTCTGCCATTTCCATTTGCAGAAATTCAGCGAAAGTGGATCAAACTCACAAGTTGCGGGACATAGCCGCCGTTCGAACCAAGGCTAATTTTCGGTCTGATACTTCGCCAAAAGTGGGAGCATCACGATGTTTTCTATATGCGAAGTAGGCGCCAGCTCGGTGTCAAGCTCGATTGCTCGCAAAAAGTGCGAGTATCCAGCCCCGAAAACACTCCATCTTGCGCGACAAGGACTGTGCGCCAACCCCGTGCTGCTGCACCGAGGATATCGGTGTGAAGAGTGTCACCGCACATCGCGATGCGTTCGGGCGGAATTCCTGGAAGCGTGGCTTCGACCATTTCAAATACTTCCGGAAATGGCTTGCCAAAGAACTTGATGTCTTGAAGGCCCTCATCTGCCAGCAAATGCCCGTAGTGACCGGGCTCCAGTGAGAATCCGAAGTCTCGTGGCGCTGCCAGATCAGCATTTGCGATCACCACTGGGCGCGGGTTCGCCAACAAGCTGTCGCAAAGCATGGATTGTTGAGATTGTTGCCAGATTTCGGTCGAGAGAAACAAGAAACCGTCAGCGCGGTCAAAGTCTGTCTGGTCTGCCTCAAGCCTGATCGTCTCGGATAAGATGTCCGTCAGATCGTCAGACGGAGAGGCGATGCAGCCCCATAGACCGTCGTTCAGGTTTGCCAAGGCTGCGTCGCGGCTGGTTACAATCTCATCTGCGTCAACTTGCATTCCGAGTTTTTGAAACTTGGCAGTCGCGCCCTGGTGATTATAGCTGGCAGCATTGGAAAGAATGCGAATCTGGTGTCCGCCCTCCCTGAGCTCTTTCAAACGAGCTGCCGCGCCGGGAATCGGAGTTTCGCCAACATTTAGAACGCCAAAAGCATCAAAAACAAAGGCGTCTACTTCGTTGCCAATATCCAGAAGTGACTCAATATCCAGAGTGGCCGCGTTGAATGTTGCTTTTGGGAGTCTGGGACGTATGGACTGATAACGCGAAAATATCGAGTTGGCGTCAAGCATGTGTCCAAATGTCCTTTTTTGATGGGCGCCCCCGACAGGTTTGACGCAATACGGAATGTAACATCAACAAAACAAAATGGAAGAAAAAACAACATTTTTAGCAAGTCGCCATTAGCGAGTTCTGAAGCTTTACGCGTAAAGCTTTGAAAAACATAATTTTTCGACACTTGCGATCAAGTCACCCTTCAACGTTCTATGTGGCTTTGATTGAAAAATGTTGTTTTGTTGTTTTTTGGTGATATGGTTCTGGCAACTTGAAGGGGGATAAATGGCGTCAAAGAAGATCAGACGGAGGGATTTAATCCAGCAGGTCGTGCAAGAGCGTGGCGGTGTCAGTGTGGGGGCCCTAGCGGAAATGCTGGGGGTCTCGACGCAAACCATCCGCCGTGATCTGGACATTTTGTGCGACGGTGAAAACCTGCGACGCGCGCACGGGCGGATCGAGCTGGCTGAAAGCCGTTTGAATACCCCGTTTGATCAGAGAGCCGGAACGAACTTACGTGGCAAACGGTCGGTTTCCGAACTTGTTGCGAGCATGATCCCCAATGGGGCGAACGTGTTCCTTTCAATTGGGTCGACTCCGCTCGAAGTGGCTAAGGCACTGTCCGGCCACCAGGAGTTAACGGTCATCACGAACAACCTGAGTGCCGCGATGGCGCTGAGTAATGAAATCTCAAACCGTATCCTTTTGCCAGGAGGCGAGCTGCGCCTGCCCGATCGTGATTTTATCGGCGAAGAAGCAACCGATTTCTTTGACAGGTTTCGTGCCGAGTTCGCAATATTTGGCGTTGCCGGTGTGGCGCATGATGGTGGGTTGTTAGAATTTCATCCAGCTGAGGTTCGGGTGAGAATGAAAATGCAGCAGCACGCAGCCAAATCGATCCTCGTAATAGACAGCAGTAAATTTGGTCGCATTGCGCCAGCATTGGGCGGCAACATCTCGGATGTCGACGTTGTCGTGTGCGACCGTCCTCCGAGCCCTGAATTTTCCGATCTCGCAGACAGTTTGGGCGAAGCCATTACTTACTCACAAGGAGAGCGCTGAATATGGCAGAACCGTTTGTTCACGTCGACAATATTGCTAAGCGCTGGAATGGGCAGCTTGGCGTCGAGAATATTAATCTTTCGATCCCGCGTGGTTCGTTCGTAGCGCTGCTTGGCCCGTCGGGCTGCGGCAAGTCAACGACGCTGAGATTGCTGTCGGGACTAGAATTGCCGGATGAGGGGCGGATCGTCATTGACGGGCGTGACATCACTACTTCTGCCCCTGCAGAACGCAATCTGTCGATGGTGTTCCAGTCTTATGCATTGTTCCCGCATCTGAGTGTCGCGGAAAACGTTGTTTTTGGCCTCAAGGTGCGAAAAGTCGTCGCGGCGGAACGGCGCGAGAAACTGACCCGGGCGCTCGAGATCACTGGCTTGCTGGGCTATGAGCAGCGTAAGCCGGGGGAATTGTCGGGTGGTCAGCGCCAGCGTGTGGCGCTTGCACGTGCGATCGTGGCAAACCAGCCGCTGTGCCTGATGGATGAGCCGCTTTCGAACCTTGATGCCAAGCTGCGCGCCTCTGTGCGCAAGGACATCAAAAAACTTCAGGTCGATTTGGGCATCACCGTAGTTTACGTCACGCATGACCAAACCGAAGCGATGAGCATGGCCGACATGGTCGTGCTGATGAAAGACGGCCATATCCAGCAGACAGGGTCCCCGGAAGAGCTTTACTACAAGCCTGCTAACACTTTTGTCGCCGAGTTTGTCGGTGCCCCGCCAATGGCGCTGATCAAGTCAGAAGGCGTGCCGGGATTTGAGCGCGCAACGACAATTGGCCTTCGCGCCGAAGCGGTGAAGGTGGTGGAATCAGGCAAGGGCAGGCTGACTTGTAAAGTATCGGAATGCGAATTCCTGGGTTCCGAAACATTCATTGGCCTGTCACATCCTGCTGCCAATGGTCTGACCGTATCCATGCCCGGACTGAAACATATTCCGGCAGGAGAAGATCTGGAGATCAGCTTTGCCGATGAAGACCTGCATTTCTTTGACGACATGGGCAAACGACTGGCCGGGTAGGTCGAGCAACTGAACTTTGGAAAGAGAAGAATAACTGTCATCACTGGGAGGAAAAAATGAACGTTATTAAGAAGATAAGTTTGGCTGCCGTCTCGGCCACCGCGCTGACATCGGCGGCGGCGGCTGAGACGGAACTAACAATGTATTATCCTATCGCGGTTGGCGGCGCGCTGACCGAGGTAGTGGATGGCATCGTTGCCGATTTTGAAGCCGCCAACCCTGACATCAAGGTCAACGCGATCTATTCAGGCAACTATGACGACACGCGCGTTCGTGCCTTGTCCGCACTTGCATCGGGTGAACCGGCTCAGCTGGCGGTGATGTTCTCAATCGATGCCTATGATCTGATCGAGCAGGATCTGATCGTGGCCTACGAAGATATCGACGGGGTTAACCCGGACTGGCTAGAGAGCTTTTATCCTGCATTGATGGCCAATGGCCGGATCGAGGGTAAAACTTGGGGCATTCCATTCCAGCGTTCAACTATCGTTGCCTATTACAACAAGGACCAGTTTCGTGCGGCAGGTCTTGACCCTGAGGCACCGCCCAAGACCTGGGACGAGCTGATTAGCATGGGCAAGGCACTGACCAATGACGACACCTATGGCCTGATGATCCCATCGACAGGCTATCCCTATTGGATGTTCCAGGCGTTGGCGATCCAGAACGGCAAGGAGGTGATGTCCGATGACGGCCTGACCACCTATTTCGATGACGAAACCGTTGTCGATACGTTGGAATTCTGGCAGTCGCTGTCGCAGGAGCATGGCATCATGCCCACTGGCACCGTTGAATGGGGTACCCTGCGGCAGGCGTTCCTTGAAGGTCAGACCTCGATGATGTGGCATTCGACCGGCAACCTTACGGCTGTGAAGAACAACGCCAGTTTTGACTTTGGCGTCGCCGAGCTTCCGGCCAATGTGCGGTTGGGTTCGCCTACCGGCGGCGGCAATTTCTATGTTTTCAAGGAGACATCGGACGAAGAGCGCGCGGCGGCCATGAAGCTGATCGAATTCATGACCTCGCCCGAGCAAGCGGCAGCGTGGTCCATCGCGACCGGCTATATGGGCGTGTCTCCGGCAGCGTATGAAACCGAGGCGCTTAAATCCTATACAGAAGAGTTCCCACCCGCTCTCGTTGCCCGAAACCAACTGGAAAATGCTGTTGCCGAATTCTCGACCTTTGAAACCGCACGCGTGCGCGAAGGTCTGAACAACGCAATTCAGGCGGCTTTGACCGGCACAAAATCGGCTGAAGACGCGCTGGGGGAAGCCCAGACGGCGGCTGTGCGCCTGCTGCGTGATTACCAGTAACCTCAACTCCCTGGCGTCGGGCAGAGATGCCCGACGCGCCCAACCTTGAGGGTCGCTATATGGCAGAGCATGTGAACATCGAGCGTCGTCGACAGGCCATCTACGGTTGGATCCTGTTGTCACCAGCGGCAATTCTGCTGACGACGTTTGCATTTTATCCTTCGCTTGCGACCTTGTGGTCGAGTTTGTTCAGCCGAGAAACCAGAAGACGCCCCAGCGAATTTGTCGGCGGTGAGAACTATGCTGACCTGTTTGCCGACCCGACCTTTTGGAAAGTTGTTGTGAACAACTTGATCTATGCGGGCGCGACCATCCCTATTTCAATTGCAATTGCGCTTTCGATGGCGCTTTGGGCGAACTCAAAGATCCCGGCTCGCGGGTTTGTACGCACCGCCTATTTCACGCCCACGGTCCTGCCAATGATCGCAGCGGCAAACCTTTGGCTGTTTTTTTATACTCCCGGATTGGGTGTGCTTGACCAGATCGGCGGTCTGTTTGGCCTTCCCTCAATCAACTGGCTGGGACAGCCTGAAACTGCGCTGTGGGCTGTAATCATCGTGACGATCTGGAAAGAGGCTGGGTTTTTCATGATCTTCTATCTGGCGGCCTTGCAGACGATCCCTGAGGACCTCAAGGAAGCTGCCGACATTGAAGGCGCCAGCCGCTGGACCTATACGCGCCGGATCGTGCTGCCGTTGTTGATGCCGACGACGCTATTTATCATGGTCAATGCGTTGATCAACTCTGTGAAATTGATCGATCATTTGTTCATCCTGACCAAGGGCGGGCCCAACGACGCCTCCAAGCTTATCCTTTATTACATCTGGGAAATGGCCTTTGCCTTCTTTGATGCGCCCCACGCAGCGGCAATGACCATCCTGGTGCTAGTCGTGCTTGGCGTGGTTGCCGGCGTCAAGTTCACCATACTCGACAAGCGGACCCACTACCAATGAGCGGATTTTCCAGGCATATCGAATCCTTTGGCGCACTATTGTTGGCCGTGATCTGGATTTCCCCGCTGGTCTTTGCCTTTTGGGCGGCGTTCCACAGCACCTCTGACGCGGTCAACTTTAACATCACGTCGCCATGGACGCTCGACAATTTCCGCACAGCTTGGGAGGGGGCGCCGTGGCTACGCTATTTCATCAACACCTTCCTTTTAGTGACGGTGATCCTTATTGGTCAGTTCTTTGTCACGACGCTGGCAGGATTTGCCTTTGCCCAGGTCCAGTTTCCGGGTCGGGATTTCGTGTTCATCCTCGTGCTGATGCAACTTTTCATCCTGCCTGAAGTGTTGATCGTGGAAAACTATGCAATGGTGTCACGCCTCGGGTTGTTTGACACGATTCTTGGCGTCGGAATGCCCTATATGGCCTCTGCCTTTGGCATTTTCCTAATGCGGCAGGCGTTTAAGGGTGTTCCTATAGAACTGCATGAGGCAGCGCGCGTCGAAGGCTGCGGCTGGTTCGGAATTCTTTGGCGAGTCTATGTGCCCTTGGCGCGCCCGACATATCTTGCTTATGCGTTGGTGTCGGTATCGACCCACTGGAACAACTTCCTCTGGCCGCTCATCGTGACCAACTCGCCCGACACACGACCGCTGACGGTTGGCCTGTCGATCTTTGGCGCACCGGAAAATGGTGTGGATATAAGCGTCATTTCGGCGGCCACGATGATGTCGGTTGCGCCCTTGTTGATCGCGTTCCTCGTGTTCCAGCGTCAATTCGTTCAGGCCTTCCTGCGCGCGGGGATCAAATAGTCATGGCGACATTTCTGCATCTAAGTGACTTGCACGCGGTAGGGCATGGCGATCTGTGTTCAGGCGTGCTTGATACCCGCGCGATCCTGATCGGGGCCATCGACCGATTGATCGATAAAGGCGAAGCTCTTGGCCCGCTCGACGCGGTTTTAGTCACTGGTGACGTCAGCGAAGATGGTAGCCCGGACAGCTACGATTTCGCACGCACTCAACTGGAGCGGTTTGCCCTGCCGATTTACGTTGTTCCTGGAAATCATGATGCGCGCAAGCCAATGCAAGAGGCCTTTTCAGGCCTTGGCATCATGCCGCCGGACGGGCTTGTCGACTGGGCGGATACAGTGGGCGATACGCGTGTTATCGGGCTTGATACGCTGGTCGAAGGACAGGGCGGTGGCAGGCTGCGCCGGGAAAGTCTTGATCTTTTGGAGCGGGAACTCTCTGGGTTTGACGGGCCGGTTGTCGTTATGTTGCACCATCCGCCGTTTAGCATCGGGATTGATTTCATGGATGTTATCGGATTGGAGAACCGTTCCGATCTGGCAGAAGTTCTTTCAATGCACTCAGAGGATATCACGGTGCTGGCTGGGCATGTCCACGGCGTTCACATTGGTCGCGTTGGCGGTCACGTTGCCATGACAGCGCCGGGCCTTTGCAGCGGTTTTGCACTGGACCGGCGCGCGGTGGCTCCTGCTGGTTTTTTTTCTGGTCCTACGGGCTGTGCAGTTCTCGAAACCGGAAAGAGCGGTATATGGAGCGTTGTTTCGCTAGACGCTGCCGAGGGACCGTATTCATTCTGAAGTGGCCGGATTGGCCCGGAAACCAAAGACCCGGTGATGATGGATAGCTCACCCATAATTATTGTTTTGAATTTGGCTGCTGCTGCGGCACTTCTGATCTGGGCTGTTCGCCTCGTGCGCACCGGTTTTGAGAGAGCCTTTGGAAGCCAGTTGCGGCTTTGGTTGCGTCGGTCGACGGGAAACCGGTTGGCCGCGACGGGAACCGGAACGCTGACCGCGATCCTGCTGCAAAGTTCCACCGCCGTCGCAATGCTGCTTGCCGGATTCATGGCCGCGGGTTCGGTTGGCAGCACCGCCGGGTTGGCCATTATTCTGGGGGCGGACCTTGGCTCTGCCATCGTAGCGCAGATCATGAATTCCCGGATTGCTTTGCTGACGCCCTTGCTACTTTTGATCGGGGTGCTGATTTTCCTGCGCAGTTCCCGGCGCGGCGTGCGCCAGGTTGGTCGGATCCTGATTGGATTGGCCCTGATTTTTTTGTCGCTTGACCTTATTCGCGATGCCAGCGCGCCGCTGGCAAACAGCGAGGCCGCTTCGGGGGCCTTGATTTACCTGTCTGCTGATCCACTGACGGCCTTTTTGCTGGCGGCGGTTTTTGCCTGGCTGGTGCATTCCAGCGTTGCGGCGATATTGTTGTTTGCAACCCTTGCGGCTCAGGGCGTTGTGCCGCTGTCGGCGGCGTTTGCCATGGTCCTTGGGGCCAATCTGGGCGGTGCCTTTATTGCGTTTGTTCTGACCTTGCAGGCCGATGTCTCCGTGCGGCGGGTCGTGTCTAGCAATTTGTTCCTGCGTGGCGGTGGGGCGGGGCTGGTGCTGTTTTTGCTCTACCGGCTTGACGGTGTTGACCTTATTCCCGGGGCCAGCCCCGTTCAGCAGGTTTTGAACCTGCATCTCCTGTTCAACCTTGCGCTTCTTGTTGTCTGTATTCCGTTTCTTGGCCCGATAATGCGTTTGGTGGAGAGTGTTTTCGCTGATGACAATAAAAACAGCACCAAGGCCAACGGACGTACGGCCCTGGATCCTTCGGTTCAGAACCAGCCGGCGCGCGCCTTTGCCTGTGCGCATCGTGAGTTGGTCGAAATGGGCAATAGGATCGAGATCATGGTGCGGGACTCAATGTCACTCTTTGACAATTACGATGATGCCATTGCTCAACAACTGAAGAGGGAAAAAGTCGAAATTGACCGAATGTCGCTTGACCTGCGGGTTTATTTGTCAGGAGTCAAAAGCGACAATCCAAAAGAGGACACCGGTACGCGGGCATTTGATCTGTCCGGCGTGGCAGTGAACCTTGAGGCCGGGGCGGATACGATTGCACGGAAAATGGTCGAGTTGGCCAAGCGCAAGAGTGCGGAAAACGTGAACTTTTCGGAAGAGGGTTGGCAGGAACTGACCGATTTCTATGACCGTGTGTTGCGCAACGTTCAGCACGGAATCGCGGTACTGATGACCGAGGATGCCGGGGCAGCACGGGAGCTGGTGCAGCAAAAGGAAATGATCCGCGAGATCGAGAGAAAGCTGGAGCGCGCGCATCTTACCCGGCTGCGTGCTGGGGCGTCCGAAACCATCGAAACCAGTGCGATTCACCTTGATCTGTTGCGCGCCCTGAAAATGTTAAACACGGCATTCGCGATGATCGCCTATCCGCTTTTGAAAGAAAGTGGACAGTTGTTGGAAAGCCGATTGGCAAATGAATAGACGGTTTCATAGAGTGATGAAGATACAGTCCTAGTTCAAGACAATCCACTTTCCCGAGCCGGGAAGCGCTGGCAATCAGACGAAAAAATGGAATTTGATCAAACTTAAAACAGTTCATCCAATGGGTCAGCTTATTAAGTTGATTGGAAATAATATTGTGTCAGCCAATCACGGTCGCTCAAATTCAAATTGACCGGGGGCGTAACAGAAAAATTTATGAGTGTGTTGAGAGGAAATAGCTAAATATTTGTTTCCCATTGTTTTGTTGCCAAGGCTACGTGGTTGCCACGAAAATTGGGTGAATGATTGGTCAAATGTCTCGCCATCGGTTGTGGTATTCACAATCGCTCTATCGTATGTTCGCAAACTGCTCGGCGTCAAAAAAACTATACCTGCTGTGGGCTGGACAACAGCCATTGTTTGCGATTTTGCCGATGGCGAATTTGTTTGCGTCTTGCTTGTTCATGCGGTGTGTAGCGAAAGTCGATCCATATCAGACCCGCCCTTAGCGCAGATCGCGGCGAAGGTGCCAGAAGAGCTCGGAATTACCGATGCTGCGTGATGCACGAATGTCCGCATGCACGCCGCACCTGCTTCCGTCTACCGCACGTTCTTCAACAGCGCTTCCGCCGCCAACCTTCCAAATGCGTTCGCCGCTTTTGGGCTTGCGCCCGAAACGAGACGGCGGTCGATGTTGCATGTGGCGTCGGCCTTGGAATTGATGATTTCCACACCCAGAGCGTTCAGCTTTTCGCCGAACTTCCACGGCATATGGCCCGGCATGTAGCCGATCATCGGCGTTTGTTTGTCGACCGCATCAGGAAAGGCCGCGATCTTGTAACCGTTGTAGATGAACGATGGGCCATCGCCCGCAGCAAGCAGGGCGGCCGGTCCGTGGCAGATCGCCAGCGTGAACAGGTCCCGTTTGTGTGCCCACCGGAGAAGTTTTCCCAGGTCTTCGTTCTCTGGCAGGCCCAACATGGCCCCGTGACCACCCGGCAGATAGACCCCGACGTAAGGTGCATCATCAGTCATCGAATTCGCCACGAAATCAGCGAGGCTGCCAGGGTTGTCAAAGGCATCGGCATAGTCGCGGTACAGCTTCATGACGGCTTCGTCCTCGCGCGGCATGGCCCAGTCTTCGATAACGGCAGGGGCGCCCGTGGGTGTGACAATGTCGATCTGGAAACCAGCGGCCAGCAGGTGCAACATCGGCAGGCCCATTTCGACCGGGTGGTTCCCGGTCGAAAATTTCTTGCCATTGGCCATGGTCATGTTGCGCTCTTCGGTGCAGATCATCAGCACGCGCTTGTCACCGCCCCTGTAAGGGTTGGCATAGGCCCCGCCATCATAATCCGTCTTGGATGCCGTCGCGAGTTTCAAGGCAAGGGGTGACGGCTGAAAGGCTCCGTCCTCTGTGGGCGTGGGGGCTGCTTTAAACAGATTTCTTAGAAAGCTCATGTGATTCCGTCCGCGCTCATTTGATTTCTGTCACGATTGCATCGCGCGACTTGCGGACCTTTGGCATCGGCAGCAGCCAATCGCTGGCCTCTTCGCGATAACCCAATGGCATCAAAACGACGGAACGAAGACCACGTTCCCTAAGACCAAGAATATCGTCAACAGTATCGGGGTCAAACCCTTCCATCGGCGTGCTGTCGACCTCTTGTTCTGCGGCTGCAATGAGGGCAATGCCCAATGCGATATAAGCCTGACGCGCTGCATGGGCATAGTTCACCTCGGCCTCGCGCGGCAAATAGTTGGCTTTCAGATTGTCGTAGTAGCCATGGATCAGAGGCAGGTCGCCTCGGGCCGCCACATTCAATTGCTTGACTGTATCAATACGGTCTTCAGTGTAATTGTCCCAAGCGGCAAACACCAAGAGGTGCGACCCATCTGTGATCTGTGCCTGACCTGACGCCGCTTCGGCGATCTTTGCCCGAATATCGGAGTTTGTGACCACAATCAGCTCAAAGGGTTGCGTGCCGCTTGACGTCGGCGCCATGCGAACAGCTTCGACGATGGCATCGACCTTGTCTTGTGGAACGGGTTTGCCAGCTTCCATTTTCTTGGTGGCGTAGCGCCAGGTCAGGTGGTCGTTCAGTGTTTTTGCGGTCACGGTTGTTGATCCCATTGTCAGAGCCCGAGATGATCAGTATATTTTTGTTACTGACTAACTAATGAGAACTGATATTTGCCGCAAGAAGGCACATTTTTGACCCTTAGTTACAAATTGGGAACTGCCATGCTGGACGACAAACAATGCCCCGATTGCAAGCGTATCAACGAGGTCCTGTCACGAGTGGGCGACCGTTGGAGCGTTCTGGTGGTCATCTCGCTGGCTCAATACGGGACCATGCGCTTCAACGAGATAAAGCGAAACCTAGGCATTTCGCAGCGTATGCTGAGCTTGACGCTGAAGGAGTTGGAACGGGATGGGCTTGTGAACCGGACCCAATATCCAACGATCCCGCCCAAGGTCGAATATAATCTGACTCAGATGGGGCAGTCGTTTCGCGAGCCAGTCAGCGCCTTAGGCTATTGGGCATTGGAACACTTGAGCGAGATTGATGCCGCACGGGAAGCGTATGACAAGTCTGACTGAAGCCAGACAATTTCCCGAGAACCACTGTTTTTTGATAGGAGACATTGATGCTCCCGCAGCGAATTGCCCCTTTGTCCGCTACTTTATCTTCGCCCTCTAAGTAGCTCACCGCGCCCCGAACGAATGGCAGGTTTTTCCGCTGCCTAGCAGCGCCGAGAACCACGCAGGCGCAGCGATTTTCGCGCTGCGTGTGCGCACAGCACAAAATCACTATGACTGCCTTGGGCTCTTCGCTGACTTTCTCTGCAAACAGGATCAATGACTGCAATCCGGCGATTGAAGTAGTGGTTCGTTAGGTCCGCTTGGGGGGCTGAGCACTCAACCAGAGATCGCTTCACATAAAACCGCTTTAAGGATGTTCGCGGTTTGTTATGGTGGTGAAAACAACCCTTGGTTGCGGAAGCTTGGCGTTCTCATCCTTGTTTAAACGGCTGCCTGATGAAGCGGGTTCGGATGTTGAATCATAAACTTACGGAATTCGTCTGGTAAGCACAGTAATTAAACTTGCCTTTCAGGTCCCGTGCCGCTGATTCAGGTGATGGAGATAGGCGGCAACAACAGCGAACTACATAGCCTCCAGCGTATGTGAAAGACCGTTTCGGATGTGATCTACCAACAGCTTCTTAGCGGTGCCCGCGTCTCTGGCCAATGCGGCATCGAACATGCCCTTATGCTCCTTGACTGCCTCTTCGCCGCGATAGGTCAGCACGAGCATCTGATACCGCAAATACTTGTCGTAGATGATCGAGTGCAGAGACAGAAGGTTCTTGGAGTTGCAGGCCGCGATCATCGCTTGGTGAAACTCCCAATCATATCGTTTCCAGGTTTCTTTCTCGGACTCGTCGCCCTTGAGAAGCTGCTGTTCCATCAGGTGCAGTTTGTGGTGCGCGGCAACGAGGTTGCCTTCCCAGTCCGTGTCGCCATTCGCAATGGACAACTCCAACGCGTGGCATTCCAACAGGACACGCAGTTCTGATATCTCGGTCAGGTCTTCGCGAGAGACCGGCGTAACCAGGAAGCCTCTTTGTTCGGGAGCTTCGACAAAACCGTCGCTGGCAAGCCTGTTCAGGGTTTCACGAAGTGTCGAAAGGCTTGCCGAATACCGGTCTTTTAAGGCGTCCAGTTTCAGTTTGGAGCCAGGCTGCAATTCTCCAAAGATAATATCTCGCTTTATGCGCTGATAGGTGCTTGCACCTATCGTAGACGGCTGTTTCGCCATGCGTTTCACCCGATATTTTTAGATTCCTCCTTCAAATACCACTTTACAGAGTTATCAGCAATCCAATGTGATGTATGGTAGAAATAAAAATATCATACATTATTGTGGAATCGCAAAAACCCCAATACGGTCGAGTTCAAGTTGGGCAAAGCAGCTCAGTCATAAACATTGGTTTCGGAGTTTCCGAACCCTCTGGAAGGAAGCAAAGTGTCAATGAACTTTCGCATTGCCATTGTCGGCATTGGCCTTGTTGGACGCCGCCACGCAGACGCGATCCGCGCGTTGCGTCATGTCGATCTTGTTGCGGTTGTTGATCCCAGTGACGAAGGGCGCACCTACGCTGCGGAGCATGGCGTTGCGTGTTACGAGACCCTCGAGGATATGTTTGCAGCTCAGACGCCGGACGGAGCTGTGCTCGCGACGCCCACGACGCTTCATGTTGAACAAGGGCTCACATGTGTTCGGCATGGTTGTCCCGTACTCGTCGAAAAACCGATCGCCGTGGAAGCCTCCGCTGCACTGGAGCTTGTCCAAGAAGCGGAGAAGGCCAATGTGCCACTGATGGTCGGACATCATCGTCGGCACAATCCTCTGATCAAGTCAGCGAAGGAAGCCATTGTCGACGGGAAGATTGGAGATGTGCGCGCTGTCCATGCGAATTGCTGGTTTTACAAGCCCGATGAATATTTTGACGCCGCACCCTGGCGTAAGAAACCCGGTGCGGGGCCCATCTCGGTCAATCTTGTCCATGATGTCGATCTTCTGCGGTACCTGGCCGGAGAGGTCGTGACCGTACAGGCGCAGTCGGCTACCTCGCAACGCGGCTATGACAACGAAGATGTCGCCGGAGCGCTATTGACGTTTGAAAGCGGAGCGATTGGGACCATTAGCGTATCCGACAGCATTGTTGCTCCGTGGAGCTGGGAGATGACGTCTCAGGAATATCCAATCTATCCGTCGACCACTGAGAGTAGCTACATGATCGGTGGCTCTCATGGGTCGTTGTCTGTCCCCGATCTAAGACTATGGACCTACCAGGGTGAGGAAAGGGATTGGTGGATTCCAATTTCGTCAACCGCGCTGAAGAAGGGTTCCTCTGACCCACTGGTCAATCAACTCGGGCACTTTGTTGACGTTGCTCGGCACGAAGCAGATCCGATTGTGTCCGGCTGGGAAGGCTTCAGAACACTTCAAGTCATTGAAGCCATTCAGAATTCCTGCAGGACTGGCGAGACTGTCAGGATAAGAAACCTTCAGGAAATGCAACAACAGAAATTGCAGGTAATGAAAAATATCTGATATTTTGCAAAAAATCTTGCAAAAAGTCCAAAATAGGTCAAAACTCAGAATCGGAAAAATGCATCATGATGTCTCAGGGAGGAGCAAAGTGATTACCAAACTTACCCGCCGGGCTGCTGTGTCAGCCCTGGTTGCAACCGGTGTTCTGTTTAGCGCAACAAGTGGTGCGCTGGCGGAAGACAAAGTGCAACTTCGCCTCGCAACATCAGGATCGGAGACCGACCAGCGTTCGGTTGCCATGGCCGAGGTTTTCGCGCCCATGGTCGCCGATTTCGCAAGTTATGAGCCCAGCTATAACGGCACGATCTTCGCGCAAGGCACTGAGTTGGATGCTATCAGTCGCGGTAACCTGGAAATGTCGATCACCTCGGCGCAGGAACTGGCCCAGTTCTTCCCCGAGTTTTCGATCTTTACCGCAGGCTATGTCCACCAGGACGCCGCGCATCAGGTGGCTGTCTTCAACGATCCCTTGATGGATGCCTTTAAGCAGAAGGCCGAAGAAGAACTGGGCGTTAAACTGCTGTCGGTCATGTATCTGGGCCGTCGTCAGGTGAACCTGCGTCAGCCCAAGGATGAGTTGACGGTCACAACTCCGGCCGATCTGGACGGCGTGAACCTGCGGATGCCGGGCACCGATGCGTGGCAGTTCCTTGGCAAAGCGCTGGGTGCCGCACCGACACCAATGGCCTTCTCCGAGGTTTATACCGCGCTGTCGACCGGTGCCGTTGACGGCCAGGACAACCCATTGCCGACTGTGGTTGATGCCAAGTTTTACGAAGTGACCAATCAGATCGTCCTGACATCGCATCTGGTCGACCTGAACTATATCGCCATCGGCAAAGAGGTTTGGGACGGTTTGACCCCGGAACAACAGGCAAAAGTTCAGGAAGCGGCAGATGCTGCGGCTGAATCGGGGCGCCAGAAACAGCTGCAGAAGGAAGAGGACCTCGTCAGCTTCCTCAAGGAGCAGGGCATTGAGGTCTACGAACCCGATCTCGCAGCGTTCCGTGATCAGGTACAGACCATGTATCTGGAAAGCGAATTTGCCGGGTCATGGCCGGATGGCGTTCTCGAGCAGATCAACGCTCTGGGCAACTAAGGCCACTTGGACAAGGGAGGGAGAACCACAATGAAAAAATTCATCAAGGGGTTCTCCCGATTGACCGAAGCGATTGCCGGCGGGATGCTGGCGGCAATCTTCCTGATCTTCCTTCTGCAAATTCTTTTGCGCTATTTCTTCACCCCTGCCGGGTGGACGCTTGAACTGATTGGCATCCTTTGGGTCTGGGTGATCTTTTTCAGCTGTGCTTTCATCGTGCGTGAGCGGGATCACGTGAAATTCGACATCATCTATTTGTCTGTGCCCCGACGCGTGCGTCAGGTATTTGCGATGCTGGCGGCCGCGGCAATCGTGGTCGGGATGCTCTACAGTTTCCTGCCGACGTGGGATTACATCGACTGGATGAAAATCCGCAAGACCGCGACGGTACGCAATCCCTTTTCGGGTGAGAAGATACCGCTGCGCACCGTGTTTTCGATCTATGCCGTGTTCATGCTGGTCGTTGCTGCGCGGTATGCATGGCTGTTCTTTGACATCATGCGCAACGGCCCGCCAAAAACCGAACTTGAAATGGTCGTGGGATACAACGTGGTCGACGAACACCCCCGCGTTGATGTGGAAGACGACGAGGACGCAAGCAAATGAGTTTTGAACTTCTTTCCTGCCTGCTAACCCTTTTTGTTCTGGCAGGCATCGGGACCCCTATCGGCTATTCTATCCTTTTGGCGTCACTGATGTATCTGGGTGTCGCTGGTCTTGACGTTGCGTTGGCGGGTGAAAAAATCCTGCAAGGCTTCTACAAAAGCACGATCCTGCTTGCCGTGCCTTTGTTCATCGTCGCCGCCAATATCATGAATGCGGGGTCGATCACCGATCGACTGCTGAACTTCTGCGTTGCTGCTGTCGGGCGCTTCAAAGGCGGCCTCGGGCACGTCAACGTTGTGGCCTCGCTGATCTTTTCCGGCATGTCCGGTTCTGCCGTTGCCGACGCTGCGGGGATCGGCAAGATCATCATCGAGATGATGACCAAAGATGGTCGCTATAGCCGAGGCTACGCAGCCGCAATCACTGCGGCGTCGGCCACCATCGGTCCGATCATTCCGCCCTCGATCCCGATGGTCTTGTATGCGCTCGTTTCCAAGGCCTCAATCGGGTCGCTGTTCCTTGCCGGTATTTTGCCGGGCCTGATCATGGGCGTCGTCCTCATGGCGATGAACTACTATCTGGCCGGCAAGCGGAACTTTGCATTGGAAGAACCGATCCCACTGCGCGAATTGCCGGCAAAAACCGCCAACGCATTTCCGGCGCTGCTGATGCCCGCAATCCTGCTCTATGGCATCTACGGGGGCGTTACCACGCCGACAGAGGCCGCCGCTGTTGCCGCATTCTATGCCCTGTTGCTGGCAGCGTTCTTCTATCGCGCGCTTTCGTTCCGTGGCCTCTATCAGGTCTTCGTTGACAGTGCCCGTTCGTCCGCAGCCGTTGGGGTTGTCATCGGTGGCGCGTTCATCCTGAACTTCATTGTTATTCAGGAGCAGATTCCACAGTCGATCTCGGCCCTGCTGGAGGGTTCAGATGTCAGCCCGATTGTTTTCCTGATCCTCGTCAACCTGTTGATCCTCGCGCTGGGTTGCGTCTTGGATGCGACGACGATCATCCTGGTGATCGTGCCCCTGTTCATCCCCACATGCGAAGCGCTTGGGATTGATCTGGTGCATTTCGGAGTACTGGTCGTCGTAAACTCGATGATCGGTCTGATCACACCGCCCTATGGCATTTTGCTCTTTGTGATCAACGCCGTGACGGACATCCCGCTACGTGAAATCATCTCGGAAATCTGGGCTTTCCTGGCGGTGCTTATCTTTGCCTTGATAATCATGATGCTGATGCCCGATCTGGTCCTGTGGTTGCCGCGCATGTTTGGGTACCAGGGGTAATGTGCCTGTCGGTTTCGACAACATCCATCCCCGGTGATTTGGCAGAGAAACTGCATGCCATCGCCGGGGCCGGATTTGACGGGGTTGAACTGCATGAACCGGATTTGACCGCCTTTGACGGGTCACCAACACAGGTCCAGAACATTGCCTCAGACCTCGGGTTGAAAATCTGCCTGCTGCAGCCGTTCCATAATCTCGAAGGTCAATCTGGCGGCGGTAAACAGCGCGCTTTTGACCGGCTGAAGCGCAAACTCGACCTGATGGGCGAGTTGGGCACAGAACTGCTGCTCATTGGCTCTGCTTTTGAGGTGGACGCCGACGCCACCGAAGATCAGGTGATCACGGACCTCGGGGAAGCGACCGAGATTGCAAAGGCGATGGGGGCACGCCTGGCCTATATGGGCTTGCCCTGGTCCGACCTCATCCACTCGGACGCGCAGGCGCTGCGCATTGTCGAGGCGATTGACAGTCCACATTTCGGGTTGGCCTTGAACTCCTTCTTCTCGCTGGCCGACGGGTCCAAGCCCGCCCGCCTTCGGGACATTCCCGGAGAGCGCCTGTTCCATGTGCAACTGTCCGATGCCCCCCGGCTTGAAATGGATATCCGCAGGCTCAAGCGGCATTTCGGGCTCTTGCCAGGGCTTGGGTCGCTGAACCTAGCGGGTTTCGTGCGCGTACTGTCCCGCGCGGGATACAAGGGGCCGTGGTCCATTGCGCGCGTCAACGAGGCAGCGCCGCAACCCGGTGGTCAAACACTGGCACGTGACAGCTTCAGATCGCTGGTCAACCTTTTGGACGAGGTGTCGCGGACCGAGCCGGGAGCCGATTTCGGCATCCCGGACCTGCCCGAGCGCGTTTATGCGTCGGGCTTCGAATTCGTCGAATTTACAGCCGACGAAACAAGCGGCGCGCAGCTGGCCGATATGCTCTCGGCCATGTGTTTTCGCATGGAACGAAAGCATGTCAGCAAGTCTGTCGAGCTGTGGCGGCAGGGTGCCATAAACATCGTCGTGAATACCGAAAAGGAAGGTTTCGCGCATTCGGCATTTCTGGGCCACGGCCCCTCGGTCTGCGACATGGGGTTGCGCGTCAAGGACGCGGATCAGACCGTTCAGCGCGCGACAGCGCTGGGCGCGCCAAATTTCTCGCAGCCGGTGGGCACCGGCGAGCTGGATATTCCCGCAATCCGAGGTGTCGGTGGTAATGTTGTCCATTTCATCGATGAGAAATCCGATCTGCACCGTGTCTGGGACATCGAATTCGAGCCAGTCGCCAAAACAAAAGCAACCCAGCCCGCCGGTCTGCGCCGTATCGACCATCTGGCACAGACGATGCGCCATGATGAGATGCAAAGCTGGTTGCTCTATTACATCTCGACGTTTGAGATGGCGAAATCGCCGATTGTAAACGTCGCCGACCCGTCCGGTGTCGTGCAAAGCCAGGCTATCGAAAGCCCCGAAGGTGAAGTGCGCCTGAACCTGAACGGGGCCGTTGGGCGCCGAACACTGGCGGCTTCGTTCCTTGAAGATGGGTTTGGGGCCGGAGTTCAGCACATTGCGTTCCAGTCGGACGACATTTTCGAAACGTCGGATCAGCTGCGCAAGTCCGGCTTTCCCAGCCTGACGATCCCGGAAAACTACTATGTCGATCTGCAGGCGGCTTTCGGGTTGGATGACGATTTAGTCGCCCAACTGCGCCGGGGTAACATTCTCTACGACCGGGCAGCGGGTGCCGAGTATTTTCAGATCTACAGCCGCCCGATCTTCAACGGACTGTTTTTTGAAATCGTTGAACGCCGCGCCGGCTATGCAGGGTATGGTGCACGGAATGCCCCAATTCGCCTTGCTGCACAAACGAAACAATACCCCGCGAAAGAAACGCAACTCCAATGACCGACTCGGAAGACAAAATCACAAGCGACGAGCGCGCAGTTCGCCATTGGTGGCGCACGTCCATAATCGACATGAAACCCGGACAGATCGCGTTTCGTGGAAATCCCATCGAAGACCTGATCGGGAATGTAACCTTCCCGCAGATGATCTGGCTGATGGTACGGGGCGATCTGCCCAGCGATGCTCAGGCGCGTTTGTTTGAGGCTGCGCTGGTCGCAGGCGTGGATCACGGTCCGCAGGCCCCATCGATCGCGGCGGCGCGCATGGCTGCCACCTGTGGGGTCGGGCTGAACAATGCGATGGCAACTGCGGTGAACATGCTGGGCGACGTACACGGTGGGGCAGGGGAGCAATGTGCCGAGCTATACTATGATATTGCGGCCCGGCTGGATGCTGGCGCATCGCTGAACGACGCTGTGAAGGACGGTCTGAACAACTGGCGCGAAACTTACGGCAAGATCGTCTCGGGCTTTGGTCACAGGTTTCACAAGCCTGTTGATCCGCGCGCGCCACGGTTGATGCAACTGGTTCGCGACGCCGCGAGTGATGGCACCGTTTCTGGTCGCTTTGCCGATATCGGAGAAGAGGTTCAGGCCGAACTTGGTCGCCAACGCGGAGGTCGGCCCATTGCAATGAACATCGATGGCGCAACAGCTGTCATCTTCTGCGAGCTTGGCTTTCCCGCGCCCTTGTCGCGCGGGTTGTTCTGCCTGTCCCGCTCGGTCGGAATTCTCGCCCACGCCTGGGAGCAGATGGGCCAGGGCGGGCGCAACAAAGGGCCAATGCCCCCGAACTACTTACCCCTCTACGAAGACAGGAATGATGACACGTGAGACATCGAAATCCTTCCGGGTCGGCCTTATCGGCTGTGGTCGTATCAGCGATATCTATCTAAAAACACTATCCAAATTCTCAAACGTCGAGGTCGTGGCCTGCGCAAGCCTCGATCCTTCGGAAAGCCGCGCCAAGGCGGATCAATACGGCATTGCCAAGGCCTGCACGCCAGATGAAGTGTTCGCCGATCCGACGATTGACTGCGTTTTGAACCTGACAATTCCGGCGGCGCATGCGGAAATCAGTTTACGCGCGTTAGAGGCGGGCAAACACGTCTATTCCGAGAAGCCACTGGTTATGAATCGAACGGATGGTAAGGCGATCCTGCACATGGCCTCTGAAAAGGGGTTACTGGTCGGCTGCGCACCCGACACGTTTCTGGGCGGTCGCTGGCAGACCGTTCGGCGCTTGATCGACGAGGGTGCTATTGGCAAACCGACAGGGGTTTTTGCCCATGTCGGGACCCACGGGACGGAGCGCCACCATCCCAACCCGGATTTCTACTACCAGGCCGGTGGCGGGCCCTTGCTGGACCTTGGCCCATACTACCTGACCGCGATGATCTGCTGTCTTGGACCAATTGATGGGGTCGCTGGAATGGCACGGCGGACCTTTGAGCAGCGTATGATCGAAAACGGCCCGCGCAACGGCGAATGGATGGATGTCGAGGTCGACACGCACTCCCTGAGCCTGATGCAGTTCTCATCCGGAGCTATAGGGTCGATGACCATGAGCTTCGACATTTGGGACAGCGAAACCCCACGGTTCGAAATCTATGGTGAAAACGGAACCATCAGCATCCCGGACCCTGATCCGGTTCATGGAGCCAACATTTTTCAGGGGGATGTCTGGTTGAAGACACGGGACACTTCGCGCTGGTCTCATCAGCCCCGTCCAACTGGTCGCGAGGACTGGCAGGTGGTCCAAAACAAACACGGGTTCAATGAAGACAGTCGCGGGCTCGGCCTTCTGGACCTGGCCCTTGCGGCACAAGAAGGACGCCAACCGCGCGCGAGTGGAGCGCTTGCCTACCATGTGTTTGAAGTCATGGACGCGATTGAACGGGCGCCGAAATTTGGTGCTTACCAGACAATAGAAAGCCGTTGCGCAGCACCGGAACCTCTGCCGGTCGATTTCCTGAACGATGAGAGGAAGGAGTTGGCGCATGCCGATTGAGACACTCGACTTTGCCCAGCCATTCTTTCGCGTCCAGCACATCATCGATGAAGGTAGAATATCCGTCGAGGGTCGCGCCATTGTTCTGAACCTTGGGGGGAGGGGCATCACGGTCGAGAATCAGACCGTTGCGCCACTTTCATCGGTGATCGTGCAAAACAGCTCCATCCAAAACGTACAACGCGCAGTCACTGTCCACGGTTTCGACACCCATGCCGATGACGACGCGTTGTTCGCACAGGTGAAAGAGACATGGCCCTCTGCTTTTGACGTCCGCCAAGAGGAGCGTCTGCGCGGTGTCAGCCACTACATGTCGCCAAAGGTCTTCGTGGGTAACGTTGGACTGACCATGTACCACTCGGGCTCGGTTCCGCTGAATGTCGGTTTGCACAAGGAACATCCGTTCTGTCCGGTGCCGGGGTTCCGCGAAGTGCACACGCAAATTGTTGGCTTCGGTAAAATGCAGCAATGTCGTGAGCGGGACGTTGAGACGCTCTATCTCGAAGAATTCATGGCCCCGGGCGCGACGCACAAGCCAATGTATGACGCCGAGGGCAACTATCCCTGGCATCAATACGAGACGATTACCCCCAGCATTTTCATGGCGGTTGAAATGCTGCCCGAAGGCGTGTGGGTTCCCGGAATGGAGGTTCAGAATGGCTGAGAAGCTTCTACCTGAAAACCTGAACTTTGACGGTTCTTTCCCCCGATTGTCACGCCGTCTGCGGCTGGGCGTTGTCGGTGGTGGACGTATCTCTGTCACGCAAGCAACGGCCGCGCGAATGACCGACCGGTGGGAGGTCGTCGCAGGTGCGCTCAGTTCCGACGCCGATCGCAGCAAGGCGCGGGGGGCCGAGTGGTATCTGCCAGCAGACAGGTGTTATGCGTCGTTCGAAGAGATGGCACAGGCCGAGGCGGCGCGCCCGGACGGCGTAGATGCCGTCATGATCACCACCCCGAACCACGTTCATTTCGATGCGGCCAAAGCGTTTCTAGAAGCAGGCATTGATGTGCTGTGTGACAAGCCCCTGACCAACGAAGTCGCTGAAGCCGAGGGGCTTGAGGAGATTACCGCGCGCACAGGGCAGGTTTTTGCCGTCGGTTATGCGATGTCGTGTTTTCCGGTCATCCGTCAGGCCAAACAAATCGTGGCCGAGGGCGGCATCGGCAAGATCAACCAAATCCATGTCGAGTTCATGCAAGACTGGATGACGCCCGAAGATGTGGCTGATGCGCCTCATGTCAAATGGCGGCTGGACCCAAAGATTTCTGGCCCGACCAGTTGTGTCGGCGATATCGGCACCCATGCCGCGCATCTCGCCAGTTTTGTCTCGGGCCTTCCCATGACCGATCTGCGGGCCGAGTTCCATGTTTGCGGCGCGCCAAAGCCTTTAGAAGACACAGCATTCATGTTCACCCGCTATCAAAACGAGGTTCCGGGAACCCTGATGGCGACACGCCTTGCCCCCGGAAATCGAGGCGGTTTGCGCCTGCGGATGTTCGGGAGCGAAGGGGGTCTCGAGTGGGATTTGGAGAATTCGGAGCAGCTGAAGTTCAATCGTTTTGGCGAGCCGGATCGTATCATCAGCCGAGGTCACGGGCATGGCATTGGCCCCGGCGCGGAACGTCTGATCCGTACCGCGCGCGGCTTCCCCGAAGGGATTATCGAAGCCTGGGCTAATCTCTATACGGAATTTGCCATGGCCGTAGCCGCGCGCCGGGATGGCGCTGCTGTTCCGGCGGATTGGGTTGCCTACCCCAGTGTCGAACAAGGCGCAGACGGTGTTCGATTCATTGATGCCTCTGTGCGCTCTCACCAGTCCAAAGGCGACTGGGTCACTATCTAAAGCTTTGCCAAAACGAAGGTTAAACACGCCCGGGCCATTGCCCGGGCGTTTTCATTTCCTGCTCAGTATTAAAAGTTGATATTTTAAATAATATCAGATATTTTTTATTACGTGTGATGAAAATAAGATTCGCAGACGCTTGGAGCTGTCGTTCATGGTGAAACCCGAAGAGGCTGGCGCAAGCCCCTCTCTCTATTCCTTGGCGCATCTGACGCTGATCGGCTGCACGCCGCCCGAGTTGGTCTATATCGCCGCGCGGGCCGGTTACGATGCTGTCAGTCCTCGGTTCATTCCGATGCATGTGCCCGGTGAATTCACTCAATCTCCAATCGACAAGACACAGGTCCAGGCCACCAAAACTGCTCTCTCTACCACCGGCTTGAAGGTCCTTGATGTCGAGCTTGCGCGCATCACTGAAGATGTCGACCCGCGCAGCTTTGAGCCTTCTCTGGAGATCGGCGGAGAACTGGGTGCCAAGCGCATGATCATGAGCGCGTGGACCAATACCCGTGATGATCGTGATTTTCTGATCGACGTCTATTCAGAGACCTGCGAACTGGCCGTGCCCTATGGGCTGACGGTGGATCTGGAGTTCCCAAGCTTCTCTCGCTTGCGCACTCTGGATGAGACTCTGGACATCGTCCGTGCCGCAGATCAGCCGAATGGTGGTATTCTGGTCGATACGCTTTATCTGCACCTCAGCCGAGTGGATCTTGGAGAGCTGTTGCACGTCCCCTCGGACCTGTTTCACTTCCTGCATATCTCAGATTGCCTGCCTGGCATCGCTGATACGCGTGAGGGCATGATCCAACTGGCCCGTGATGCAAGGTTGTACCCCGGCGAAGGCTGGATCGATTTCATCGGCATCATCGAACGGATGCCGCCCGTCGACTATTCCATTGAACTGCCCAACCAAAGCCGCGTTGCCGAGTTGGGATATGAAGAACACGCGCGTCGCTGTCTCAGCCACGCCAAGCGGACATTCGGCGCGGCGCGATCTCAGCGTCGTATGACCGATGCAGCAATTCCAAAACACCAAGAGGATCATCATGGGCAAAGAGCTCACTGAGAACGACCGCAACATGGCGGCCGATATGCTGGCGCGCGCCCGCGCTGCCATGGCCGAAATCGAGGATTGGGATCAGGACAGGCTGAACCGCCTGTCTCAGGCCATCGCGTGGTATGCGGGGAACGAGAAAACTTTCACGCGTCTGGCCCAGCAAGGGGTGGACGAAAGCGGTATCGGAGATCGCGAAGGGCGTCCTGCGAAGCGTTTCAAGATTCACATGGTACTACGTGATGTCTTGCGTACGCCTTCGACGGGGATCGTCGAAGTCGACGAAGAAAAGGGGCTGGTGAAATATGCCAAACCTGCCGGTGTGATCGCGTCACTGATCCCCATGACTAACCCAGCGATGACACCACCGGTGACCGGCGTTTCCGCCGCCAACGCCCGGAATGCGGTCATCTTCAGTCCACATCCGCGAACCGCCCATACCACCTTTGAAATGGTCGAGGTCATGCGCGCAGCTTGTCGTGCTGCCGGTGCCCCCGAGGACTTGTTTCAATCCATTCGCAAACCGTCGATCCCATTAACGCAACATCTGATGGAGATTTGTGACCTGACGCTGGCGACGGGTGGCAAGCCCATGGTCAAAGCAGCCTACAGCTCGGGACGTCCGGCTTATGGCGTCGGCGCGGGCAATTCTTCCATCGTCATCGATGAGACAGCCGATCTGGATGTCGCCGCTCAAAACACTCGTATTTCCAAGACCTCCGACTTTGGGTCAGGCTGTTCGGCCGACGGCAATATCATCATCCAGCGCTCGGTTTACGACGATATGGTCAAGGCACTTCAAGCCGAAGGCGGTTACCTGTGTTCGGACGAAGAGAAGGCAATGCTAGAAGCGGCCATGTGGGATGAGAAGGGCAACCGTACCTTCCCGACTATCGCCTGTCCGCCTCAGCAAACGGCCAAGGTCGCCGGTTTCTCGATCCCCGAAGATCGCAAATTCCTGATGGTTGAAAATCAGGGGCAAATCGGCCCGCAGCACAAGTTCTCCAGGGAAAAACTGACCACGCTGATGGCGCTATATCACTTCGACACATTTGATGACGCGCTGGAAACGGTCAGCCAGATTTACAACACCGGGGGCAAGGGCCATTCCTGCGGCATTTACAGCCACAATGACGATCACATTGACCGGTTGGCGCGTCTGGCTCCGGTCAGCCGCATGATGGTGCGACAGCCACAATCCAAGGCCAACGCAGGTGCCTGGACCAACGGGATGCCCATGACCAGCAGCCTGGGTTGCGGCATCTGGGGCGGCAACATCACCAATGAAAACGTCACCATGAAACACATGATGAACTACACCTGGGTCAGCCGTCCTATCCCCGAGGATCGCCCCTCGGAGCCGGACCTGTTCGGTGAGTTCTTCGGGCAGGAGGTCGCGTGATGGACGGAGCGAAACTGGACGGAAAAACCGTAGCTGAACACATTGTCGACTTCCTTGAACGCCGTGAGGTGAAGCATGTGTTCGGCCTATGCGGCCATACCAATATCGCGATTTTAGCTGCATTGGCGGAAAGCCCAATTGACTTTGTAACGGTGCGTCATGAACAAATCGCCAGCCACGCGGCGGACGCATATGCCCGCGTGACGGGCAAGGCCTCGGTGGTGTTGTCCCATCTCTCCCCGGGGCTGACCAATTGCGCCACCGGGGTCGCCAACGCCGCACTGGACTGTGTCCCGATGGTTGTGATCGCAGGCGACATTCCCACGCATTACTACGGCAAGCATCCGCATCAGGAAGTGAACCTGCACGCGGATGCGGCCCAGTGGGAGATCTACCGCCCGTTTGTTAAACGTGCATGGCGAGTAGATCGGGCAGACCTGATGGCCGAGATTTTGGAAAAGGCATTCCATCTGGCAGAAAGCGGCCAACCCGGACCGGTTCTGGTCAATGTGCCCATGGACATTTTTTCAGAGGTGATCCCATCGGACAGCTTTGATCGTATCCGCGACAACACCCGCGCGCTCAAGAAACCGTCTATAGACGATGAAACCGCGCGTGAAATCATTGAGGCTCTGGCACAGGCCGAAAACCCGGTCGCCTATGTCGGCGGAGGTATCCTGCTGGCGCAAGCCAGCGAAGAGTTGCGCGAATTCGTTGAACATATGGGCCTGCCAGTCGCGCATTCCCTGATGGGTAAAGGTGCGTTGCGGGACGACCATCCGCTTGTGCTGGGCATGACTGGTTTTTGGGGCACCGAGCTGGTTAATCAGACCTGCCTGAATGCCGACTACATTTTTGCCGTTGGGACCCGTTTCAAGGAAGCTGATTGCTCCAGTTGGTATCCCGGCTACACGTTCAACATTCCCGGCTCCAAGGTTATTCATATCGACATCGAACCGCAGGAGATCGGGCGGAACTATCCGACCGAGATCGGCGTAATCGCGGACGCCAAGGCCGCGCTTCGTGTGCTTATTCGGGTGGCCTGCGAGATGTATCCAGAGGGTTTCAGACGCCCCGCGTTGGAAAAAAAGATCGCTGGCTTCCGAACAAACTTCAAAACGCGCAATGTGGAAATGGCAACTTCATCTGCGTTTCCGATGATGCCCGAGCGCATTCTTGCAGATACCCGAAAAGCGCTGCCTGAAGATGCCATCATCACGACGGACGTTGGGTGGAACAAAAACGGTGTCGGACAACAGTTCGATATCCTGACCCCTGGCTCAATCCTGACCCCGGGTGGTTTTGCCACGATGGGTTTTGGCCCTCCGGGTGCGATCGGCGCGAAACTGGCGGCACCTGATCGTGTGGTGATCAGCCTGGTTGGCGATGGTGGTTTCGGTCAGAACCCGTCAATGCTGGCAACGGCCGTTGAACTTGATCTGGGCATCATCTGGCTGGTGATGAACAACAACGCTTTCGGAACTATCGCCGGCCTTCAAAAAGCGCATTACGGTCTGACCTATGGAACCACTTTCCCCGGATCAGCCGCCGCACCCGCAAACGGACCGGGCTATGCCGACATTGCGCGAGCCTACGGCGCGGAAGGGCACAGACTCAGCGCTGCCGACGAACTGTTGCCCGCACTGGAAACGGCAATCGCCAGTGGCAAGCCAACCGTGCTCGATGTGCCAATGATCAACAACCCGACACCAACGACCGGACATTGGAACATCCTCGACATCTATTCGCCAGACAGGGATGTTTCGCACGTTGCAACCTAAAGCAATTTAGAGTGTGCGATCCGCCTATGCATACGGCTTTTGCCTGTATCGGTTAAACAGAAGGGCAATTGCCGCTGTGCGATGGTTTTAGCTTGATGGAAAACCTTTGAGTCGCAAATGGCAAGACTCGTGCGTCGTGCTTTTTTAGGGAAATTAAAAATTAAAGACTTAGATGTCGCCGAATGGCAAAACTATGTGTCGCCTGACATTCCTGTTGAACGTCACACGAACCTGACCCAACCGTCACAGTTGGACCAGAAACTAGGTGAACGTTCGACATCAGAAGGCACCCCCCAACGTTGGACATCAGTTGAATTTGACCTATGCGCCATCAACTAACACGCCGTCCCGATTTCATACTCCCGCAGACATTTTGGTTTGATCTGACTTCCATATCGGAAAATCAGAGCTGATTTGCAGGTCGACAGCGAAGCTGGCTGTTCGTGCTAATCTGCCACGTGGCGAACGCGGGAAGGGGCGAGGCAACGCTATTCGGCAGGAGTGGTGCGGCCCGCATGCACAGCCGAGGACTCGGCCCTGTCTAAAAGGGTCGCCTGAAGGGGAGGGCGGCGCCCTCACCCTGACGGCCAGGGGCGTTTGACTTGTCTAAATCCCGCTGGTCCACGAAGGGAAAGTGAGGGGAAGAAGGCCCGCCGCCATTAGCGATTGTATAATTCTGCCAAACTGCAAAAAACAATAGGGCCACATAGCTGCCATTCAGAGACGTTCGCGGTTTGTTGTTCCGGAGTGTTCCTCTGGAGGTTGGGTGCGCTTCGGTTTTTGGCAGATAGCCGTGCTGCCTTCCAAGATTTCTGCCTTATGCCCACAATCAGATTTTAAGTTAAGCTGACCCAAGCCGCATTCCTTGAAGAGCTTTGCACGCATGCGGCCACAAATTTAACACCATTGAGTCCGTCATGAACCGTTGGATAAACAACCGACCCGTCAGGTGAAATCCCATTTCGGAAGGCTTGGATTGCCTCTGCGGCCTCTCCATAGATATTCGCAAACCCCTCAAGATATCCCTCTGGATGTCCCGGAGGGATTCTACTCAACCGATTGGCTGCGTCACCAGCACCAGCACCATTTCGGGTGATCAAACGCTTGGGTTCGTTGTATGGCGTAAACCAAAGATAATTGGGATCTTCCTGAGACCACTCAAACCCACCTTTTTCGCCATAGACGCGTAAACGAAGTGCGTTTTCATTGCCGGGGGCCACCTGAGACGACCACAGCATACCGCGCGCTCCACCTTCGAATCGAAGCAACACGTGCGCGTTGTCATCGACTTTGCGCCCCGGCACAAAGGCCTGCAAGTCCGCCGCCAAGCTTTCCGCCTTCAGCCCGGTTACAAAGCAAGCGAGGTTGTAAGCATGAGTCCCGATGTCACCGGTTGATCCACCCGCGCCCGAGCGTTCGGGATCGGTTCGCCACTCAGCCTGTTTGAAATCCTGCTGCTCGGTCAGCCAGTCCTGGGGGTATTCAACCTGAACCACGCGGATCTTGCCAATTTCTCCGTTAGCAACCATTTCACGTGCCTGCCGGACCATTGGATAGCCCGTATAGTTATGTGTCAGTATGAATAGGGCATTCGCGCTTTCCGCTGCTTTGACCAGCTTTTTTGCATCGGCAAGGGTCGAGGTGAGTGGCTTGTCACAAATTACGTGAATACCGCGTTTCAGGAACTCGCGCGCGGATGCATAGTGGACGTGATTTGGCGTGACAATTGAGACCGCCTCAATCCCGGATTTCAGTCGGGCTTCCCTTATCGCCATTTGTTTGAAGTCTTCATAGACCCGTTCGAGCCCCAACGCCCGACCACTTTCAAGAGATTTCTCTGGCGTCGAAGACAAAGCACCGGCAACCAATTCAAACTTGTCGTCCAGTCGCGCCGCTATTCGATGAACGCCACCTATGAAGGCGTCGTTCCCGCCGCCAACCATGCCAAGTCGAATGCGGCCTGAGGTTTCTTCATTGCGTCCTGTGACCATCATTCAATCCCCAGCATTTTACGATTGGCTGCTTCGTCTGCGCCACCATCAGCGAAATCATCAAAGGCTTTCTCGGTCACACGGATAATGTGATCTGACACAAACTTAGCGCCTTCACGCGCTCCATCCTCGGGGTGTTTGAGGCAGCATTCCCATTCGACAACTGCCCAACCATCAAAGCCATTCGCCGCCATTTTTGAAAAGACCGCCCCGAAATCCACCTGGCCATCACCAAGCGACCGGAAGCGCCCGGCACGATCGACCCAGCTTTGATACCCGGAATAAACACCCTGCCGGCCGGTCGGGTTAAACTCGGCATCTTTGACATGGAACATCCGGATCCGATCTTTGTAGATGTCGATATTGTCCAGATAGTCGAGGCATTGCAGCACGTAGTGCGACGGGTCGTACAACATGCAAGCGCGTGGGTGATTGCCTGTCCGTTCAAGAAACATCTCGTACGTCACGCCGTCGTGGAGGTCCTCACCTGGGTGAATTTCGTAACAGACGTCAACGCCGCATTCCTCGGCGTGATCCAGTATTGGCACCCAACGACGAGCAAGCTCCTCGAATGCCGTTTCGATCAAGCCAGCAGGGCGCTGCGGCCAAGGATAGACATAGGGCCATGCCAATGCGCCTGAGAATGTCGCATGCGCTGTAATACCCAAGTTTTTCGAAGCAGATAGCGCTTTTTTAACTTGGTCTACTGCCCATTCTTGCCGGGCTTTCGGGTTTCCTCTGACGCTTTCGGCTGCAAAACCATCAAACGCGCTGTCATAGGCCGGGTGAACGGCCACAAGTTGGCCCTGAAGGTGGGTTGAAAGTTCAGTGACTTCGACGCCATTTTCCTTGGCTTTGCCTTTGAAGTCATCGCAATAACTGGCGCTGGATGCAGCTTGTTCCAGGTCGAACAACCGGCCATCCCAACTAGGAACCTGAACGCCCTTGTATCCACAGTCAGCCGCCCATTTAGTGATTGCGTCCCACGAATTGAACGGCGCTTCGTCCCCCGCGAATTGCGCAAGAAACAAAGCTGGACCTTTGATTGTTTTCATAAAATTTCCTCCCCAAAACCTGAGCCTCTATGGCGGTAAATTTTCCTTCAGATAGATATCGATACGGATACGTTCCTGTGCTTTGTTGAACGGAACCTTGTCCGAAGTTGCGCGCAATAAACGGACGGCAGAACGAACAATGTGCCCGGTATCTTGCGAGATTAAGGCGTCAAATGTGCCAAGCCTAAGCGCCTCACGACTGAGCGGAGTAAGCTCATGAGCTATGATCACCAGATCTTTGCTGAGTTTGTTCTCTGAAAGAAATTGAATCAGGCCCGCATTGCCCGCTGCTGACGAGTATATTCCGACCAGATCCGGATAGATTTCAAAGATTTCGGGCATCATCCTGTAAATCAGATCCGGGTCATCCCGGCCCTCGACAGACGCTACGACTTCCAGGTTCGGAAATTCCTCAGCCACAACAAGGTCAAAGCCTTGACGACGCTCCAAGTGGTCACGCGCCAAACGGGACCCTGTAAGAACCAAGACCTTGCCTTCGCGATGGACAAATCTTCCCATCAGCTGAGCGGCGGTTCGTCCTGCTGAAACGTTATCAATTCCGACAAAGTGGTCTCGCTCAGAACTTGGCAAGTCAGACACCAAGGCAACAACCGGAACGCCTTTGTCCCTGAGCCTTTTTACAGCGTCGCGGACAGAAGGCGTTTCGGGCCCGAAAACGGCGACTCCGTCAACGTCCAAACTGTCGACAGCATCTAAAATGTTGACGATATCTTGCGGCTCGAACGGAGCGACGTTCTTTACTGCAATGCGCGTCCGTTGGATAAATTGGTCACGTGTTTGTTCAGCGATCTGACTGCTTATTGCCTCCACAAACTCGTTGTCCGTGTCTGGTAAAACAAAGAGGAAATTGTAGACGCGGTTTCGCGCCAGGTTGGCCGCGGCGGTGTCGCGCACATACCCCAGCTGATCAATCGCCTTCTGTACTTTCTGTACAGTCACTGCTCGCACGCCGGGGCGCCTGTTCAAAACCCGATCAACGGTCGCCAGGCTGACACCCGCCACGCGAGCGATGTCATTAACGGTTGGCTTTTTCACCAATTCTAGTTTTTGTTTTTGATCTTCCACGTGTTCTTCAGCCCTCAATCTCCCGAGCTAAGCCTTCAAACAACAAAGCAACAGCTTCAGCGCCGGGATCGTTATGTCCAACTAGGTTTTCTTCGGGAACATAGGCCGCGCGGCCCGCCTTCGCACGACGAATATTTGCGGTGTTGTTTGCGCCTTCGCGGGCAGCTTTGGCTGCATGCGTCAAACCAGATGGCAGCGCGGCAAGTGCTGGTGCCAGGGCGTCAATCATTGTCCTGTCACCGACCTTGGCACCCCCAACCTGGCTGACACGATTCAGGCCTTCGACCAGAGACTTCGATACCGAAGCCCCGCTCGCACAGGCATCGCCAGCTGCGTTGAAGAAAATTGCGAGTATCACGCCAGAAGAACCACCCATTGTCTGGCTTAACTCATTACCTAATGCCGGAAACAGTTGCGTCAGATCAGCAAGCGGCATGCGGTCAAGGCTGCCTTGCAATGCTCTTGCGGCCGTCGCCAATGTGCTTCCTGTATCGCCATCTCCGGATTTCGCGTCCAGCTCGTTCAGGTTCTTCTCTGCGTTGATGAGCAGTTCAGACAACCGGGTGATCGTTTCCCTTGTGGCGGGATTGTTCGAAGGAATTGGATCGATAGGAGTCAGCCCATCAGGCAGAGGTGCGACTTTTATCGGGTCGATAGAATTGACGCCGGGCCAAGCCGCCAGGTCAACAGGCGCTTTAAGCGCCGATAAATCGTCCTGATCTACCGGCAGAATGGAAACAGAAAACCCATGCATATCCAGCGATGTCATCATTGGGGCCGGGCCCATGATGTGATGGGCAATACCAGTTTCGGACAAGGCATGCGTGAGGACAGCCATTTCCAACGGCGTTGTAGAACCCAGGTTGTTGACCAACGCCACACAATCCCCGGACCCCACCCGTTGTTTCAGCTTCTCCACAACTGTGGACATGGCCGATACAGCATTTGAGAATTCGACTTGCTGTACACCGGGCTCGCCATGGATACCCAAGCCAAGCTCTGCTTTCCCGGGGGCGATCCTGTCTTCTTTCGGAGATCCCGGAACGGTACAGGTGTCCAGGCTCATACCGATGCTGACGACCTTGGCTATGGTGCGTCTTGCTGCGGCGGTGACGGTGTCCAGATCAGCACCACTTTCTGCAAGCGCTCCGGCTATTTTGTGCACGAACAACGTACCTGCCACGCCACGTGGTTGCGGAAGGTCGGGCAGGGCGATGTCATCATCAACGACGACCATCTCTACCTTGCGACCCAATGCACGGGCGCGTTCAGCCGCTAGTCCAAAGTTCAGCCGGTCACCGGTGTAATTCTTAACGATCAGCAGGCACCCAGCTTCACCCGTGACCGCAAGAATGCCCGCCAAAACCGCTTCGACTGATGGGGATGCAAAGACTTCCCCGCAGACCGCGGCCGTAAGCATACCAGCACCAACAAAGCCCGCATGGGCGGGTTCGTGGCCAGACCCTCCACCAGAAACCAAGGCGACTTTCGACTTGTCCCAATCCGACCGGTAGACAACCTTGATATGCGGGTATCCGTCCAATCGGGTAAGTTGCCCTCCGGAGGAGGCTAGAAGACCATCAATGGCCTCTGTCACCAGGGTTTCTTTTGTGTTGAGGAACTGGGCCATGCTTTTGCTCCTTAATTCACTCGCGCGCCGGACGCGTCAAAATACAATGGGTTGTGTGGGCGGATTTTTATAGATTTTCCAGATGGATAGTCCTGATGGACATCAATCAAGGTCACAACCGGGTGACCGTTTAAGTCCAGGTGCAACCGCGTTTGATCCCCAAGATGTTCAGCGCGTATCACACGCGCTTCACTGCCTTCGCCTTCAATGATGTTTTCCGGGCGCAGGCCAATCTGCGGGCCTTTGTGATCGCCTCCGAACAACTCGGACGGCAAGATGTTGATCCGAGGCAGACCCAACCGGCTGGCTACGTAAACACTGCCCGGGTTTTCATAAATGTCCCGGGGTGTTCCGTACTGCACCAACCGGCCGTTTTCCAAAACCCCGATATGTGTCGCCATTGTCATGGCTTCGACCTGATCATGGGTCACGTACAGCAAAGTCGATCCCAGATCTGCCTGAATTCTCTTCAGTTCTACCCGCAAATCCGCCCGTAACTTGGCGTCTAGAGAGCTGAGCGGTTCGTCCATCAGAAATATCTGGGGGTCGCGCACAAGCGCCCGTCCAATTGAAACGCGCTGCATTTCACCGCCAGACAATTCAGTGGCTTTGTTGTCCAGTTTGTGCGGGATCTGGAGGATCTCAGCGACTTCGTTTACCTTCCTCGTGATCTCATCCTCTGGTGTTTTCAGGATCGGCGACCGCAGAGGGAAAGACAGGTTTTCCCGCACTGTCATATGCGGGTACAGCGAGTATTGCTGGAAGACCATTGCTACATCGCGCTGAGCGGGAGTGTCTATTCCAACGTCACGCCCGGCGATGCGCACTGTTCCTGAATCCAGTTTCTCAAGCCCCGAAATCAATCTCAGTGTCGTTGTTTTTCCCGCGCCAGTCGGACCCAACAACACCACAAAGGCACCGTTGGGGATCGTCATTGAGATATCATCCACCGCTGTGACGTTGCCGAATGACTTCGAGATGTTCTCCAAAACAACTTCAGCCATTGCTTAGTACCTCGTCGTTCAGAGCGGACCTCAACGCGCGCCCGGTAGATTTTTCAAACAAAGTTACTGCGGGGGAGCGGAACTCCAATCCCACTGTCTCACCGGGACTGACGACCTCGCGTGCATCAATGCGGGCTTTCAGTTCTCCGTTCGGACTTTGCAATGTTACGATCTGGGTGGTTCCAAGGTATTCTGCGGCCAGAACCTTGGCCCTGTATTCGCTCGCATCCGACAGAAAAACATGTTCGGGGCGAACGCCAAAAACCAAGTCACCTTCCGCCCCTTCCATCAATCTCGGTACAGCTTCGTCATGACCGTTCAGTCGAACCGTTTCCGAGCCGGGTTCGACCTTTCCCTGAAACGGCAGGAAGTTCATTGAAGGAGACCCGATAAAATCCGCCACAAACATCGTCGCCGGTTTGTCGTAGATTTCCTGAGGTGTGCCAAATTGCTCGATCACAGCATTATTCATCACCACGATCTTGTCGCCCATTTGCATGGCTTCCAGCTGATCATGCGTGACGTACACAGTGGTCGCCCCCATGCGATCATGAAGCGCACGCAACTCTTCGGCCATGTGTTCCCGAAACTCAGCATCCAAGGCACCAAGGGGTTCGTCCATCATGAACGCCTTGGGCTCCCGAACAATCGCGCGACCCAGCGCTACGCGCTGTCTATCGCCACCTGAAAGTCCCCCCACTGGGCTATCGAGTATGTCGTTGATCCCCAGAATTCCCGCGACTTCCTCTACTTTGGCTTTGATAGCAGCACGCGGCATGCCCTGCGATATCAGGGGGTAGCTGATATTCTTGCGCACGTTCATGTGGGGATACAGCGCGAACATCTGGAACACGAAGGCAATGTCCCGTTCTGATGGCGGCCGCTGGCTGATTTCTTCACCGTCCAGATAGATTTCACCCGACGTTGGAAGCTCCAACCCTGCGATCATCCGCAGCGTCGTCGTCTTTCCGCAGCCGGATGGCCCCAGCAGCATGAAAAACTCACCATCCTCGATCGTGAACGAGCTTTCGCGAACAGCCGTGAAATCGCCAAACATCTTCTTTACGTTTTTGACTACGATCTGGGCCATTTCTACTCCGGGAAATGGCTGACGATGATGAACATGACGGTTCCGATCAGCGTGATGATGAAAGAGTAGGTGAAGGCCCAAAGGACAAAGGGCTGCATCAGCATAAAGACACCCAGTGCGATAAGGATGGTTGCGACCATCTCCCATGGGCCGCGGCGGAGCCGCATCAATCCGGTTAGAAAGTCGCTCATTTGCGCACGGCTCCGAATGTGATCCCACGCAGCAAATGTTTGCGCATCAGGATGGTGAAAATCATGACGGGGATGAGGAAGATCGTTGCACCGGCCGCCACGGCTGGCCAGTCCAGACCGCCGATACCGATAATGGTCGGTATGAACGGTGGTGCAGTCTGTGCGTTCGCGGATGTCAGCAGCACGGCAAACGCGTACTCATTCCAGGCGAAGATCAGGCAAAAGATAGCTGTTGAGGCTATGCCGGTCGCGGCTTGCGGCAGTACCACTTTGTAGAATGCCTGAAACCTCGTGTAGCCATCTATGAGGGCGGCCTCTTCGTACTCTCTTGGGATTTCGTCGATGAAACCCTTCAGCAACCAGACCGCCAGGGAAATATTCACACCCGTATACAGCAGGATCATTCCCAGATGCGTGTCGCTCAGCCCAAGGTTTCTGAACATCAAGAAGATTGGGATGGCAACAGCGACCGGGGGCATCATCCTTGTACTGAGGATGAAGAACAGCAGGTCGTCCTTTAGTGGGACTTTGAACCTGCTGAACGCGTAGGCGGCCAGCGTGCCAAGAAAGATACTCAAGAACGTCGAGCCGAATCCGATGATAACTGAATTCATGAAGCGCTCACCGAATTTGGATGGTCCGACAATCACCATGTCGTATTGGCGCACGATCTCATCGGCCCAGTTCTGCGGTGGGTTCGCTTCCAGAAATTCCTGCGTCTGCCGCGTGCGTGTGGTGAAGAGATTGACGTAGCCTTCAAGCGTTGGGTCAAAGACAACCTTGGGCGGGTAGCTGATCGCGTCGGCTGGAGACTTGAAGCCAGTTAGCAAAATCCAAACCAGCGGGATCATCGTGATCAGCGCGTAAGTAATAACCAAGAAGCCTGCGATCCACTTGGACCGGTTCGAAGGTTCAGTGACGGAAAAACTACTCATCTCTGTTTCACCTTGTTCAGGGCTTTGACGTAAATCGACGCAAGGCCGAACACGGTGACGAAAAGGATGATCGCATAGGCCGAGGCATAGCCCGTACGCCACTTTTCAAAAGCCTCCCGCTTGAGATTGATTGAAGTGAGTTCCGTAACAGAACCGGGCCCTCCACCGGTTAGCTGAACCACTAGGTCGAACATCTTGAAGTTCTCGATCCCTCTAAACAGCACGGCTAGCATCAGGAACGGCAACACCATCGGGATGGTGATCGTAAAGAACTGCCGCAGCTTGCTGGCTCGGTCGATCTCAGCTGCCTCGTAGATGTAGTCCGGAATGCTGCGCAGACCGGCCAGACAGATCAGCATCACGAAGGGGGTCCACATCCAGGTGTCGACAATCACGATTGCCCACGGGGCCAACGTGACCGATCCCAGCATTTCAAAGCTCGATGGGTCCTTGCCGGTAAACCAGGACACGATGTAGTTAAACAGGCCGATTTGAGGTTGATACAGGAACTTCCAGAAGTTCCCGACGACTGCAGGAGACAGCATCATCGGCAGCACGATAATCGTGGTCCAAAGATCGTTGCCCTTAAATTTCTTGTTGATCAACCATGCCAGAGTAAACCCGATCAGGACCTGGAAAAAAATTGTCCAGAACAGGAAATGCGCCGTCGCCTGCATATTCAGCCATGTGTCCGAGTCTGTCAGGATACGCTCGTAATTCCTGAGCCCGACATCTTTGACTTCACGCCCGATCCGGTTGGCCTTGTAGTTGGTAAAGCTTAGTTGGATGGTCCAAATCAACGGAAAGATGTTGATCGCCAGCAATAAGAAAATCGTTGGTGAGATGAATATCCAGGCGATCGCGCGGTCGGACAACCCTCGGATTTTTCGCGCAACTCGCTCGGGCGTTGCCTGCGCAACGCGATCTACGGTCCTGTCAGACATCTCTTTGCCAGTTCTTTTTGGTTTCGGACTCACGGGTGAAGGTGGAGCGGGAGTGCACCCGCTCCTAGCTGCCTCCAGACTACAGCTTGCCTTCGTCTTCGAAGACTTCCGTCCAATCTTCGATCAGAAGATCTAGCGCTTCTTGAGCTGTGCCTTGGTCGGCAACCACGTAGTCGTGGATGCGCTTCTGCATTGCCAGCAGCAGTTCCGCATAGGCGGGCTCTTGCCAGAAATCCTGAACTCCAGCCATTGCTTCCAGAAAGTCACCGGCAAACGGTTGGCTGTCTACGAAACCAGGATCTTGTAGCACCGAGTTATGTGCCGAATAGCCTCCAAGTTCCCACCATTTGGCCTGAACTTCCGGCTGTGCAAACCACTTAATGTACTCAAGTGCGGCGTCCTGTTTGTCAGAGTAGCTGACGACAGAAATACCTTGTCCGCCGAGTGTCGAGCCTGGCTGATTTTGTGGTGGGTTCACGAAGAAGTCGATCTTGTCACCGCCTGTATTGGGATCGGCATATAGACCAGGAAAGAACGCAAACCAGTTCATAGCCATAGCGACCTGACCGGACTTAAATGCATCCAAGCTCTCACCCATGTAGGAGTTGGTATATCCAGGAGGCGTCGCCGTTTTGTAGAATTCTTTATAGAACTCCAGCGCCTCAACCGCTTCCGGTGAGTTTACTGCGCCTTCCATATCATATGAGCCCGGGGTGTTTTCGTATTTGAAGCCCCAAGGATACAGTGCTCCGGTCACACCCATGGTGATCCCTTCCGAGCCGCGCTCGGTAAAGATTGCTGCCCCATAGACGGTCTTGCCGTCGATCTCACGACCTTGGAAGAACTGCGCGATCTGCAATAGTTCTTTTTGAGACTCGGGCTCGCGTAAATCCTGACCAGTTGCTTCTTTGTATGCGGCTTGGATTTCAGGATTTTCGAACCAATCCTTGCGATAGAACCAGCCATTTGCGTCACCCATCGCAGGCAGCGCGTAGTAATTTGGTGTACCCTTGGGCCAGGTTGAATAAGCGTAAACTGTGGCAGGTGCGAAGTCGTCCATGCTGATGCCTTCAGCGTCGAAAAAGTCGTTCAGTTGGACATAATGACCGTTTTCGGCGCCGCCGCCGATCCATTGGCTGTCACCAATCAGCAGGTCGCAGAGCTTACCTCCAGAGTTCAGTTCATTCAGCATCCGGTCCGCAAAATTTGGCCAGGGAACAAATTCGAAGTTCATCGAGTGGCCGGATTCTGCTTCAAATTCTTTTGATAGCTCAACAAGCGCGTTGGCCGGGTCCCATGCAGCCCAACAGAGTGTCAGATCTTCAGCATTTGCCTTGGTAGAAAGAGTAGTAGCGGCAAAGACTATTGCGCTGGCCGAGGCCAGTTTTGTGTAAGTCATCCATTCCTCCCTTTTTTGCGCCGTCAATCGAGGATGTGCGAATCGCGGCATACATCCAAGGCTATTTGAGGTACGCACCTCAAGTCCAGATATTTTTGAGGTTCGTACCTCAAGAGACCAGCAGAGATCGCAAATTTTGTCTCTTAGCTATTGATTCCTAAAGAAATTGTTCTTTGAACTTGATGCGCATGTATTTTGGGCAGCGAGGTATTGAATGGTCATATCGACTTAAATGGGCGCAGCCGTCATGCGGCCAACAGGTTCAGCGAACCCGCTTCTGAAGCGTTCAAAGATTATTTGGTCGATACCTTTGAGAATTCGAGATAGCGTCAAACAGCGCGGACAACTCGGGACCGTGCATAACTCTTTTTGGTTAGGTGTTGACGTATGAGCAATCTCTCCATCGTCCGATTGAACCGCTACCCTATAAAAGGCTTGAGTTCCGAGCCTATGCGAACTGTGACGCTGCGAGCAGGAGAGGGCATTCCGGGCGATCGCCTGTTCGGATTTTCTCGCTACAACTCCGGTTTCGACATGCAGAACCCAATGCCTCTGCCGAAAGATCGTTTTGTCGTATTGTTGAACGAGGCTGCACTGGCAGGCATTCAGACCGGTTTTGAAATTGAATCTCAGGCACTTGAGATCAATGCGAACGGAAAGACACGACGCTTTGATATGCGAGAGTCTGAAGATCGGGAGAAGGCGGCAGAGTTCCTTTCTTCAGAGATCGACTTAAAAGATCCAGAGCTGCCAAAGTTTGTTTCTTCTACTCCTCATAGGTTTACAGATGTATCTGTCGTATCGCCGCAAATGATGAACGCGATATCCGTTTTGAATCTGGCCTCTGTGAAAAAGTTGGGCGAACAACTGAACGCAGAAATTCACCCGGCGCGCTTCCGAGCGAATATTGAGATAGACGGATTACCTTCGTTTGCTGAGCTGGATGCAGTTGGATCAGTTTTAAGATTTGGCGATGTCGAGTTGAAGATACTCTCACGTACGAAAAGGTGTGCAGCAACTGAAGTGAACCCGAAAACGGCCGAGCGCGACTTGAAAGTACCCTACCTTATTCGGAAATTGATGGGCCATATGGATATGGGCGTCTATGTCGAAGTGTTTAGTGGTGGAACGCTAACGGTCGGTCAAACCGGGGAAATACTCGCTTAAACCTTGCCTCCTGCCAAAGTGGCTTTTCTAAGAGGTTTGAGCCATGTTCGGTCAGACGATTAAACTCAACTCTTGCTTTGACTTTCTTTTGGCTATCCGGGGTATCGAAGGACGTCGCGTTCGAGCGTTCTGATCCAGAAACGATTGGAAGGCACTCCTTTGACGGAGCCTTGACAAGATCTCTGTTTCAAATAATTTTAGTCATTAAAATATTTAGACAGGTGGTGCTCAATGTATCTGGGCTTAGATTTGGGAACGTCAGGTCTCCGCGGGATTCTGGTAGATGACTCAGGACACGTTGTCGGTGATGCCGAAGTCAGCATTTCCACCTCGACGCCCAAGCCTGGTTGGTCTGAGCAGGATCCTTTGGATTGGACCAACGCTTGCGACGAGGTTGTTGGGAAGCTTCGCGTCGGCAACCAGCAAGCATTCTCAAAATTGCGAGGTATTGGCCTAAGCGGACACATGCACGGCGCTACACTACTGGATTCTGATGGCGAAATATTGAGGCCCTGTATTCTTTGGAACGATACACGGTCAGCTGATGAGGCGAGGATACTGGATCAATCGCCAGAGATGCGCGCAATATCGGGAAACATCGTATTCCCCGGGTTTACGGCGCCGAAACTCGAGTGGTTGCGCAGCCATGAGTCGGATGTGTTTTCAAAGGTAGACAAGGTACTGCTGCCGAAAGATTATTTGCGGTTTTGGCTTACTGGCGAATATATCTCAGACATGTCTGACAGCGCAGGAACATCCTGGCTGAACGTTGACACTCGGCAGTGGTCCGAAAGGGCGCTGGCCATAGGTCACATGCGTGTCGAGCAGATGCCAAGCTTGGTCGAAGGCAGTGATCCGGGTGGAGAGTTGAAGGTCCGTTTGAGGCAGAAGTGGGGGCTTTCGAATCCGGTTGTCGTGGCTGGAGGTGCTGGCGACAATGCTGCCGCTGCCTGCGGGATCGGGAGCATCAACGACGGCACCGGTTTTGTCTCACTCGGAACGTCTGGCGTGTTGCTTGTTGCGCGGGAAGCCTATGCTCCTGATCCAGATACAGCCGTACACTGTTTTTGTCATGCGGTTCCTGATCGGTGGATACAAATGGGTGTCATGCTTTCGGCAACGAACAGCATGAACTGGCTTGCTCGCAATCTAGGCGAACCCGTGGAAAGACTTGCTGCAGCTATGCCAGGAGAATTAAATGGACCTTCTGCGATCACCTTCCTGCCATATCTGTCAGGAGAACGGACACCGCATAACAATAGCCATATCCGAGGTGCGTTTTTGGGCGTGGACATCTCGTCGGAACCCGCTGAGTTGACCCAGTCCGTAATGGAGGGTGTTTCTTTCGGAATGAGAGATTGCCTGGAAGCACTGAAGAGCACCGGAACCCAGCCAAATAGCCTTATGGCAGTTGGAGGAGGTGCGCGATCTCGGTTCTGGCTGGAAACCTTGGCTACTGTTTTGCAAGTTCCGCTGGAATTGCCAAAAGGCAGCGAATTCGGTGCCGCAATGGGCGCTGCACGACTCGCGATATGTGCTGCCAACGGCGCTGAACCGGCGCAAGTCATGACGCCGCCGGAAATTCAGGAACGCATTGAACCACGCGGCGATCTGATTGACGCCTACGAAAACGAATACCGGAGATACAAGCAATTCTATCAGGCGCTTGCGCCGCTGACAGTAAGATGAAACCAGAAACGGGTAAAGCCTCTGGCATTGAAAATGCTATTCTCATCGATGGAAACATGCGTGTTTCGATCCTGAACTATGGGGCTATCACGCAGGGTTGGTGGTACAAGGACGTCCCGCTCATCCTTGGGTTCGAGGACCCAAATGAGTATCTCACCGATACGCGTTACCTGGGCGCAATTGTTGGGCGCGTAGCCAACCGGATCAGTGGCGCGACGTTTGAATTGGATGGTACCAGTTTTGAACTGAACGCCAATGAGGGCAAAAACACCCTGCATGGCGGCGACGATGGGCTGTCTAAACAGTTCTGGGAATTCGAACAGATTGCACAGAACGAGGTTTTGCTGAGCTACGTTTCTCACGACGGAGAGGGCGGCTTTCCAGGGAATATCAGGTTCGAGGTCAGGATCTGCCTACAGGGTTCACGCTTGGTCTATTCAGTAGCCGCACAACCTGACCGGCCGACGCCGATAAGCATTGCGCAACACAACTACTACACTTTGGGTGCCGCAGAAGGCGTAGACCAGCATACGCTTAAACTAACTTCAAATCGGTATCTAGAAATCGACGATCAGGGTATTCCGTCGGGCAGAGTGCTTGCGACCAACGAAAGCGGGTTGGATTTTTCAACGCCTAATATGATTGGAAGTGTGCCTGATGGGATTGATCACTATTTCTGCTTTGATCATGATCGCGGCCCAAAGGCTCCGGTGGCGGAACTCACTTCACCCTCTGGCCTTGCGTTGACAGTCTACTCTGACCAGCCCGGAGCACAGGTTTATTCGGGCTATGAGCTGAAAAAACCGCGGCGCACTTCGCGTGGTGTGTGTATCGAGCCATCGGGTTATCCCAACGCACCGAATATCTCTTCGTTTCCCTCAATAATCTATACTCCGGAGAACCCGTATCGGCAGGAACTTATTCTAGAAGTTTCTAAGGAATGACATGAGAGCAGCTTCGCTATTCTTGATTATAGGCTCAACAATCTCAATGGTGGACGGTGCGCGTGCCCAATCGCTTGGTCCTTTGCCAGAGTTCCTCGATCCTGACTTTGGAAGTGCTGAGCTGGGGCGTTTGCTGTTCTATGACCCGATTTTGTCTGGCAACAAGAATATCAGCTGCGCGACCTGTCATCATCCCAGGCTTGGCACGTCCGACGGTGTTTCCCTTGGTATAGGGGAAGGGGGAATTGGGTTGGGTCCAGAGCGGACATTGGACCCAGAGAATACCCCGGAACAACGTATTCCTCGAAACTCACCGGGGCTTTGGAACCTTGGAGCCACTGAGTTCACAACGTTTTTTCATGATGGGCGACTAGAGGTAGACACAACGCAACCTGATGGTATCAGAACCCCGTTGGGTACTCATATGCGGTCTGGTTTCAAGTCCGCGCTGGCCGCACAGGCGATGTTCCCGGTTTTGTCGCCAGACGAAATGGCGGGTCACTATTCTGAGAATGACGTGAGCAAAGCGGTTCGCCTCGGATTTCTGACACAGCAAGGCGGTGCGTGGGATTTGATTGCAGAACGTGTTGCGGCTATTCCAGAGTACGAGCAGAGGTTTGAGGACTTAGCGCCGGATGATGAAATTACGTTCACGGCAATTGCCAACGTAATCGCGGACTTTATCGCGTTCGAGTGGCGCGCGGATAACAGCCTCTTCGATCGCGCGATGCGAGGTGAGGCTGAATTGCCAGAAGAGGCCGAAGTTGGCATGGGCCTGTTCTACGGAAAAGCTGGCTGCAGCAACTGCCATTCGGGCTGGTTTCAGACGGATCACAAGTTTCATTCGATGGCACTGCCGCAGATCGGTCCGGGAAAGGCGGCGCGATTTGAAAACCATGTCAGGGACGACGGGCGTCTTCGCGTGACCGGTGATCCCGGCGACGCGTTTGCTTTCCGCACGCCATCTTTGCGCAACGTGACTCTGACAGCTCCGTACGGACACAACGGAGCCTACGCTGAACTTGAGGATATAGTACGCCATCATCTGGACCCGGTGGCGTCATTGCGAAACTACTCGATCGAGATGGCCACCTTGCCGGACTTCCCCGGCTCTGACGACCAAAGGGCAATGTCGGATAATCAGCACTTGGGTGCGATTGCCCAAAGCAAAAGCTTGTCGAAAGTAAGCCTGACGGATCAGGAAATCGACGCTCTTCTCAGATTTCTGGCAAGCCTTGAAGACCCGGCAGAGCGGTTAGGTGTGCCCGACCAAGTTCCAAGTGGGTTACCGGTTGAAAGGTAATCAGCGGTGAAGACTAATGATTTGGTTGGGCTGATAGTCCAACCACTCGCCTTTCGAACCATCCGGCCAGATCATACGAACCTGCACCTGGTCCTCACTCCCAAGCCCAAAATGCTGAAACCCAGCGGTGCCACCAGCGTGACCGCCGCCGATTGTTAGCTCGCGGGTCTGAACACCCAGCGAGGTTTTGACTTCAACAAATCCACCAATCGCTGCGTGATTGGATTGATCCTGAGTGACATCCAGCAATAGCCAGTTGCCACCTTGAGAAGTGTTCTGGCTGACTTCTAGCTCAGAACCTCGGTTGACGACCACCAGATCCAGCTTTCCATCGTTGTTCAGGTCAGCAATCGCCGCACCACGAGACTTAGCCATCGAGGCAGCACCGGCATCTGCTGCAGCTTCAATAAACTGTCCGTCGGAGTTCTGTAGTAGTAGGTTATTGGGGTCGTTCAGAGCTGCATCGGGCATCTGTTCTACGTTTCCCTTGGCCACGAAAATATCGTCCCGGCCGTCGTTGTTGACGTCGCCAAACTGTGCGTGCCACCCGGTGGATGGCCTTCCGTCTCCGCCGATATGCGGTCTATGAGCGGTCGTACCCTTTTCGTAAGTTGCATCGAGCCAGGTCGGGCCGTTTGTCACTGGGTCAAAAATCTGGAGTTTCTGGTCACCCATCGAGGTCAGATAAACTTCGGGAAATCCGTCTCCTGTAAGGTCGCGAGAGGCGATCCCCATTCCCCAGATCGAAAATGGAAGCCAGCCTTCGTCTTCCGAGTATTGCCGAGGCTCGGGTTCCATCGCCCATAACTGCTCGTGACCGCCACGAACATAGTAGTGACGGTCGTTGCTGACGCGAAGATCAGCGCGGCCAGTTCGGGCCCAGTCCGAAAACAAAATAGAAAGTGAGCAGTAGCCGGGTTCAAGATGCAACGGCTCGTGATACAAGTCGCCTTCTGGGCGGTACAAAAGGATTGGCCCGCAGGATTCAAAAGGACCTTCGGGATCAAATCGATCAACATAGGTGCCAAACGCCAAGGTCGGTAAAGTTTGCCCGCTTTCCCATGTTGCCGAGAAACCTGTGGTCCAGTGATCCTCGGACTGAAACCCGAGTTCAGTGAAAGGGCTGAATTGGCAGTCGGTATCGCCCCGAAGAAGCAGGTCTGGGCCAACACGCAAAATCGCCAAATCCACTATGCCGTCGCTATCAACGTCGAGAGGGTAGGCGCCGGTCACACCGGCCAGCGAAAGACCTTCAGGCGTCTTTGCCTGAAATGCTATCTGTTCCTTCGAGGTATTGATGAACAGTTGAGACCGGTTGGAACCGCCAGCCAAAAAGAGTTCTGGCAGCGAGTCCCCATTGCAATCGAAAACGGCCACACCACCGCCGACAAAATGCTCCCACCCGCCATCATAGACATGTTTTGGTACATCCACATTTGTAAACTGGGGAATAACAGTGTCCGCATTCGCAACTGTGCCCAAAGTCGCAAATATCGCAAACTCAAGACGCATTCGCCGTCAGCTCCTTGACCTTGAGAATTGAGATTTGTTCAATTCCATAGGCCGCCGCCCCCTTGGCCCACATCATGTCACCCCAGTGATGAACTTTGATCTGGGGCAAAGGTGCATCGACATTCACAACGCCGTTTTGAATGCGGGTCATAACTTCGTTGGAACACAAATGCTCAAAGCTCATTTGTGCCCCCGAGACGATAATGCACTCTGGGTCATACAAGTTGATCAGGTTGGAAATCCCGAGGCCAAACATCTGACCTGCGCGGGCAAGCACTGACGAAGCTCTGTCGTCACCTGAGTTGGCGCGGTCATGTATGTCGGAAACGGTTTCCATGTCGTTGGTATGACCGGTGACTGTCATCTCGCGGATCAAAGCATAGTCGCCCACATAGGCTTCTAGACATCCGCGTTGACCGCATTGGCAAAGGGCTCCGTCAAGTTGAACTTTGGTGTGCCCAAATTCAGCGCCGCAGCCTCGTTCTCCACGGTATAGTTTGCCATCCAATACGATGCCAAGGCCAACACCGTGTTCGATCGTAACAACGAGGAAGTTCTTTAAACCCTTACCCAAGCCAAAAAGCTGTTCGGCCTTGGCGACAAGATTGGCGTCGTTGTCGACGAATACGGGGCAGGGCAGCTCATTTGAAAGCAAGTGGCTGAAATCAATATTTCTCTCAGCAATCGAGGATGACCAGTGGACAAAATTCTTGTTTGCATCGACCAGTCCAGCCACCCCGATAGAAACACCTGCCAAATGAGCGACAGTACGATCGATCTGACTGCAGGTTTCTTCAAGAGCTTCGCGGATCGCCGAAACAAATACTTGCGGCGACATTCTGGCGTGATCCAGAGCATATTTATGGGATGCGACTTCGTTACCTTCAAAGTCGACCAAGATAACGGAGATTACTTGCCGAGCCACCTTGAGGCCGGCCACAAGGTGCATCTGGCCGTCCAATTGCAGCAATACTCTGGGTCTGCCTCTCTTCCCCGACTTTGACTGTGCTTGGCTTTCAGTCTCCTTCACCAGCCCGGCCGAGATGAGATCAGCCGTGGCGGCGGTGACAGTCGCAGGGCTGGTTTGCAAGGCGGATGCAATATCGATCCGCGAGACGGACCCCTTGGCTCTGATGTGCTCCAATACCCGTAAGCGGGTCGTATTTCTTTGTTCCAAAGAAACCGGAGAGGCTTTGCTTTTCAGCATCTTGTCCTCGCGAATCTTGCTGTTGATCCAATCTATTTGAATTTGGGTGCGTCTTGTAGAGTAAATATTTTACCGACTGAAATAAATATGGTATTCAAATTTGTGAGAGCCGCGAATCGAAATGCGATGGCTCGGCAAATGGGAGGAAATCATGAAGAGAATTCTCAGCTTTTCGGCTGTGGCCACTTTGTTGGCTTCGACCGCATTCGCAGAGCCAGTGGTCGGCGTAAGCTGGTCGAACTTTCAGGAAGAGCGTTGGAAAACAGACGAAGCGGCCATCAAATCGGCGCTTGAAGCAGGGGGTGCCGAGTACATCTCGGCAGACGCGCAGTCGTCTTCCGCAAAGCAGCTTTCGGACATTGAAAGCCTGATCGCCCAAGGTGTAGACGCGCTTATTATTCTGGCCCAGGACGCGCAGGCAATCGGACCGGCTGTTCAGGCTGCGGCGGACGAAGGTATTCCAGTCATTGCCTATGATCGCCTGATTGAGGACGACCGTGCGTTCTATCTGACCTTTGACAATGTGGAAGTCGGCAGAATGCAGGCCCGGGCTGTTTTTGAAGCCATGCCCAAGGGCAACTACGTGATGATCAAAGGCTCTCCTACTGATCCGAACGCAGATTTCCTGCGCGGTGGTCAGCAAGAGATCATCGGAGCAGCCGTCGACAGCGGTGACATCGTAATCGTTGGTGAGGCCTATACGGATGGCTGGTTGCCGGCTAACGCGCAGCGAAACATGGAGCAGATCCTGACCGCGAATGAGAACAACGTGGATGCGGTTGTTGCGTCAAATGACGGTACTGCAGGCGGTGTTGTTGCTGCGCTGACCGCACAGGGCATGGAAGGCATTCCGGTGTCCGGTCAGGACGGCGACCACGCAGCATTGAACCGTGTCGCACTGGGAACGCAGACGGTTTCGGTTTGGAAGGATGCTCGCGAACTTGGAAAGGCCGCTGGCGAAATCGCTGTCGCATTGAGCGGTGGGACAAGCCCTGCTGATGTCGAAGGCGCAGTGAGCTGGACATCACCGGGTGGGACCGAGATGAACTCGGTTTTCCTAGCGCCTGTTCCAATCACTAAGGACAACTTGTCCGTGGTTGTTGATGCCGGATGGATCCCGCTGGAAGATCTTTGCCAAGGCGTTGAAAACGGACCTGCCCCTTGTAACTAAACCACCCAGCCCTGGGCCTCTTAGTCTGGGCCTGGGGCAAATGCTGAATATGAAAGATCGGAAATGACCGAAACTTCGTCTCAGCCGATACCTGAAAAAGCGAAACCCAGCCTGTTCCAGCAGCTGGAACTGGACATGCGACTTTTGGGAATGATCGGCGCGTTTGTCATCCTGTGCATCGGATTCAACATCTTCACAGATGGAAGGTTCCTGACGCCGCGCAATCTATTCAACCTGTCCATTCAGACAGTTTCGGTTGCCATTATGGCATGTGGGATGGTGTTCATTATCGTCACGCGACACATCGACTTGTCGGTTGGCGCGCTATTGGCAACAACCTCGGCTGTGATGGCAATGACGCAAACCGAGCTTTTGCCGCAAATACTTGGGATGGGTTTGAACAACCCGGCAACCTGGGCGATCACAATCGTTGTCGGGTTGTTTGTCGGCACACTGATTGGTGCGTTTCATGGCTGGATGGTTGGTTATCTGACGATACCAGCGTTCATCGTTACGCTTGGTGGATTTCTGGTTTGGCGAAACGTGGCGTGGTATTTGACCAGCGGCCAGACGATTGGTCCTCTGGATAGTACATTCCTGATGTTTGGCGGCACCAACGGAACATTGGGAACGACGACAAGCTGGCTGTTCGGCTTGTTTGCTACCGCAATCGCGATCTGGGCTTTGTGGAGTGGTCGCCGCGCAAAAGCGTCACATGGTTTCCCGGTAAAACCTGTTTGGGCTGAGGCCACTCTGGCCGGAATAATCGCAATTGCTATCCTTGGGTACGTTTACATCGTAAACAGCTACGCCATTCCGACGCGCCGGCTGCAACGTATGTTCGAAGCACGCGGCGAGACAATGCCAGAAGGGCTGGTTGTAGGATACGGCATACCGATTTCTGTCCTCATACTAATCATAGTAGCGGTTACCCTGACGATCGTGGCACGGAAAACCCGGTTTGGTCGATACATCTTTGCCACTGGTGGCAACCCGGATGCGGCAGAGCTTTCAGGTATCAACACTCGGCTGCTGACCGTGAAAATCTTTGCTTTGATGGGTTTTCTGTGCGCCGTGTCCGCGGTGGTCGCCTCGGCCCGCTTGGCAAACCACTCGAACGACATTGGTACGCTCGACGAACTTCGGGTCATCGCCGCTGCAGTGATCGGAGGAACCGCATTGTCGGGCGGCATCGGTACCATCTATGGCGCGATCCTTGGTGCATTGATCATGCAGGCGCTGCAATCGGGCATGGCAATGGTTGGCGTTGACGCGCCGTTTCAGAACATCGTCGTCGGCAGCGTCCTCGTGTTGGCCGTCTATATCGACATCGTTTACCGCAAGCGACTGGGGGCCAAGTGATGCAAGCTCAGGATACTCAGAAAAAAACTTCCGGCACTGGGCGTGGGTCAGGCGCGCCGCCATTGGTCGAGATGCGCGATATTTCGATTTCCTTCGGTGGGATCAAGGCCGTCGACCATGTGTCGGTCGATCTCTATCCGGGTGAAGTCGTTGGCCTGCTTGGCCATAACGGGGCCGGGAAGTCCACTCTGATCAAGGTTCTGTCCGGCGCCTATCAGATGGATCACGGTGAGATCCTGATTGATGGCAAGCCAGTCGAGATTGGCAATCCCCGTGACGCCCGGGCGAATAACATCGAAACGATATATCAGACGCTCGCCTTGGCCGACAATCTGGACGCGACATCGAACCTGTTCCTGGGGCGCGAGATGACGACGCCTTTTGGTTTGGTCAACGACGCAGCCATGGAGGCCGAGTGCCGAAAGATCATGGCTCAGCTCAACCCGAACTTTCAGAAGTTCAATGACCCGGTCTCCGCCTTGTCGGGCGGGCAAAGACAATCAGTGGCGATCGCTCGGGCTGTCTACTTCAACGCACGTATTCTGATCATGGATGAGCCGACAGCAGCGCTTGGGCCGCATGAAACTCAGATGGTGGCGGATCTGATCCACCAGCTAAAGGCGCAAGGCATCGGGATATTTCTGATCGATCACGACGTGCATGCCGTCATGGAACTGTGCGACCGCGCCTCGGTCATGAAGAACGGAAAACTGGTTGGGACGGTCGATATCGCAGACGTAACTGATGACGATCTATTGTCGATGATCATTCTCGGCAAGCAGCCAGCACAAAAAGCAGAGTAGGGGGCAGAAATGCCAAGTGGATTTTTTGAAGGGATCGAGAAGGTCCAGTTTGAAGGCGTGGACAGCAAGAACCCGTTGGCCTTTCGTCACTACGACCCGGATGAAATCATCATGGGCAAGCGTATGGAGGACCATCTGCGGTTTGCGGTGGCCTGGTGGCATTCATTCGCGTGGGAGGGTGGAGACCCCTTTGGTGGACCTACGTTCGAACGCCCATGGTATCCTCAGGACGATATGGGCCGGGCCCGCCAGAAGGCAGATATTGCATTCGAATTGTTTGAGCTTTTGGGGCAGCCATTCTTTTGCTGGCACGACGCTGATATCCGGCCTGAACAGGGAAATTTTGCCGATAACCTGCGCACATTGGAAGAAATCACCGATTATATCGGTGAAAAGATGCAAGTTTCTGGCACGAAACTGCTTTGGGGTACGGCCAATATGTTCAGTCATCGTCGCTGGATGTCTGGCGCCAGTACCAATCCTGATCCCGACGTTTTTGCGTTCGCTGCAGCGACAGTGAAATCCTGTATGGATGCAACTCACAAACTAGGCGGTGAAAACTATGTTCTGTGGGGTGGTCGTGAGGGCTACGAAACCCTTCTGAACACGGACCTGAAAACTGAATTGGACCACATGGGCCGTTTTCTGAACATGGTCGTAGAGTACAAACATAAGATCGGGTTCAAAGGCACCATTCTTGTGGAGCCGAAACCTCAGGAGCCTTCCAAGCACCAATACGACTATGACGCAGCTACTTGCATCGGTTTTCTCAGGAAGTATGGGTTGGAGAACGAAGTGAAACTAAATCTCGAGCAGGGCCACGCGGTCCTTGCCGGGCATAGTTTTGAGCACGAAATTGCGGTTGCGGCTGCTGAAGGGATGCTGGGTTCGATTGATATGAACCGCAACGACTACCAATCCGGATGGGATACAGACCAGTTCCCGAACAATACACCGGAAGTTGCACTAGCTTACTATTACATTCTGAAAGCTGGTGGTTTTACCACCGGCGGCACAAATTTCGACGCCAAAATTCGCCGGCAATCGATTGACGCTGTCGATCTGGCGGCGGCTCATATCGGCGGAATGGATATATGCGCACGTGGTTTGAAAGCAGCGGCTGCAATGATTGAAGATGGAGGATTGGAAAACGCGCTTTCGCAACGCTACTCCGGTTGGAAGTCTCCCAAAGCGGAGTCCATGTTAGGCAGTAGTCTGGATGAAATTTCCGCTCGCGTTTTAAATGAAGGAATAAACCCAGAGCCGCAATCTGGACGCCAGGAAATACTAGAGAATTATGTGAACAGATTTGTCTAACTGCCAAACTTGGGTGTTTTCCACTGCTGTCAAAAGTCATGCCAGGCCGTCTTTGGTGCTGAGGGCACGAATGGAGGTTTTGTTCATAACCCGTCCATATAGACAAAACCCCTCCTTATTATGGTCGAATGGCCTCAATTCGTTTTGGGTCACAAATGCTTGACGTTTGGGACGCAAATGAGTGACGTAAATGACCGATTTATTGAAGTTTTGACCGTCGATTGAGTCAATTATCAGTGGCGTTCCACATTTCCAGTTGAACGTCACACGAACCTGACCCAACCGTCATAGTTGGACCAGAAAAGCAGTGAATGTTCGACATCAGAAGGCGCCCCCCAAAATTGGACATCAGTTGAATTTGATCTGACTTCCCTTTCGGAAAATCAGAGCTGATTTGCAGGTCAGACAGCGAAGCTGCCTGTTCCTGCTAATCTGCCACGTGGCGAACGCGGGAGGGGGCGAGGCAACGCTATTCGACAGGGGTGGTGCGGCCCGCAGGCGCAGCCGAGGACTAGGTCTTGTCTAATAGGGTTGCCCGAGGGGGAGGGTCGCGCCCTCACCCAGACGGCAAAGGGCGTTTGGTTTGTCCAAATCCCGCTGGCCCACGAAAGGAAATTGATGGGATGGAGGGCCCGCGGCCATTTGCGATTGAACCCTTTTGTCAAACTTTAAAAAGTAATAGTGGCCACCAAGCTGCCGTTCGCCGCGGCAGCAGCACTGCACCTCACGAGCGGCGGCTATAGCGCATAAACAGACTTTGCAAATCTGCGAAGCCCACCCTCAATCCACAGACGGCGTGGTCCGACTACATCGCCGATTTTATCAACCCCGTGTGCTTTCAAAGCGGAATTATATGAATAGATTTTGACGCTCGTTTCTAGGCAATAGGCGAGATACGTTTCGTCAGTATCTACTCAGCGTCTCCAGTATTATATTCCGTGTATTGACGTCGTTGTGGAAAATCCTGCCGGCGAGAAACTCGGACGGAAACTCAGGCCATGTCCTGCGCATTTCAGCGACGAGCCGTCGTGCTTCTTCTGAATTTCCCAACTGATCATACGCAACGGCTTGGAATAAGAGCGATGGCGCACTGACTGGCGCTCCGGCAGCTGGTGCTCCCTGAAAGGCTTCAACAACACTTTCGTAGTTCCCGAGCATAAGTTGTGAAACGCCCCAGATGTTTCTCGCACCAAACCTACCAGATCCTGATTTGGGTCTCTCCGGGTTGCTAACCTCGGCAGCAAGTTCCGGGGCGTTAGCCAAGATGGCGGTCATACCTGCAACGTCGAGAATATGGCCATCCTTCGGCGCCAGTTCGACGGACATTCTAGCGTATTTCAATGCCTCGTTTGGCTGGTTTTTGACAGCCAGCACCCAACCATTTGCGCCGTTTGCCCACGCATCAGAGGGGGACAATTCAAGCGCTTTTTCAGACATTTCCGAGGCTTGATTGAAGAGATCATCCCTTTGTGCTTCATCCGGCGACAACACTGCCAGGATCGCCAAGACCTGCGCTGATCCGGCATAGCCGTCGGACAGAGCCGGGTCGAGTTCCCTAGCGTGCTGGAACATTCCCAGCGCTATTTGCTGACGCTTGATATCAAAAACGGGGAAAAACATGCCGCGGGCTTGATCCGCAAGGTTGACCGCCTGGAGTCGTGTCAATGATTGTTCACCAAGCGCCACACGTTCTGCTTGTTCGATGGATCGAGTTGTTGGCACAACCTCCCTGTTATCCTGGCTCATCCAGATGCCAAGCACAGCGACCAATGCAAGAACACCCAGTCCAGCATGCAGCAGTTGCCGCGAACGCCAACGGCCAACTGGATTGTCGCTCTTCAGTTCACTTGATGCGCGGTCTTCGATTGTAGGTTCGAATGAAAACCGCGGCTTGTATCCGCCGGGGTCAACAAAAATGCGAACTCCATTGCCGTCCCAGTGATCTTCGTAGAACTGATGCAAAAGACGACGCAGCCGCCTTGCCTCAACGCGAACCAGGTTTTGACCACCAGTACCATCTATGCGCCGCCCATAGACCTCAACAGCGATAGCTTTGCCTCTAATCTGAGTGCTTCGACCAGATAGAGATTCCTCGACTATATAGGTGAGAAATTGCGTGAGTCGGGGTGAAGCTTGAAACCCGTCGCTTGATACGATTCGACTCAGAGCTTCCCGGATGAGTTCCGGAGAAGGCTGTTCAACATGTTGATTTACTAGCAAATCGTTGGATTTGTTCAATGTCAACTCACCCCCAACTCACGGTGACTCACTTGGCCTTTGCGGTCAACCGCACTCATCTTGATTTGAGAATGGATAGTGGGCGTTGGGATTTTTCCAATGACGGTGGACCTGATTGAAGAAATTCCAGAACTTTCCGATGTGCTGTCGAGGCGCATGGAAACCGATGCGCTACTCGGCGAGGTCATCGAAGACCTGAAGAAAGCATCTGCGTTTTCGAAAGACGCATCGATCACGGCCTCAGAACGCGCCGAATGGGCCCACATCAAATCTGAACTCATCAATGAGCTTCGCCGCATGTTGAAGCGCAATATGTGAGACACTTCTAACTGAGGACCAATCCATGACCAAGGAAGACAATAGAAAAGACCAAAACGACAAACAGGTTCAGGCGTCAGATCAAATTGAAGACCCGTCGCGACGGAGTGTTCTTAAGGGCTTGGCCACAGGAGCGGCTGCGACAGGGGCGGCTGGGTTAGCGGCAGGGAGTGCTGAGGCTCACCAAGGAGACGGCCCCTTGGGAGAAACACTCAAGAACCCATACGGTGGTCGGCCCGCAGGCGGCATCTCGTTGCCGGAGTACTTCCGTCCGACGAAGTACATGACTGGTTCAAATGCGAACTATTTTCCACTTAGTGAGGAGTTGGGGCCAGATGAGATGCGCATCTCATTCTGTGGCTCAACACCATATCCGCCGCGTGAAGATCAGGCGGGTACTTGCATCATGGTGGAGTTGGGGAATGGAAAAAGGTTCTTCTTTGACTTTGGATCCGGTTGTGTCCGCAACATAATTGCCATGCAAGTGCCGGGGCAACTGATCAACGATATCTTCATCTCTCATTTGCATGTCGACCACTACGCCGACATTCCTTATATCTATCCGTTCCGGGCCTGGTCTGGAGGGTATACACCATTGCGCATCCATGGTCCTTCTGGTCGGACGCCCGAACTTGGCACAGCCGGAATGGTTAAAGGTATGCAACAGATGCTCAAATGGCATCTTGAAGCTTTCGACGTGTTCCCAATTGGTGACGGCTATGAGATCGAGGTCAACGAGTTCGATTTCCGCCAAGAAGGTGGCATCGTTTATGACCAAGACGGTGTGACTGTTCGGTCCTGGCCGCGCAGTCATGCCAAGGACGGCGCAGTTGGTTATCGGCTCGATTGGAACGGTCTGAGCTTTGTATGGACCGGCGATGGACGCCCGGATGAGCTTTCACGGAAATACGGCGAAGGTGTTGATGTCTTTGTAACCGAAATGTCGGGACAGGATATTGGTCAGTTGATGACCTACAAATACGGTATCCCACAGGATCTATTTAATTACACTATCGATACGCATCACACCTCCCACTATGCCGTGGGTAAGCTCTTTGCTGACACAAGGCCGCGTTTGGGAATGGTGACACACTATACCCAGGACGAAGACATCGACGCTGAAATGCTGGCTGGTATTCGCGCCCACTACGACGGTCTGTTCCAATGGGGCCTCGATGTAGCCGTTGTGAACGTGACCAAGGATGCAATCTGGTACAGGAAAGCTGCACTGCCCGGAAAATCCGGTACTGTGCCACCATTTCGTGAACTGGCTGCGGCAGCCGAGGCCGGGCGTATTGAGCTTCCGGATGAAATCACATTACCGAATCCGAGGCTCACCCGAGCAGATCAGCAAGACCAGAAGTACCGTGATATGGAGATCGATCCACGCGAATACTACCCAACTGACGTTTTCCGAGCACCCGGCGGGGACTGGCCGCAGGACTTTACCATCAAAGTTTCGGATGTAATCGGCTCGCGGGATGAAGACTGAGAGGAGATCGAACAATGATTGAATTTGGTTCGACTTCTGCGATCCCCGTAACGATCCTTACCGGCTTTCTAGGAGCCGGTAAGACTACACTTTTGAACCGGATCCTAACAGGCAATCACGGGTTGCGGGTTGCGGTTCTTGTAAATGACTTTGGATCCATAAACGTCGATGCAGACTTGGTGGTCGGCCTCGAAGATGACGTCATGAGCCTCGCGAATGGGTGCGTTTGCTGCTCGATACGAGATGACTTGATCGAAACGGTGGAAGCCGTTCTCGCCCGGCCCGAGAAACCGGAATACATCGTCCTTGAAGCAAGTGGAGTGTCGGATCCGTCATCAATTGCGATGACGTTTACTGATCAAAAGTTTCGGGACATGATCCGCTTGGACAGCCTTATGTGTCTGGTCGATGCGGAACAGTTATTTGCCGCGCCGGAACAAATGGAGTTGAAGCTCCGTCAAATTGCGTTCTCGGACATGGTTATTTTAAACAAGGTCGACCTCGTCGACAGGGCCGCTGTTCAAAGGGTGCACGATTGGCTCGGGTCTCGCTTCCGTCGGTATCGTCTGGTCGAAGCTGTCAATGCGGACGTCCCATTGGATATACTTCTTTCAGTCGGTCGCTTTGCCGCCGAACAGCTACAAATAGAAATACCCGAACATCATGAACATGGACCGGATTGTGGTTGCCACGCCTCTGATCACTCAGACAGCTTCTCAACAACCATGATGAAAGCTGAACACCCGATAAGCTTATCTTCTCTCCGGAGCGCAATTCGAAAGCTTCCGGGCGATGTGTATCGTCTCAAGGGCTTTGTTTTTAGCGAGGAGGATCCAGATCATCGCATTCTCGTTCAGGTCGTTGGAAAACGTATGGACATCGCACGGGATGGAACATGGGGTGACCGCAAACCCGAAACAAGGCTTGTCGCAATAGGCGCACCGGGGGCCCTCTCCGAGGATGTACTTTCGGATACGCTTATGGAGACAGTCTGAAAGCCATGTTCGATCAAGTATTTTGGCTATAAGTCAACCGTGCTGGATAATTTCATCCAGTTCGGCGGCGGCGGACTGAGAGTGGGCCATTGACGTCATTGCCAACCTGGTGGTCTCAAGTGCAAGCCACCCATGAGAAAACGGCCAGCTAAGAGGAGACCGCCTATGAACCTTAGGTTGCTACGCTGCTCCATACTTGCCGGGATTGGTGCCCTTTCTGGTACTGCGTGGGCAGAATCCCAGGAAGAAGAACTAGCAAAGCTACTTGCTAACCCCGTGGCCGCTCTCATTAGTGTACCATTCCAGCTGAACCATGATCAGAATTTGGGTGCCGACAGAAATGGTTCGCATTGGATATTAAACGTACAACCGGTTGTTCCCTTTCATCTTGCGGATGATTGGAACCTCATATCCCGAACAATTCTTCCAATTGCCTCCATAGATGGTGGCCTGCCGGATTCTGGATCCGAGACTGGGCTAGGAGATACTGTTCAAAGCTTATTTCTTTCGCCCAAAAAACCAAGTGCGGGCGGTTGGATCTGGGGGGCTGGCCCCGTTTTTCTGCTGCCAAAGTCGACAGATAACAGCTTAGGTCTCGGAGAGTGGGGTGCTGGGGTTACCGGCGTGGCACTCAAACAGCAGGGTCAGTGGACATATGGTGGCCTGACAAATCACATCTGGGACATTGATGGTGATACCGACATCAACCAGACGTTCTTACAGCCATTTATTTCCTACACAAATTCGAACGCGTGGACGTTCACTTTAAACACTGAGTCCACCTACAGCTGGGAAACCGATCAATGGTCTGTGCCAATCAACGGTGTTGTCACCAAAGTACCCAACTCGGGGATCAACTTATCAGCGTGGGCGGGGGAGTACGCTACTGGGCCGACGGCCCAGATAGTGGACCTGACGGTTGGGGCGTAAGACTTGTAGCTACCTTGCTATTTCCCAAATAGTTGAGCTTTTCCTGAGAGAATACCGCTTACCGGATGCAGGCATTGCGCTGATGAATGCGAACGGCGGTTTGCTCCGCATCTCGGAGGATGTAGAGCTCATAATGAAGGTCCGGTTTGGGCTGCGACCGGTCATTGATGTAAAAAGTAGCGAAAGGCGGCAACGAGCCCAAAGTGCAAATTGCTGCACCGTGCATCAAGGCCGGCAATGCGCAGGAAGCGGACTATGCAAAGTTGAGTGGTCCACTCCCAACTGAACTATCAGACCCGTCGGCTGCGAGCTCGTTTTCATCTAAAACCGGTGAATTCTGGGCGGCGGTAGCTTTCGAGACCAACGACGGGGTAAATGCTCCAATAGCCCAAATAAACCGATCAGTTTGAAATCGGATTTGCAAACGAGGTGGCTATTGAAACCTACTTAGAAGACTACGCTACCAAAACGCGCCAGTGTCGGTCGAGAATACCTTCCCAACCGTCAGAATTCTTTAACCCGTTGGTTGTTTCACCCATCAGCGTCATTACCATCATACGACCGCGAATTTCAGCGTCTTGAGGCCCGAAACCGGCCTGTTCGAACAACCAGGCTGAAAACTCGAACCGCCGGTCCATAGCGCGCTTATAACTCAATGCAGCGTCCGCATCAGACTTCGCCCAGACCGCAATGGCCCCGTCTGGTCTGGAAGCGTCTTCGCGAATGACCTGTTGCATCAAGAGCCTGATCCGCTCTTTCGCGGGACCTTCAAACTTTATTGCATCCTCAATGATGTGCCCGGTCAAAGCTTCTTCCCAATAGGTTAAAACGGCGTCGAGTAAATCTTTTAAATTCTTGAAGTGCCAATAGAAACTTCCGCTCGTCAACCCCAACCTACGCGCAATAGCGACGACCTTTACGCCTTCTATTCCGCGCTCTCTCAAAACGTCCAGCGTCGCAAGCAACCAATCCTCGCGCGACGCTTTTTCCTTTTTTTCGATTACTGCCATTCCGCTTTCCATAGAGACCTCTATTGACATAGAGAAGTCTATGGTACTACCGTAGAGATGTCTATGGTTGACTTGAGAATCACGCTTTTGTGACATGCTTAGCCACGTCTAAAGGGAGGGGGAACTATGAATAGATTACTCATTTCCACGACAAGTGCAGTTTTAGCGCTTGGGCTTGCGGTCAGTGGATCTGCGTTGGCGCAGAATATGCTTCCAAAAGGTCGAACGGCTGCAGCAATCGAAGACGGAACCTATCCGGCGTCCTATTTCCCAAACACTGAAATTCTCGGTGAAAGCGAGATGCGGATCACCGCATTGGGCACGGGGATGCCAAACCAAACAAAAGCGGCCGTTTCCATTTCGTTCCTAGTCGAGTTGGGCAATGGGGATACCTTTCTTTTCGACGTTGGCACCGGATCTACTGGCAACCTTTTTTCATTGCGACCAGATTTCTCAAAGATCGATAAAGTCTTTTTCAGCCATCTGCATGTAGACCATGTCGGTGACTTCATGGGTCTTCACGTTGGAGGCTGGCTCTCTGGCCGCTACACCCCGCTTCGTATTTTCGGTCCGTCTGGATCCGAGGAAGAACTGGGCACCAAGGCATATGTAGACGGTATGTCGAAGGCTTATGCTTGGGACCTTGCGACCAGAACCGGTGCTTTGCCGGATGAGGGTGCGAAACTTGATGTCACCGAATTCGATTACATGCAGGAGAACGAGATCGTTTACCAAGAAAACGATGTCACCATTCGTTCCTGGCCGGCGATCCACAGCCTCGATGGCTCGGTCAGTTATTCCCTTGAATGGAACGGGCTAAAGTACGTCTTTGGCGGAGATACCTACCCGAATAAATGGTATGTCGAGTATGCCAAAGACGCAGACTTAGCGTCTCACGAAGCGTTTTTGCCGCCAGATGCGTTGGCACCCTACTTTGGCTGGGACATGAAGCAGGCAACTTATGTCGCCACCCGCGTCCACACCGAACCCGCGGCTTTTGGCAAGGTCATGTCAGCGGTCAAGCCTCGCATGGCACTGGGATACCATTCTGTTCTTTCACCAGAAAACTACCAGGCGATTTTGGAAGGCGTTCGTTCGACGTATGACGGGCCGCTGACGCTAGCGCGCGATCTTCAGGTAATCAATGTCACCAAGGATCAGATTGTTGTCCGGGAGGCCAGCGTAGATGACTATGCCCTGCCACCGGCAGTCGGCGACGAATATATCAAGGCACCTCGCTCGAAGGAAAAAGAGCCATCTGACAAGGTGACTGCTGGCAAGTGGGAAGGATACACCCCGCCGCCGATGCCGGATCAATAACAACAACTTCGCTGTATCCGCGCGGCTAGATCACAGGTCGCGCGGGACAAAACGGCAAATACCTTCCCATGAGAATGGCGGCTAGAGCACAGGCACGTGTCGAGAGCTGGGGAACTCATTGCCCAGGCAAGTGATGGAACGAAAGCACTGCCAATGAACTTGTCACGGAACACAATTAGCAAACCACCGGGCAATGTCAGATGCCTGCTGGCACTTGTGACGGCAATGGTTTTGCCGATTGGGGCGCATGGAGATGTGACGCCTTACAGCGGGGCGGAAGTCGCTGACAACATAGCCGTCTTACGAATTGAAGACGAAGGTATTCACCTGGATCTGGAAATATTTCCTCGGGACTTAACGGCCTTCGCCGCGACACTGTCATCTGGAGAATGGTCGGAACCACGGCCGGAACTGGTCACCTATGACGTGGCATCCGACAAAGGCCTTGAAAATTTCTTGATAGTTCGGGGCGACGGAACTCCGTTGCCATTGCAATTCCTAACTGCGGAGCGACGCAAAAGGATCGACCGCGCATCTCCTCTTGCCGGAATGACCGATCCTATCACCGGCAGCAAAATTCCGGCACCTCCTGATGATCCTGAAGTAATCTACGTTAGAGCATTCTATGACTTTGAGGGCCTGAAACCCGAGAAATTGATCATCCGCCCTCCGCTGGCCAAAGACGAAAACACTGCGGTATCGATTGGCTTCATGGTCTTTGATCGCGCCGTTCCGGTCACCCGATTCAGTTTTCTCAGCAAAGAATCGCGATTTACGATCAACTGGTCGGACCCCTGGTTTACTGCATTTGCCAACGCTAACCTCAACCGCTCAGCCCAAAGCGGGACGACATCCTATCTGTATGTCGCTCCACGCGAACTCCGCCACGAGGTCCTGATCCGGTCTCGTGATCTTGCACCCTGGATCGATCAAACCCTGGGTACCGGATCAAATCTGGATCCTGCGTTACAGTCACAGATTCTTGCGGATGCACTGAACGAATTCGCAACCAAGAACCCAGTCGCCATCGAGGGCGAGCAGGTAATGCCTTCGAACGTGCGCGGTTCGTTCCTGACGCTCGGGGAACGCGGGTTTCAGGTTGTTGATGGCCCCTCAACGCTTAATGCTGATACGACGTTCATCGGCGTGATATCGTCTTATCCTATTCCAACTTTGCCAAAGGAGGCGTCTGTCACCTGGGACATGTTCGGCGATACGATCAACGAAGTTCCTGTGACGCTGACGGATGTTGCTGGTCCGTTCCTGGATTGGGCGACGCCTGAGAATGCCAAGATCACGTGGGAAAATCACCTGAAACGATATGCCGAGCCTGAGGTTTCACGGGTGAAGGCTCAAGGTGTTGTGTTTGTGCCTCTGTGGACACTGTTTACCGTTGGCCTTTCAGCTCTGGTCGGCCTGATCGCCATACTAACTTCCCAGAAGCACCTGCGAATTGGATTATCCGTGCTTACAATCGGCTGTCTTCTTATCGGGTCGGTATTTTGGAATTCACGATCCATCTCATTGATAAGCCCGACTTCTGATCAAGCCGCAGATCATGTCGCTGCGGATGCTTTTTCCCAGCTCATAGCCAACGTGTATGTTGCAGCCCTCGAAGTGTCGCCAGAAAAACGCAGCGAGGCGCTAGCCCCAATCGTTCTGAATGTTGACCTTGTTGAGGTGTCTGCAGAACTGGAAGCAAGCTTGGGGATCCGGGTACCCGGTGGTGGCCTCGCGCAGATCGCTGAGGTCACGGATGTCGTCATAGTAGACGGTGGATTGAATAGATACGGAGCGTTTGAAGGCGTTGCGCAATGGCGGGTCGACGCGCGCGCGGGCCATTGGGGTCATGATCACCGTCGAAGGGTGGAATACCGCGCAAGGGTCGAGTTCCGACCTGAGCGAGGTCACTGGAAACTTGGGGCAATCACTGTGTTGGAGGCGCGTGCACCGGATGTCTAAGCGGATAAGCAGAGCTTTGTTGGTTTTTGTCACGACCTGCCTGATTGTGTTCGCGGTTGCGAGCCACGCGCATTTTCTACTGAACCTGAACGTTCGGGTGTTCCACGTTGAACACACCAGCGACGGGTTACGTATCCATCTTCGACTGCCGATGCCTTACCTTGTCGCGGACAAAACGGGAGCAATTGGAACAGATGGCCTTCCGTCCGCTGCTCCGTTTACGACAAATGCCCTTGAGGACGGCAATGTCGTGCATTTTGCCGACCCCGCTCAACTGGATGCTGACCCGCTCGGGCTAGGTCGAATCGCTGAGGCCGGAACAATTGTCGAAGTGCAAGGTCAGCGCGTAGCGGGCAACGTGGAGTCTGTGGCAATCCATCGGGTGGGCGAAGAACCGGGATTTGCTACTCTGAACGAGGCCCAAAAAGCGGTGTTTGAGGGATCAACTCTGTCGCTCGATCTGCCTGTATTTGTTGGCGATGTCATCGTCGATGTCACCGTACGGTATGACCTGAAAACCACCCCGTCTACCTATGCGCTGTCAAACGCTCTGAACCCCGGATTGCCAGACCAGGAAATGACCGCGAACCTCATCCTCGACTACGGCTCCAGCGACCCACTTGTCTTTCGAACGCGGGGTCTGATGGAAGATCCGGTTGAGATTTCAAGGTCGAGTTTCGCAGGAATCGTGACTTTCATTTGGGAGGGTGTGCGCCACATTCTCGAAGGCATCGATCATGTATTGTTTGTTGTTTGCCTTGTCATCGGCGCGCCTGAATTGCGGGCGCTACTCTGGCGTGTCACCGGGTTTACAGTTGGCCACAGCGTAACACTTTCGCTTGGCTTCTTTGGCTATGTTCCATCCGGTGCATGGTTTGTCCCTTTGGTAGAAACAGGGATTGCGCTCTCAATCATCTACGCGGCTGTTCTGGCCATAAAACGAGAAGATTCGGGGCCAAACGCCAACAGAAAGGTTTTCGTAGTGACGGTCCTGATGGGACTGCTTCACGGCCTGGGCTTTAGTTTCGTGCTGCATGAAATCCTGCAAGTGACTTCGCCCAATATTTGGCAGAGCCTATTGGCATTCAACATCGGCGTGGAAGTTGGTCAAGTCGCAATCGTTCTGGTGACGTGGCCGCTCCTAAATTCGATTTCAAAATTTGGCCCAACTCCAGAGTTTACGCTCAGAGTTTCGATAGCTATCGGCTGCGGAGCTATCGCGAGTTGGTGGACATTCGAGCGTGGGAAAAACTTTCTGGACTTACTTTCAATTTAGCCGGTTACGAACGACAGCTTTGGGCTGCGACCTGCCGACTGCGACTGCAGGAGACAGATAGCCTCGGGATGGCCGGTTTGGGCTCAATCTGCTTGTCCAAACTCGCCATAGAGAAAGTCGGCAACGAGACCAAAGCTACCTCTCAGGCTCCTTGCTGATCACGGTCGTCACAGTTCGAGTTGAGCGACTTTGAGTGAGAGCTATCGCGCCCAAAACCAGCGCGCAGGCCAGCGCCTGTGTACCCGTGATTACTTCACCGAATGCAAGAACGCCAACAGCAAACATCGTGGGTAGTTCAATACTTCCGACTACAGCAGTGCGCGCTGCCCCAATAATAGGCGAACAGATCGTGTAAATCAGTTGCGGAATTAGCGCCGTCACAAGGCCCAACCCGACAACTAGAACCCAGTCGTCCCCACCTTCTGGTAGAATTTCGCCGACCTCGGATGAAAGAATGAGGGGGGCAAGGCCAATGACCGACCCAAGCGAGACTGACGCCATTCTGGCCAAAGGCGCAATACGTGACAGGCGGTGCACGAGAACACATATGCCGAAGCCAAAACCGAAAGGTGCCGCTAATGAGACGAGAAGGATTGGAATTTGGTCCGGTGGCACAGATGCCGGAGAACCTGCGAATATCGCAGCAGCGACGATCAATCCAGCCGCAACAAAGCTGCGCCGCGTTGGTTGATCACCAAAAAGCGCCCATGCGATGGCAATCGTAAACACCGGATAGGTCATGTAGAGTACGCCAACCGTCGATGCAGGAACAGTCTCAAGAGCAGTAACATAGCCGACCCAGCCAAGACCCATCACTGCGCCCGCAACCATACCCCAGACGATTTCTCGCCACTTTGAGTGATGCATTACAAGTGCGGGCAAAAGGACAACCGCTGCCAAAATGTACCGATAGAAGGCAACCGCATAGGGAGCGAGACCCTGATCGGTGAGCCCACGGCTAAAATAGGGTACAAGGCCAAAACAGATGGATGCAAAAAGCACACCAACGACCGCAAGGGCATAGGGTATGGCGTTCCGCTTGGCTGAGGTTAGTTGGTTCATTGCTGACAACTAACACGCTATGCTGCGGTTGACATCGTCAAGACATATGAACTGCAACTTTGTACGCGTTCGCGACCTGTTGCATGAGCGAAAGACCGAGGTGTGATCAAGGTCTGGTAAGGGCTCATCGCAGGTCCGCAATCGTTCTGTGAGCTTAAAGATCTAGCGATCAGTCTCGTGGCGAACATGGCAAAGAGCGAATGCTGGCTTGGAAGTCCTGGATAAATACCTGGAGAATTTTAGAGAAAATCTGTGATGTCTTTCGCACTTCGATAACGGATTACTTGCTGGCGATCTTCTTGCAAATTCGGATGATGTCGTCTGCCTCATGTTGAGTAAGGCCAATTTGGGAAAAGACTTCAGATGATATCCCGCAGCTTTTTATCCAGATGCTGCGTCCTGTTTCAGTTAGAGTGACAATCTTCTGGCGCTCGTTCCCGTCCCGCGTCTCACGCCGTAACAGATCTTTTTCCTCAAGGCGCCGCAACAACGGCGTCATTGTTGCTCCGGATACGTCAAGCCGTTTTGCCAAAGTGGAAATGGAGACACCATCCTCTTCGGACAATGCCATCAAGACCAAATACTGGGTGTAAGTTAGTCCCTGGGCTTTCAGAAGTATCTGGTAAAGCTGCTCTATCTTGTGCGAGGCCGCGTAGACCGCAAAACACAACTGATTGTCTAGCCGAACATCTTCGTCGGTCTCAGGCTTTTTCGTCTTGGGCACGATGGCGACTTTCATTTTTGATCTCGGGCACCTTTTAGCATCTGAAGTTTTTACTTGCAAATAATTAGGAAGCTAAATATTTGCTAGCAAATAAATACAAATGGAGGATGTAATGATCAGACGCAGCATTATAGCTATTGGCATTTCTGTGGTGGCGACACCTGCCGTCGCAGAAGGTGACTTTGACTTTGAGAAGGGTTTCGCTGCCTTCGAAGACTTGTTTGGTGTGACTGAAGGTAAACGCCGCAATCACACCAAAGGATTTTGCGTTGAGGGCACGCTTACACCCTTAGACGAGACGATTGAAACGTACTCCAACAGCACTTTGTTCACTAGTGAATCTTCGGTTATTGCTCGGGTGTCCCACAAGGGTGGTAAGGCGAATCCAGCAGACGACAAATACGGGCTACTTGGGCTATCGATGGAGATCACGACGCCGGATGATGACCTGCACGTGATTGCCATGAACACGGAACACTTCTTTCCGGTGCCGACGAGCAAAGCGTTCATCGAACTTTTGCGTTCCAAGGCTGCTGGAGCGGACGCAACCAAGGCGTTTGCTGCCGCTAATCCTTCATTGAAGACCTACAGCGAGTATCATGGCGCGTTGGATAAATCGCTTCGACCCCATGAGGGTACAACCTACTACAGCGTGAATTCTTTCCTCCTTGTAAATGACGCGGGTCAAGAAACTGCGATGCGATTCTATTTCCGCCCATCGGGGCAGGAGGATATCGTTGTTGACACTCACCCCGACTTCTTCATTGAAAACATGCAGGCCAATATCGCCAACGGGGGCGTGTCCTGGGACATGGTTATCGTTCTGGCTAACGCTGATGACAATGTCGAAGATCCCTCTGTTCAGTGGACCGGCGATCACACAGAAATCGTTGCTGCGCGTTTCACAGCGAATGCTGCGATGACTGAGACTGATGGGCAGTGTGACGAAATCAACTTTGACCCGCTGATCTTGAGCGACGGCTTTGCACCATCCAATGATCCCATGTTGAAAGCACGATCGTTGATCTACGCACATGGTGTGGGAAAACGGCTGTCTGAAAAAGAATAACTTCGAATCCACTGAATCAGCGGATCAATCGATTTCCTGTGATGCTCTGCGCTGCCGGAAATACGAATTCTCAATGAGCAAAATGCATGGGCAGTAAAGCCATCTCAAAGAGGGTTTCCCGGCCTGCTCGATAACTGATCAAGGAGGACGTCATGTCACAGGCAATAAAACTGATCGACGCATTGAATGGAACGTTTGGCCGTCACAATGGCTATCGCGCGTCACACGCAAAGGGGTTTACAGCACAGGGGCGTTTCTGTCCTGCTGCGGAGGAGCCGAGAGTTCAAATCCCGATGTTGAACAATGAATGCAAGGTTACGGCGCGCTTCTCCGTTGGGGGTGGAAAACCGGGCATCAGTGACAAAAGCCCTACGGTGCGCGGGATTGGGCTGGAGATCGGAAAAGGATCAGAATCTTGGGTTCTGACGTTAATTTCGAACCCGATTTTCTTTGCCAACTCTGCTGCACAATTCCGGGCTTTTTTTGCCGCTCGTATTCCTGATCCGGACACCGGTGCCCCGGATCCGAAGTTGGTAGAAGCCTTTAATGAGGCAAACCCCAACACGGTGCCACACCAACAATATCTGAAGTCTGTTGTGCCGTGCTGTTGTTATTCGTCTGAACAATACCACTCTGGTCATGTTTATCGGTTTGATTGGAGTGGAAGGGAAATCTCTGCCCGAATTCTGCTGGAGCCGGAGGGTGGGCGTTTGGCATTGAGCAAGGAAGAGATGGAAACCCTTTCGGATGATTTCCTTCATGACAGGTTCCTGGAAAAGCTCTGCGATGGTCCCGCCCGTTGGTCGTTGAAGTTGGTGATCGCGAACGCCGCTGACAATGTGTCTGATCCGACTGTGCCTTGGAGTGGGACACATACCATGGTTGATCTTGGGACAATTCAGGTTGAGTTACCTGATGATCGTTCTGAAAGCACCAAAAAGGTGTTCGACCCAACCCGAATGCCTGAAGGAGTTAGGGCACCCCTGGATGATGTTTTTTCCCTGCGAAGTGGAGCTTACGCGGAATCTGCGGCAAGACGATCCGTCTGAGAGGCGGGTTGAGTATCTGTGGGGTACCAGTGTCCCTTTTAATAGGTATTGACAATGCTTATTAAAGGGAGCAGAAAACGGGAGCCCGAAATGGAGTAGATTCTGATGACAGCTGCGATGGTTGCCAAACCACAGATGTTTGAAATTTCCGCTGAGGAAATTGAGATATTGGTTTGCCGGTTTTACGCGCAGATAAGGGTGCATCCTGTATTGGGGCCCGTGTTCAATGAGGCCATTCAGGATTGGAAAGCGCACGAAGAAAAGATCGCTTCGTTCTGGCGCGGCGCGATCCTGAGAGAGCCCGGGTATTCCGGAAATCCAATGCAGGCTCATCTGGCGAATTCAGACATCCTTCCCGAGCATTTTCCCTTGTGGCTCGATCTGTTTGGCGAAACGGCACATCAGGTTCTGCAGCCAGATACCGCTCAAGCTTTTACTCATTTGACCAACCGGATTGGTAAAGGTTTGACCTTTGGGATCGAGAACTTTCGTCGCGAGGTGGGTGCCCCGCCGGTGTTGTCATGACCATATCAGTATATTCAAAAGCGCAGGTCATTACCGAGCCGCCAATCCAAGTCGTGAAACGTTGGTTGCGAGCGGGATGGCGCGATTTTAGAGCGAACCTTGAGTATTCGCTATGTTACGGCATTGCGCTTGTTCTGTTGGGATGGACATGTGTCGCGGGTCTTTTGCTCAGTGGTCAAGGTTGGGTTCTGCTGCCACTTTTGGCTGGTGGCGTGCTTGTTGGTCCCATTGCAACCGTTGGTTTGTATTCGGTTGCGAGCGGTGGCTATGGACCAGCTGTCGCGAAAGGGCAGATTGCTCTGGTCGGCGCGATCCTCATGGTGTTTGCCCTGACTTGGATACGTGCCGCTACAGTCATGTTCGCCATTGTATATGGTCTACGCCCGTTCTCTGGCTTCGCTGACACGCTGCTGCGGATGATCAGCACACCGTCGGGCTGGGCTTTATTAATCTCTGGATCTTTGATCGGCGGATTGTTTGCATCGTTGGGGTTCGCTGTCTCAGCCTTTTCGCTTCCGATGCTTGTAGACCGCAAGATTGATGGCTTCTCAGCCATGGGGCTGAGTTTTAATGCCACCACTCACAATTTTCGTCTTTGCCTGTATTGGGGCAGTGCGATTACCGCGCTGACTTTGTTGGGGATTTTAACGGGCCTGCTAGGGCTGGCCGTAGTTTTCCCTTTGCTGGGGTACTCAACCTGGCATGCCTATGCAGAGCTTTTCCATGGAGACGCACAATGACCGAAGCCCTTCCAGAAGGCGTGGTGCACTATGCGACTTCGCAATTCACTCACGAAACTCTGCCAGAAAAATTGCGCAATAATCACAGCACGAAAGCCGGTGTCTGGGGCCAATTGGCGGTGCAATCTGGCCAGCTTTTGCTGCGTCGGGACAACAAAGAAGACCTGGTGTTGGCTGCGGGTGATACGGCGGTCTTTGCGCCCCAGGAAACTCACTCTGTGAACCCCATGGGAGAGGTCGCATTGGAAGTGCGTTTCCACCGGCAGGAGCGGCCAGATGCTGAATAACAATACTGTCGAAAACGTTTTGGTCCTGTGTGCTCTTGCCATTGTTCTGATCGGCGGAGTGGCCATTCTTGGTTGGGGTGTACCTATCGCCTATGTGCTGCATGGCTGGATGATCGCCATCTTCGCCGGTTGGGGGTTGATCTGGATGATCACCCGAATGAGTGAAGAAATCCGGGACATCCCGCTTGAGTATAATGACAAGGTCACGCGTTTCGGTGTCATAGCTGCTCTATTTTGGGCCTTGGTTGGTTTTACCGTCGGAGACATTCTAGCTTGGCAACTGGCCTTTCCGGCATTGAACGGGGATATTTTCTGGTCGAACTTTGGCCGGTTGCGTCCGGTACACACGTCTGCGGTCATTTTTGGATTTGGCGGCAATGCCCTAATCGCAACTTCGTTCTACGTGGTGCAGCGCACCTCGCGGGCAAGACTGGCCAGTGAATCGCTGCCTTGGATGGTGTTTTGGGGCTATAACCTTTTCATGGTCCTTGCGGCGACCGGCTACCCCTTGGGGATTACCCAATCCAAGGAATATGCGGAACCGGAATGGTATGCGGATCTTTTGTTGCTGGTTGTATGGGTAGGGTACCTCGCGCTTTATCTAAAGACCCTCTCGCGCCGGGCAGAGCCGCATATCTATGTGGCCAACTGGTACTATCTGGCTTTCATTGTCGTCATCGCGATGCTGCACACGGTGAACAACCTCTCGGTCCCCGTCTCCATCGCTTACCCCAAAAGCTACTCGCTTTTTTCCGGGACACAGGATGCCATGACTCAGTGGTGGTACGGGCATAACGCGGTTGGTTTCCTGCTTACGGCAGGGTTCTTAGGGATGCTCTATTACTTTCTGCCCAAAGCGGTGAACCGACCGATCTATTCATACCGCATGTCGATTGTGGGGTTCTGGGGGATCACTTTTCTCTACCTTTGGGCCGGATCGCATCACCTGCATTATACAGCCCTGCCTGATTGGGTTCAGTACCTTGGTATGACCATGTCGATCATTTTGCTGGTTCCCAGCTGGGCCTCTGTGTTCAACGGCATTCTTACGATCAACGGGGCTTGGGATAAAGTCCGGACGGACCCGGCGGTCCGGTTCATGATGGTCGCAATTCTGTTCTATGGGCTGTCGACATTTGAAGGTTCGTTCATGGCGATCCGCCCGGTAAACTCGCTAAGCCACTATACCGACTGGACGGTTGGGCACGTTCATGCCGGCGCGTTGGGTTGGGTCGCCTTCATCACCTTTGGTGCCTTGTACAAACTGGTGCCCTGGATATGGAAGCGGGACGGCGTGTATTCCTTGCGGCTGGAGGCCTGGCACTTCTGGCTCGCCCTGAGCGGAACGCTGATTTACGTCGGCGCGATGTGGAACAGCGGCATCACGCAATCGCTGATGTGGCAGACCTATGATGCGGACGGCGCTTTCCTCTATTCCTTCCTCGACAGTGTGATCGCGATGCATCCCTACTATGTCGCCCGCGCGATTGGGGGGCTGTTGTATCTGATCGGAGCCTGCATCGGTGCATACAATATTTACATGACTGTAAGTGGGCCGAAGAAGGCCCAAACCCGGGAAGCCGGACCATTGGTCCAGCTGCCAGCGGAGTAAGTCCCAATGAGCACTCAGCACCAAAAACTCGAACGCCATTCACTTGGGTTTGCAATGGCAATCCTGATGGTTGCATCGATCGGTGGAATTGTCGAAATCGCGCCGTTGTTCACGATCGAAAACACAGTGGAAAAGGTCGAAGGTATGCGGCCCTACACGCCGCTGGAACTTGCCGGGCGCGATATCTATGTACGCGAGGGCTGCTATGCCTGCCACAGTCAGATGATCCGGACCCTACGGTCGGACATAGAACGTTATGGGCATTATAGCTTGGCTGCCGAAAGCATGTATGACCATCCGTTTCAATGGGGCTCGAAACGTACAGGGCCGGACTTGGCGCGCATTGGTGGCAAATACTCTGACGCATGGCATGTGGCGCATTTGGAAGCGCCGCGAGACCTCGTCGAGGGTTCAATCATGCCGGGTTATGCGTTTTTGTCCGAGACGCGTCTTGCGACTGGACATTTACCTGCCTCGCTGAAAGCCCTCAGCCGGGCTGGTGTGCCCTATACGGACACCCAGATCGAAAACGCCGAAAAGGACGCCGCATGGCAGGCGGATGCTGAGCAGTACTTTGAAGGAGAGTTGCAGGCAAGTTACGGTGAAAACGTTCAGGTTCGGGATTATGACGGGCAACCGGGCAGGCTGACGGAAATGGATGCCCTTGTAGCCTATCTTCAGGTTCTTGGCACATTGGCCGATCTGGATTCGTTAAACCTTGAGGAGGTCCAGCGATGACACATGATACGGTTCTCGTATTCTCCAAGACTTGGGGCGCAATCTACCTGCTGGCCGTCTTTTTAGCTGCAGCTGTTTGGACCTATTGGCCCTCGCGCCGGAAGGTTTACGACGATGCCGCCCAATCCCCACTCGACAGCCGGGAGGATCAGCCATGTCGATGAGGGAAAAGGATCCCGTTTCCGGCACCGATCTGACTGGCCACGAATGGGACGGTATCAAAGAGTTGGATACACCTGTTCCCTGGGCTGCCCGATGGGCGCTATGGATCAGTATCATCATAGCAGCGCTGTATTGGGTGCTTTACCCATCTTTCCCGAGTGTGCGTGACTACGCGAAGGGGATGCTTGGCTATTCCTCGCGTGCAGAAGTTGCGACGGCACTTCAACAGGCGGATGCGAGTCGAGAAATGACATTCGCGCCTTTCGCGTCCGGGGATATAGAGAAGCTGGCCGCCGATCCGACGCTTGAGGCGCGATATGGCGCGTCGATTTCCAAGCTTTACGCCGACAACTGTGCGGCTTGTCACCGGAATGATCTGAAAGGGCAGGTTGGCTTTCCCAACCTGGTGGACCGTCATTGGCTATGGTCAGGCACGCCGGAAGAGATAGAGGCAACCATACGCTATGGAATCAATGCGCAGCATGACGATACACGGATCGCACAGATGCTTGCCTTTGGTGCGGATGGCATGATCGAAAATCAACAGGTAGAGGAAGTCACGGAATTTGTCTTGTTCCTCTCTGGACAGCAGCATGATGCGACGGCGGCCGAAGCCGGTAAATTGGTTTTTGAAGAAAACTGCGCGGCCTGCCACGGAGATGACGGCCGCGGGGGCTACGAGATCGGCGCGCCAGATTTGGGCGATGAAAGTTGGATCTATGGGGGCGACCGGGACGCCATCTATCACAGCATCCATTTTGGCCGACGGGGGGTGATGCCGGCGTGGGACGGACGTTTGAGTGACGCTCAGATCCGAATGCTGACACTGTACTTACTCTGGAATGCAGAAGATGTACCAAGCTGAAGAGAATCCACGATTCCGAAGGGCAATGTATCTGATGATAATGGTCCTGTTGGCCGGTTACATCGGGTTCAAGGCATGGCACCTGTCGATGGCATTCGAGGCCTGGGAAGGGCAGGCGATTGAGGGTGCCGTGCCTGGTGCAGCTAAATGAAAATCGTGGTTTTATACGATTTCAATTTGCGTATTAATGATCTGAAGCCAGCGCATGACTAACTTCTAGCGCTCGGATCAGGTTTTTCATTCCGCGATTTCCTTCCAAAACATCCTGCAATGTCTTGCTGTCCAAGGCAGTAAAAAACGCCTCCTGAGCTTCAGTCAGGATTGGCAACAACCCACAGGCAGGCGTCATCACACAACAGCCGCCGTCTTCTTTCATACACTCAACCAAAGGGGTGCCGCGTTCGGATTTTCGCAGCAGGCCGCCAATCGAGATCGCATTGGGAGGCAAGGCCATTCGCATTCCTCCGTTGCGTCCACGAACGGATTCTACGTAGCCCTCGTGTGTGAGCCACTGGGAGATCTTGGCCAGGTGATTGAAGGGCAAGTTTTGCATAGCCGCAATCTCGCGGGTCGACATCAACCCCTCTTCGTGGGTGGCAAGATGGATCAGGATGCGCAAGGCATAGTCGGAAAACTTGGTAATTTGCATAGTTATATCTCTCATAAAAAATAGGCTTTGAAAATGCCTATTTCATTGACATCTTTTTCTGATCTTTATAATAGGTATTTAAAATGCTTAATAAAGGAGATGGCTCATGCAGCCTGTTGTACTTTTGATCTCGCTGATCCTGATGGCAGTGCTGTCACTTGTCTTCTGGAGGGCCGCGCGCGCCTCGAACGGGGCGGAAGCAGGACCCAATGCCAACTCGAAGCGTGCGGGCTTGATCTGGGCAATGACGATTGTTGGAGTAATCGTGGCAGTCGGTTCATTGCGACCATGGCCGCACGCTTTGGCCAGTACAGACGATGCCATCACCGTTTCCATCAACAGCGGGCAGTGGTGGTGGGATATCGACACAGTTGAGATCCCTGCTGGAACGCCCATCAATTTTAGCGCCACGACCGAAGATGTTACCCACGGATTGGGCATTTACACTTCAGACCTCCGCCTTCTGACGCAGGTCCAAGTGATCCCCGGTTACACAACCGAAGTTTCTTACACGTTCGATGAACCCGGCACTTACCAAGTCCTGTGCATGGAACTCTGCGGGGTGGCGCATCAGGACATGGTCAACGAATTCGAAGTCGTCGCGGTGGAGGACTAAATGAGCGCTGTATCTGAACTTGTCGCGGAAAAATCAATCGTCACTGAACCCCAGGTTGGGACAGTCAAGCTTACCATGATCCTCTCAGGCGCGGTCTTTGCCTTGATGATGGTCTTTGGTCTGATCATGCGTGCTGCGCAGGGCCAATGGATCGAAGTGGATCCGGCTTTGTTTTACCAGTTGCTGACGGCCCATGGCGCCGGAATGGTTGGTACAGCTGCACTGTCTGGCGCCGCAATCATGTGGTATTTTTGCGGGCGTCATATCGTTCTGACGGCTGGAATCTTTTGGGCTTTCCTTGCTTTGTTTCTGCTGGGCGTCGTCCTGATCTTAGGCTCGATCTTCATCGGCGGATATGGCGGCGCATGGACATTCCTGTTTCCCTTGCCCGCGATGTCAGGCGGAGCGTGGGAAGCCGGCGCGGCTGCTGCGTTCATGCTTGGATATGTTTCGATCGGCGTTGGCTTTCTGCTGTATTATCTGGAGCTCGGTCGTCAGATTCATGCCCGTTATGGCAGCCTTTTGCGCGCCCTGGGCTGGAACCTGATCCTAGGGCGAGAGGACAAAAATCCTCCGCCGCCAACAATCATCGCGGCGGCGGCCGTGACTATTTTCAATTCGATCGGGATAATCCTAGGTGCCGCGGTGTTGGTGGCGAGCCTTGTCCACCTGCTGGTGCCGGGTTTTGAAGTAAACGCGCTGTTGGCCAAGAACCTGATCTATTTCTTTGGTCACGTTTTCATCAATGCCTCAATCTACATGGCCGTCACTGCGGTGTATGAAATCCTGCCGGAATACACCGGCAAACCGTGGAATTCGAACCGTCTGTATGCGATTGCCTGGAATGCAGTTCTGATCTTCGTGATGGCTGTTTACTGGCACCATCTGCTTCAGGATGTGGTGATGCCACCCTGGATGCTGGTGGTCGGGCAACTGGTCTCATACTTCAGCGGCATTCCCCTCATCGCGGTCACAGCATTCTCTACGTTCCTCTATGTGCGAGGTTCGAAAATGACCTGGGATCTGACGTCCTCACTGCTGGTTCTGTCCGTGGCAGGCTGGTCGGTCGGCTCAATCCCCGCGTCAATCGACGGGATGATCAGTGTGAACAAAGTGATGCACAATACAATGTGGGTTCCGGGGCATTTCCACACCTACCTGCTGCTGGGCGAAGTGGCGATGGCCTTTGGGTTCATGGCCTGGCTGGTCCGAGGCAAAAGCATCGCCCAGATGAGCGGGTTGGACCGGGTCGCTTTTGTGACCTACCTCGCAGGCGCCGCGGGGTTTGTGACGGTGTTTCTCTTCTCTGGTGCGGCTTCGATCCCGCGTCGCTGGGCAGTGCACTACGAAGAATGGCTGACCCACGACCGCATTGGCACCTTGTTCGGCGTGCTGGTCGTGTTGGGAACATTGCTCTTTGTTCTGCGCTTTGTTCTGCGTTTTGGGCGGAGTGACAGCTGATGATTGCGCGCGCTCTTCCCTCGGTTCTGGTCGCGAGCATCGGCTTGGGAACTCTCTGGCATGCCACAGATGGAGGGCAGGCTTTCACCAGCGAAGCCGCTCGGAGATTGGACGTGGTGCACGCACCGCGTCCAGTTCCAGCCCTGCAACTGGAAGACATGTCAGGTCAGTTGATGCCCCTGTTGCCGCAAGGGGAGGAGGTGGTTCTGGTCGAGTTCATCTACACCGTGTGCGGCGACATCTGCCAGATTGCAGGCGCAGACTTTGCCAAGATCCGAGATCAATTGGAACAGCGTGGAGAGCCCGTCCGGATGATCTCAGTCAGTTTTGATCCTAAGCGAGACACGCCCGATCAGATGACGATTTACGGGGAAGCCCATGAGGCGGACGGCAAAATGTGGACCGTTGCGCGGCCGAGGCCAGAAGAGTTGCCGGCATTGTTGAAGCTTTTTGACGTGACTGTCATTCCCGATGAATGGGGCGGGTTTCAGCACAATGCCGCAATCCATGTGATTGACAGCGAGGGCCGCTTTTCGGCGGTGTATGACACCGATGCGATCGACGCTGTTCTGACCCATTTGGAGGAGCGCAGCTCATGAAGTTGCTTGGCTTGGCCTTCCTGGCTTCTGCCGAGGCCGTTGCACTTCGCTATGCGGTTGTTGAAAGTCCGATCCAGCATGTCCTGGTGCAGATGCCATTGTTGGTTCTAGCCGGGGTGTTGTTGGCTTGGAACAGGCAGGTCCGGCGTGAATGGGCTGTTCCGTTGCTACTTGTGGCCTTGACCGTATTTCTGTTCTGGATGCTGCCTAGAAACGTTGATTGGGCGCTGACGCCGACAGGGGAACTTACTAAATATCTGAGCTTGCCTTTGCTGTTGGGGGCACTGCTGAGGTTGTCCTGGCCCTGGCTGGGCCCGGTGCTTCGCGGATTTCTGAAGGCGAATGCGCTGTCGATGCTGGGTGTGCTGGGTTTTCTGTATACGCATGCGCCGGTCAGGATTTGCAACTCCTATCTGGTCTCGGCTCAGAAGGATCTGGGCATGGCCTTTCTCTACCTCGCTGCATGCTTGGCCTGTCTCTGGGCTATCCCGATCCTGTTTGGAAATCCAAGTGGCCAAAGGTCGAACGCGACCGGCTGCGCAAGCTGTGGAGTGTAATACGAAATGACCTATGCTGACACAGTCATTGGGTTCGCAGAACTGGCGCAAGAGAAAGGCGTCAACCTGCGTGCAGATCCAATTGCCTTTCTGATCCTCGCCTTAAAAGCCGGGGCGTTTGTTGGTGCCGGTATCTTGCTGATCCTTTCTGTTGGGCAGGGCGCGGATCCATCCATCCGTCCTATCGTCATGGGGGCCAGCTTCGGTATCGCCTTGACCCTTGTGGTTTTTGCAGGGGCCGAGCTGTTCACTGGTCACACCATGTACATGACGCACGGATTGCTGGCCAAAAGTATTGCTTGGTGGGATGTGCTGCGCTGCTGGTTGGTCAGTTGGGCAGGAAATCTGATCGGGGCCATATTGCTGGCGTTGCTGTTCGTCGCAGGCGGTGGTGGACTTATCTTAGGGGCAGGCGAAGAGGCTTTGCTTTATAAGGTGGCCATCAAGAAGATGCACGGCACCGAGTTGGAGCTGTTCGCCAAAGCGATCCTGTGCAATTGGCTGGTTTGTCTTGCCTTGTGGTGTTCGGCGCGCGCAAAAGACGACGTTACCAAATGCATCGTCATCTTCTGGTGTCTTTATGCATTTATTGCTGCGGGGTTTGAACACAGCGTTGCGAACATGACCGTGTTTTCACTGGCGCTGATCTCAGATCACCCCGACAGCATCACCCTGGCCGGAGCCGCCCACAATTTGACGTATGTCACCTTGGGCAACGCATTCGCCGGTGCCGGGATCATGGGCTACGGCTACTGGCGAGCGGCTTCTAAACCCACGGTTAAGGGCGCCGCAACACACGCGTCAACCAAACACCCTGTCTAGTAAGGGCGCGATCATGAGCGTGACACAACCTGGCAAAATCTCTGTCTCAAAAAACCGACAGTCCCATGCCGAACCTCTTTTTGAGGCCGCCCGCATTGCACTGATTGCGACTATCTCAGTTTGGATGGGCGCCGCAGTTAGCGGTAACTTGATAGCGGCTCCGGCCAAGTTCCAAGCCCCGTCATTGACATTGCCGGTCGCCTTGGACGTTGGGCGGATGCAATTCCTGTGGATTGGCGTATTCGAGGCGTTTTGCACGCTACTGATTGCACTTCTTCTTCTGTCGCTCCGGCAGAAACCGTCGTTGTCATTAATTGTCGCGCTCTGCGTGTTCGGATTTCAAAGGCTTTGGCTCCTTCCTTTCCTGAACGCGCGGACGCTTTTGATCATCGCGGGTCAACCAGTCGAGGACAGTTCATTGCATCTGCTCTACGTCGCGTCTGAATTTCTGAAGATCGGTTTTCTTTTTTGGGCTGGCATTCGGGAAATGAGAAGCCTGTTTCGAAAAGCAAGACCGACTGCAGTTTCGGTCCAAACCTGAATTCTCAACTATCTGCAATCAAAAGGAAGGGATGATCTCATGCGAGGTATTCTTGTGGCTGTAACAATAGCGCTGGCGGGTGCTCAAAGCGTTGCCGCAGAAGGCGACGCGGCGGCAGGCGAAAAAGTTTTCAAAAAATGTGCCGCATGTCATGCAGTTGACGAAGGTAAGAAAAAAGTGGGCCCAACGATGTTTGATGTTTGGGGCCGAGAAGCTGGCGCTGTTGATGGTTACAAATACTCAACAGCGATGGGGGAAGCCGGATTTGTTTGGGATGAAGAACACTTATCCGAGTTCCTAGCGTCTCCCAAAAAGTACCTGCCGGGCACTAAGATGTCCTTTCCCGGAATAAAGAAACCGGAGCAAATCTCAGACCTGCTGGCCTATCTGGAATCCCTGCAGTGACAGACCAACGGCGTTTCTTTGATGGTGACTTGCACGCTTGCCCTCAAAGAAACGCTATATTGCCTTTGCCGTGGTTGGTCAGGCTCTAAGCTTTTCCGTTCAAATACCGCGCCATTTCCGGGGCAGCCATAAGGGTCTGAATGAAAGTCCCGAAATGTTCAAGCGATCCCGTGCGTGGGTCACTGTCGCGCCATGCCAGCCTGATAGAACGGCCAAACACCCCATCCGCAATGGGATGTGTTGTTGCTAGGCCGCCGAAACGGTCGGGGCCACTCACAGACAATGCCGGAAAAAGCGCGCAACCCTCTCCCAGCGCGACCATTTGCCGGAGCATCTCAAGACTGCTGGCCACTCTTTGTCCTGGTCGGTCAATCCGGTCGCAAAATGCAACGGTCTGATCCCGTAGACAGTGTTCTTGAGAAAGTAGAACGAGCTGTGAGGACAAAACCTTGGACCAACGAACCTTTTCATTGGGTTTGAGATCCAGATCCTTGGGACAGGCAAAAACAAATGGTTCATGAAACAGCTCAAGCGCACTTAGTGCAGGCTGTTTCGGGTTAGTTGCGATCAGCGCAGCGTCCAGCGCCCGATTGGTGAGCATCTCTTCAAGAACATGCGTGGGTTCTTCGAATAGTGACAGCCTTAACTTGGGATAAGCGGCTTTGAGTGACTTGAGGATGAGCGGCAATAAGTAAGGACCAAGGGTTGGAAGTACACCAAACTTCAAATCACCTTCCAGATTGTCACTCAGGCTCAGCGACAATTCCAACAGTTCACGGGCCTCGGTCAGAAGGATTTCTGCTTTTTGCAGGACTATCCGGCCATTTTGCGTCAAAGAGACATGCCTACCCTGACGTTCGAAAATCGAAAATCCAAGTCGGGCCTCTAGCTTCAATACCTGTTGGCTGATTGCAGGTTGTGAAACCCCACAGATATCAGCTGCTCGGCCAAAATGACCTTCTTCGGCAATGCTTTGAATGTACTCAAGATCTCTGAGTGAAAGACCGGCAACCGAGGTTCTTCTTACCATGCATCACCTCTGATTATCGATCGGATAATTTATATAAGTTGGAGTAATTTGGCGGTTTTCGGTTTTGTCCTGCCAATACCAACTCAGGAGATTGACATGACCAGCAAACCGAAACTGACCACCGCATTTGGCGCGCCAGTGCCCGACAACCAAAACACTCTGACGGCGGGGCCGCGTGGTCCTGCGCTGCTTCAGGATGTCTGGTTTCTCGAGAAGATGGCTCATTTTGATCGCGAAGTGATCCCCGAACGCCGGATGCATGCCAAAGGGTCCGGCGCTTACGGTACGTTCACAGTGACCCACGACATCACACGCTATACACGCGCCAAATTGTTCTCTGATGTTGGCAAGATGACGGACCTCTTCCTGCGCTTTTCGACCGTTGCAGGAGAACGCGGTGCGGCGGACGCGGAACGGGACATTCGCGGCTTTGCAGTCAAGTTTTACACCGAGGAAGGAAACTGGGATCTGGTGGGCAATAACACTCCAGTGTTTTTTCTTCGCGACCCGCTGAAGTTTCCCGATCTTAACCACGCGGTCAAACGCGATCCGCGGACCAACATGCGTAGTGCGGATAACAACTGGGACTTCTGGACCAGCCTTCCCGAAGCTTTGCTTCAGGTGACGATTGTTATGTCTGATCGCGGCATTCCCGCAACCTACCGGCACATGCACGGCTTTGGCAGCCACACATTCAGCTTTATCAATTCGGACAGCGAACGGTTCTGGGTCAAATTCCATTTCAAAACCCAGCAGGGGATCAAAAACCTTACCGACGAAGAAGCTGCGCAAATCATCTCTGGTGACCGTGAAAGCCATCAGCGTGATCTTTATGATGCTATCGAAGACGGTGATTTTCCCAAATGGACGCTCTACGTCCAAGTCATGCCAGAGAAGGATGCGGGTACATACCACCTCAACCCATTTGATCTGACCAAGGTTTGGCCGCATGGGGACTATCCGCTGATTGAGGTTGGCGAGCTGGAATTGAACCGCAACCCCGAGAACTACTTTGCCGAAGTGGAACAGGCGGCCTTTGCGCCTTCTACAATTGTACCTGGTATCAGCTTTTCGCCGGACAAAATGCTGCAAGGACGTCTGTTTTCCTATGGCGACACTCAGCGGTATCGGTTGGGTGTCAACCATTCCCAGATCCCGGTGAATGCGCCGCGTTGCCCGTATCATTCCTACCATCGTGATGGAGCGATGAGGGTCGATGGCAATGCCGGATCTCGGATTGGCTATGAACCCAATATGCATGGCGAATGGTCCGAGCAACCGGATTTCTCCGAACCACCTTTGTCCATCGAAGGTGCTGCGGATCATTGGAACCACCGCGAGGATGATGACTATTTCTCGCAACCCGGTGATTTGTTCCGCCTGATGACGCCGGAGCAGCAAAAAGTGTTGTTCGCAAACACTGCCCGCGCGATTGGCGCTGCAAGGAAGGAAATTCAGATCCGCCACATATCGAACTGTCTCAAGGCCGATCCTGGTTATGGTGCCGGTGTGGCAAGCGCGCTTGGTTTGAGCATCGAGCGTGTAGACCTGGCATAAAAACAATTGGCAAGTCCCCGATCTTTTGGGACTTGCCTGACGCTGTGGGTTGTTGGGTAGCGAGCACCGTTTGGTGTTTTTGGGCTTTTCGTCGCCGTGTAAGACAAAACTACGGTTTGGCGATGGCGCTTGGAAAAAACGATTTCCATATGTGTGCACCTTGGCCCGATCACACATTGCAGCTACCTGGTTTGCATTCGCTTTGATCAACAGTGACGGTGCCGCCTTTGGTCGACACGACCTCCTGTGTCAGAAGACTGCCAATCTCGGACCCCAATTGAAGTTCCGAAACCTGACCAAGGTGATGCGCAACGATCTGCCCCGCCTGATCTAATAGGACAAGGCTTGGTGTGCCGCGCATGCCAAAGCGAGACATCGTGTTTGGCAACGGTCCTGCGCCCTGTTTGTCCACGCCGACAGGGAACGTGATGCGATATTCATGCAGGAAAGCTTGCAAAGACACCGGTGTCATAGCGTTGTGATGCTCGAACACGGTGTGCAGGCCAATTACGGCTACCTTCTCTTCAGGAAACGTCCTCTGAATCGACTGCGCCAGGGGAATACCGTGCAGGACACATCCTGGGCACAACATTTGAAAGGCCTCAATGACGACAACCCGTCCTTTTAGGTTTTCTAGGGTTAGGGGCGTGTCTGTGTTGAACCATTCCGTGACGTCTAACTCTGGTGCTTGCATTTTCTTTGTCCTCTGTAGCAGGCAGCCGCCGTGGGTTCGGCGGCTGCGCAATCGAATGTTAGTGAATCTTGCCCGGCAGGCTCAGATCACCGGATGCGACGTCGAAGACATCTGTGACGCACAGCAAGGGAGCATGGATATTAGCGTTCACACGCAAGGCCGAAGTGACGCCATCGTAAGCGACACCTTCCAGTTCGACGTCGCTGGCGAAGCCTGCGTTCACCGAGATTTCAGGGCCGTCAAACAAAGGCGTAAACCCAGGGCTATCCAGAAAGATCGGAAACCCAGGCCATGTCGCAGGTAGCTTGGGTGTGGAACCTTCGGGGATGTCACGCACCGCAAGCGCGTCGGGTCCGCACGCTTCGGTCGGGGTCAACACAACCCAATGGCTGTGCCATTCGATGCCGTCGTTGGCCGGATCTCCGTCACCGTTCTCGTCAAAAAGCGGTGTGTCATCAAAATCTGGATGACTGGTTGCGGCCATTGCAAGGATGCCTGTGCCGCCTTCGAACCCAACGGCCGAAGGGTCCAAAGACGTAGGCCAGACATATGACCAGACGTCTGAACCACCGACCTCTCCGGTTGCCGCCGGAACCGAGGCACCAGCCGATCCATTCGTGGTCATGTGAAAAGTGACCGTGTTTCCATTGCGGTGCGCGTGCGCGGCCAGAATGTCAAAATCCGCGACTTTACTGGCGTCAGCAGAAGATATGATTGCGCCATCCTGATGAATGGCATGGTTCCCATCAGCAAAAGCTGTGCTGCCGATGAGCAGAGCCAAAGTAGAAGTGAGCGTTGAAAGTTTCATGGGTGCCTCCAATTAAAAGATAGCGAATCGCTACTATAATGAGAAATGCATTGCAACTATAATTTCGAGTCGCTATTAAAAGTGTTATGAACACAAATCATCGCATACGCACACTGATCAACCGTCTGGCCCGGATTGATGCTTCCGAAGGATGGGCGGGAGATCTGAACCCGACTCAGAGGATGGCGCTCGAGTACCTCGCTGAGGCGAACATGTTCTCGCGCTCGCCGTCGCATGTCGCAGAGTACATCGGTACAACCCGTGGAACGATGTCACAGACGCTCAAGGCTTTGGCACGCAAAGGCTATGTAGAAGAGCACCGCAAAGAACACGATCAGCGGTCGATTTCCTACGAACTCACAAAAGAAGGGGCCGAGATCGTACGTCAGCCAAATCCTGTTGCTCAGGCAATTGGAGATATGCCTGCAGAAAACCTAGCCTTACTTGAGCAGGGGCTGATGCGTAGCCTCAGTCTGGCTTTGGCCGCAAATGGAGGCCGATCCTTCGGCCAGTGCAAATCCTGCACTCATCATGACGACACGACAAACAGCGGTTTTTGCAAGTTATTGGGCGTCTCACTGGAGCCCGGCGAAAAAGACAAGATCTGCATTGAGCACGAGGAAGCCAGATGAACCATCCTGAACTGTCGGCAAACATCGACGGCATTTTCCTTGGAGCCATCAGAGATCGCTGGGAAGGCAAACCGTCTTCGGCCATTCAGAAAGATCGGGTGGACGGCCGGCAGGTTGTTACCTCGCTCGGTTTTGCAGGCGATGCGCAGGCGGATTTGACCGTACACGGTGGTAAAGACAAAGCCATCCATCATTATGCACTTGATCACTATTCAGCCTGGCAAGCAGAGGGCCTAATGGCACCCAGCACAATACCAGCGGCGTTTGGTGAGAACATTTCAACAACGGGGCTGACCGAGGAAAACCTCTGCATCGGGGACATCCTGTCACTCGGGACGGCGGTAGTTCAAATTAGCCAGGGGCGGCAGCCGTGCTGGAAACTTGGACTACATACCGGGCGCAAGGAAATGCCGTACCAGTTTCAGAAGACGGGCCGAACCGGATGGTACTATCGTGTACTCGAACCTGGCGAAGTTGGCGCCGGTGATCGGATCACCTTGTCTGAAAGGCCAAATCCCAATTGGTCTGTATTGGCTGTTACACGCGCACGGTTGACTCGTCGCATTCTGCCGGAAGATGCCGAGGTTTTGTCTCAGATGGAAGAACTTGTTGAAGGTTGGCGACAAGCCTTTAGTCGAATGGCTGAAGGCAATGCCAAGGAGGATACATCGGCAAGGCTTGGAGGCTCAGGGTAAGACACCCAACGCGCGTTCTGTCGCGACGTAATTTCCTTGATCTTACTAACCTTCTCAATTCCATGACAGTCAAATCCCCGTTTGTCAGTCGCTGGGTGGGGCAGGTAAAAAATGAGACATCAACTCCAGCACCGATGAAATGCCATTAACCGCTTTGGGCCAGAAATGCTTGACGTTTGGGGCAAAATTGAATGACGTGATTTGAGCATTTCTTGAGGTTTTGACTGTCGATTGAGTCAAATATCACTGACGTTCCACATCTCCTGTTGAACGTCACACGAACCTGACCCAACCGTCATAGTTGGACCAGAAACTAGGTGAACGTTCGACATCAGAAGGCGCCCCCAACGTTGGACATCAGTTGAATTTGACCTTTGCGTTATCAACTAACACGCCGCCTCCATTTCATACTCCCGCAGACAGTTTGGTTTGATCTGACTTCCCTTCCGGAACATCAGAGCCGCTACTTTTTCCGGAAAGCAGTCGGTGTCATTCCGGTCTGGCCTCGAAAAAAGCGAGTGAAGTGGGACTTGTCGGAATAACCGAGCATCAAACCAATCTCCGAAATTGTCATCTGACCTTCTTTGAGGTGCTCCTTGGCGACATCGACACGCAGCCGTTTGACTTCGCGTGGGAGCGTTGTGCCTTGCCGCTGAAGCGCTTTCAAAAACCGTTCCGGCTGTATTCCCAGTAATCCCGCCATCGCCTCCGGCCCCAAATCGGTTTCATCCAGTTTGTCGCGTAATACAGATCGCAAAGCAGCTACCACTGTTACTTCTTCATCTTGTCGCTGTGAGGCGATGGGCTTGGCAGGGCCCTCAGAGACATGGTGCAAAAACAACCATTCCACAGGAAAACTAATTTGCATTCCGGGATCGGTCCCAAGGCCAACCTCGATCCCTTTGTAGTTGATAGGCAGACCGTTGATGTATCTGCTTTCCCATCGTACACGGGAAGAATCCCAGGCATCTCCGACGACGGTCTGAAATAGGCGTACATAGATTGCCGCACCAAATCCGGTCACCTGAATGGGTGGGACAGTAGGCTCTTGTTGCCTCTCGATACGATAAGTCGCTTTGTCCGCTTCAACGACAAGGCTGTGCCGCACAGAATTGGACTCCTGCGGTACAAGTCCGACGAAACGGGTAAAGAACTCGAACAGCGTCTCGGTCGATTGCAGGGCCTGAGCGAATGGAGGCCACTGATGCAAGTCAAACGTCTCTCCGACATTCAGGCCAAGATATCGATCCCCTGACACTTCTGAGAAGGAATTCAGCAATCCATAGACCAACTCAGAGTGAACGAACACGGATGGGTCAGACAACAGTTCGGCTTTCAAGCCGACCTGATCCAGTGCTGGTTGCGGATTGATCTTACGTTCGGTGAGATATTGCAGGAACGGAGCAGCTAAGGAGAGGCGAATAAAGCCTTCGCTATGCTCTTGAGAGGTGGAGTTGAAAGGCAAGCTCGTCACCCTCGTTTGGACTAGATTTACAATGTGGCCATTTTTGCAGTCACATTCGAACATCCTAATGCGAAACTGGCAACCGAGGCAAAGGTTTCCGGGCTACAGTTGGCAAAACATGAATATGAAGGGAGTGCTTATGTCCGGTCTACGAATGTCGCTTTGCTCGACGGCAATTGTCGCTGCAGGACTTTGTTTTTCAGCGTCCGCGCAGGCTCAGGATCAAGAAGAACTCCAGACGCTGTTTACTAACGTGCATATCTTCGATGGCGTGAATGAACAGCGTATCGAGAATGCCAGCGTATTGGTCGAGGGCAACCTGATTACGTCTGTATCAACTGAAGCGATTGACGCCCCTAATGCTACGGTTATTGACGGAGAAGGGAGAACACTGACCCCCGGCTTTATTGAAAATCATGCACACCTGATGCTGCCCGGACCCACGTTGCCCGCAATGGAAGCCAACAGCACTTGGGAAGACCTCGCGATTCACGGCACTCAAATGGCTGAGATGTACTTAATGCAAGGCTTTACCACTGTAAGAGATGCAGGTGGCGCTAATGGAGGTCTTCGTCGCGCAATCGACAGCGGGACCATTGCCGGGCCGCGTTTCTACCCTGCGGCTGCTTTTCTAAGTACACGTGGTGGCCATGCTGATTTCGCCAACTTTACGGCGCCTGTTGGCCAGTCTTCAAACTTCAGCCGTCTGAATATGGCCCAAGAAGTCGACAGTGTCTCCGAAATGTACAAGTTTGCTCGCAACAACTTCCGGATGGGAGCAACACAACTGAAGTACATGCAATCAGGCGGTGTAGTTTCAGCGTTTGACCCGTGGCAGTTGTTGGCTGGATCGACGGCAGAATTAGAAGCGGCCGTGCAGGTTGCAAACGAATACGAAAGCTACGTCATGGCCCATTCCTACCGCAAAGAAACGATCATGGCGGCACTGAATGCTGGTGTGCGATCAATTGAACACGGGTTCATGTTTGATTGTGAGATATCAGCGCTGATGGAAGAGAAAGGAGCCTACATCACAACCAATCTCACAGCATTTGATCCAAATCTCTTTGATATTCCTGCCATTCGAGATGTCCCAGCCAGCTTACGAAAGGCACAGTCCGCTACGCAGGCTTTTGGCGACTACATAAAAAACATGAATGAGTGCCCAGCCAAAAGAGGGTTTCATACGGATTGCGTAGGTTCTGTGGCAGCCTGCAACATTCAAATTGCCTATGAAAAGCATCTCAATAATGAGTTCTTTGGTTCCCACGCCTCTTTGGTCGCAATGACATCTACTGGCGGTGAAATCGCTGCTTTGTCCGGGTCGTTTATGAACCCCTATCCCGAAGGCAAATTGGGCGTGATTGAGGAAGGAGCCTATGCAGACATTCTGCTCATTGACGGCAACCCGCTTGAAGACTTCTCGGTTGTTGGCACGGGTAATCAGTGGTTCGGTGCCGATCCGAGGCCTGAAAGCCCAGATACGATTCGCCTGATCATGAAGGACGGCGTCATCTACAAAAACACACTGGATTGACCTGCCTAAACAGCCGGAGAGAATTTATGCACCATTGGTTTCGCTCCTTAGTATTTGCAGGGTTGGTTTGGTGTGGTCATCCTGTCATGGCGACGCCAGGAACCGCGTTGGACTGGTCTGACCTACCTGACCCGTCCGCGCAGGTCTTTGAAGACCCCTATCGAGATCTCAGCCCCGAACAATTCGACGATGTCCTCTACGTCGTACGACTGCGCGGCAGGCTGCAGCAGGATGGCGGCAGCGAAGAAGAGCGTCAGAAGTGGCAAATGCTTTTGACCGAGACTGAGGATGCCTTGGCAACTGATGGAATTGATGTCGACTGGCTGCTCGATCAGCGCGAAGTTGTGATGGAACGTCGAAGAAAGGCTGGAACGAACGGAAATCCACAATTCGATGGTCAGACAATCACACTGGCGGGCTTTGCCATTCCTGCTCCGAATGATCCAGACGGTCGGCCTGTCGCATATTTGGTGCCAGAACGAGGGATGTGCAGTCACATGCCTCCACCTCCGCCCAACCAGATGATCCGTGTGCGGTTGAACGGGGGCTGGGCACCCAGCTATTTCCATGAACCCGTTCGGCTGACAGGCACGCTAACGATCGATCCGTCTGTTCAGAATATGATGGTTGTGGATGGCCAGATGCCCATGAACGCGACTTTCCAGTTGGAAGCAGAAAGTGTCGAAACTCTGGAAACCAAGGCAGATAGGCTGGAATGGAAGCAGCGTGCCGCTGATCGCATCCGCGCGGCGGGCAATCGCAAGACCGGCGGGGCAAAGGCGTCTGAATGATAAGACTTCTGGTTGCCGCATTAAGCATTGCCTTCGCTGGCGCAGCGTCGGCTCAAGGTCTGTCCGGGCCCTCTTCGGTCGAAGCTGATCTAGAGCCCGGAGATGGTCTAACCGACCCACAATATCGTTCCGATTTTCCGCGCAATATCGCACCGGGTTGGTTTCAATGGAAAGACCGACTGGCTGTGGGTGGGTTTCGCTTCAACATTGATTACTTGGCATTGGGCCAATCCACAAATGCTGATCTGGGAACCGGCGAAGCGGCAAGTGGGATTGCGCGTTTCTACGGTAGTTGGCAGGCAACTGAACGCGGCTCTCTGACATTCAAGATCGAAGATCGGCACAGCTACACCGATGTTGCCCCACAGTTTTTGGGGCTGGATGGCGGAGCCCTTTCAATCACGGGAACGGCCTTCAACGATAATGGTCTGCTGCTGACCAATCTGTTCTGGACTCAAAGGGCCGAGAACGGTTCGTGGACGCTGCAAGTTGGCCAGATTGATGTAACGGACTTTGTGGATATCTATGGGTTGGTCAGCCCCTACAGTGGTTTCCAAAACCTGTCTTTCAATACCAATCCGACTATTAACACACCCAATCAAGGCCTTGGCATTGCCGGTGGAGTAAAGCTGAGCGAAAACTTCTACGCTGTTGCCAGCGTCTCAGACGCAAACGCCGACCCGTCTGGTCCAACCTTTGATGTGTTTAGCGACGGCAATCTCTTCAAATCACTCGAATTTGGTTACACCTCCGGCTTTGATCGCATCTACTTCGACAACATCCATTTGACCCTCTGGCATGCGGATGCGGCTGACGATGGCAGTCGAGCGGAAGATTACGGCGCTGCGTTCTCTGCCGCATGGTTTGTTGACAATAAGTGGATGCCGTTCTTTCGGGCTGGGGCCTCAAAGGGTACCGCAGCGCTTTATGACCGGTCCGTCTCAGCAGGTCTGGGCTACTATGGTCGCAACACCGATTTGGCCGGGCTGGGCCTGAACTGGGCCGAGGCAAGAGGCATAGACGGTGACCAGTTCACGCTCGAAGCATTCTACCGGTTTTCAATCTCGCCCGGACTGCAGATCACGCCATCGCTGCAGTTCATTTCTGACCCGCTACTGAACCCCAATCAGGATAGCATTACGCTGTTCGGTCTAAGAACCCGGATCGTTTTCTGAGGAGTTCGAATGCGGCGGTAAAAACAAAGCAGTTAATGAGGTAATGTCATGAAGACCATGTTGGCCGTAAGCGCTATCGCGATCACTCTAGGTTGCGCACTACACGCGAGCGAGGAAAGCAAGACTTGGGATGCATCAGAAGAGGCGAAGCAATTCGTACAAGACACCATCGTCCTCGGCATGTTGGCCAGCCCCTACGGCACTGGTTGGACCGACTACGACCAGCTTCATACTTACTTCGCGCGCGCTCGGGACAACGGCATTACGGGACACGAGATGACGCTGGCTGCTGCGGATATGTCGTTTGAAACCCTGCTAGAGCAGCACTATCACTTTCGCTCAGCCATGGCGCAGCAACCGGAAAACTACCTGATCGTCAATGAAACCCGAGATATCGAAGCCGCCCATATACAAGGCAAGACGGCCGTCATCTGGAACAGCCAAACCGCCACAATCCTGAACGGCGATCTTAAGAAAATGGCATTGCTAAAGGATATGGGGATCAAAAGTATGATCCTGGCTTACAATGACATTTTCCGAACCGGATCGGGGCAGTTGGCGGCCTATAACGGGCGCGACATTGGTCTGACACCTTGGGGGAAGTCGGTCATCGATGAAATGGTGCGGTTCGGTATCTTGCTCGACCTAAGCCACACGGGTTCAAAAACGGCCAACGACGCCATGGACTACATGGATGAAAACTATCCCGGCGTGCCATATGTCTATACGCATTCTGTCCCAGCTGGGCTTTATGCGAACGAACCCAATGCCACGACACGCGGTTGTTATCGGGCCATTCCCGACGAAGAGGCGCTGCGTGCGGCCAAATCGGGCGGCTATATTTCTCCGACCTTCACCGAATGGATGATGGACGGTGTTTGGCCTGAGGATATCTCACCCGAGCAAGCTGCTGATATGATCGACTACTATGTCCAACTTGTGGGGGTCGACCATGTTGGGATTGCAACGGACGACATGTTCTCGACTGAACTAGTCGTACAGTTCGCAACTGCAAACGCGAGCATGTACGACGACGGCGGCTACATGATCGATGCGTTCAACAAAGGGGCCACTGGCAACGGTGAACTGGCCAAAATCCTTGCGGCGATTACCGATGATCTTTGGGCGAAGGGTTATTCCAATGAGGACCTTGCGAAGATTTATGGCGGTAACAAGATGCGAGTTTATGCGCAAGTTTGGGAGGGCAAGCCACCCGAACTATTCCTGAAAGAGTACCCAGAGCGTCTGCGCCTAAGGCAAGAACTCCGTGATGGGTTCTATTCGCGTTAGAGACGAAAGACCTAGCAGCAAGATACTTGGCGCGTAGGCGAACAGGTCGATTGCTAGCTTGCAAAATCGAACCTCCACGGCTGTTCATGCTTCCAAATCACTCGAATGAAGGGATCTGCTTATCTGTACCTGTCGGACCATCGTGCGCAGAATAGCATCGATGAATCTGGGACTCTGGTTGAGAGTTCTTATCGGGCAGCTTTCAGTAAATCAGCATTGTTCCTTCCGTAAATCCTCAACTCTGGTACAAATGCAATTATTCGAAGATGAGGGTGCAATGAATTCACTGACTAGAATAACACGAGGAATTGGCGTCGCTTTCAAGGACGGTAGAGTGAAAGGCATTCTTGCCTTCACAGTTGGAATGATTTTATGGGCCTCGGTCTTTTACCACTTTGTCGAAGGTTGGAGTTGGCTCGACTCAATCTACTTTTCTGTCGTGACAATTTCGACCGTGGGGTTTGGTGACTTCTCACCTGAAACCGCGGCAGGGAAGATCTTCACAATGGTATACATCATCGTGGGTCTCGGTGTCTTCGTAACCGCAGCGACGACAGTGGCAGATACAATCTTGTCCCAAGACGACACAAAAGCGGACAAGTAGATTATCCCAATTTGGCCAAATCGAGTTCACACCCAGACATTGGTTTGACTGGACACCTCAAGCTGTGGCCCAGATTCATTCGTGTCTTCAAGCTGATAGATGATCACTAAAATTCAAAAAAATATACATATTATGTTTTTTGAGTGTAACATTCGAAAAACACATGGAGGGATGGAATGGAAAAGACACAGGACGCAAAGATTGTCGATCTGGCAATACGATTGCTCTTTCTCGGACTATTCCTCTACAGCGCCTTAGTCATGGTGGCCCCGCTTGCGAGCGTGGTTATCTGGGCAACGATCCTCTGTGTGGCGCTATACCCGGCATTTGATTGGCTTCAGTCCAAGCTGGGAGGGCGGAAAAAACTTGCCACGACGATCTTGGTTTTGTTGGGCCTTGTTCTGACCCTCGGGCCAGTCGCTACCGCGGTGTCTGGTGCCGCAGAACTTGGGTCTGAATTCGCGGAACAAGCAGACAAAGGTGAGTTGAAAGTCCCACCTGCGCCCGAGGGTCTCAAGGAGTTGCCCTTGGTGGGAAACAAAATAGCCGATGTCTGGGGAATGTTTGAGCGCAATCTTGACGGCGCGCTTGCAAAATACGGCACGCAAATCCTTGAGATCACCAAATCGCTCTTCGGTAAGGTGCTGGGCATCGGAATCGGTCTGCTTGGCTTAGCTCTGTCCGTGTTGATTATGGGGGCATTGTTCAACCCTGGGCCAAATTTGGTCCAGGGTCTTCAGCGCTTTGCCAACCGCGTCTTCGCACCACGCGGCGGTGAATTCGTAACACTGGCAGGCGCAACGATCCGGAACGTTACAAAAGGCGTGATCGGCGTAGCAGCCATTCAGGCGGTTTTCGTTTGGATACTGTTGGCATTGTTTGGGATTTCTTCGGCCGCCACGCTGGCATTTGTCTGCCTGATACTCTCGATTATCCAAATCGGGCCCGGATTGGTTCTTATACCGGTTATTATCTATGCATGGAGTTCCATGTCCGGCGGAACAGCTTTGATCTTCACCATATTGGCCGTTCCAGTCATGATAATGGACAGTTTCCTAAGACCCGTGTTCATCTCAAAAGGCCTTGAGACTCCCATGTTGGTCATCCTCATCGGTGTTCTCGGAGGTATGATGGCGTACGGTTTGATCGGCGTCTTTATGGGGCCGGTACTCTTTGCTGTGTTCTATGAGCTGTTCAAGGTTTGGATTGATACGTCGCCCGAAGCCGAGGCCGCTGCAGAAGGTGCCGGGAAATGAGGAAGACGATATGGACAACCTTGGCAGTCATTCTGATTTTTCTTGTTTGGTATTTGGTCGCTGATCGGAAAACGCCATTTACCGGGAACGCCAGAGTAAAAGCGGTGGCTACCCAAATCGTGCCTCAGGTGACCGGAACGGTAACTGAGGTTCTGGTAGAAAACGGACAGGTTGTTTCGGCGGGTGATGTTCTGGTCCGAATAGATTCCAGACCCTACGAAATCGAGCGTTCAAAAGCGGAAGCTGATCTTGAAGCGGCGACCCAAGAGGTGGGTGCGTCTTCGGCCGAGGTAAGTGCAGCACAGGCCAAACTCGCAAGGGCGCAGAGCGATCTGGATACGATGCGCATTCAAACGGAACGCGTATTTGCGCTCGAAAAGAAAGGGTTGATTGCCGTCTCAAAGGCGGATGATGCACGAGGGCAATTGGCAGAGTCTGAGGCAAACTTTGAGAACGCAAAAGCGGATCTGGAAAAAGCAAAACAGAGGCTTGGTGACGACGGGATTGAAAACCCGAAAATCCAGCGCGCGTTGGCGGCCTTGGCGGATGCAGAACTAAACCTTGAATGGACGGAACTGCGTGCTCCGGCGACAGGTGTCATCACTAATCTGCTGATAGCCCCCGGAACGTATGCGCGATCCGGCCAGGATCTGTTGACGTTTCTTGATGCAACGGACGTCTGGATCGAGGCGTATTTTACCGAGAACAACCTAGGAAGAGCTTCGATAGGGTCTCCGGTTGATGTAGTGTTGGACATGCATCCCGGTAAGATTGTTCCGGGCGTTATCGAGAGCTTTAGCGCGGCCGTTTCCTTAAGTGGCGGTGATGAGCCCGGGCAATTGGCGAGCCCGCCAAGTACCAAAGGTTTTTTGCGGGAGCCTGAAAGGTTCCCAGTCAGGATCGTTTTGCCGGGCTATGAAGCCGGAAGCACCGAAGATGATCTTCGCTTTCAGCTGAACGGGCAGGCCGATGTGATTATGTACCTAAGCGACAACTCGTTACTGAACTTCGTAGGCCGCACCTACATCCGCTTGGTCTCAATTCTGTCCTATGCGTACTGAGGACCAACGCTCTGTCGCCCGGCTTGCGGTTGGTGTTACCGGCGTCTTTTCCTTGGGCTTATTTCTTGGCTGGCCACTCGCCGTCGTTGGGGCGGTGTTCACCGCACTGTTTTTGCAGGCACCCGCTGCATTGCCTCTGGCAGCATTTGCTAAGCTGTTTGTCTTTTCGATTGGATTGATGTTCATTTCATTCTTGGTGTCGTCAATCTTCTCACCATATCCTCTTGTTTTTCTCATTCTGGTGGCCATTGGAATAATCCTGTCTTTCATGTGGTCGGTTTCCGGAGCCGGAGTTTTACCGGGCGTCATAGCTCTCATGGGAGCGTTGATGATTCCGAACCTGGTTCTGCAATCACAGGATCTGGCTTTGGTGCTCGTGTATTGGATACCGTTGAACCTGCTGTTTGCGGGCTTTGTATCAACGCTGATGTTCGTGTTGATACCCGCTGAACCTCAAACGCCCGCTCAAAAGAAGGCCGCATCGTCGCCGAACTTCGACCCACATCGCCGAATCGTCAGGATGTCGCTTGTAACAGTGCCGTTTGCCTTGGCGTTTTTTGTTTCCGGCGCATCTGCACTACTGGTTCTGTTTTTTGTCGCCCTGCTGAGCCAGCAGCTTGCAGCGATGCCCGCTGCAGGCAAAACAGTTGCAAAAGCTATGCTGACGGCAAACCTTCTTGGGGCGGCAGTATCCATCATATGCTACGAAATAAACGTAATAGCTCCGGTTATTATAACCCCCATTCTGCTGTGTTTTTTCTTTTGCCTAACACTCGGAGCACTTGGAAAGTCAAAAGTACCGCTCGCCGCCGCCGCCGGTTCCGCTATTACAACAGTTCTGATTGTATATGGCGGTTCGGTTGCACCGTTTTCAGACGAGGCTGACGTCAAGAGCATCACTCGCGTATTGCAAGTTGCCAGCGCCGCTTTTTTTGTAATCATCGCATATGTCGTGGTTGATGAATTCTGGCCGGAAAAAGAGCGCCGGGCAATTCAATGAGGTTAGCTGCGATGAGGCTTGGAACCGAAACCAGCAGAGATCCTCCAGCTGTATGCGCGCCGCACAAAACCACAATGACCGCCTTGGGCTCGAAACAGACGTTCTCCGCGCGCAGGATCAATGACTGCTATCCGGCGATTTAGTAATGGTTCGTTTGATCCGCAGGGGAGCTGACCACTCAACCAGAGATCGCTTCACATAACACCCCTTCGGCGACGTTCATGGTTCGTTACGGCACCACCAATCATCCAGTGGCTGTGAGAGCCTGCCGCTCGCGCCCCCTGTCGCCGATGACCGCAACGCGGGACGGAGCCGCCGTTCGCTGCAAACATCCCAAGTTCGGCTTTGTGCAATTTAAGTCAGCACGGGGGCGCTTTTTCGGTCAGGCCAGATGTTGTTTGATCTGTTGCCGAAGGTGGTCCAGAAATAGACCAACCCGACGAGGTTGGAAGGCTTTTTCGGGGTAGACTGCAAACACCCCAACATCAGGGAACTGCCCTGTAAAATTGATTGGCTCAAGTTGGTCCGCTTCCACCAAGTCTATCGCCATGATTTCTGGAAGCAATCCGATCCCCAACCCACGCACCAGTGCTTCGCGATAAGTATTGGTGTGGTTCATGACAAGTTTCCAGGGCAGGCGCAGCTTTTGCATCCCTCTATTTGTCACGAGCGGCCAACTGTCACCGAACCGTGAAGCACCAAAGACGAGGCAGCAATGTTGGTCTAGATCGGCCACCGTTGTGGGTGTTCCATATGCGCGTAGATAAGAGGGGGACGCGAACAAACCGAGGGATGTCTGAGCCAGCTTGCTAACGATCAGACTGCTATCGTCCAGCTTGATCGCTAACCGAATGGCCAAATCCACCCTGGAGGTGACGAAGTCAGTCTGCTCATTTTCAAACACCAGATCAAACAACACCTCGGGATGAAGCGTCTGAAAGCTCTGCACCGCATCCAGCAACAGTGGCGTACCGATCCCTTCCGGAGCAGCTACGCGAATTGCTCCAGATAACAGCCCACCTTCTTGTGCAACCACGTCCTGCTCAAGTGCATCCACTTGTTCTAGGGTGGCCTTGCACCCGTGATAGTAGCGAGCTCCGGCTTCGGTCACTTCCATCGAACGTGTTGTGCGGCTGATGAGGCGCAGATCAAGCATCGTTTCCAGATCGGCCACATGTCGCCCTATAATGGCCGGACTAACATTCAAATCTTCCGCGGCTGCGGCAAAGCTTCCCAGCTCGACCACGCGAGCAAACACGGTCATTTTCTTCAGCTTGTCCATTCAATACTTTTTGTATCTTTTGAATTGTCAATGACATCAATTATCCAATATTAGGTCAATAGTATGTTGTTTCCAACGCAAAAGGAGACACATGCCATGAAGCGCATTCTGACGGCCATCGCCGCCGCTACCACCTTTACAAGCGCGGCCATTGCAGCAGGTGATGAAATGACACCGGCCATGACCAAGCTGAAGGACGGCGTCTATCAGTTCTACATGGCGCATTATTCCAGCCTGGTGGTGATCACGGATGAAGGCGTTCTGGTTATAGACCCCAATCACGAATTCCGGTCCGAGGCGATGCGCGCCGAAATTGCCAAGCTGACCGATCAACCCGTGGTCAAGGTTGTTTACTCGCACGATCACTTTGACCATTCGCGGGGCGGCCAGATTTTCAAGGACGAAGGTGCGAAGTTCATCGCCCATGAAGGGTGCGTTGAGTTGATGAGCCGCGATCTGGAAAACCGGGTGGTGCTGCCCGATGTGACCTATGCAGATGAGCATCGCATCGAACTGGGCGATAAGATCATCGACTTAAAGTACTTCGGGTCCAGCGACGGCCAGTGCCAGAGCGTGATCCACATGCCCGACGACAAGGTTTTAATGGGGGTGGATTGGCATCTTCCGCGTTTTCTGGTCTCGAACGCCCGTTTGAACACGCATGATTATGTGGGCGCTCTGAACACCCTGCGCCGTGTCAGAGCAGAGCTTGACTACGATACCGTGGTTTCAGGCCACCTGGAGCATTCATCGCCTGAGCTTCTCGCTGAAGAATTGACCTTTGTCGAAGCCCTGTACGTTGCCGTTTGGGAGGGTCTACAAAACGGCAAATCGGTCGACGAACTTAAGGATACGGTCAAACTGCCTGGTTTCGAAGATTGGCTGTTCTACAAAGAAAACCTTCCAGCCCATGTTGAACGGATGGCTTACGCCATATGGCACGGCCATTGAACCTCTGACTGGGTTGCGGGGCAGCCCGGTCGTTCCCCACAAATGAAATCAGAATTGGACCTCAACATGTCTAAGAAAACAGAAGCGACCGCCAAAAAGACCGTTGTCAGCGGTTGGCATGAAGGCCGCAAATATTTCATGGCGGATCAGGAGTACACCTCGGTTGTCGCAGGCAAAGACGATACGCAATCCGAGTATGTCTTTGGCTCAGGTGAAATAGCTCCGGGCGGGTCCATTCCTGATCATTATCACAAATGGGAAGACCAGACCTTCCACATCCTTGAGGGCGACTTGGAAGTTAAAATCGGCGATGAAGTTTTTAAGGCCGGGCCTGGGGCCAGCATCCAATGCCCACGCGGCGTGTCCCACTACATGAAGAACGTCGGTGATACGACCGCCAAGATGATCAGCTACATCTTCCCCGGTGATTGGGCTGAGGAGTTTATGGCCGAAACCTCGCGCCAGAACGAGATCGGCGAAATAGATTTCGCCTTGATCGAAGAGCGCTTTGGCGTCGTCTACATCTGAACCGAAAGGAAAAACGCAATGAGACTCTTAACGCTTCTTGCCACGTTCCTCGCTTTGACCAATCTGAGTGCGGCTTTCGCTGCGGGCCCTCAAGTGACCACAAAACAACTGGCGGACAACGTCTCCCTACTGCTTAACCTTCTAGCACTGAAGGTCTGGTATGTATGGGTTCGCGACTTGCTGAGCGAACAAGTAACCGAATTACGATCAACGCCCGGTCAGGGCTCATCTGCTTGTCCGAACTCGCCGCAGAGAAAGTCGGTAGTGAGCCCACAGATACAGCGGCTATAGGCCGTTAGTTTGAGCTTTGCTTAGATCTCGCGCGTGCTTTCAATCATCCACTCAAGATATTCACCGTTGGCTTGGTCAACATCAATCGAGAGAATACTGGGCGTCTCATAAGGGTGCATCCTGCGGATCGCTTCAACGACTGCGCCAAAAAGTTCCTTTCGGGTTTTCAGCAGAAGTGGGACCTCCCGTGCGGTTACGATTTTTCCCTTCCAGAGATATTTACTGCTAGTCGCAGTGTAGCGGTTCGATGAGGAAACCAAACGCTCTTCAAGAAGCTTGTCCGCGATCTGGTCAGCGACTTTCTCGGATGGGCAGTTGACCCAAATTTTGACTATCATCTGCAATCTCACAAACGCCAAACCTAAGTTCTTAGTCTAACACGGGACCATTTCGACGCCATTGTCACTCCTACAACGTATCACCGCCATCTGCGTACCACTCAGAGAATGACCGGGTTCCTTTGGCACGCGTTGTCACCGATTGGGCGGCAGGTCGATTGACCGGCGTGTCGCGTGATCCAGAAGTCGAAGGTTTGGCTGGTTTGCTGATCGATCAAGCTGAAGGCTGAGAAAGACAGGAGCGTGCATTTTCTGGCGACCTGCCGCTCTTGGATGCGGCTGCACGCTTGAAAATAAATGTGATATCGATCCGGCGGTTGCGGAATGGCGGCTTTCTAAATCAGGTCACGGTGCGAAACCCGGACACGCAGCACTACCGTTGCTATATAACTGCCCAAAGCCTGCAAGCGTTTGTGGCTCGTTATGTAACACTGGGTCAAATGGCAGAGCAGTTTGAATTTGCCGCGATTCATCTGGCTCGGGCGTTGGACCGAAGAGAAATCGAGACGATCCCCTGTGAGGCTGGGTTCGTTCGCGCTTAGTGGACGCCGCCTGGAATACGACCGATACCTGGTGCTTTTATCCAGCAAAATGCAGCGTTAGCAAGGTACTAGGATTAGAATTTGACTAAAAGCAGATAACTAAAGCGTGTCATCCATTGCAGCTCAAAGAAGATTCTTTGTTCCTTCAATTCTCAGATTACACCCAACCATCACCCAAACATATTGATCCATCGGATCACCATCGGCGACAGGCAGATCAGCAGTAGAACGGGCATCATGCACATGGCCATTACGGCTGACATTTGAACTGGTAGCCGGTTGGCCTTTTCCTGAGCGCGCAGTTCGCGATCGATACGCATATCAGTGGCAAATCTGCGCAGTGAAGCGGAAATGCTGGTGCCGTATTGATTGGATTGAAGGAAGGCGTTCGCGAAAGAGCTGACCTCGTCAATGCCGACGCGTTCGGCCATGTCCATAAAGGCGGCCTGACGCTCTTTGCCAGCTTGCAGTTCCAGTTGGAGTATCGTGAACTCTTGCGAAATCTCCGGTGCCGCATGCGCCATCTCATTCGCCACTCGCACCATTGCGGCGTCAAATCCGAGCCCGGCCTCAATCGCCACCTGTAACAGGTCCAGCGCATTTGGAAGGCTGTGTTCGATGGCCTGGCGGCGCTTTCTTATACGGTGCCGCAGCCAGAGTGCTGGACCGTAGAAACCTGTTACCATCAAAGCGGTGACAATCTGTAATGCGTTCACCCAGGTGATGCTTTGCAATAGGCCAGCAATCCCAAGCTGAACTTGAGTTTCAAGCGGCAACGACAAAGCCACTACGAAAACGGCTGGAAGCACAAAACCCATCACCAAACGGAACAGATAAAATGATCGGACGGCATGTTTGCGCTGAATACCAGCCTGCTTAAGCATTCTGCCAATTCGGGAACGTTCGCGTTTCGACGAAGGCACAAATGCCTTAAGCAGTCCGTGCGGGTCGCTGTCATCCCCCTGTATGAGGTCAAAATCTGTTCCGTGCCCCCGAGAAATTGATCCGACCCGCATCCGGCGCGCGGCCGTGTCATCGGTTGCGGTCATGCCAGAGATTCCGAGGATTACAAAGAAAACACTTACGGCAATCCCACCTAGCACAAGATACTGAAGGGGAAGGTCTTGGCCGTTTAGAACATTTTGAATAAATTCCATTTTTTCGCTCCCATTCAGAATTTGAATTTGACGAGCCGCTTCAGGATAAGTCCTTGGGCAATCGTCAGGCCGACTATCGCACTCGCAAAATATGGGAACAGCGGATCGTTTCGAACATCGCCGTAGAACGAAGGTGTGGACATCTCGATTGAGAAGTAGATGAACACCGGCAAGACTGTGAGAATTAGACTGCTAAGACGCCCTTCGGCAGAGATGGCCTTGATCTTTTTTTGCATGGTTTGCCGGTCACGGATGACCTGGGACAGAATGCTTAGGACACGGGCAAGGTTGCCGCCGGTGCCGTGCTGAATACCGATGCTGACGGCAAGATAGTTCGCATCCTCTGTTCCGACACGTTTTGCAAAATCCTGAAACGCGGTTGCCACGTCGTCGCCATAGTTAATCTGGTCCTGAATTATGCCAAACTCACTACCTATCGGGTCCGGAAGATCTGTCGCCACGTTCCCGACAGTTACAGCCACTGGGTGCCCGACTTTCAGGCCACGGGCCATAAGGTCCAATGCATCCGGTAACTGTTTCGTAAGTTTTTTGGCCCGGGTATCCTTCATGGCGATCAGTGCCAGCAGCGGCAGAACGCCAGCCAGAAGGACGCTCAGAGCTGCGGCAATTTCCGGGGCAAGGAACCGAGATATTGCGATGAAGGCCGCCACGGCCAGACAGGTGGCTGCAAGGACCACCCAGATCGGGTTGATCGTCAGCCCGGCCTGGACAAGCAGACGACGAAAACGGGCGATCACACTGGGTTTTTCGCCAGGAGTGGTCATCGCAGGGTCACGTAGCAATTGCAGAACCTGATCGGTTGAGGCGCCCCCCTGGATTAGCTTCATGCGCCGATTTCTGGCCTCGCTGAGGGATTCCTTGCGCAGGAAAAGCTGCTGTAATCCTTCGTAAGCAAGAAGAATTCCTAGGAAAATCGAAATGTAGAACAGAATGTTCAGGGTGTTCGGTTGCAGGTCAATCATGACGACATAGCCCCACGAATAAACATGTTGGTGTCTACGTCGATCCCTGCGGCAACCAACTGATCGAAGCACTTTGGACGAATGCCGGTAGGCAAGAACTCTCCCAGTACCTGTCCGTCTTCCGACTTGCCGCGACGTTTGAAAACAAAGATATCCTGCATTGTGATCGTGTCATCTTCCATGCCGGTAATCTCGGAAATGCTGACGACTCTGCGGGTGCCGTCGCTAAGGCGGCTGAGTTGGAGTACGATCTGAATGGCCGAAGCTATCTGCGACCGGATGGTTCTGATCGGCAAGTCAGCGCCAAGCATTGTCACCATCTGCTCGACCCGGCTTAGTGAATCACGCGCCGAGTTTGCGTGAACGGTGGTCATAGACCCGTCATGGCCCGTATTCATGGCTTGAAGCATGTCAAAACATTCTGATCCACGAACTTCTCCAACGATGATGCGGTCAGGCCGCATCCTTAGGGCATTGCGAACCAGATCACGTTGGGTGATTACACCTTGCCCTTCAGCATTTGGAGGGCGGGTTTCAAGACGTACAACATGGCTTTGCTGAAGCTGAAGTTCGGCAGCGTCTTCGATGGTAACGATACGCTGTTTGCCATCGATAAACGACGACACAGCGTTCAGCATGGTTGTTTTACCCGTGCCGGTACCGCCTGAGATGAGGATATTCAACCTTGCTTCGACAAGTGCCTCAAGGAGTTTGGCTGCCTGATCATTCATGCTGTTCTGATCAACAAGCTTTTTTATTGTCAGAGGGTTGCGGGAGAACTTGCGAATTGACAAAGCTGGTCCATCGACGGAACACGGCCGAATAATTGCGTTAACGCGGCTGCCGTCTTCCAAACGCGCATCAACCCAGGGCTGAGACTCATCGATACGCCGACCAACTTTGCTGACGATCTTGTCGATAATCCGTAGCAAGTGACGTTCATCGCGGAAGCGAACAGTAGAAAGCTCCAGAAGACCAAAGCGTTCGACGTACACCTGATCAAAAGAGTTTACGAGAATATCGTTGATAGTCGGGTCTTCCAGCAACGGTTCCAATGGCCCCAGGCCCATGACTTCGTGGATAAGCTCATCAACCAGCGCAGTGAAAGCCTCAGACCGCATGTGCAGGTTTTCAGCCTCGATCAGGCCGGTTACCAAAGATGCGATCTGGCGTTTCAATTCCGATCGTTCAACCTTATCGATGACCGAAAGATTGAGCCGGTCCAGAAGCTCACCATGCAAGCGGCTTTTGAGTTCTAGATGCGCCTGCAGGTCGACGTCCACGGGGTCAGGAGTCGCCTTGGATTTGGTGGGCATGTCAATGGGTCGATCCAGTGTCAGCACATTCGACTTGGAAGCAACCTTGCGTGATCTAAATTCGTTGAACACGTTGATCTCCTTTTACGCTTTCTTCGTTGCCACGGGCTGAGTTTCAGCCGAGACCGCAGCGGCCAATTTTGCCAAGGCTTTTCCAAGGTCCGATTGCGGCTTCATGTCCACAATCGGCCGTCCAAGATCTACGGAATTTCTGGCAACTTTCGAATTGTCGGGTAGCCAGTGTTTCAGGCTTGTTTTCAATACCTTCTCGGCTTCGCGGACATGCGAAGGCTTGATCAAAGTGTTCCGCTCTCTGTTGACCACGAACTCCACCGGAAGGCCGACGTTTGCCTCGCGGTAGAAATCAATCAACCGCCGCGCCTGGCGTACGCAGGGGACAGTAGTATCGGTAACCAAAGCCAATTTGGTGGCCCGTTTGAAAATAGGTTCAACCCATTCAACAACGGCGCAGGGAAGGTCGATGATTATATAATCATAGCGCTGTTGCAGAAGGTCCAGCATCCCTTCGATCAGATCAGGCCGCATCGATTGCAGGGGCACCATCGGGGTAGGCGCGCACAGAACGTCAACGCCAAGCCCATGCTCTTGCAGGATCGAAGACAAAAGGTGATCATCAGGAATTTCAGAATTTTCAATTAGCTGAAGGAATCCGCCGTTGTCCTCGATGTCCAGAAAGACATTCGAGTTTCCGAACTGAAGGTCAAAATCCAAAAGGGCTACTCGGTTTTTTGCAGATTTCCTGAAGAAAGATCCCTTGCCGCCGACAAGCGAGCACGCAAGGTTGACAGCAACTGTTGAAGCCCCGATTCCACCGCGCGCCTTTGCGACTGGTATCACCTTGCCCAACGCCGAAGAACCGTCTGAAATAGTGGTTTGCGAAACCGCACGCGCATTTAGTTTTTCACTGACTGCGGCTTTCAAACCTTCGCCATCAATTGACAGCGGCAAAACCTCATCAATACCGATCTTGTACAATTCACGCGCCTTGGAGATCGACAGATCATTCTGAGTGAGCGCAACAAACAAGGTGTTATCGTCGCGGTGCGTCAGGACAGCCTCGATAGCGCGGAGTTCTCCTGTGTCATCAGGGTCGATTTCAAAGATCACCAGATCGTGCTTGAATGCAAGATCGAGGGCAGTTCCATTCAACATCTGAAACGATGCCCCGTTCCTGGTGACTTTATTTTCCTCATTTACGGGAAAGACATCCGCAACCAGCTGCGCGATCTCTTCGTTTTCCGAAACAAGCATAATTGCCTGTGATTTCGGTGTGAAAACATTCTGATCTCTCATCCTGACTCTCCTAATGCAAGGTCTTCAGCAGGCAGCGAGACGCTGAAGTTTGAGTAACCGACTGTCGAAGATATTGTGCTGTTAGTTGCGCTCGCGGCATTTGCCAGCGCGGCCAACGGTGACACGAATTGAAAATCGTTAAGGTTCAATTCGACTGAGACCATGGGTGTATACGGGCCACCCAAGAAACCCAGATTGGGATTGAAGTCATAATGAAACGTTAAGTTGTCTATTGTGGCATCCGGGGGCAAAAGCGGGCTAATCCGGGTCCAGATTTCCGAGGCCGTAGCATTGGTTGCGACACCCGAACACGAAGGGGTTTGAGGATCCGCACAAACCCCGGTCGAGGCACTGCAGGACGTACCAAATCTCGGTGACGAAGTAGATGTGCCTCGCTGATGCGTCGTGGGCACTCCGGGGCATGCAGGCGGTCGTACGATTGCAATGCGCGTTGCCAGTTGCGAGGCTTTTTGAGCATTCGCAACGCTAAAGGACATGCGGCCGAAATCCAATAACGCCATGAAGAGGAACAGAAACAGGGAAACGACTATGGCGAACTCGACAAGAACGCCGCCGCTTTGATCCTGAAGAACTTTCTGCCCTCGGCGAAGCAAGCGCGTGTGGATATGAAGCTGACCTTTCATTGTCCGAAAATCCGTGAAGTGTCAGAGACATCCGTCGTCACGGACGATAGTCCGCTGCCAAAGAGAGACAGGATGCTGCCCATCGGAAACTGGATAGTGATGTTTGCACTTACCGTGCCTACTGGGGCTGGGTTGACCCTATAGGTTCCAGACACACAGGACAGGCTGGGTGTCACCGAATTGACCGTTATGCTGGGCGGGAACAGGCTGATGGCATTTTTGTCGTCTTCGACGATGCCCTTCAAAGTAGTAGTGAGTCCCGCAACAGAGCCACCAGAGGTGCAGATATCTGCCGGAGTGACTCTGGACAGATAGCGACTGGCGTCGCGAACGCCTGCTATGACCGATTGGTATGACCACATCATACGTGCAGATTCCAACGTGACCGCCAGCAGCAACAGCATGAGTGGCATGACCAGGCCAAATTCCACGAGGATCGCGCCATCATCTTTTCTTACAAAGCGTTTGAGGGATTCTGCGAGGCGAGTTTTCATGATCCTGCGCCCCCTCAACGGTACAACTGTACGAGGTCGCGAAAGATACCGCCGAACCCATTGCCGCCGCTGCCGACGCCTGAAACGTCAGGAAAGCCGACAATCTCGCCATGGATGTCAAAACTCGGCGGTGAACTACCGTCATCCCCCACCGGTTCGGTCAGGAAGACGGCAACAAATTTTGTGACCGGAACACCTGTGGTCGAGCCGGAAACCGGGTTTTGAGCGCAATCAATGCCTGCTGCGGTCACGACGCGACGCGCTGGGTTAGTCGACATTTGGTTCGAACACATCGGGCGACCGGTTTCGGCAAGCGAAGGGTCCAGGATCGAGTTTGCGTTCGGTGGTGAATGTGGGTTGCTGTTGCCGTACGCGATTTCCCGCAGATACATTCCGTATCTTGTGCCAGCGAACACGCTATCCGTTACGCTAAGAGCCGGGAGGTGAGCATCGCTGCCAATTCCGTCTGCGATACCATCTGCAAGGTCATGGTTCCGGTTTAGATACCCTTGGCGATCCCAGACACCGTCTCCGAACCGGTTGTTACCACCGCACGTACCTGCTGCCATGCAAGTGTCGCGACCAAGTGCGATCGTATCAGGCGTGACTTCTTCGTTACCCTGAATGCAGGAACCACCACCCTTTTTCTGTATCCCTTTGATGACGTTCGGAGCCGGTGCAAAGTCCGGATTGTTTTTCTCACCGTTAAGTACGCTACGGAAAATATCAAAGCGGACATTGAACGCCGCATTGGTGATTCCGACCTTCTGGCCAGGTTCGGTATCCAAACCATTGGTGAGGACGCATTGCGTGATCTGGCTTTGCGCCGCGATGAGGCAGGCGAGTTTATTCCCGCCTTCATCCGCACATACGCCGGAGGCATCTTCAAATGTTGCTAGGTCGATAAACCCGAAGTTGCCCGGTCCCCAGGCAGTTCCGTTGCCACCGCTGCGCAGTAAGATTTGATCACCAACGGTCAGGGTATTTTCCCAATCCGGCGGTAAGCAGAACATTAAAGGTGAGATATCGCAGGCCGCTTTGGAGTAACCGGCGACGGCCTCGGCCGAAACGCTGGCCGATATGCCGCTTCCGCCAAGCATCCGGTCCAAAGCTGAAGCAAGGTTCATGCTGAGAGATTTGGGCGTTAGCACGACCTGAGCAAACTTGGCTTCTCTTGGGTTGGTCGTGACGTCTGCGCCCAACGGCGTGAGGTCCGAAACCGGCAGAGCGGAATGAAACGAAAGCGTATAATCCGATGAACCCGAAAGCGTGGCGGACCCATTGGCAAATGTCTGGCTGTCACTGATCAAGTTGGCCGCTGCATTGGTTGCGCGGGTGATGGCGTCGGGTTGTCCGTCCAACTCACCAGCGGCTGCCAAGGCTACATGGTCCGCGAAGGACTGAAGCTCTGCATGGGTCGAGTTCATTCGGCCTACATCCATCGTGATTGCAAAGAACCCGAGAAATGCGACAAATGCTGTACCCCAGAGAATAGCGACCGTGCCGCGCTCGTCCTGTGCAAAGAATGATATGTTTGTTGTCCGACGCATGACGCAGCCTTACTGTGCAGTGTTCTGGCTGACTTTAAGCGAGCGGGCTTTCGGCTTGGTGCCAGAGTTGATGGCTGCCGGTGTCGACTGGGCGTCCGTTTGATCGCGGGACTCTGCATTTGGAACGGCTTCCACTTCTGTCGCGTCGTCGGCTCCACGAGAGCTTCTCTGTATAACTTCAACTTCGGTTTCGGTGCCGCGGTTCACAATGATTGTCGGTTGCGCTTCGACTTTTTCAACCGGACCTTCCTCTTGCAGAAGATCGCGCAGGCGGACCATTTCCATCGGTTCATCCTCGACGCCGTCCAACGTTCTGAGTGTGAGGCTCAGGGTGCCGGCCTTTTGGGCCAAAGCCAGGCGCTGACCTTGCTGAGGGGTTACTTCTACTGTGATCGTGCGGGCAATTTCGGGTTGATCGCTCAGTTCTTCGGATTGCTGATCGACGCCAATCACGCGGATATTCTGCAAAATAGTAACGGCGCGCAAATCCATTTTCGCACCTTGTGTCAAAACGATGTCTACCCAATCACCTGGAGTGACAAATCCGCCGACCGCGGTCACGGCGTCCACTTCGATCGCCATGGCGCGCGTGTTTTCACCCAGCTTTTGAACCAGCGTGACCTTTTCGCCAAAATTCGAAACTTTCGAAATAAGCATGACTTCACCGGGATAGAACCGCCCCTTAGCGCGACGCAGCTGTTGGCGATTATCCGGAACAAGTACGCCTAACTCGGTGAAAACCCCGGCAGGTAGCGCTTCGCGTGGCCAGAGATGAGTTGTGACGTGATGATTTTCTATTGTTTGACCAAATGCGATTTCTGAGCGCGCAACGTAGATCTCAACGAGATCGGCGTTCGTCGTGGCACTGGGTGCAGTCGTGTTAAATTGGATGTAATCCTTCGCCAGGAACACAGAGCCTGAAGCAATCGCAATTCCAAATAATGTGGTAATAACTGGTCTGATACGCATCTCTGTCTCCAAAAGTTACGCTCAAAAATTTCGAAATGTCAGTGGTTAGGTTTCGAAAATCCCGGCGGTGTATTCTGCGCCGCTACACGGATGGGACGGCGCAGAATGTTGTTGTGGTTTGCAAATCGCAAGGAACCAATGGTTCAGCAGGTCGCGCTACCCAGAGCTGCGCAAGCACCCGTTACGTTCGTGTTCGTGGTGGTTCCAAGATACGAGAACGCACCAACCGCAATTGACGCGACAACCAAAAGGGCAAGGCCATATTCAACAATTGCCGCGCCGCTTTCTTCTTTGACAAACTTCTTCATAAATTTGGTCATGTTTCCCCCGAAAGGTTAAATTGAAATCCACGCTGCATTTATCGCAGCGCAAGCCAGGCAATTCGCATTGGCTCTGAAATAACGGTAGCGGTGATGAAAACTTCCGCCTTCCGCGAAAAATAGGAAAAATACACGCAAAAGAAGATTTAATTACCACTAAAACTTCTTAAAAGATATTAAAATAAACACCGCATTAACAAGGCTTTAATCTCCAATCGAATCAGTCGGTCTGGAAACAATGCGGCGATTCGAAGTGCAACTGTGGCTGGAAAGCTCAATAATACTCGTCGCTATATCTTTCCTTTGAGGCATCCAAGTGTCGGGTATTTGTTTTTCGGTATCTAAGTTTTACGTCATAATAACAGTTGGTTATGTAAATATTGGAGGCTGCTCACTCTTTTTCTGCCCTACAGGCACGGTCTTAAAATCAGTTGCTGGACCCATGAACCCCGAACAAGTTTGTAATTGCGGTGGGGCCGCGGCAGAAAGTTCTGCCTCGCAACGTTTGTTGTTTTGGTTAGTAGGGTAATGAGTATCATTTTCTCCAAGAGCGCCCAGGCGCAAAATAGTTTCAATTTTGTTATGGAATGGACGCATGCTTTAACGAGCAAAAACTCCATTCCACACGTTTTGTATAAGCTAATAAAGTTGGTTAATGCGGATGCCGCATTAATTGCACGTACACTTAAGGTGGAACGAAAAGTAAAATATATTGCCCGGTGTTGCAGCGAGGAAGGAAAGGTTTGGCCCTCTCAACCTCAAACTCTGGTGGAACGGGTTCTGGGTGAAAGTTTTCTGACGGCACGGGTGGGCTCAATTTGGACGTTGTCAGACGCGTTGGTTGCGGGCAACACAGCAACGCTTCGTCATTTTGAGGGTAATTTAAAGGCGCTGGGCGAGGTGATCGTGGTTCCGCTTGATACAACCGGCGGGCATGTGGATCACATCGAGCTGCATTTCAGGCATGAACCTGCCCAATATGATCTGGACCTACTAGCCATGTTGGCGCCGACACTTGCGTCAGGTTGGTGCAAGCGAACGCCTGGTTCAATCTCCTCGTATTTGGAGAAGGGTCGCAATCATAATCTGAAAGAAGTTTCGGATACCGAGCATGTTCCAATCCTGGGCCCTCAAAATCCAGCAGGGCTCAGCCGGTGCGAGTTTCGGGTTTGCGCTATGCTGAAGGAAGGAATGACAGTTAAAAAGGTTTCAGAAGCCCTGACTGTCTGCCCAACGACTGTTCGTTCGCACCTAAGCTCGGTATTTTCGAAGACGGGTGCCTCTAATCAAGTCGAACTGTTGCACTTGTTAAATCGAAAAATTCAAGCAGGCCGCAGGCCCAGAGACGCTGAAACAGCTAACTTCGGTTGACAGCAATGGAATGCCAGTTCTGCAACGCGCCTTGTTAGCCATAAAACCGAGCAAGACACCCTTTGGTCTGATCGACGGCTAAGCTATGGCACAAAGCCAAGCATGGCTGATGTTATTCGAATAATATTTAGAGCAACCCAAATTATAGTTTGGTTACAAGCGGCGAAGAGCAATTCAACACATTGTTTACGTTCCGGCGACAACTTTAACCAAAGGTGAACAATGTGTTCTCGTGGTGTTCAACAGGCATCGCGCATACTCCTTCCACCGAGCCGAGACAGTTATGGGTACTTGGCTCCCTGGAAGGGGAACTGCATGATTAAGTCTGCCACTGAAAGCGCTATGGATCAGGTTCCTGTACACTTGGAACCACCACGTTCCACCGCGCGCAAACACTTGTCTAACAGCACGAAATCCAGAAGCGGGCGTTTCCCGCCTGTCGAAATTGCTCTGAAAGCTATCGCAAGGAATGAGCAGCTTGAAAGAGCAAGAAGGACGTCTGACCCTACATCTTGACGTCCGCAGTTTTCGCGGGAAACGTCCTACCCGGGAAAACACAAATGCAAAAGCCCGCTCCAATCCGAGCGGGCTTTTTTGCTGTGTTAAGCTAAGGTTCAGAATTAAGGTACTTTTTCTGGTTCATGTTAGACGAATGCAAGGCAAAAGCGTCGCCCGGAGTCTCGTTGGCAGAATACTTAGCCGTTGCTAACAAGTTCTTCCACTTGTTCTCCCTCAGGCGTCTGACCGTCATCGACCGGATCTGTATTGGCTTCATCCTCATCGTGATCGTCGTCATCATACTTGTCTTCGTCATACGAACTGCCAAGCGCGGTTTTGACGGCTTCCTCGTCAGGATTAGAGGCTCGTACAGCGTCGAGAACATTGTCCTGCTGTTGCGTTGCGATGGCGTCATCTTCTGAAAACCCGCCCTTGTGGTGATCCAAAAGGTTGTCTTCTGCCTGATGCACGGCTTCTGCGGCCGCCAACTGATCTTCCGTAGGTCGATCAATCGGATTACCATCTTCATCCGTGGTTAAGTCGTGTGCATCTTTAACGGCTTGCGCGTCTTCCAAAGCTTCAGGGTCAATTGTCCCAGGGTTGGCTTCCTCATTGGCAAGGATATCCTCAGCTTCCTCCAATGACAGAGGGGCTTCGTCCAAGTAATCTAGCGCTGCGTTGATTTCTTTCACGTCTTTGGGGCTTAACGTGTTGTCTTCACCCATGATGTGATTGAATTCGGTGTCCGCAACGGCAAGGCCCGCTGCAAGGCTGACCGGCCCGGTACCTTTCTTGTACTGACCGTTTGCAATATGCGCGAGCTTTGCTTTGGGGCTGGAGTTAATGGCGCCGTTTAGCTTGCCGAGATTGCGCGGTTCAAGCGCAAGCGTACTATCTTCCAGAATCTTTGCTTTTCTGCTTGGCGGGCGCAAGGACCGCTTGACCGAAGTAGTCCTTGTTTGTTTTGCGGTGGTTACTGGCTTGCTACCTTTGAACAGGCCTCCAATTCCCTTCCTTTGCGTTTTTTTGGCAGTTTGCTTTTTATTACCGCCAAAAAAGCCTTTCAAAGAGAATTGACCCTTCTTAGAAGACCTCGAATTGACCCCTGCGGAGCCTTTTGACTTGTGACCAGATTTTCCGGCCGCTTTGCTTGCTCCGTTCGTGGATGCGGCTGACCCGTTACCCTTGTTTTTATCTTTGCCGCTACTCGCACTGTTGCCATGGCCTTTACCACCGCTGTTGCCCTTGTCGCCTCCATTTCCATTGCCGCCACCGTTACCGTTGCCGCCACCATTACCGTTGCCACCGCCGTTTCCTTTGCCTTGCTTGGCATAGGCGGCATCAGGGAACGCGAATGCGCCAACAATTGCCGTGGATCCCAGTAAGGCGATTGCGATTGCAGAGGCTTTCATTAGGCCGGTCGTATTGATCTTCATGACGGTCCTCGTTTGTTGAATGCGAATTTCCACACACGATGAAATGCGTAGAAACATGACAGCACGAGTGCGCGTGTCGGAATCGGGAACTAACTGACAAATTTAAGCCTATTATCGTTGAACCTGCGACGAACCGACCGTTCATCGCCAGTTCATCTTGAAATCTGTAGAATTGAGGCGCGATTACGCGATATTGAGTACTGAGGATGAGAAAGCTTTTTATCATCACTTGTCTGTTCGCCTTTCTCCAGGTTGGGGAAGGGCATGCTGCTGTGCGCGAACTAAAGCAATCCGAATTGCGCAAAGTGACAACGACGGGCAGCACCATCAGGTTAAAGAGGGTTCTAAAAGGCGTTGAAAAAGTCTTTGGTGGAACGCCGGTCGATGCGCGCGCGTTCCAGACTGACAAGGTCTACTATCGGATCCTCGTAAAGAAACCCAATGGGAAGATCATAAGTGTTATTGTGAATGCTCAAACCGGTGTCGTTGTGCCCAATCGTTCTAATATCGGACGCCAGATTTCAAATGCAGCCAAGTCCACATCAGGCAATTCTGCCAAATCCAACTCACAAAGCCAGACCAGCAGTAAGGGCAATCAGAGCAACAATAGTGGCGGCAACGGTAACGGCAATTCCGGTGGCAACGGTAATGGCAACTCCGGTGGCAACGGCAACGGCAACTCTGGCGGCAACGGTAACGGCAACTCCGGTGGCAACGGTAACGGTAACTCCGGTGGCAACGGTAACGGTAACTCCGGTGGCAACGGTAACGGCAACTCCGGCGGTAACGGTAACGGCAACTCCGGCGGCAACGGTAACGGCAACTCCGGTGGCAACGGTAACGGCAACTCCGGTGGCAACGGTAATGGTGGTGGCAAAAAATAGTGGTTAAAATTTCGGTCGCAGGCCTATAGATAAAAGTATGAGAGTATTACTCGCAGAAGACGAACCGCACCTTTGCGAACAGATCAAAAAGCTGCTGAATGCTGAAGGCCGCGTGGTCGATATTGTCCACAACGGAGTTGATGCCCAGCATCTGGGAACTACCGAACCATATGACATGATCATCCTCGATCTCGGGCTTCCGGAACGAGATGGCATCTCGGTTTTGCGCGACTGGCGCAGCGCGGGTATAAAAACTCCGGTTTTGATCCTGACGGCACGCGATGGTTGGAGCGAACGGGTCGACGGATTGGATGCCGGTGCAGATGATTACATGACCAAACCATTCCATTTGCCCGAGCTGGCCGCGCGTGTCCGAGCCATATTGCGCCGTCAGAGTGGGCAGCTGAATCCTGTTATCGAGATGGGCAATGTCGTTCTTGATACACGCAATGGGCGGGTGACTGTTGATGGCGTTCCGATCGACTTAACAGCCCAGGAGATTGCTGTTCTTACTTACCTGGCCCACAACGCCGGTCGCCTGATCCCCAGATCCGAACTTTCGGAACATATCTACGAATATAACGGTGACCGAGATTCGAATACCATTGCGGTTTTCATAAACCGGCTGCGCAACAAATTGGGACCTGACCTGATAACAACGGTCCGGGGTCGCGGATATATGATCGATTCAGTTTGATGTTGTCGCTGCGTCAACGGGCACTGCTTGGAGGGATTGCATCTGGGGCATTGTCCGTTGGCGTGGGCACACTGGCTGTTTTTTCGTTTATCGATGCCCGAATTTCAAACAGGTTCGACGCTACGCTTCGAGATCGCCACACACAGCTTGTCGTTGGGTTGAGCGTTACGACACAAGACCCGGATGCCCTGCGTGATCTCATGTTTGATCCGGCATACAGCGCGCCATATTCCGGCAGATACTGGCAAGTTACCACCGGCAACGGCGAGGTTTACACGTCGGCGTCTTTGTTTGACGAAACAATCGCTGAACCACCTGACATCTCTGAAAATGCAACCCTTTGGAACACTTCCGGCCCCGAGGGGGAAGCGTTGCGCAGCGCATACCAAAAAATTTCTTTCGAAGATGGAACTGTCTGGGGAATTAGTGTCGCGGAAAGCCAGGCGCAGTTGATCAATGAAAGACGGGCGGCACAGCGCAGTCTTCTACCGGTGTTTGGGTTGGTTGGCTTGATTGGAGTTGCAAGTTCGTTGATGCTGATGTCTGCAATCCTGGGTCCTCTTCGTAAATTGCGTGCGGATGTCGCCCATCGTTGGGACACGGATGACAATCTGACACCCACGGATTACCCAGACGAAGTGGCCCCTTTGGTCGATGATCTGAATCAGCTTTTGCATCGCAATCGGGACATTGTATCCGGCTCACGCAGGCAAGCCGCTGATCTGGCACATGCTCTGAAAACGCCAGCCACTATTCTGAGAAATGAACTACAGGCTATGTCACAGGCCGGTGTCGACACAGGTATCGCTGACGAAGCTCTAGATCGGATCGACTCTCAACTCGGCCGGTCACTTGCGCGAATCCGGGCTCTAAACACGGCTGAGTTGACCCATTCGCGTACGGATGTTTCACACTCAGTCGAACGTCTCGCACGGTTGTTTACTACGATCGCTGAGAGAGAGGGTAAAATACTGGAAGTCAAAAGCGATCCTGAGCTTTGGGTGCGCATGGATACGCAGGATATCGAAGAGGTTCTGGGGAACTTACTGGATAACGCAGTCAAATGGTGTCGTGGCAAAGTAAAACTGACCGCAAAACGTCACGAAGACTGTGTCGAAATCTGTATCGAAGATGACGGCCCAGGTATCCCAGAGGACGCAATACGCGAAGCGCTACGCTCTGGTGGACGGCTTGACACTTCGGTAAGAGGCAGCGGGCTGGGGCTGGCAATCGCGGTTGATCTTCTCAATGCATACGGTGCGCACTTCGACCTGGGAAAATCTGCCGCGTTAGGAGGATTAAGTGGTCGGGTGGTTATCCCAACCAAGTCTTAAGCGGCGACGGCTGAGAGAATGAGTGGCACAATGCGTGGATTTCTGAGCAGCCTCATCTGACTGGTCCAGTTTGATTGTTAGTGCATTGTTGGCCTCTGACCCATTGAGATGATGGTTTCCGGGGCTGGTGGGCGATGTACACCGACTGCATCAATTGTGATGTTCGAGACTCAAAAACACCAATGTACGATTGATTTGGCCCTTATCTTTTTGGGCAACGCGAAAAAAGCCTTCTGAAGTGAAAAGTTCCCTCAGCACGTAACTATCAGGGTGGTTGACTGATCCGTCGTATTGCGTCCAAGTTCCCTCTTTGCAATGTGTTACTTCAGTCCAGAGGTCGTTAAACGCGCGAATGGCTTCAGAGTCCCGGAATGGAAACACCCATCGGCATGAAACGCCTTGGACATTGTCCAGGCCGACAAACGTTTTGCACATCGTTCCATTCGGTGAGACGCCCGTGGTACTATAGTTTTCAAGCGCGGAAACCCGGTCACATTTGTCCGCGAAGCCAGTTGTTGGTGAAGTTACGATGACAAGCTCCAGAAAACAAACGGCCACAACTTTGGCCGTTTGTTTGGCAGTCAAGTTTTCATTCGGCCGCATCCGGGACATTTTTACTGGGGTAAACACCTTTCACGCGTTCTTTAGTTGGATCAAAATGCGGGAACGGAACAATTTTTGCCTTCAGGCGCTTTTGCTGCCCATCCAGTTGGCCGATCTCAATGTCGTGCCCCTCCAGCGCATGGGTTGATGCAACACGCCCAAGGGCGATGACCTTGCCTAAGATGGGTGACTTCATCGCGCTGGTGATTTCGCCGACCTGCGCTTTTCCGATACGTACACAATCGCCCGGAGAAGGCACTGTTCCACCTTCTATATCAAACCCGACCAGCTTGCGGTGAGGGTGAGCCTTGCGTTCCTCAATTGCGCTGCGCCCGATGAAGTCATCGGTCTTAGATTTAAATGGGACGGTAAAGCCGACCCCGGCCTCGAACGGATCGGTCTGGTCGTCAAATTCGGACCCGGCAAAGATCAAGCCGCCTTCGATCCGCAACATGTCGAGGGCGGCAAGACCGAGCGGGGCAATTCCATAGTCCTGACCAACTTCCCAGACACGGTCGAAAATCTCGACAGCGTCCTTAGGGTGGCAGAAGATTTCATACCCCAACTCGCCTGAGTACCCGGTCCGAGAAATTACGACGGATGTCCCGCGCACATCCCCAACCCGAGCCACTGTAAGCCGGAACCAAGGCAATTCCTCAATGGTTGGCTGCTGGGGTGGCGTCCAGAATATCTGCGAGAGGATGTCGCGGCTGTGCCGCCCCTGTACCGCGATATTGTGCAACTGATCTGTAGAGTTTCGCACCCAGACATTCATGTTACGCTTGCGCGCTTGTTCCTGCAGCCACAATCCGCTGGTGTCGTTGCCGCCGATCCATCGGAAGTTGGTCTCTCCCAGCCGATAGACAGTGCCATCGTCGATCATGCCGCCATGTTCATAGCACATTGCCGTATAGACAACTTGACCGACGCTCAGCTTCTTCATGTTGCGGGTCACGCAAAGCTGCATCAGCTCTTCGGCATCCGGGCCAACAACCTCGTATTTGCGCAGTGGGCTCAGATCCATCACGGCGACTTTGTCCCGACAGGCCCAATATTCTGCGATCGCGCCATGATTGGTCATCGTATTGGGCAGCCAATACCCGTTGTATTCGACAAAATCACGGGTATGACGTGCAAAGCAGTCGTGAAATGCTGTTTTCTTGGTTTCTTCCACATCCGCCTCCGCAGATTTTCTGTAGCCATAGGACCGTTTGAAATCTTCGGTCGCTCTGTAAGTTCGCACCTGAATGTCGGTTGGATTCCAGCCATTGGCCGGGTCAATGTCGCAGGGGCAGCCGGTACTGACGCAGACAAGATCTGTCAGCGCGCGCAGCAGCACGAAATCTCCGGGTCGCGACCACGGATCATCCATGCTGATGGCATTGTCATCGTCCAGCATCGTGTTGAAAAAGAAGTTGATCGCAGGCCAACCTGCGCGGGGCCGGATGCCATACTGGTCCAGATCTTTGTTGATATTTTCCGAGCAATTGACATGGCCAGGATAGCCCAAGTCTTCATAATACCGAGCTGTGCAGGCCAGCCCGAACGTGTCGTGGCGGCCGCACGTATCCTGCACGATCTCGACCAGGGGTTCTTGATCCACCGACCAGTACTTTGAGAATATGCCTGGTTGCGGATACAAACTGCCCATCAGGCTACGTGTCGTGGTGGGATCAATCTCGCGTTCGATCCCCTGATCCAGTGCACGTCGGCTGAACGCCTGAAAGTCTGAACATTCGCGGCCCCTGACATCCACGATCTGGATGAACTCCCCGGCTTTGACCTCATAAGATTTGGCATTGCCAGGCTGAATGTTGATATCCTTGAGTGGGTCGGCCAGAGGATCGGGCGGGCCCACGTCGGGTTTTTCCAAGCCAGGAGCGGCACGCTGAATGTACAGGATAATGTCGGTCGGCGGGTTGTTGTCTTCGGGTCGCATCGCTTCGCCGGGAGCAGAGACGATCAGAAGACCGTCGCATTCCGCCACGAAATGCGCCATGTCGCCGGGCCGTGATCCATCCGAGAAAGCCCGGATCGCATCCCCGCGTCCGATATCGAAACCTGCAACCTCTAACGCGCGTAGCACTTTCTTGCCCGAAGCCGAGCCATTCGCCAGAGTCGCAATCAGCCCCTCTGGTCGACCGCGCCCCTGCGCGCCAAGCATGGCGGCGTCCGAGCTTCGATCGGGGGCAAAGAACACCATCTCGGCGGGTTGCATCCCATCGCGATCCAGCAATGTGATCGTGTCGCCTTTGGACACCGAAACCGCCCGCGACCCTGCGCCAGGGACGGGATGACGTTCCGTTCCATGCGGTAGAATCGGAAGACCGGGGGCCAGAACCCCGCTACGTTCGTAAGGCACTTCGAAAACCGGTTTCACATTCATAATGCACCTTCCTGAATGGACTCGGTTGCACCGCGGTGCGTGACCACCAAAAGGCATCCCGCCTCGGTGCGCGAAAAATGGCTGGAACCGGCGGCCAAACTGACGAAGTCACCGCTGCGATAGCTGAAACCGTCGTGATCAGTCAGATCGCCTTCGAGGACAAAGAACTCTTCCGCACCGTGATGAATATGCGGATTCGAGCGCGTTCCCGGGGCCATCTTCATCAGATAACTCCCTTGCCCTGTGACTTCGTCAAAGCTGACATTCTTCCACCAGACCTGTTCGTCGAGCAGACCGTCCATGTGCATTCTAACAAAGCCGGTATCGTCGAACCGGGCGACAGTACGCATGTTTTGCTGTTGTGCCATCTTAATCGAGCCCCAGTCGCTTTTTACGCTGTTCCGCCCAGCTGCTGATCGCCATGTCAAAGGTCAGCGCCATCAGCGACACGTTCAGGCCGAGGACAAAGTTTTTGCCCAACTCGGTTCCGGCCAGCGTTCGCTGAAGTTCTTGACCAAGGTCCTGCGTGCCGATGAAGGCTGCGATGATGACCATGAAAAAGGCGAACATGATGGCCTGATTGAACCCGACCGCCATAGTTGGCAGAGCCAGTGGGAACTGTACCGACATCAGCTTTTGGCGACGGGTTGAGCCGGACATGTCGGCGGCTTCGGTCATTTCCGGCGGAACGCTGCTGAGGCCAATAATAGTGTACCGGATCAGCGGTACGGCGGCGAAGATCAGGATCGAGAACACAACCGCCACGTCATTGACACCGAACAACATGATCGCTGGGATAAGATAAATAAAGCTGGGGAAGGTCTGCGCGGTGTCGCAGGCCAGAAGTATGCTTTTCGACCAGCGTTCTGACCGGGCAGCAATTACGCCCAGCGGTATTCCGATCAGTGTGGCCAGCGCAACCGCCGAGATAACGGTATACAGAGTGATCACCGACCTGTCCCACCAACCCGAGAAGGCGACGATGGTAAAAAACACCGCCGCATAAATACCCGGGCGGCGTCCGCCGACCCAATAGGCAAAGGCAACGACTATTAGGATGAAGGCGGGGGTCGGGATCGCCAGCAGCGTGTCCCGGAACGGGATCAGAACCTTGACGTTCAGGAACCAGCGCAACCATTCAGTTGTTCCCTTGATGGCGTCGATCGCCAGGAACGACTTGATCACCACGTCAATTTCCTTGCCTTGGCTCAGGTGCTGTTTGCGGCCAACTTCAGCCAGGATCGGGAACAGCTGCGACAGCAGGATAAACCCGATGAACAGACCCAGTGCGACCAGCGAGATTTGATGCCGCTTCCACCAGGGCGTGTTGCGTTCAAAGTGAACTGGTTGCTTGACCACCCAGGCCTTGGACATCCGGTCCAAAGTCACGGCCAAAAGGACGATAGTGATGCCAATCTCGAAGGATCGTCCGAGCTTGAAACTTCCCATCATCGCCAACAGTTTAGCGCCAAGACCCGGCATTCCGATAAAGGCGGTCAGAACGACCATTGCCAGACACAGCATGATCACCTGATTGACGCCAACTAGAATTTCGGTGCGCGCTGCCGGAATGTATACATGGCGCAGCATCTGCCAGCGAGTACAGCCGGACATCTGACCCGCTTCGATCACTTCGGGGCTAACCTTCTTGAGCCCCAGCGTTGTCATCAGGATCATCGGCGGGATCGCGAATGTAATCGTTGCGACGGCCCCGGCGGTTGGACCCACCTTGAAGAAAATCACCGCAGGCAGCAGGTAGGTAAAGAAGGGCAGGGTTTGCAATATGGACAGGATGGGCTTCAGGACCCGCTCGAACCAACCGTATTTCCATGCGGCAATACCCAAAGCCAGCCCCAGCAAGAACGCCAGGGGCGCTGCAACCACGATCACCGACATTGTTTGCATGGCGATCTTCCACTGGCCGATTGCTGCGGTCCAGATAAAGGTGCCCGCGCCCAAAGCGGCCAACTTCCATCCACCGACAGCATAACCCACAACCGCGGCAACGGCGGCAATCGCAGACCATGGGATCGGTCCCAGATAGGGCCAGCGACGCTTGCCTTCCAAAAGGTTGGCCGACGTATCCAGCAGGAATTCAAGCGGACCTTCCGCGATGAAGCGGGTGACGTATATCAGGCCCAGGTCATTCTGGATGAAGTTGAAGATCGCATCCAGAACTTGTGCGGTGGGCGGGATCGCCGCTTCGGGGATGCGGTTCAGCCATTCAGGCAGAATACCAGCGGCTTTGGCAAGGATCAGTGCAAACGCCACTGCAAGCAGCGCGGTAAGTACCCGTGTACGTCCCCACGGCTTGTCCGAAGTCTCCGTCAGATCAGTGGACAGCGTCGCCATTATTCGGCTCCGAGCAGAACATTCAGAGCAGTGTCGCGTTCCAGGACACCGGTGATAACGCCTTTGTCATCTGCAACCGGCAAAAGGATGCGGTTGTCATTGACCAGAACTCGCGCAAGTTCGTGGATCGTTGCGCCACCATTGATCGGAGCTCCTTCCAAGGCGTGCCCGTTGACCGGTTTCGCCAGCCCTTTCGCATGCACCACGCGGGATTTGTCGATGTCCTCGGTAAATTTCGCCACATATTCAGTGGCAGGATTCATGACGATTTGATCGGGTGTGTCACACTGTTCAACCGCGCCATTGCGCATGATCGCGATCCGATCTGCCAAACGCAGCGCTTCGTCAAAATCATGAGTAATAAAGACGATGGTTTTACCCAGCATCTCTTGAAGCCGTAGGAATTCATCCTGCATTTCACGTCGGATCAAAGGGTCAAGGGCGGAGAACGGTTCATCCAGGAACCAAATATCCGGCTCAATCGCCAGGGACCGGGCGATGCCGACCCGTTGCTGTTGCCCGCCGCTGAGTTCGCGCGGGAAATATTCTTCACGACCCTCAAGGCCCACCAGCTTGATTACTTCCAATGCGCGTTCGCGTCGGTCATGGCGATCCTGACCGCGCATTTCCAGCGGGAAGGCCACGTTATCCAGAACCGTACGATGCGGCAGCAGACCGAAGGACTGGAACACCATGCCCATCTTGTTGCGTCGCAACTCGATCAGGTCGCGCTCGCTCAGGCTCATGATGTTCTGACCGTCAACCTCAATCGTGCCGCCGGTAATGTCATGAAGACGTGAAAAGCACCGTACCAGAGTAGACTTGCCTGATCCGGACAGCCCCATGATGACCAGCATTTCACCCCGGCCAACTTCAATCGAGACGTCTTTGACCCCGGCGATGTAACCGTCCGTACGTATCTCGTCGAAACTGCGACCCGCGGGCATAGATTTCAGATAGGTCTCAGGAGAGGCTCCAAACAGTTTCCAGACGTTTTTGGCTGAGATGACGGGCGCTGTGGCGGACATGGCTGCCTACTTTCTTGTTAGGCGCGGCCTTGCTTCACCGAGATCGGCAAGGCCGCGCCAGTTTCGTCGCGAATGACCGGTTTATCAACTGCAGGCGCTGATCCAGGGGTCAACAACAGCGCGGTTAGCGTCCAGCCATTCGGCTGCTGCCTCTTCCGGTTCCAGCTCGTCTGTATCGACCAGCTTTGCCATTTCCGCGATTTGCGGGTTGGTGAACGAAATTTCAGTCAATACGCAGTAGGCAGCCGGCCACTTATCTTTCATGCCATCCCACGCGGCTTTTTTCAGGTAACCGCTGGCTGGGTTTCCGCAATCATACAACGCATCGGGATTCGGACCTTTGGATGGATCTTTGTCGCAACCATCTTCCCAGGCCGGAAATTCAACAAATTCACCTGGCCAGACAGCTTCGGCAAAGTTGGGTGTCCAGTTGAAGACCAGAACAGGTTTCTTATCCGCCTCTGCCGCTCCGATCTCGGCCCAAAGGGCTGCAGCCGAACCCGCATTGATAACCGTGAAATTCAAATCAAGCGCTTCGGCACGTTCCTTACCGTGCTTCAACCAGTCGACGGGTCCATCCAGATACCGGCCTTTGTCCCCGGTTTCCGCTGTTGCGAAAAGATGCGCGCAGTCGTTTAAAGCTTGCCAATCAGGCAGGCCGGGGCAGGATTCTTTAGTCCACATCGGATACCACCAATCCTCGCGCGTGACTGCATCATGATCGCCTGCATCATGCAGACCACCCTTTTCCAGCGCGGCGCGGAAGGATGCGCCAAATGCACCTTCCCAGACTTCCATCTCAAGTGTGACATCGCCCAAGCGTACCGACTCGTAGACCGCCTGACTGTCTGTTGTGACGTATTCGACGTTGTCACCAATCTCTTCGAGTAGTTGACCTGTAACGTAAGACATCACGATCTGACTGGACCAGTTGTGAATTGGAATGACGATCGGATCGCTGCTGTCTTCGGCGAACGCTCCGGTGCCCGCTACCGCTGCCAAGGTTGCAGCAGAAAATAGGTTTGTGAGTTTCATGTTTGCTCCCTGAGTGACGTACATTTCTTATCTGCGGACTCTTCCGGCCCCGAATTTTCTCATTCTGCCTAAGTTTTCACGAGACGCAGAACAGAAATTTGAGAGGCATTGCCTATAAATTCTTGAGGCAAATCTGACTTTTCACTATTTTAACAGTCAGTTGCCTGATCGGTTTCCAGTCGAAACGGGCAAATGTTTTTGATTGCGATCATCTTCAGATTGGGAAACCGCCTTCAGATGCCAAAGAAAGCGCCAATTACCGGGAAGGTCCTTCCACCGCTCGATTACCTTTTGGCATTTGAAGCGGCTGCGAAGGCACAGAGTTTTGCGCAGGCCAGCAAGGTGCTCAACATTTCTGAAACGGCAATCAGCCGCAAGGTGCGACTGTTGGAACAACATTATGATGTTCCGCTGTTTGTCAGAGGTCATCGCTCGGTCTCGCTGACGCAGCAAGGTGCGATTTTGTTGGCAACTGTGGAAAAGTCGCTGGACCTGATGCGGGATGTTAGCCGTGACATGCTGGCTAAACATCAGGCCAACACAGTCTCGATCTCTGCGACCAACTCGGTTGCGTCACTCTGGTTGATGCCACAGCTAAGAAAATTCAACAAATCTAATGATCGCATCCGTATTTCGTTGGTGTCTTCCGACAGTGATGCAGAGTGCCTGTCAGATTCGATGGATTTGACGATATTGCGCGGGGATGGGGAATGGCCTGGATATGATGCTCAGCTGTTATTTGGGGAAACTGTTTTCCCGGTCTGCAGCCCGGAGTATCTCAGTAGTAATCCGACAGTGACAGATTTAACTGCTTTGCCAGAGTTGGATCTGATTGAGGTGACCAGTAGTCACGCGGAATGGATGACATGGCACACGTGGTTCAACGGCAATGATATTTCGACCTCATTGATGGAACGCGCTGTGGCCTTCAACACCTATCCTCTCTCTATACAAGCTGCAGTCGATGGATTGGGGGTCGCATTGGGTTGGGCCCATCTTGTCGACCCACTGCTTGAAAGCGGCGCGTTGGTCAGACCAATTCAGGACGTCTCGGTGCGAACACAGTCTGGGTATTATCTTCTTAAAAGCCCAACGCAAAAAGCATTCCCGGAATTACGCATCGTTGAAGATTGGTTGTTGGGGCTTAGCGCGGTGCGCAAACGTTACGCGTGATCCGTGACCCCATTGGGTAATAAATGCCCATTCGGTCATGTCCTCGTATTTCCAAGGTTGACCCAAGGGAAAAATTATTTACCGTAAAGAAAGTATTCGATTCCTCCCCGGTCGCAGATGCGGACGGGTTTGAGTTCGTTAAACCTACTTTGCACGGAGCCCAGCACCCAATGAGCTACAAATCCGACATCGAAATCGCCCGTGAGGCGAACAAGAAGCCGATTCAGGAAATCGGTGCGAAAATTGGCATCTCCAGT